>NZ_WHOA01000171.1 GCF_013141715.1 Paenibacillus phytorum | reverse complement strand
TGATAGAGCTCGCCGATCTCTCGATATGTTTGGTTCAATTTCTCCTTATAATCGGCTTCCTGTTTATCTGGATTGTTCTTTTTAAACCGATCCATCACGGCCTGAATATAGGCTGGACGCGCTCCCCATCTGCCTAGAACATCTCCGGACGCATTCAAGAAAACCGCGATCGGCTGATTTCGCCCGCCATCTGTGAGAAAGAGATCCATGGTTTCCAGATGCTCTTCCATGAGCAACACTTCAGTCGTAATGCGGCTCTGCTCCATCACTCGAAACAGTATGGGGACGTTCCAGATGACGTCCGGGCACCAATCTGTGCATAGAATCAAACAGTGCAGGTCGGAGCGATTGTTTAAAGCGGTAAAGAATACTTTCTGATCTTCTTGCGTCCATGTGAAATTCTCGTAAATGGAGATCAACTCCTCTTTGGTATTCGGGATATTATTGATTTCTATTGCCCGAATCTGCATGTCATCCATGAACTGTTGAGGTGAAATCCCTTGACCTATTTTGTGTGTTAAGTTCAATCGTGCTTCCATTTCTTCACGCACCTTCTTCATTATTTTTGGGACACTGCGGACTGCGGATCTCATAAAACTTAGTCCTTCGAAGAATCATTTTCAAACAAGTGAAGGTATTTCCCCGTATCCTTCCTTCTTCAGATCCTCTTTCGGAATAAAGCGAAGCGTTGCCGAGTTAATGCAATAACGCAACCTGCCTTTTTATTACCAGGATCGCTCAAGACATGAAAGCATAATTCATGTTTTTCTTTCATGGAAAGAGAATGATCGGGAGTTTGAGGACTAATCAAATCAAACTGGTGCCAAATGCTCGTATATCTCCCATGATACGTTCATATGCCCTTAACTGCATGTTACAATACGGGTACCATTCATCATGATAAAAATATGAATGACCGGGCCTTTAGCTAACTCTTCGGACAAAGTAATAGGTTCACCTAAAGGATTGTTCAGACTCAGGCCTGCTCGATGGCCGCCTTCAATCGATCTTTCGGTTGCACCCCGACGAGTTGGTTCACGACTTGCCCGTCTTTGAATATTAACAGGGTGGGGATACTCATGACGTTGTATTTGGCCGCGGATTCAGGATTATCGTCCACGTTGATTTTTACGATTTTGACTTTATCGCCGATCTCGGCGGACAGTTCGTTCAGTACCGGAGCGATCATTTTACAAGGTCCGCACCAAGGCGCCCAGAAATCGACGAGCACAGTGCCCGCTGCGGTCTCATTTTGGAAAGTAGCATCTGTTATCGGTTGAACTGACATGGCATATGCCTCCCTTAGGAATGATTGGTTGATTCGTTATGCGAAAATTTTAAGCGTACTGCTCGGACAAGAACCGTTCCGCATCCAGCGCGGCCATACAGCCGGTGCCTGCCGACGTAATGGCTTGGCGGTAAATGCGGTCCTGCACGTCGCCGCAGGCGAAAACGCCAGGTATGGCGGTTTGGGATGTGCCCGGAATGACTTGCAGGTAACCGAGCTCATCGGTTGGCAGCTGCCCGCCCAAGAAGCCCGTATTCGGCGTGTGGCCGATCGC
>NZ_WHOA01000170.1 GCF_013141715.1 Paenibacillus phytorum | reverse complement strand
AATGAGACGAATCCTTCTGCGAAATATTTCACATTACGGATGTGATTTTTCGGTATATATGGTTTTGGCGCGCACTTACAAGGAAATTTGGTCGGTATAGCCCAATACCAGTTCCATCGCACTATCTGGATGGAAGATGCCTGCTATCTGCAAGATCTATTCGTCGACGAGGCTTCCCGGGGGCATGGGGTGGCTCGGGCACTCATTGAACGGGTAGCGCAATCGGCGCGAGAAAATAACGCTTCCCGATTCTACTGGCATACTCGTCAAGACAATACCACAGCTCGTTAGCTCTATGATAAGGTTGGCAATTACAAGGATTTCATTCGCTATGATTATCCGCTTGAGTAAAACCACTACTTTGTAATCTCAGATAAGATTGTTCCTAAATAATACTGTCCGATAGTTGAACAGGCTCCCGGAAATGCCGGCAGCCTGCTCTTCATGATACTATCGTTACCTATTAGTTCAGTCCATGGTTGTCGTCAATTATCCAATGAACAAGCAAGCACCATGAGGATCATCCGGACTGGATCATCTAATGGAAGCGAGACCGGCTCCGTCGTGCAAAGTAGGGCCATTTACCATTTCCCGTTCGAAAAATCCCTTCTGGCCGACGACGACGAGCAGTGCTCCGCACTCGGAAACAGCGCCACGAGCTGGGGGGCGAAATCGACATCGTGATTAAAAAGTCATCGCATGCTTTTCTGCATCCGATATACCCTTGCGAATAATTTCATCTGCTCGCTCTCGGTCAAAATCATGTCCTTCCACATATAATACTTCTAGATTATGAATACCTATGATGTTAAGCACTTGTTTTAAATACGGGTGACTATGATCCAATTTCGTTAAAGGTCCTTGCGAATAAATACCGCCGCTAACTTGAATATGAATGGCTTTTTTATCCATTAAATGTCCGACAGGACCATTTTCGGTGTAATGAAATGTTTTTCCGGCCACCACAATGGAATCGATAAATTCTTTTAATCGTGGTGGAATACTCCAGTTCCACATAGGAGATACAAATACGTATTTATCAGCGCTCGTTACTCGATCTATAAATTGATTTAAAGCATTGATTTTTTGCTGCTCGACTTGACTCAACTCTGAAAATGGCATTCCCCCTCGACGCATTTTCTCCCAACTGTTAAGGATATCGCGATCTACGATTGGAAATTCCTCTTCATATAAATTTATTTCCTGAATCTCATCATTTGCATGAGTTTCGCAATAAGCTTTAAGAAAAGCTTGTCCTACTCGATGACCAACTGAGTTTTCAATTGATTTTGGATTAGCAGTAATGTATAGAACTTGTGCCATGTTAAATCAAACGCTCCCTTTTCTTAAATTGATGAAATCCCAAATAAATGGCATTTTCTTTCTTTTAGCGTTGTTATATTTTGCAGCCAATCTTAAAGCAGCTTCTTTATTGTGTCAGGTCTTTTTGTCGCCATGGATAGAATTGGGATGACTCCATTGTTATTCTTGACAACATAAGAACGACGCCCTCACGCACGGGATAAATACGAAAAGCTACCAGGGGGCGCATTGAGATCTCAGCCGTCAGAATTGGCGAAGATATTATAATGACAGTCACTGACGACGGCTCAGGCATTTCTTGTGAGCGGCCGTTACATTCTTGTACTAAAATGTTTTTTCACAATCCCCCAAAGAATCCTACCCGTTAGCACCATAAAAAAGGAGTTGCCGCACCCGCAGCAACCCCATTCTTAAACTTGAGCACCTGTTAGCGAAACATGTCCCCTGATGCCGAGAAATATCATCTTAAGTTTATCGCCACTCAACAATCTCATCGAGATGTTGTCTTGTTTGTGGACGTTTGGGATCCTTTTGACGATATCCGAAAGCGACCATACAGGCTACACCGAAATCGTCGCCGTTAATGATACCCTCATTTTGTAAAATAGCGGTCAACTGCTTTTTATCAAAACCTTCGATCGGACAAGAATCAATACCGATTTGAGCCGCGGCTGTCATCATGTTTCCCAATGCTATATAGGTTTGTCTGATTGACCATTCAAAAATGAGACGGTCATTATCTTCGAGTTCTGTTTCGACGAAGAATTTGTAGAAATCGTACCAATCTTGCACAACTTCTTCAGGCATATGATGAATGTCTTTCCACATTTTGTTCACGTGAACCGAGTCAGGCCGTAAGCCTTCTTCTCTTCTGGCCAATATAACTACAAAATGGCTGGCAGTGGGCAGTTGTCCCGTGGCACCGCCAGATACAGGTTTCAATTTTTCGCGAAGAGCTGCATTCTGGATCACGACAAACTTCCACGGCTCGAAGCCAAATGAACTTGGAGACAGTCTTCCTGTCTCCAAAATAAAGTGAAAATCTTCATCCGAAATCTTTTTGTTGGCATCAAATGCCTTGCTAGCATGCCGAAAACGATAAGCTTTCAAAATTTCTTCCTTGGTCATTGTCATGTTATATTCTCCTTCTTAACTAACATTTAATATAGATGCATAGCTGCCCCATGTACAACAACCGCCTGCGTCTGCCTCATTAATCTGCTTCAGCTGCTCGCTCCGCCCACGGATATCCAATACTAAGCATCGCTTCTTCAGACTTGTTTTTACCATAATCGATTATTCTGCTCACAAATGTATGATGCAAAAATCGTTACAGTTTTTTTAGCTCTCGCAAAATTTCCTCCGGGCTTTGACGCTGCATGAAATTCGGATTGACATAAGCGGAGCGAATAATGGCGCTCTCATCAATCATGAAAGTAGCCGGAACCGGCAAAACCCATTTCGAGGTATTGTTGTACTCCGCAAGATCGACTCCGATACCTTCCATGAGTTCCCTTACTCCCTGCGGAACATCGAAGAGCAGATTGTACTTGGCCGTTACCAAGCCGTTCGGATCGCTAAGGACTTGAAATTCCAATCCTTCTTTTTCCTGAAGGGATAACGAATGATCCGGCTTTTGCGGGCTAATCGCTATAAGCTGCGCTCCTATCGCTTGGATTTCCGGCAATATCTGCTGGTAAGCCTTTAATTGCATATTGCAAAAAGGACACCATCCGCCGCGATAGAAGACCAGCACAACCGGCCCTTTCGCGAGCTCTTCAAATAAAACTACATCCCGGCCTAGTGCGTTTGTTAATTTAAAGTCCACCGCCTTTTCGCCTGGTTGCTTCCCAGAAGCGATCCCCGATTTCTGAAGTTCCTCAATCATTTGACCGATCTTGATCTGCGCTTCAATCGGTGCATTGGCCTTAAACTGCTGTGTGGCCACTTCCAGTTGTTTGGTTAAATTTTGGTTGCTCATCATTCTGAAACCTCCAATATCGAATGTAGCTTGATTATAATTCTAAAAAAATCGGAGTTCTGTAATGTAGTTTACAGTTCTCTATTTTATTTTTGAAATTGTGTAAAACGGCAGAACAATGTAATGTAGATGACAGATGCCGATGGTTGGCATGTTTATCTGTAAACTAAACCGCCAAGTACCATTGAGTTATCAGTCAATTTTATTTTGTCCTGGATGGCAGGAGAAAATTCGCTCAATTAAGATTATGAAGCTATGTGGTAAACTCGCCCGAATTTTAGTTGGTATGGCACGCACCGGTCAGGCGTACATCCCTCATAAAACACTGCCTCTTCAGCAAGCTGCTTAAACAACCATTGCGTTGCACATAGATTGGCTTATTCGCAGGATTTCAAAAAGAAAGCACGGAGTACCGGATACATTGAACCAAAGGGCACCGACCCGTAACGATAGCAAGACCGGCCTTCACTCCTTGGACAGGCGTAACGAATGAGAGGACAATGACCCGTTGAGACATGGGAGTGAAAACTCCAAGGAAGGCGTGGAGAATGCGTGCAGTATCTGGAAATGTCTGGGGCGACAACCTCCCCCTCTATTTCAGTACGCCCTCATGTCGCCAACGTCTTTAAACGGGTCGAACTTCCTGACTTCCCCCCCTATAAAAGGGGCGGAATCCTGCGAATAAGCGAGCATTCGCGAGAAAATTAAATTGTACCGAGGGAGTTCAACAAACTTCGTACGTGCTTTCCATTAAAGGTTACCCAAATGTTCTCCGTTAGAGTACAACAGGCTGCCTATTTGGCAGCCTGCTCATGATATTCCATATGTCTCCCAGATATTGCAATCAGGAGCGCGCGAGCCAATCCGCCAAACGGGTCGGCGCAATACGCGCTTTGCTGTCGTCCGCAGGAACGAGCGCGCTATCGTTCACTTGCCCGCCGAAGTAGCCTGCCTCGTTGTCCGTGACGACCTCGCGATTATCCCCAACCGCCTTCAAGGATTGGCGGACGAACTCGTCCATCCCGATCTTCTCGGGTCCGGCCAGGTCGACAATGCCGTTCACGGGCTCCGCCAGCGCGTATTCGGCCAAAGCCGCGCTCACATCCGCGGCCGCAATCGGCTGCATGGCGGCGGACGGCAAACGGACGGTTTGACCTTCCGTCGCCGTATAGGCGATGGTGCCGGCAAATTCGAAGAACTGCGTCGCTCTGACGATCGTGTAAGGAATCGTGGAAGCTTGGATCAGCTTCTCTTGGGAGACCTTGGCGTTGAAATAAGCATTTCCGGGCGAACGGTCCGTGCCGACGATCGATAGGGCGATATAGTGCTGCATGCCCGCGTTCGCCGCCTCGGCCAGCAGATTCTTGGTCGACGTATCGAAGAACGTCAGCACCGCTTGCTCTTCGAACGAAGGCGAGTTGGTGACGTCGACGACGACTTGCGCGCCGGCCAGCGCCGCAGCCAGCCCTTCGCCCGTTACCGAGTTGACGCCCAGGGACGGGGAAGCCGCCACCGCTTCATGCCCGAGATTGTTCAGGTTCTGTACGAGTCCTTTGCCGATAAGTCCGCTGCCGCCGATCACTACAATTTTCATGAGTTTCCTCCTGGATTTTAGCCCGTATCCGCTGGGCGATTAGGTTTAACATGGTGTATGGGTGTTTTTTTCTGACTCTCAGGCCTGCTCGATAGCCGCCTTCAATCGATCTTTCGGTTGCACTCCGACTATTTGGTTCACGACTTGCCCGTCTTTGAATATTAACAGGGTGGGGATACTCATGACGTTGTACTTGGCCGCGGATTCCGGATTATCGTCTACGTTAATTTTTACGATTTTGGCTTTATCGCCGATCTCGGCGGACAGTTCGTCCAGTACCGGAGCGATCATTTTACAAGATCCGCACCAAGGCGCCCAGAAATCGACGAGCACAGTGCCCGCTGCGGTCTCATTTTGGAAAGTAGCATCTGTTATCGGTTGAACTGACATGGCATATGCCTCCCTTAAGAATGATTGATTGATTCGTTATGCGAAAATATTAAGCGTGCTGCTCGGACAAGAACCTTTCTGCATCCAGCGCGGCCATACAGCCGCTGCCTGCCGACGTAATGGCTTGGCGGTAAATGCGGTCCTGCACGTCGCCGCAGGCGAAAACGCCATGTATGGCGGTTTGGGATGTGCCCGGAATGACTTGCAGATAACCGAGCTCATCGGTTGGCAGTTGCCCGCCTAAGAAGCCCGTATTCGGCGTGTGGCCGATCGC
>NZ_WHOA01000169.1 GCF_013141715.1 Paenibacillus phytorum | reverse complement strand
AATTATTTGAATAAACCTCTCGTGGAAGAATTGGATCTGTACGTGTTTGAAAAGAAAGGTCCGGAATGGAAAATTACGGATAAAACTTGAGAAAACACGCAGGACCAGCTTATTTACTCCAGAGTAAATGGCGGATTCCCCTACATCGTCGTGGAAGACGGGGATTACCAGCGCAGTGGCGAATTGTATTTGAAGCACGCTTTTGAAGAGAGGCCACTTGAACGCATTGGTTCAAGCGGCCTCTATTTGCACGTGTTTTATTTTCCCGAGCCTCGACAGAACTAGTGTTATTCCGACAACGGTAATCGACGGACTTATTATTTAATAGATGATATTCTTAATACTCAGTTAATCATATTATTTATTTTGTAATAGGAGATGAGTTGAAGTGAGAATGAACATCTTATTTAACAAAACACCGATTTCTGTCAATTTTGTTGGAACGGACCACAAATTAATTCCCTCTCTGATCAACGCTCTTCGTTATAACAAATTTACAACGATGAACCTTGCTCAACCGTTAGAGCACGTTGATTTATTTAGCTCAGAAGCCATTTTATATGCCAAAGATGGGAATAAAGCAAGAATCCCAATTTTTTAATTACATAATCTTTAAAACAAAAACAAAAAAAATGAGGTGGCAAGTTAATTCTTGCCTTCTCATTTTTTTTGTTTCTTTCGAAGGGAAAGCCACCCGACCTCTAGTTGCGGAACGTCGATGCGTTATTTCGAGAAAACTACGCGTGAAATCGAATAAGAGGAACGTGAGTACGCTATTTGATCAAAAGGAACGTCCCTGAGGCAAAAAAACGCGAAATAACGCCTCCTCGTTCCTCTTCCTCATGATTTCCGGTGTTCTTCGTCCAAATAGCGCTTCTACGTTCCCTCGATTAGTTCTGGTTACCAAAGCATAGTACATTACAGTAATTGGTAGAGAGCCATAACATCCAAAAATGCCTTTTAGAGCAGTCTCTTCTAACTTAGCTAGCGCCTTGGCATCGGTCATCCCATTGTCTCTACGCCTTAGCGTGTAGTTTAATAACAGCACTTATCGCCGACATAATTTCACGTTCTACCGCTTGAGATACAACATCGGTATGAGGGTCATAGACTTCTCTCAAATCAGCATCGGCATAACCGTCCAGCGCAACAATCGCACCCGCGCGCACTCCGCGCAATGAAGCAATCACATAGAGCGCTGCGATTTCCATCTCAACGGCAAGAGCGCCGGCTTGCTTGTACTTGCGGTGTGGAAATTCCTCGACACCTTGGAAGAAGGCATCCAGGGTAACGGTAATCCCTTTGCGCACAAGACCATCCGTCTCTGATGCTGCTTCATACAAAGCCTGCACAACATCCAGATCAGCAACTGCTGGGAAGCCATGCGGAACGAGTTGGCGAGTTAAGCCCTCTTCCCTCACAGCTGCCGTACTGACAACTAAGCTGCCTGGCGGAACATCAGCTGAATATGAGCCTGCTGTGCCAACGCGAATCAGTGTCTTCACGCCACCCTTGATCAGTTCCTCGAAGCAAACCGCTGCACCCGGAGAGCCGACGCCGTGACTTACAACTGTAATCGGAACTCCTTGGAATTCACCAACAAACGTGCGGTATTCACGGCTGAAGGCGAGTTCTTTACTATTATCTAACTTGCTTGCTATGACTTCCGCTCGAAAAGGGTCACCACATACGATCGCATAGGGTGATAAATCCTCTGAATGAACCTGTAAAATTGGCAATAGCATGTCAATCAAACTCCTTCTTTTCCCATTCATCTTCTGGAATCGGAATCGCTTCCCCCGAGAAGCGCTGCTCTTGGAATGGATCGGCCACATTATGGAAGCCATTTTGTTCCCAGAAGCCTTCGCGGTCAGCTGTCATAAATTCGACGCCTCGAATCCATTTCGGACTTTTCCAAAAATATAGGTGAGGTACAATGAGCCGTAGAGGCCAACCATGTTTAGGAGTCAGCGGCTTCCCATCATATTTCAAAGCCAACAAAACATGATCCCCCATAAGATCCTCTAGAGGGACGTTAGTTTCATAATCGTTGTCTGCATGCAGCATGACGAACTTACCTTGCGGTTTGATATCCAGCAGGCGAAGAAAATCGCGGAATAGAATCCCTTCCCAAGCCGTGTCAAGCTTAGACCAACGGGTTACGCAGTGAATATCGCAGAGGACTTGCGTTTGAGGCATCGCTAACAATTGTTCATAAGTGACAACTTTGTCCTCTTCGACCTCGCCAAACACTCGCAATGTCCACTCCGCCATGTCGTATTCCGGTACTTCTCCTTCATGCAAAATAGGAAACCGGTCTGTCAGAACCTGCCCAGGCGGGACTCGGTCTGACATTGCCGCACCTACGGAGGGAACCTTCATTTTTCTGATTCGATCAGCTTTGGTGTCTTTTGCCATCAGTCATTATCTCCTTTTAGCAGCCTAGCGCGAGCTTCCGTTAGCTTTCTGAGCATCTGCCATATAACTGCTCTTTCTAAAAAAGAGCATCGCCAGCAGCGTCACAATATAAGGAAGCATCTGTGTGAAATGAGTCGGAAGCGAGAAGCCCTGCAGCCTGATGCTGAATGCATCCATCAGTCCGAACAGGAGGCTCGACGCCATGACGCCAAGCGGATTGGCTTGTCCTAACATCGTTGCGACCAGTGCGATAAAGCCTCTGCCCGCCGTCATGCCTTCGGTGAACATCGTGACTTGACCGAGGGAAAGCTGAGCGCCTGCCAACCCGCAAAGCACGCCGCAAATTAACACGGCCAGATACTGCATTCTGCCCACTTTAATGCCAATGCTTTTCGCTGCTACTGGGTTCTCACCCACGGCCAACAAGCGGAAACCAAGGACTGATTTAAATAAAAAGTACTGCAGGCCAAGCACCAGGGCAAAGGCCAAGTAAATAAGCGGAGAGTGGCCTGAAATAATACCGCCAATTACAGGAATATCTTGCACAAAAGGAATGTTCCACTTCGGCAGCCCCACCATATTTTTATCATAGAAGGCGCCTTTCACATGAAAAATGGCTTTTAGGCAAAATGCTGTTAAGCCAAGCGCCAGAAAATTAAATGAAATACCGACAACGATCACGTTCGCTTGCAAATGGATGCTAATATACGCAAATGCAAGAGAAAATAACATCGTCACCGCAATTGCAATCAAGACAGCTACATACACATTGCCGGAATAATGATTACCTACAATAGCAGAGAACGCGCCTACAAGCACGAAGCCTTCCAAACCAACATTGAACAACCCCACTCTTGAGCATATCGCACCGCCGAGCGCAGCGAGGAGAATCGGAGCAACCATCCGAATCATGGAATTAAATAAAGAAACATCAAGAAGATGCTGCACCGCTTCCCCCTCCTTTCCTGCGTTTCCATAGGGTATAACTGAACTTGGCCGTGACGAACAAGATCAAGAGAGACTGAATGACACTTGATATTTCGAGGGGTATGCTCGTGTTCCGTTCAACACCCATACCGCCTGTCTGCAATGCAGCCAGAAGGACTGCAGCAACAGTTGTACCGAGCGGATGCGCGCCAGAAAGCAGCGTAGCCATAATGCCGGACCAAGCGAAGCCTGGATTCGTTATCATGCCGTCCGTATAGCGATACTGCATGCCTAGCACTTCGACAGCGCCTGCAAGACCAGCAAAGCCACCACTCGCGAACATGCTCGCGAGCATTAATTTCCCACGATTTACGCCTCCATAAGCGGCAAACAACGGATTGTAGCCAAGCATGCGGATTTCGTAACCGGCAGCACTGTATTTAATAAACAAGAATAAGAGAACTGCCAAAACAATGGCTATGATGAAGCCCGCATGCATGCTCATCCCTTGGAAAAGCTTGGGCAGCCATATGCTTTTATCAACCATCATCGTTTGCGCGAGCGCAGCTGAACCTGTTTTATCCTTGAGCGGATAGGCAACCAAATAGCCCGCAAACAAAGCCGCAATATAATTGAGCAAGAGTGTGGTGACAATCAAATTCATTTTAAATCGCGCATCAAGCCAACCCGCAAAGGCTGACCATATACCGCCAACAGCAATGCCGCCTAGCAGTGCCGCGAATAATTTAAAAAGTGCAGGTCCAGGAAAATAGAGCGCAATCATCGCGCTGGTTAAAGCACCAAGGATCATTTGACCTTCAGAACCCATGTTGAAAAATCCGGCGCGGAAAGCTATTGAAACGCCTAATCCAACTAATATAAGAGGTGTCGCTCGCGTCAAAGTATTTGTAAAAAAGTAAAAATTGCCGAAAGCACCTTTCCACATTTGTGCGTATGTGTCCGAAATGGAACCGCCAATCAAAACGATGGCAATGGCTCCACCTAGTAAACCGATACATACCGCAATAAGCGGTTGAAGCAGCGCGCCAATGTTTCCTTTCCAATTAAGCATGGGAATGACCTCCTGCCATCAACAGACTGATTTGCTCCTCAGTCGCATGCTGCGCTGACAGCTCTCCCGCAATACGCCCTTCATACATCACGATAATGCGATCAGAAAGCTTAAGAATCTCCGTCAATTCCGAAGATACCAATAGAATCGCACCCTGCTCATCACGTTTTTTCAACAGCTCATCATGAATCACTTCCATTGCTCCAACATCTACGCCACGCGTGGGTTCAGCTGCGATAAGGAACGGTTGTTTTTGGGCAATTTCTCTGGCTACAATCAGTTTCTGAAGGTTGCCTCCAGACAGAAATTTGACTTTCGTATCCTGGGAACCCGTTTTTATCTGGAATTGCTGGATGAAGCCGTCAACCATATTTCGCAGCGACTTGCCTTGTAAAAATCCGTTACGCCGATGCGTTCTATGGTGTCCCATTGTACCGTTTTCAAGTACGCTGCCTTCCTTGGCAGCCCCCCATTGGTAACGATCCTCTGGAATATGCGAAAGCCCGCTTTCTCTGATCTCACGGACCAAACGACTTGTAATCTCCTTGCCCATCAAGCGAATGTGACCTTGATCAATCGGTTGGAGCCCTGTAATGCTTTGAATCAGCTCAGACTGTCCGTTACCGGAAATACCAGCGACGCCTAAGATCTCACCAGCCTTCACTTCAAGACTGACACGTTCCAACACTGGCTTTCCTTTCTTGCCTTGAATGGTAATCTCTTTCACTTCGAGAACCGTTTCACCAAATCTTGCGGCACTTTTGCTCGTTTGCACCAGTTCTCTTCCTACCATTAATCTAGAAAGTTCTTCAGCGTTAGTTGCCGAAGTATTTACAGTCCCTCTGATTTTACCGTCTCGAAGCACCGTAACTCGGTCCGCAACTTCCATGACCTCATGTAATTTGTGCGTGATGACAATGAAGCTTTTACCCTGGCTCGCTAAGCTCTTCATAATGACAAGTAGTTCTTTCGCTTCCAGCGGTGTCAAAACACCAGTAGGCTCGTCCAAAATAATAATATCCGCACCTTGATAGAGCACCTTCAAAATCTCAACACGCTGTTGTAATCCTAGCGGAAGATCAGCCACTTTCCTGAGTGGATCAATGGGTAGCCGATACATGTCACACAATGCCTTCACTTGCAGGGCAGCTTTCTTTCGGTCGAACTTCACGCCGACTTGCGGTTCATTGCCGATGACAATATTTTCAGCCACCGTAAATGAAGGAAACAGCATGAAATGCTGATGCACCATACCGATGCCATGACGAATCGCATCCGTAGGATTCACGAACTGGATCTTTCTTCCGCGTAAAAGAATCGTGCCCGACGTTGGCTGTTCCATTCCGTAAAGGATGCGCATCAGGGTTGTTTTACCTGCCCCATTCTCGCCGACTAGCGCATGGATTTCACCTTCTTGCAGCGAAAAATCTACGTTGGAGTTGGCTGTCAAGCTTCCATAGGTTTTGGTAATTTGGTTCATTTGAAGCAGCATAACGGGTTTCGCACTCCTTTCCTAGAAATGCGGAAACTGCCTACGTCGCCGTAAACAGTTTCCAGGGTCATATTATGATTATAAGGACGTACTACTATTTAAGAGGATTCGGAACTGTAACTTTGCCAGCTACGATATCGTCTTTGATGGCTTTAACTTTAGTCACAACGTCTTGTCCAATAAATGGACTTAGTTTGGATTTGCTTTCTTTTGTTACGAAAGTAAGACCAACACCGTCTTCTTTCAAGCCGTAATCCACAGCGCCAAATTTAAAGGTTCCATTTACGAAATCTTTCACAGTTTGGTAAGCAACGCTGTCTGTACCTTTCAATTGAGAGAGAACGATGTGCTCAGGATCCGTCACTGTACGGTCGATATCTTGACCGGATGTGTAGAAGCCTTTTTCCTTAGCCGCTTCGAACACGCCCAAATCGCCTACAGCTGATGCTGCTGCGATGAAGTCTGCTCCTTGAGAGAATTGCGTCAATGCCAGCTCTTTCGCTTTTGCTGGATCCGTGAAGCTTCCTACATAGTTGACGATGAATTTTGCATTCGGATTCGTAGATTTCAAACCTTCTTGGAAACCGACTGTGTATTTTTTGATCAAAGGAATATCAACTGCTGCCACCATACCGACAACATTTTTCTTAGTTGCAAGACCCGCAGCCGCACCAAGCAAGTAGGCTGCCTCGTGTTCACGGAATACTACGCTTCTAACGTTGGGCAAATCAACTACTGTATCAATAATAGCAAAAGATTTCTTTGGATTTTCAGCAGCTACCTTTTTCAAAGCATCCTCGGATTCAAAGGAGCTGGTAATAATAAGATCATAATTATCTGCAACAGCAGCACGCAGGTTTTGTTCAATCGCGCTGGCATCCGTAGATTCTACTGTTTTCACATCAACGCCAAATTCTTTACCTGCTTTTTTAACACCCTCATCCTCTTGAGCAAAGAAAGGGTTCACACCGATTTTTTCTGGTGTTATTAGAATGATTTTTTTGGATGATTTCGTTTCAGGCGCTTTTGTTGCTTCTGCAGCTTTCGTAGCTGCTGGAGCTTTCGTAGCTGCTGGAGCTGCTGTATCATTTTTAGCGGTGCCGCAGCCAGTCAGCATTAATGTAACGGCGAAAATGGAAAATAACGTTTTTTTCATGTGTGGCTCTCCCCTTTTGATCTGTTTTTATCAAAGATTTTCTTATCCTATTCGACAAAGTGCGACTTTTCAACTAAGACTGATAGTAGTAGATTCCATAGGTCATGTCAAGAATAAAAACGACAACCATTATTTATTGACACCTATAGGCTTAACTGATATATTTCAATAAACCATACTATTCCTATATGAATTAAAAAATCCGGAGGTGTTTTATTTTTATGAAACCATTGAAATCCCGCAAGTCTTTGCAAATAGCTGTTTTAACAGCCGTCCTCTTCTCCTCTGTGAGCACATTAAGCTCTGCCGCTGAAGCGAGTGATTCCGCAGTCTCCTACAAACAGTTCTTGAAAAACCAGTATACCATCAGCTTGTCAGACTCCTTAACAAAGGGCGATTTCGTTATCGCAGTTGACCGCATCTTGAAGGCTGAAGCGAAAGATCAGACCAATGTATTTACAGACTTGCAAAAGGATAGCCCTTATTACAAAGCAGCGCTTGCTTTGCACGAAAAAGGCATTCTATCCGAAGGCAAGCTGCAGGGTGATCAGCCGCTTACCCAGCTGCAGGCAACTTTCATCGCTTTAAAAGCCGCCGGCTTGAAAGAACTCGCATATACATATCCAAAGGATAAAATCAAAGCCGCTCTGGCTAAAGTACATATTGACTACGATCAAAACAATCAACTAACGCTGCAGGCCGCCCAAGAGCTGGCCGCCGCTATTGATACTGGCCTCGTCTCCTCCGATTTCAAAGCGGATGCTGCGGCTGGCGAAAGCTTTGCGAACGAATTGCTGGGTAAGATTCTTACTTTCCAAGGACAATACAAGCACTATATAGGAACGACTTCCGATGATGATATTTTCCGCAAAATTAATGATACCTGGCGTACGGAGGATCTTATCTCATCAACGGATTTGCGTGCTGACTTCGATGAAGCCTTGAAAAAGAATCTAGTTACCGGCTACAACTTGAAAGATTCTCGTTTCGATGCGAACTTTGATCCAAAGCTTTCTCTCACCTATGGACATTCTGATATTACACATGCGATTCAGTTAATCGGACTGCTGCGCAGCGAGAACATCCAAGCGAGAGTACAGCTGGAGCCTAAAACATCTGCTTTCATCTATTTGAAAGAATGGGGCGAGCCGACACAAACCGACGATTATCAAGTCGTCCAAATCGAGAACGGCAATTTCATAGCCTACGCCAAGGAATATGACATTGAGTTCGAATTCGATAACGCCGAGCAAAAGGACAAGTTCCAGCAGGTCATTTTCCAATATGCTAAAAAGAACAGTAAAGACGAGACAGGACTTATTTATTCTTCCTGGTGGCAGCCACTCTACTATTCATTAACCGATGTGAAAGACTATAAAGTGATTGCTAATAATAAAGTCAGTAAGGGCCATTATTATGCACAGTCCTTCTCCCTCAGCGATAAATCTGACGATGTCGTTACTGGCCTAAAGAAAATTAATGCCAGCTTGAACGTCGACTCCTACAAGTTCTGGGTGGACGAACCCTTCTACAATTATTTGTTAGGCGATTTTAAATAATTAAAGAAAAACCGTCAGGAGAGATCATCCTGACGGTCCTTTTTAGGTTTAACGCGCATTTGCAATTTTGTATTCATCTCCTTGTTTCGATGCAGTTTTATCCAAACAATTAGCCTTACTTATGGTAAGGTTCACCTTAACGGTCATAACGGCGAAAAATGCTAAAGGAGCTGCCGCGGCATGCTCCTTCGTTGATGTTCTTATGGATTTTTATTTTCATGATCTGCACGACAGGCTGACGATTCGGTGCCGAGCGTACCGTGCGCTGGCGCAGCTACTACGAATGCAGCTGTTGCGCTGCTGCTGTCATTGGCAAGAACGCTGTTTGAAGACGTTGTAACCAGTGGGGTATTCTTATATGCAATGTAACTATCATTATTAGAAGTAACTGAAGTTGGCGTCGACTACGTAGGATAGATCCCCGTCATATATATGGCGTAATTAATATTACCCGAGGACGAAACTAAATCGCGATTAATAGAGGCGCGAAAAGGAGCTGGTTAGATCCCTTTTCGTTCATGCGATTTCGTTACTCCATCAACACCCTTACACATAGACATCTGAAAACTCAATCGCACTCGCCTGAAGCAATCTGACATCCGATATTGGTTCTTCAATTTGTTCCATTGGAATTTTTTGCACACTTTCCATTGGAAATAACACAATAAACTTGGCACCTCTATTTTCTTTACTTTCTAATTGAATTGCTCCACCCATTAATTCCACAATCATCTTTACAAGCGTTAACCCCAGTCCTGTACCTTCAGCTGGTCGTGTAAGCGAACTGTCTGCCTGTCCGAACCTTTCAAAAATAATTTTCTGCTTATCAATCGGAATACCGATCCCTTGATCTTTGACTTGAATACTTAAATTATACTTTCCTCTAACAATTTTCCGAGAAATTTTAACGATAACTGTCTTTTGGCTTGTTGTAAATTTAATTGCATTTGAAAGTAGATTCAACAGAATACGTTCATATTTTTCAACATCAATTCCAACAACCATCTCTTCTATTGTTGTGGTAAAGAGCAATTTAATTCCTTTTTGCTCGGTATAGGTTCGAACAGAATCGGTGATTGACTCTGATAATTTAATAATGTCAACATTTTTCTTCACAATTCTCATATTTCCGGATTCAGCATGCGTCAAATCTAAAATATTATTAACCAACTTTAATTGCCTATTCGAGTTAAGTCGGATCATATTGAGATACCCTCTTGCTTTCTGCGACAATTCATCTTTACATTTAAATTCCATCGCTTGAATAGCTGCAGAAATAACGCCTATAGGCGTCCTAAACTCATGTGAAACGAGAGCAAAGAATTCGTCCTTCATTTGCATTGCTTTTTGCAGCGCTTCGTTTTTCTCAATTTCATTATGAAGCAATTGTTCTTGCTGTCTCTTAAACATCATTTGATTCTCATAAATCTCTGTGATATCACGATGAAATAACGCAACGTAAGCAAAATTTCCATCTTCTTCATAGACTGGTGTTGCATTAATTTCAGTGATCTGTTCCTTATCCGGCTGCCTTATGATAACCAGGTCATTCCGAACCTTTTCACCTCGTAAGGCTCTGAAGATGGGATGGTTTTCTTGTGGAATGATGTTCCCTTGCATATCAAAATATTCTAATGCGTCATACACATTTTCTATGTTTTTTATTTCATCAAACATATGATAAAGTTTACGCGCCTCAGCATTAATGAGAATAAGCTTTCCTTGATTATCATAAACGGTAAACGCATCAGAAATATTTTCAATCGTCGTTTCTAATATTTTGCTTTGAGATTGTATCGTATCAAATAAAAATAATATTTCATCCACGTATTTTTCAATTAGCATTTTATAGCGTTTATTTTCTTCGAATTGTAATTGTCCCTCTCTTTCATTTCGTATAAAATCCCGATTTACCGTATTTGCATCTACTAAATTCGAAAGTAAATTCACTTGACGAGTAATGACATTATTAGACAACGTATTTATAAAATTCCCAAGAGATTGCTGTTCACTTTTCAACAATACAAAGTCTCCGAGTATTTTTTTTATTCGGCGGTTCAATCCAATTAATACGGCCAACAATAGTAGCGCAGATGCCAAAAATGCTTCTACTTGAAAAGTAATATTATACACGACGACGATACTTGTATGATTAATACCAGTCTGGCCTTTGGATATTGTCATATAGAACTGACCTGACTTCACACTAAGAAACGATTTCTCATATCCATTACCAATATTTCGCGAATTGCTTGAATACCAAATTACCCCCTGCGTTTCCATGATCAACTCTGAATCGCTAATCGAAAATTCAGGGAAAAAGTTTTTTGCATCGAACGAATAGACGACATAGTGATTTGAATACCGTTTCACAAAATGAACGCGTTGAATACCGTCTACCATATCAGGATAAATAATAATTTTGACCTCATTAGGTTTCAAATTGTTTATTTTCGCGAACAAACCGTTAGCATTTAGCTTAATTCCTTTCAGAAAGCCAGCTGTTGATTCGTCTATCGTTCCATCAATCCCAATACTGAGATAGTTGACATATGGGATCCTTTCGCTTTTAGAATCAATCTTTTCTTCGATCTGCTTAAGTCTGTTATCAAAGATCTTCATCCATAAAGATGCTGACTTGCTATTTTGAGAGAATTGAATAAAAATAAATAATGCTAGAGTA
Source organism: Paenibacillus phytorum (assembly GCF_013141715.1). GTDB lineage: Bacteria > Bacillota > Bacilli > Paenibacillales > NBRC-103111 > Paenibacillus_E > Paenibacillus_E phytorum. Next base: position 51,519 of record NZ_WHOA01000169.1, on the reverse strand, counting down.
GCAATGTATAACGCTAAGAGTAATGCCACATTCAATCGCAAAAAATTAATAATTCGATCGCAAAGTATCTTAATGCTCTTGTTCAAGGCAGTTTCTCCTTATTTCAAAATCTCTTCATTGGATACTTTACCTTCTGTGGTCACCATTACAATCATATTATTAAGCAAAGTATCCCCATACTCATTTAGCTGTGTTTTTCCATAGGCGGTCTCGTAGTCACGAGGTGTTTCAAAGTACTTTTTTAATGCTTCATTGGAATCTCCCACAGCTTCTATGCCGCGATAAATCGCTTTTATAACGGATGCAGCATAATTTGTACCTTTTGTAGCTTCTATGTCGTATTTACTTTGAAAATTAGAAATTTCAGTTTTGAATTTTTCTCCAATTATTTTTGAACTGCCTGAAAATAACAACACTCCATCTAATACTGGGCTCGAATACATCGATAAAATTTCTGCTGAACCCCACGAAGACGAACCTATTTTAATTTCAGGGTGCTTTGCCTTCAAATTATTAATAACATCGATTACATCCTTAGCCTGGAGAATACAAAATACAGAATCTGGATTATTACTTACTATTTTGTTATACGTTTCTTCATCGGCACGGAAAGGAACATTCACAACTTTCCCATTAAATTTTTCTGTGATTACTTTTGCAAAAGGTTCCACATAGGATTTATTTTTAATATCCGTTATCAGCACAAGCTTTTTCTTTCCTAGTTTACTATAATACTTTGCGACAAGTTCGGCTTGCAGATCATTCGTAGGAACAAACCTGAAGAATGCATCCTTCTTATCTTTTAATAGTGCTGTAGAAGCTGTAATTCCGAATGTCGGCAAATCGTACATAGCGGATTGTTCAGAGAGCCATTTCCCTTCTTCACTAGTGACACCGCCTATAATGATCGAGGCTCCCTTATTTTTCATTTCTTCATATGCAGTCTTTATTTCTTTCTCTGTTTCCACATTGTTTTCGATTAGCAACTCTACAGGTCTTTGTCCAATCTTTGGATGTGCGTCTCTATAATAACGTACAAAAAGATTCTCTTCATTACCAAGAGGCGACTGGATAGGAATAATAACCCCTATCTTTATCGGTCTCGTTATATAAGAGTACGTTACTCCTACAGCTGCTAATATCATAATCGAAATAATTACTATTATTAATTTCCGTTTCTTCATCGTAACGTCCCCATTTATAACATATTCATTAACCCTTCGACATTAAACATTAGACAATATATAGTATTTGATACTTCTCAACAAATTCCTGCACTTATATACTTTGCTTCTAATCATTTTCAAGTAAATGAGAACTAAAAAAGAAGAATCTTATCGTATGGAGATTCCCCTTTAGTGTAATTTGCAAAATATTTCCACAGCTCCTCAGATAACAAAAAGGATGAAGCCTAAGCTTCACCTTGAATAGTGCATTTACTTATACTTTAAAAATGGTAATGTTCTGGTGGAGTTGATCGGATAGCTTAGCAAGCGAGTTAGCAGGAGCTTGCCGTCGGTGGCGCAGAGCGGTGAAATTGCGAGACGCGGGCTGCAGAAGGTATAAGAATCGAAGAAGAGCCGGATATAGTTTCAAGCCGGACAGCTCTACCATCCTCGCCTAGCTTGCTCGCAAAAGGAACGTAGGCCCTGCGAAGCTGTCTTGCGTTTTTATCCAGCCCTCCCTTCTTTCCCGGCAAATATGTTCGATGCAACGAAAGATAAGGGGTTACTGCCAAAAAATTTAGCCCTTACTTATGGTACGGTTCCCCGCGATTTATCCGCATCACGCGATAAACCTGCCCCACCAGCACCAACCGCATCAGCTTGTGCGGCAGCTCGCTCGATAGCTCCAGCAAGCCGCAGATCACGAAGGCCAGCTGATTGCTCTCCTTCATACGCACCTGCTGCTCCTCAGCAGGGCTCATGCTCTCCGGTGCCTTATCGTCCGGCACCTTTATCATCTGCACCTTGGCATACGGCCCAATGCGCTTCACATACTCCGCGATCCGGTCCACGAGATAGCGCTCCTTCAATTTCCCTACGGTTAATATCGATGTCATGAGACATCATTGGATATAATCCAATCAATTATCCTTCAAGTTCATGTATTTCGACCTTTCTCCCAACTCAAATAAATAAGAGGCTGACTCAAAAGGTTAATAACCAAGCGAGCAGCCTCTATTTTGTTTCGATACGGAGCGAAATCTAACAGGAATTCCTCCAGTTCATTAGGCGTTAATTGCTCTAAACGGTCATCTAACTGGAAAACCTCCCTCTAATTTAGGGGGGAATCACTATTCAGCGAGAAAATATCAGAAATAACGGGAGATTTTCCATGTAAACTAGCTTTTTATGAAAAAACACCCAAATTAACAGTAGGTTTTCCATGTAGTGCAACAGTGAAAACAGAGGCAGCCTAAAGATGAACGCCTTATGGGACAACCCCAAAGCATATAAATTCTTATCTGTAAAAATAAACGGTTGCACGGGATCCATATTCTCCCGCTCAACTGTTTTTTTATTTACAAGCATAATTCAAAATATAATTTCATAGAATCATAGAAAGGATCAGATATAAGAGAATAGGAGTTGCCCCATGTATAGGTTACGACTTGTAAAAATGAATGCAGCCTACCTACTTATCTATCTCCTTATTATGATAACTAGTTTGATATGGACCATCATCTGGGGAACTCATGCTAGGGTGAAACCACCACCAAACCTCCCTGTTTCCGAATATAGCATCCACCAAGCTAGCAACGGCGTCACGCTCCATAGTATACGGACTCCGCCACAGAACATAGGGCTGAGAGCAATTACAGGCAATGTGACAGAAAGGCAGGAAAATGGGATTAATGGCGGTTTTTTCTGGCAGGGCTATCTCCTTAGCATCGCTGTCATTAATGATCATCCCGTCAAAGGGGAACCTGGCGATTACGGCTCTGGCTGGTTTAATATTGACCGCAAGCGGGGTACGCTCGTATGGGATGAGAAGGCTCAAACCTTCACCATTCAAGTCGTTGAACATGCGGACGAGCTGAAGGTGATGGATCGCGCTCATTATTGGGCGCAGGGAGGCGTGAGCATGGGACTTACGAATCCAGACGGATGGGTGGACCAAGCGATAGCGGAAGAGATGCCCGTCATTAACGAGAAGCGCATGCGATCAGGTATCGTCTACGACAGGAATAACAACGTTTATCTAGTCGTGGCTCCAACGCCATGCACCGGAGAACAGTTCCGCACAGCCGTACAAGAACAGGTTGGAAATGGAATGCTTGTGGATGGGCTGTTCCTGGACGGTGATGGTTCCTCCCAGCTCAAAGTCGCCAATTACTTGCTCCCCGGCGATCATCGCGAGGTGTATCAGATGATTGCGTTGTTACAATGAAACGAAAGGGAAGGGAACCATTCGAAAAAAAAGAGGAACCCCTGTACCAAACAGGAAATTCCTCAACTTAAAACTAGAAAGTTACATGGTCAGGATCGGGACCAATGCGTTTGTTTTCGTTTAGCGAATCCACAAGGGCAATATCATCTGTGCTTAGTTCGAAATCAAAAATATTCGCATTCTCCCGAATTCGGTGCTCTGTAACTGACTTCGGAATTGTCACAACGCCATTCTGAATATCCCAGCGCAGCACAATTTGTGCCGGAGATTTTCCGTATTTGGCAGCAAGCTGCGTCAGTACGGGATGATCGAGTTTCCCCTGCATGAGGGGACTCCATGCTTCTAGCTGAATGTTATTCTCACGAGTGAATGATAGAAGCTCTTTTTGCGCAAGCTCCGGATGGTACTCGACTTGATTCACGGCTGGAACAACACCTGTATCTTCAATAACTTGTTTCAAATGATGAATCTGAAAATTACTGACTCCAATGGCTCGGACGTATCCCTCTTTGTACAAATGAACGAGCGCCTTCCAAGTCTCTCTGTACGTGGCAGATACGGCCCAGTGAACTAGATAAAGATCAATCATTTCGAGACCGAGCCGCTTACGGCTAGCATCAAACGCTTGCAGGGTAGATTCATAGCCCTGGTCGGCATTCCAAACCTTGGTCGTTATGAAAATCTCTTCACGCGGCACACCACTTTCACGAAGACCTTGCCCGACGCCATCTTCATTCTTGTAAATGGCCGCTGTATCTATACTGCGATAGCCCAATTGAATAGCAGTTTTCACTGCGCCAATCACTTCTTGACCTTCTTTGGTCTTATAAACGCCTAGTCCCAGCCATGGCATGTGTACGCCATTATTTAGTGTGACTCCGTCTGTAAATGCTCGATTAGATTGAGATGACATTAGGATAATACCTCCATTATGAAAATAATAGTATGACGGCTCTTTGGAAGAGAACGCACATAACCATCATAACATCTGGAAATAAGATCACATACTTGTGCAATAGCTACCCTTGATGCTCATGAATTAAATCCATCTTCAGCTTCCATAATGACGCGCTTAAATTCACACGATAAACTTCCGGATTAAGCTTACGCAAATACTGCGGCCAAACGGACTGCATCTGCTGCGCATGGTAATCTCGAATGCCATCCAACGCAGGCTCTTCATAGACAAGTTTCCCTTGGAGAAAGATGGGCTGGAGCAGTGGAATTGCTTCATAGTCATCAATATATTTGTAGATATAAGGGTGGATGGGGTCAAACAGCTTGATGCGTTCCCCCTTTTTGATATCGACTTCATGCTGAAGTGCCAAATAGTCGGCTTCCGCTTTGCCTGTCTTTTTGTTTATGATCCGGTAAGCTTCCTTGAAGCCCGGATTGGTTACTTTCTCGGGATTGCCCGAGATCTTAATGACCGGCACGAATTCGCCGTTCTTCTCACGGGCCACCAGCTTGTAGACCCCGCCCAGCGCGGGTTGATCGGCTGCAGTAATGAGCTGGGTGCCGACGCCCCAGACATCGATCTTCGCATCTTGGGCTTTCAGCCCCTCGATGATGTTCTCATCCAGATCATTGGATGCGACGATCTTCACCTCGGGAAAGCCCGCTTCATCCAGCATGCACCTTGCCTGCTGGGATAAATACGCCAAATCGCCGCTATCCAGGCGAATGGCGTTCATGCTCTTGCCCTGGCTCTGCAGCAGACGCGCCGTCTTGATAGCGTTCGGTACTCCGCTGCGCAGCGTATCGTACGTGTCAACGAGCAGCGTCACTTGCTCCGGCAGCGCCTCAGCATAAGCACGGAAGGCTTCTTCTTCCGTGTCGTGCGCCTGCACCCATGCGTGAGCATGTGTGCCTTTGGTCGGGATGCCGAACAGCATCCCGGCTCGGAGGTTGGATGTCGCATGAAACCCTGCGACATAGGCCGCTCTTGCGCCCCAGATAGCGGCGTCAGCCTCCTGGGCGCGTCTTGTACCGAACTCCAGCAGCACATCGCGCGGCGCAACTTGTTTGATCCGCGAAGCTTTCGTCGCAACAAGCGTCTGATAGTTCACGAAGTTGAGAATCGCCGTCTCAACCAGCTGCGCTTCGAACATCCGTGCTACTACGCGTACGAGCGGCTCATTCGGGAAGACAAGTGTACCTTCCGGTACAGCTTGTAAATCTCCTCCGAATTTAAACGCGCGCAGCGCTTCCAGGAAATCCTCCCGATAATTCTCTTCCTGTGTCCGCAAGTAGGCGATCTCTTCATCGCCAAAATGCAGATTTTGAATGTAATGAATCACCCGCTCTAAACCAGCGAAGACCGCATATCCGCTCCCGAAAGGCAGCTTACGGAAGTATACTTCAAAAACAGCTTTCTGCTTATAAGTGCCCTGCAGCCAATGCGCGTACATCATATTAATCTGGTATTTGTCTGTGTGAAGCGTCAAGTTGTCGTATTTCATAGGATTCATCCTTTCCACCAATTGTCATAGCACGTTACTGGACCCCTGCGTTTATGTTCGGTAATGGCGTAGCGCTCCTCAATCTTCTGCACAGCAGAAGCGAGTAGGGGGCTTCCTTCCAAGTAGTCATCCAACTGATCGTAAGTGACTCCCAGCGCTTCTTCATCCGGAAGACCTGGTTTCAAATCTTCCAAATCTGCTGTAGGTTTTTTCAAATACAAATGTTCAGGGCAACCCAACTGCTTCAGCAGCAGCTTGCCTTGCCGCTTATTAAGGCCATAGATCGGAGCCACATCGCATGCACCATCCCCATGTTTCGTGAAAAATCCGGTAATTGCCTCAGCCGCATGATCCGTCCCCAAAACAAGCAATTGATAGTGCGCGGCCAAATCATACTGCACCTTCATGCGCTCACGAGCCTTCACATTTCCTTTGTGAAAATCACTCAAAACCTCACCTGTAGCTTCGGCAAATTGCCGTACGGACGCATCCACAGCCGATTGTATGTTGACCGTTATGACACGACTAGGCCCAATAAAACGAATTGCAGCCTGTGCATCTGCTTCATCTTTCTGGATACCGTAAGGCAGCCTTACAGCCATGAATTGATAGGTTTCAGTGCTACTTTCCGCATTCAGCTCTTTGATGGCTATTTGAGCCAACTTACCTGTTAATGTGGAGTCTTGACCTCCAGATAGCCCGAGCACATAGCCTTTGGCTCCTGTATGAATCAGATAGGCTTTGAGGAAATTTACTCGGCGATCGATTTCGTAATCCACGTCGATGTTCCCCTGCACAAATAATGAAGCTTGAATCGTTTCTTGCTTAAGATTCCGCATATTCACCATCTCCTCATTCTCCGTGATTTCTGTCCGATTCATACCTCATCTGCCAACGCAGCTATCACTTTAACCACGAACAACTTTCGCCCCTAGTGTACCTTGAAAATGCTGTAAGGCCCATTCATGCCCCATTTGATTAAAACTAGCGACTGCATCTTCATGAACAACAATTTCGAAGCCTTTGTTGTAAGCATCCACAGCTGTATGCAGGACACAAATATCCGTGCAAACACCTACCAAATGCAGCTCATGAATTCCTCTTGCCCTTAAATTAAGTTCCAACTCGGTGCCGCAGAAGGCGCTGTATCTTGTTTTGTCCATCCAATAGATCTCGCTCTTATTATGCTCATGTACAGTTTTCAACTTGCCATATAAATCGCGTCCCGCTGTGCCGCGAATATTATGCGGAGGAAACAACTTCGTCTCTGGATGAAAAGGATCTTGTTCATCGTGGAGATCTACGGCCATGACCACAAAGTCCTGCTGGGCCAAAAATTGCTCTGTAATTTCACAAATTCTCGCTTCAATCGCAACACCCGGCTCCCCACAAGGAAGCTTCCCAATAACAAAATCCACCGTATAATCAATGATTATAAGAGCTCTCATCCTAAACACTCCTTCATATTGTATATTTGATATTATTATTAAGACAATATCAAAACAGAAAAGAGAGGCCTAGCTGTAAATGGACAGCTGAGGCACATAATCGGTAAATCGGTACAGCTGAGCAGCTCGCTGGGAGTAACGGTTTGACATTTTGCCCTGTCCGTTATGATCTAGAACTTCTTCGATAATCCCTTTGCGACTTTGTGTTGATGTGATTTTACGAATGAAATTCCGTTCCTTGAACGTCGGAACGACCGTTTGAATGACTTGATACAGTTCACTCATCGTGAATTCTTCGGACAGGAACTCTCTGGCAATCGTCGTCGTCAGCATCTTCTGCTGAATTTGAGTAAGAGCATCTTTAATAATGATTTCATGGTCAAAAGCAAGATCCATCGCCAGCGCCTCATCGATAGGGAAAAGGCGAACATCAGCTGCATCATCAGCGGCTTGACGTTTCTCAAGATGGCGTTCGTGCACAAGTGCAAAAAACGCGTGCGAGATCATCCACCCCCGAGGATCGCGCTGTGGCATACTATACACATTGAAATATTCAATGTGTACGTCCGAAACCCCCGTCTCCTCCGTTAGCTCGCGCCGGGCGCTTTCTTGAATCGTTTCGGTTTCCATTGAGAACCCACCTGGAAGTGCCCACTGGCCTTCGAACGGCCATTGCTTTCTTTGAATCAATAACACTTGCAGCTCCCGAGTAGGAAGCGACTTCTTCACTGAGCCTTTTCCTTCTGAGGTAATCGTAAAGATGACGATATCTGTAGGCGCGCCGTCAGGTGTGCGATATTTACTAGCTTGGTAATTGCTTTCATTCTCTACTGGCATGTTTATTAGATCACCTGCTTAATCACAATTTCACAATTCCCTCTATATTGTCGATTTGATAATTTCATTATGACATATTTAAAACTCTTTTTCAATAGGCATTCATCGATTGGTTTGCTGCTCACTTCTCTATCACAATCAAACACGTGCTATCCGGCAGCGGAACCACGTTTCCATCTTGATCCATGATCCTTACTTTATCTGCCAACGCGTCCGTATACCCTTCCTGGAGGAAGTGTTTACTCTCCACGATTTTGGCCTCATTACCTAATGTATCCAGGATGAACGCAGTAAACTCGCTTGGGGTAAAGTAACCGAATTGCTCCTGTACTTCATGCACATAAGCTTCTTCACCCCACGTATATGTATAAAGGAATTCCATCGCATCATTCACGGGCATCATGACCTCATCCTCAGCTACGACTTCATACTGAATCGTTCTCCCTGCGAAATCCTTCGCATACCGCTGCAGCCAAGCCATCGCCCCTTCTTGCAGAAATCGAATGGTCCGTTTCTGTTCGGCAGGTTCCGTCATGATACCATCTCGGATAACAATTCGGCCTCCGGGCGCGAGAACATCGAAAGCGCTTCGCAGCGCTGCAGCAACCGTAGCATGGTTGAATTTCTTCCCGCCAAAAGGGATGTAGGAATATAATTCGTGCAGGATCGATGAGAAAATAACCGTGTCGATTGAGCCCGGCTCTACATACTGTTTGAGATCAAGTGCATCCCCCTTCATAACGTCCCACCGATGCCCCTCCAGCTGCTTCTTGCGTTCCAGAGCTTCAATCACATTCGACGAAATGTCGATCCCAATCGGATGCTTGTCCGGCAAATACTGCTCAATGAGATCCAGCATAACCCCGCCGCCAGGTCCTATATCAACAACCCGCTTCCCAACAACGTAATCCAGCATCATCTTCTTATAGTCAGCCGTTTGGTTCATCGTGGCTAAGTATTCTTCCTCGTTATGAAACCGGTCATAGGCATCTCTGCGCAATTCGAACAGATCGAACAATAACAGAACCGCCTTTTCATATAGAGGAGATTTCTCTGCTTCCACACAAAATTCAATCAGCTTCTCTGCAGCAGGAGAAAATTGGAAGGTAAAAAATATCGTGTCCGGGAGTTGGGGCTTTCGATCAATGAGGTGCTTTAGATGGGCATTGCCCCAGTTACCATCGGGTTTGAACTCTTGCGATAATTCCAACGGATCCTTCATCAAATCATTCCAAGCAAGCTCACCCAAATATTTCTCAATCATCCTCTTCTTATACACGTTTACCTTTTTGCTGCCCTTGTAATCGTAATACATCGTATTCATCAAAGGTTCGAAGCTAATGTGTTGAATAGAATCCGCTTGATCACTTGAAAACTGGATAATCAGGAATACTTTCACCAACTGCTCCAAAGAAAATTCTTGCAGGGCCGCTTCTACGAACCACAGAGTTCTACCATCTAAAAATGCCGTCAACGCATCTAATGGAACTTCGTCCAGCAGCTTCCCATATTCGGCATCGAAATTTTCTCCCTTTTGAATCGTGTTTCCCCGTAGTCTGGCAAGGCGATCCTTTATGGCAGGCTCTTTTTCCAATGAATCGGATACGATCTGCTCAATCATTGACTCAACTTCATTACGAACGGAATGCCAGAGTTCTTCTGACACACCTGCAATAATGCATTGATTTAGCGGCAAGAGCAAGCCTCTTAATTCATCAGCTGAAAGCAAGTTATCCTTCATCAAACGAATTAACGGTGCATGTTCTTTAAGCGGAACTTCGCCACGGATTGTTTGACCAATTAGCCCATGCGTGTAGATTAACATATGTATGACAGTTGACTTATCGCTTGGATTTCCTTTATCTAGCTTATACAGCTGCGCCGAACCAAGGTTATGGACGTAAAGATGAATACCTGCTTCTTGCCATATGAAACGCTCTCTTGAAGTCCCACCCTTCGCTACTTCAGACCAGATCAACACCTCTTCTAGTAAATCTTTCTTCCAAAAAGACAACGCTAGTCCATCCAAAATGTGCAATGTCCGCTCAACATAATCAAGCACAGGGTTCGCCTGTGCCAGCTCCTGGATCGACTGAATCCGCTCGAAGTTAACGATGCGTTCCTCCGCCGAAACGATATAGGTTAACCATTTAGGTTGGTCTGCGGCATTTGTTTCCCCTGCCCGATACCTTTTTATTAATTCTAATGAACTTAACATGCCGGTATATGATCCTCCCATCCTACCTATCACTATATGACTAGTATAAACCAACCTCATGGCAATCTCACGTTTCCGCATTCGACTACTTCATTGATGATCGGCATATAGATTGGCGTAATTGACCAGTATGGTCATAAAGCCAAACACGACAAATGAAAAAAAGGCCATTAAATCCAAATGATACACGTTGGGAACGACAATGAATACAGCACCAATAATAAAACAAAGCCAATTTTGCCAAACCTTTTTGCCGGTTTTCCCTAGGGCCATCAGAGATGCTACGAACTGCAAGCTGCCTAGCAGCGCGCAGGTGTAAAGTGCATTCGTATGAGCTTCAAAGCCGAACACCCAGGGACTCACCAGAAACCAAAGGCCCATACAAGCGGACAATAAGTTTTTCAAATACATCGTCTGCTGCCACCTCCTACTTTACGAGATGCGATAGTATACGCAAACGCTTTCAGTATGGTGAAATGGAAAAGCCTCCTGCTCACCCAAATAAATAGGCAGCAAGAGGCTAATGCTTCTAAATTTCTTATTGTTCAATATGAATGGCGCCTGCATCGCCCGTTTTCACATCTGCACGTAGGATGTCCGTTACGAATTTCAAAGGCACATATAGCGTGTCGTTAAGAATAACTGGAGCTGTCCCTAGCGTAACCGGAGCCATTTTCGCAAAGAAATAGCTATCTTGACCTACGGAAACACTCGTCCACCCAGCACCCTTTTTCAATTCAGCAGCGTATGTCTCTTGATTCCATTTTACTTCGTAGCCAAGTCCTTCTGCTACTTTGCGTAAGGGCACTAGACTCACGCCTTCTGCATTTGTTAGGCTATCGCTTGCCACTAAATCCAGCTTCATTTTCTCAACAGGTAGGGGCGCAACTGGTTTAGGTGTCATATTCCATTTCTCAGGCAAGCTAAAACGGAATTCCGGAGTCCCACTGGAGCCTGGCGCAATCGAATATTTCGGGAACACAATAACCGCTTCGCCTTTTTCTACATAAAAGCCTTGCTCTTCGCTGATGCCTTTAAATTCATCTTTGAAATAATTCTCAGGCTTTTCATTGATTTTGGCCTGAATTCCGGTATTTACATTCTCCTTGAAGTTATCACCAAGCAGATCTTGCAAAGTAACACGCTGCCCTTGTTCGCGATTCAGCACATTATACGTATCAACGCGCGGCATACCTGTACCACCTGTAGCAGCATATGTTGTGACTTCAAGTGAGACAACACCCGCCGGGTTGTTCGAACCATCCGATTTCAACACATAATTAATCGTCAGCTCGTAGGGCCGATAAGTGAAACCATTCGTTTTTGCATCAGCAGCGGCTTGAGCAGCCTCTTTCTCCCAATTCGCCAAATCTTTGTTCGCGTGAGATAAAATGATGTCATTCGTTTGCTCTTGATACTTCGTATCCAACATACCTGAAAGCTGCGGCACTTTGATATTGGTTATTAGATCCTGCGTTTTAGAGGTAAGCTCTACTTCTTTCACTTGCACTGGAGAAGTTGACTCAGATGCAACTGGTGAAAGAATTGGTACTACGGTAACTGTTTCCGCTGAAGCCATACCTGTTAATGGTAATACAGCACCGCTAACTCCCACCAGCATTGCACATCCGACTACACCAAGTTTCAACATGTTATACGGATTCTTTTTCATTTCATGTTCACTCCTCATTCGTTATCGTGATAATCTTCGGTTGAATTAACCTTTACGATAACTAGACGCGCCAACGTTCCAGAAAGTCTGATCGTAAAACAATCTTTTATGAAATTCGGAATGAACTCACAATTTGATGCAAATCTTGAGCAATACCAGCAAGGCTTTCTGCAGAAGCTGTTATCTCTTCCGTTGACGCGAGCTGCTCTTCCGTTGCAGCCGCTACCGACTGAGCTGTCCCGGAAGTTTGCTGCGCAACAGAGCCTACACTTGCTACGGTTGCCGAAACTTCTTCCGAACTTGCAGCCATTTGCTGAGCCGCCGCAGCCGTTTCCTGAATCTTACTGGCAACTTCTTGCGATGCGTTGACGATCTTACCGAATGCTAGCTCCGCAATCCCTACCTCTTTAAGACCTTCCTGTACTTCTGACTGCCCCGTACTCATAACTTGACCGGCACGTGCAGAATCTCTTTGAATGTTCGAAATGAGTTCGGAAATATCACGTACAGAATCATCCGTCTGCGACGCTAACTTACGAACTTCACCAGCAACAACTGCAAAACCTTTTCCGCTCTCTCCGGCACGAGCAGCCTCAATCGCTGCGTTCAAGGCAAGAAGATTGGTTTGCGAGGCAATATTTCCAATTAACGTAGAGATCTGACCGATGCTCTGTGAATGCTTTTCCAATTCTTTTATGACTTTGTTCGCAGCATCCACAGAATGGCTCACTGCTTGCATCTTGATCACTACACGCTCCATCGAATGGGTCCCTTGCTCAGCAAGCTGCGTTGCAGAAATCGATAATTCAGATACATCCGATGTTGTTTCTGCAATCCGTTGAATTCCTACAGTCATTTCTTCCATCGCTCTGCCGCATTCCATCGAGCTTTGAGCTTGTTTATCGGATCCAGTTGCGAAATCCTGAACAGCTTGTGCAACTTGCTGCGAGGCAGATGTATTCTGCTCGGAGCTGGCAAACAACTGCTGAGACGATGCCGCAACGCTATTCGAGGCAAGCATCATTTGCTCTACAGACTTACGCAAATGGTTAACCATCTGATTAACAGAACCGACTAAATCGCCAATCTCGTCCTTATTTTTTACTAGAATAGGTTCAACGGTAAGATCCCCATTCGCTATCCGATTTAAGGATTGTGATGCTTTACGAACGGGTGAGGAAATGTTTCTAACAAGTATGTAGCAAGTAATTAGCATGAATGCAATGATGACACTAAGAACGATAAGAGATGTATTCACACTTGTTTTGTATACATTCAAGCTTTCCAGCTCCGCTTTTCTTCCTCCCTCTTGATTAAACACAACCATATCCGCCATCGTTTTTTGCGCTTTTCCAAAAGCGGTTGCCATCACCTGGAGGCTTTCTGCAGCTTCCTTTACTTTACTAGGATCAGCGGCATTCTGTTTATTTTTCATAAAAGCAGCTTTGAAATCTTCCCAATTCTTATTAAGTTCGGTGAAGTTATTAGCATCTTCTTCCCCAGCAAGGGATTCCTTATAATCTGCTAACAATTTATCAATACTTGCGATTGATGCTGCCATGCCAGCATCAAGTGGCTCATGCTTTTTAACATCTGGCTCTAGCTTCTTCTGATAGTAAAATGCTAATAAATGCTCCGAGTTATAGTGAATCTCTTCAATAATTTGAATGCCCATCATCCAATTTTCAGCAAGCTTTTTCGTATTGTCCTTCAACGCGCCCATTCGACTCATATCTGTCCAGCTTAATCCTCCAATCATCAGAAAGATGATTGCAAATACCGTAATCATTTTTGTTCGCACTGTAAGTCGCATGTGCCAATTCCCCCCAAATAATGAATGAATGATCCAACTATGATGTATACTCAATTCATCTGCTGCAATCATCATAATCTTTAATCATTAAATTTCTTACCTTACATTCATTGTAAAACTGTTAGATTTGCTAACAGTTAGAATTTTCACGGAGGTTACACATGTCATCATCTTTACGTTTCAAACTTGTCTCATTGCTTGTTCTTATCACTTCTATTTCCCTAACTGTTGTCGGGATTACAAATTATCGGCTCTCGAGAGATAAACTTATTCATCAAATGAAAGAGCAATCGATAACTTCCGTTTCCAATTCCGCACAAAATTTATACGATTTCTTATCCATTCGTTTAGCAGAAGTGGAGCTAATAAGTCGTGTAGACGTTATGAAGCATGGGACACTTGAGGAGCGGCTCCAATTTTTGACCCAAGAATTAAAAACAGGCGCTAATCGCTATCATTCCATGGGAATTATAGATCTCAATGGCTATATGACTCTCACTACTGGACAAACACTTTATGCAACAGGGGAACGAAGATTCCAAGAGGCTCTAAAAGGGAAAACATTCATCTCTGATCCTGAAATCGGTCAAATAACCGGTACATACATCATTTCCATAACCGCACCTGTCTTCAATGAAAAAAACGAAGTGACCAGTATCGTAAACATCTCTCTTGATGCGGAACAAATCTTTTTCGAGCATCTTCATACCCCTTTGGAGAAGGGCGAAATACTTATCGTGAACCAAGAGGGACTCATTCTGCATCATACCGATACAACTCAAATTTTGAAGTTTAATATTTTCACTGAATACCCTTCACTCGGACCAGCCTTTCAAAAAGCGATGCAGACGAACGAAGGATTTCTGGATGAATCTTATTACGGCGGTCAAAAAGCTCGGTGGTTTTATGCGCGTGTACCTCAATTAGACTGGTACCTTGCTTATTCCATGCCCCTTTCAGCTTTCGAAGCTCCAACGAGCCCCTTGCTTTGGTCGACTATCGGATTAATTGTGATGACGGCTGTGGTCATTTTTTTCCTCATTTACTTGACTGCGAATACACTGATTATTAAACGCATCAAGCAAATTCTCCATGTCACAGAATCAGTCGCTGCGGGTAATTTCTACATAAAGCCGCTTATTTTCAAAAGCAAGGATGAGCTGGGTGCTCTTGCCCATTCTGTGAATGGCATGATAGAAAACTTACGTGAGCTATTCGAGCCGTTCGAAGCTTTCATTCATCACAATCAATATGCCATGATCGTGACAGATCCTTCCTTTACCATTAATCATCTCAACAGTAGAGCTGTACAGCTTCTTGGCTATTCTTTAGCAGAAGTTCATAAGAAAGCAACGCCCCTCCTGTGGTTGGATCAAGAACAACTGATAGAAAGAGCCGCGCAATACTCGTCAGAGCTTGGGGAATATGTGCCAGCTGATTGTACAGCTCTCGTGATCCGAACGTTACGTCACCTAAAAGAGGATTCTGAATGGACTTGGCATCACAAAGATGGCACTCGTTTCTTCGTTCAGGTTAGTGTCAGCAGCATTACAAATCCGAATGGCGAGCTGAAAGGTTTCGTATTCATCGCTCGAGATATTAGTGATATTAAGGAGAGCAATGAGTCTAGAGAGAGGCTGTTAACGATTGTAGAAAGCGCACGTGATTCCATTCTCTCATTTGATGAGAAAGGCTATATTTTTTATATGAATCAAGCTTGCAAGAGCATAATTGGATTAGATAAACAGCAAACCATTGGCAAACATTTCAGTGCGTACGTAGATATCCAGAATGACATTAATTTTGAAGAGGGTCTGAACACAGCTATTCGGGAAGGATTCTGGGAATTTGAAGCAGAGGTCCTAACGAAGGAACAACGGCAAATATTCATTTCCGTTATCATCGTGCCCCATTGCCCAGCAGACAAAGATGAGTGTTATTTCTCTGCCATTACGCGCGATATTACGGACCAAGTGCATTCCAAAGAGGAGCTCATTCGAGCGAAGCAAGAAGCGGATGAAGCTAATCTGGCTAAAGGGATTTTCCTGGCTCGTATGAGTCACGAAATTCGGACACCTCTCAATGGCATCGTCGGACTCTCCTACTTGATGGAGCGAACGACCATGTCAATGCTTCAGAGGGATTATATAAGTAAAATAGTCAGATCCTCGGTGTCCCTATCTAATATTATTAATGATATTTTGGATTTCTCGAAGCTCGAGGTGGACAAGCTCGCCATTGAACATCATGCGTTCCAGCTGGATGAGACCATAGACCGTGTTTGTGAAACCCTTAGCGTGCTGCTTGGCCACAAACCGGTTGATTTTATTTGTGATATCCATGACAATGTGCCGCTTGGACTCATTGGGGATTCCCTACGCATGTATCAAGTTTTGCTGAATCTAACTAGCAATGCGATAAAATTTACCGAGCAAGGAACAGTCACACTGCGTGTTTACGTGGAACAGCTCCGAGTGGAAGAAGTCAGAATTGGCTTTACTGTCAGCGATACAGGCATCGGGATGGATGAAGAGCACCTATCCAAGCTATTCCAGCCGTTTGTTCAGGCCGATGAAGTAACGAGTCGGAAATTCGGGGGTACGGGTCTCGGTCTTGTTATCTCGAAGAACATTATTGAGAATATGGGCGGTACCATCGAGGTGTCAAGCCAACCAGAGCTCGGCAGTGAATTCCGGATTAGCTTGCCTTTCACGTTGTCCTTGCAACCTATAAAGACTCAGGCAATCCTCCCGCTGCGCGCATTAATTGTGGAAGATCACCCTGGTCTGAACCAAGTGCTTGTTCATACCCTTCAATCCATGTGTACAGAAGCAGCCGGTGTTTATTCTTGGAAAGAAGCAAGGAATGCCATTGATGTTATTCCCGTAGATGTGATCCTGCTTGATATGGAAGCTGTTGATATGTACAGAGAGGAAGTTTGGCTGGGCATGCTTGAAGCCTGCAGTCGAATGAACATTTTAACGATTATTTACACTACTTTATCGGGCAGGGATGCTTTGGAGCAGCTGCCTGCACAGTCGGCACCGCATGCCATTCTAGTCAAACCTATCTCGCGAATCGTACTATACCAGACACTGCAAACACTAACAGGCACACAGGCCGATAAGGAACTCATCACTACGACAGACTTCCCGCATACAGCAAAAATAATGACATCCTTTCATCGCATTCTGCTAGTCGAGGATAATGAAATTAATCAGACTGTCGCTCGTTCGCTGCTGGAAAATAGTATGAATTGTGACATTCAATTGGCTTCCAATGGCTTCGAAGCATTAAATGACTTAGAGAATAATGATTATGACTTGATCTTAATGGATATTCATATGCCCATTCTAGATGGCATTGAGACTACCAAACGAATTCGTCTTGAGCCTAGATGGATGAACATTCCTATTATTGCTTTAACCGCGGACTCTACTATGGAGAAGCGTTTAGATTGTATTCGGGCTGGTATGAACGAAGTGATCTCCAAGCCCATCATTCCTAGCCGGTTGTTTGCAGCCGTCGATGCTGTTCTAAGCGAGAAGAATAGGATGGCCGTTCCAGGGCTTGATATGGAAGAAGCACTCGGACGGCTTGGCGGAAAAACCGAGATCTATCGCGAAATGCTTCGGAAATTTCAAAGTCAATCCGCTCCTATTATTCCGCAATTAACCCTTGCGATTCAGAAGGGTGACTATGCCGAAGCCCTAAGTCAGCTGCATGCGCTGCGCGGCTCTTCTAGCAACCTGTCAGCTAATCGGGTATTCGCCGCGGCAACTGCTCTTGAAGAAATGTTAGAACATAACGATGGGCCTGATGAAACAAATACCAGCATGATCCAGAACCAACTTCAATCGGTTGCCATTGCTCTGGAGGAAGTTTTTCATTCCATCCAAAAATTGCTGTTAGATTGAAAAATACGCTGATTTATGTCACTATATGCTTATGCTTTTCTCAGTATGAGCATGCAATTTATACGTATAGGTGGTTAAGTTAATCATGACAGTAGAAGGCGCTCCATATCGCATTTTGTTGTATTATAAATTCGTTACCGTAATAGATCACGAAGCTTTAGCTCAGGAACATTTGGCTTATTGCAAAAAGCTCGGAATTAAAGGCCGCATCCTTATTGCTCCCGAGGGCATTAACGGAACGCTTTCAGGAACGGTCGAGCAAACCGAAGCTTACATCGCGATGATGCGTCAAA
Organism: Paenibacillus phytorum; assembly: GCF_013141715.1. Taxonomy (GTDB): domain Bacteria; phylum Bacillota; class Bacilli; order Paenibacillales; family NBRC-103111; genus Paenibacillus_E; species Paenibacillus_E phytorum. Next base: position 33,466 of record NZ_WHOA01000169.1, on the reverse strand, counting down.
TGCCACTGTTCAAAGACATGATCTACAAGATAGATGAAAGTGAACAGCATGCTTTCAAAAAGTTATTTGTTCGTCCTAAAAAGGAACTCGTCACTTTCCGACTTGAAGAAGACGTGAATCCGAACGAACTAACCGGCACACATCTGAAGCCAAAGGAATTCTACGAGAAGCTCCAGCATGAAGATGTCATCGTCCTTGATGGACGCAACCATTACGAGTACGATATTGGACATTTCCGAGGCGCCATTCGTCCAGAGGTTGAGACTACGAAGGAATTTCCGGAATGGATTCGCAACAATCTCCAAGAATTTAAGGACAAACCCATTCTCACGTATTGTACCGGCGGTATCCGCTGTGAAAAGCTGTCAGGTTTCCTGTTACAGGAAGGCTTCAAAGAGGTTTATCAGCTGGATGGCGGTATTGTGAGCTACGGGAAAGATGAAGATGTTCAAGGTCGCTTATTCGATGGCAAATGCTACGTCTTCGACGAGCGGATTTCAGTCCCTATCAACCGTACAGACGAAGATATCGTCGTAGGCAAATGCTACCACTGCGGAACAGCAGAAGATCGCTACATCAACTGTGCGAACGATGCTTGCCACTTGAAGCATATCTGCTGCGAAGCGTGTGAAGAGAAGCATAATAGCTTCTGCTCGAAGGAATGCGAAGAGAAAACGATGAGTACGCTTGAAGCATAATTTTAGTACCGAAAGAGCCCCCAATCTACAGGTCGGGGGTTCTCTTGCGGTACTAACGTACGAGATAGGTTGACTCTTATTTCGTTACTTTCACTGTCATCTTGTCACTCGAGGTAATGCCACCCGCATTGACCAATTCACTGCGGTACTCATACACACCAATGGCCCTGCCGGCAATCGTCGACACTGCGCTTTGTGCACTTGGAGAAGCTGCATTCAAGCTCTTCGTTTCGATCAAGATGCCATTTTCGTATAGGCGATACTCGGTAGCGTTGGTACCCCACCACATGTTCATCGTCACCTTGTAGCTGCCATCTCCATCCCAGTTATCTTGAGATAGTACCGGTTTACCTGGCGATGCGTCTGTAATCTTGACCACAAGTGGGCTGCTAGCTGTTGTTCCGAAGGAATTAATAAGTTCACTCGTATAGGTGTAAGTGCCGTTCGCTTTACCTTTCACATCTACTTTAGCCAATTGCGCCGCTGGAGACGCGTCTGTCAATGTTTGCGTACTAATGAGTGTGCCATTTTCGTACAGCTTGAACACGGAGCCATTATTCCCCCACCACATGTTCATTGTGACTGTATAGTTACCATCTTTTAATCCAGTTACCTGACCGCTATTATCTGACAAAACAGGTTTACCAGGTGCCCCATCCGATAACGGCTTCACAACCGTAATAGTCACAGCGTTTGTTGGTACTGTTTTTCCACTCAGGGTGACGGCAGCTGTAATTTGTGCAGTACCTTCTGCCAAAGCGCTAACTTTACCTTGTGCATCTACAGTAACTACCGCGCCATTACTTGTGTTATAGGCAAATACTGCACCACTGAGATCAGCAGGTGTTCCGTTGCTTAATGTCGCAGTTAGGTGTGTAGCTGTCGTTTCACCCGGCTTCAGCGATACCACGTCAGCTGCAAGGGTAGCTTGACTGAACGTAACGTTCGCATTCACGTTGAATGTATGTGTCGATTGCACCAAATTGCCCGCTGCATCCACTACACTGTATTGCACCGTATGTGCTCCTAGTGCTAGACTTCCCGCGGCAATCGTTTGACCGCTGTTAATCACAGCGCCATCCAAAGTTAACGTCTGCGTAGCCACACCGGAGTGTGCATCTGATCTGTTCAAATCAAATCTCAACGTATCCGCATCTGTCACATCCCCCACAGCGTGGCCGGACTCCGTCAAAACAGCAACGGGTGGTGTTTTATCTAATTTCACTTGAAACGATTTCGCCGCTTCCACATTCCCCGCGGCATTTGTAGAGAAATATCCGATCGTACTCGTGCCTTCGTTTCGAATGACAATGGGTGCAACGTAAGCAGCTGCAGTCCCACCATTGATACTGTATTCGGTCCATACCGCACCCGCTGATTCATCCACAGCCGTCAAGGTAACCGTCACATCTTCTTTAAACCAGCCCTCGCCATTTGGAGTACCAGACAATGCGGCCATCGTCACAGGTGCCAAGGAATTCCTTTCGATGATGAATGAAACCATCTGAATGCTCCCTGAATTGCCTTCCTGATCTACCGATCTGAAGCTGATATGATAGGAGCCATCCTGCTCAAACGTGATCGGCCCTGCGTATGCCAGCCACGTCTTCCCACTATCCAGACTATATACGGACTGTGTAACCCCCCATAATGTTTGCGGAGCAGACAATGTAACCGTTACCGGACTCATGTATCGCCCATTTTGTCCATCCGGCTGTGAAGGCGATAAATTCGCTGTCGTAGTAGGTAAATCTGCGCCAATCACTTCAATTTCCAACAATCTGGCGTCCGTATAGCCCGCTGCACCAGAAGCTTTCGTTATGTTCATTTTTATTTTCTTGGTGGAAATGGGCGTACTCCACTTCAGAGAATTGTACAAACCACCGTTGGCATCATAAGTGTTATTGGTTACAGTCGCTGCGGTTGTCCAATTGGCCCCATCCCAATACTCCATCGTATAGTCTTTGATTTGAAATCCGTTGCCCCCGATCAGCCCGCTCCAGACGTTGATGCCCTTAATTAACTTATCCTCCGGCCAATCCATCTGAAAGTAGTGCGGTTCGCCGCTTAAAGAAAGCCATCTGCTGCTATTGTCATTTTTTATTCCATCTACTGCCTTATTTGCACTGAATAAACCGTTCGTCGAATCAACAGCTAATACAGCGCTCGGCGCAATATTTTTATATCGATCTGTACCGAATACTTCAATTTCTAACAATCTGGCGTCCGTATAACCGGCTGCGCTAGAGGCTTTCGTTATGTTCATTCTTAATTTTTTGGTAATAATGGGATTATCCAATTCCAATATGTTGTAGGAACGAACATTGGCGTCATTTTTATTATCGGTAACGGCAGCCGCCGTCTTCCACTTTTCTCCGTCCCAGTACTGAATCGTATAATCTTTGATTTGGAACCCGTATCCTCCGATTAGTCCACTCCAAACTTGAATACTACTGATCAATTTGTCCGCCTGCCATTCCATCTGAAAATAATGCGGTTCTCCGCTTAAAGAAAGCCATCTGCTGGCGTTGTCATTTTTAATGCCATCTACCGCCTTACTCGCACTGAACGAACCATTGGTGGAATCAACCGATAATATAGCGCTTGGCGCGATATTGATTAACGGTTCTACTGGATAAGCAATCGATAGCGGAGAAGTATAGGTGCTCTCTCCACTTTCATTTAACGCTGAAATCACATAATAATTATGGAGTGCCGGATTTGCGCTGGTGTCTTTGTAGGTACTTCCTGTTACTCCTGTCGCTACAGTCGTATAAACGCCCTTTAGACTCGTACTTCTTTTGATAACATAACCGGTCGCATTATCCAATCTTACGGACACACGGTCGAAATCAGCTTGCTGGTTGTTCGTGTAAAGACCTACTTTTCCAGAAAGAAGGGGATTACTTCCATCCGTTACTGAAGCTATTACATTTGCGTCCCTATATAGGGTCAACCTATCGCCCGATACCTCAAGCCTGAATTTATTACTCGTATTTGCTCCAAGAATAAAATAAGGGTCCGCTATTTGTTCAGATGAAGCCAAAACCGCCTCCACCCCTTGAAAGCGCTTAACAATTTTATACTTTTTCTCCTGAGAATCGTAATACGCATAATAGTAGTTATTGTTGTCCACATATCTTGCGGCCACGCCATAGTTACCCGTAACGGAACCGGGCGCTACGATTCCAACTTCAACAACATAGTCTTTCCAAGTGCTGTCTCCAGCAACGCTCATTCCATAACCGGAAGAATTACTGCTTCGGTACACGTTGGTACTGCCAAGACCACCTTCCGTACTATGAACAATCCCCCATTCACCGTTTATAACGGTCCATAAACCGTCTCCAAGTTCAAAGTTTTCATAAAATTGCTCTGAATACGAGGGGTTCCAACTTAAATCGACTCCCGTTCCGGTTGCGAAAGCTCGAACTGTGTGAGGAGAATAGGGCATATTCCCCCTAGGAACAGCGCTGTATTCGCTGGAGTTTAAGCCTTCTCCCATACCGTTATACGCAGATACCGTAAAATAGTAGGCTGTATCATTGGTTAATCCGGTCACTTCGTAGCCTATAGAATTGCCAACGTCTTTAACCGTTGTATTGTTGCCAGATCCTGTTCTAACCTTTACATAATATCCGGAAGCGTTGGCTGAACTATTCCAATGTAGTACGACGGAACCTTCCTTTGCTTTCGGGCTTTCCAGCAATGGTGCGCTTGGCTTTACAAGCTTGGCAGCCACTTCATTCGAATTAACGCTTGAACCAGATCTATTATTAGCGCTTACCGCAAAGTAATAGGTTGTACCGTTGGATAAGCCCGTCACGGTATAGTTCTTCAACTGGCCTGCATTTATCGTATTTGTATAAACGCCAGGTGTCGTCCCATACTTCACGACATATCCTGATGCAAGCAGCGAATCAAGCCAAGTTAGCTCCACCTGATTATTACCTACAATAGATTGAACAATACGAGTAGGTTGCGGTAGTTGTCCTCCGGAACCATCCCATTCTACTCTCATCACGCTGTATGGAGGAATCGTTACCGGATTGAGTGTGCCTTCCGTTTGAATAGCAATAGCATTAGGATTTGCCAGTGTATTTTTTAATTCTGGGTCTGTAGATGAAATATACGTTTTCGTCATATTTGATGTAACCGGTACTCCATTCATGTTGATTGTTGCGGTGTGAGTACTGTCCGATTTGTTTGTGATCACGACATAATTTTTATTGTTTTCCCCCTTATATGCCTGCGAATATAAAGCAGGTATATTGCTTCCCGAATACTTGTTAACCTCTGCCCCTCCCGAAGTCGTTGTTTTCCATAAGTGGGAACTGTTATTGATGGCTTCATAGGCGATTTGCAAACCTAAAGCGGCACCGCTTTTATAAATGCCGAAATCGTAACCCGTTGTATCTAATGTCGTCTTTTTTTCATAAGCATCTCGCATTGCGACAGCATAGTTATTGGTGGGTTGGGTGCCAAACTGCATCATCGCATGAAGAAGTACACGTTTCACATTGGGATGGCTCGACAATCTGGTCGTATATTCAGCGGCGAATATGCCATTATACAACGTTTTTATCATCCCCGATGTGGACAAACTCGTCATTGTTGAAGGAGTCGTATTAAACTCGCTTATCGTTACAGGCATATCAGGTCTTCCTTTGGCAAGGTAATAGGAATCGATATACGAATTGGTACGCTCTGCCAAGGCGGAATTCAAGTCTTTGCGCGCTTGGTCGAACGTTGAATACCGATCGCCGCCCCGATAAAAATGGTAGGATACGCCGTCCCAATATTTATTCGGATAAGCAGCCAGCTCTTTATCCCATTCGGGTTTTTCGCCTTGAGAAAACATGACGTTAATCTGTGCTTTCGGATCTACCGATTTGATGGCATCATAATACGGTTTCATTTTATCCGCATAATCCGTTGCAGTCGGAAAAAATTTACTGAATAAAAAAGCTTCGTTGCTCAGCTCGTAAGCGCTAACCTTAATATGATTATCCTTGCAATATTTCGCTATCGCCATTGCTGTTTCTGGCGTATCGGTGAATCCATTGATAATAATCATGGTTTCTCCTTGCACTTGATCCAGAAAATATTTCCAATCCTGAAGTTCTTGTTTGTCAGGCTTGGCTCTCAAGATTTGCCCGTCGTTAACGGCAGCATGGAATGTAGGCATTTTTCCGAAAAATTGCGATACCCATTCGTCATCGTCATCCCCTCTCCTAATGTCGAAATAGTCACTATCCGTCCCGGAGGGAAATCGAAACACACGGCTATTCAATCCTTTTGCCAAATCGATGGCCGTTTGATCGGTGTATAGGATACCATAAGTTTGAAAATCCCCATTATATCCCCCGAAGTTTTCACTTAAGCTCGATTCAACATTCGTATCTATATTTATGGTGGCCGTATAATCCGCGGCATGAACGAGATTTCGTTGATCTATGAATATTCCCAAAAGTAGAGCAAGTAAAATGAATGCGCTTACATTTTGCCTATTAATTTTTTTGCTTTTCATATTATATTCCCCTTTCAATTTACGTATTAACTGGCTCTATTTTATTCACCTTTGCTCCAACGCCCACTGCGACCACAACCGGTATATAGGAAACAGGAGGCTTAGTTGAAACTTCAACACTCACTTGCACTTGGTTAACCATGATTAAATCTACATCCTCGGAGTTAATCTCATTATAATCCGTTGAAACAGAGGAACTAGTTTAACTTTAGTTTCATCCAAAACTCAAAAATAAGCCGGATCACATTCACTCTGTTCGAGCAAAAAGATCCGGCTTATAGCCATGTATGGATTTGAAGAAACTTACTACGTCACACTTTGATACGGAAATTACTGAAATACAATCGTTGTATTCAAACCCGTGTTCTGCGTTTTCTCCTGATAAGTGCCCAAGTAAGACATGCTGAAGGTGTAGTTGCCAGGCAATAATTCCTTGCTTGCCGTTCCGCCAACCGTAGTCCCCAGGTCCTTCCACCCTCCGGCGTAATATTTCACCGTTCCTCCGTCGAGCGGGCTCCCCGAACTGATCTTCAGCTGTACCGTCGCATTCACCGTCTGGAATACAATCGTCGCAATCGAACCCGTGTTCTGTACTTTCTCCTGATAGGTGCCCAAGTAAGACATACTGAAGGTATAGTTGCCAGGCAATAATTCCTTGCTTGCCATTCCACCAACTGTAGTCCCCAGGTCCTTCCACCCTCCGGCGTAATATTTCACCGTTCCTCCGTCGAGCGGGTTCCCCGAGCTATCCTTCAACTGTACCGTCGTGTTCACAGTCTGGAATACAACGATAGGGCTAGCTCCTGTATTCTGCACCTTTTCCATGTATGTACCTTCGTATGTCATGCTAAAGGTGTATGCTTTATCAGGCAAGTCCTTACTAATCAATCCAAAAGCGTCGGTTACCCCAAAATCCTTCCATCCGCCATCGTAGTATGTAACGATTCCACCGCTTATCGAATTCCCGCTGCTGTCTTGCAACTTAACGACTGCGGCAGTCATATTTAATTTAAAACTAACATGTTTGTCAGGTTCAACATTCCCCGCTTTATCGGTCGATCGATACATAATGTCGTAATTGCCGCTCTGATCAAACGTCACAGGTGCCGTATAAGGCTGCCACGTAGTCCCGTTATCCAGACTATACTCCGTCTTCTCCATACCCAATACATGATCGGTGGCGGTTAATGTTACCGTTACCGGACTTACGTAGCAACCATTTTGTCCATCCGATTGTGCCGGAGACACGGAAGCTATTGTAACTGGTACAGCAACATTATTTGTAATGTCCACAATCGTCATGGAGTAAGGCTTCAATTGGATCTCTCCAGAGAAAATGGAAGAAGGCGTCTCCGGTAATGGATTAACTTGTGGCGCGTCCAACCAGCTCGCATTCGGGTTGGTCAGAAACGATGGCAAAGGATTAGAGCCCCCATATTCCCAATTCGTCTTGAGATCCCTGCTTGGTATGGAAACATTGACAGGGTTCATGGTCCGATTGGCGAAAACGACCTTCTTAATTCCATTAGCGTCACCGAAACCCCATGCGCCAACATCCGCAACGTTATAATAGACATCCGTAGCAATGAATCGCAGCTTTTCATTTTGAACATTGCCTTGTGCAAGATTGAGTTTGTAATAGCTGCTATTGGAGTCAAGCAGACCTCCCAAAGCTTTAAATACATAATAATTCGGTAATTCAGTGAGATCTCCACCGGCGGTTTGCTGCACGATGCCAAACCCTTGGGGATCTACCATCGCATGTACGTCGGAAATCGTCACGGCACCCGACTCGATCATTTGCAGCACCCGTTCCATATTGTGAATCGCAAATCCTGGGGTTTTCATAAATTGTTTGCGTGCCTTTTCGTTAGGGTCTTTCTCGCCAAATAGGACAGTTGGAAGAGAGGACCACTCCGTAACCCATATTTCCTTGCCTGGGAATTGGTTTTTCTGAATAGACAGACCTTCCAATGCACTTTGATTATACGTATATAAGTATCTCATCATTTTGCTGTTCGTTAGATCAAATAGATTTGGAATGGGTGAATACACATGGACGATGATGGCGTCGTAGAAACTGCTGTCTGCCATTAGCGTTTGATTCCAAAGCGCTACGCGTCCCCCTTGTGTAGCTGCCCAATCCACATCAGGATCTGGCAGATTATTGGGGTCAGCAGCTATTCGGTCTTCCAAATCTTTGGCGACAGCCACAATCCCGATTTTAATAGTCGGATCTATGCCTTTGATTCCCTGATAGATCAATTTGCATTTGGCAATATATTCAGATACTGACGGGAAGCTTGCATCAAACAAGATGGAATAAAGCTCGTTCCCCAATTCCACATAGATCGGTTGTGTGGTTTGCTGCTTCATCTGTTGAACTTGTGCCAGGATTTCACTCACTGACTGAGAGATTACATTTATGACAAATACGTAGGGAACCTCTATCGTATTGGCGAGATGGTAGGAATCTGCCAGATATAACCCTGGGTACCCAGGCTGCAGATTCACATTCTCTACCGCCCCAACGGTTCGATTTCCATAGAATTGCTGATAACGCGGATCTTTGGAATTCATGACCGTTCCCTCGTTGTACAAGTAGTAATTTGCGCCCGTACCATCGGGTCCACGAACATTTTGAAGCTTGAGATCTAAACCCAGATTATCGAAGCTTTCCAGTTGAAAGTCAGTCACCCTTCCAACCTTAACCAGTTGTTCGTTATGTGCTCCCAAGAAATGGGATGGCAAGGCATTCGGAGTCGGATCAATCGCAAATTCGGCCATCGATACGGTTGGTTCCGGCACAGGATTCACAAGTACTTGCGTCGAAGCCGAGAATCCGCCATCTACGGTAGTAACGGTGATTATCGCTGTCCCCGCAGGCAAGGCTTTAATGGCTCTGGAAGTACTCGATCCTCCTACCAAACTTACCACGGAAGGATCACTGGACGTCCATATGGTCAACGGATTATCTACATCCGCCGGACTAACCGTAGCTGTAAGTTCCTCAGCTTCCCCCACGTATAGGGAAGTACTAGGTTTGTTGAGGGTAACACCTGTAGGCCGGACATAGACAACGATATCGCTCTTTTCCTGAAAAGAATCGTCATACGTTGCAGCAGTAACGACTGTCTGACCCTTCGCTATAGCTGTAACCACTCCTGTCTGGTCTACTGTCGCCACCTGCGTATTGCTTGAAGTCCACACCACACCTTTTCCGGTTGCATTGGTCAACTGCAGTGATTCACTATATCCACTTGCGATCCCAGTAAGTTTGGCACTCAGAATAAAGGGCGAGCTTTCATGGTTCCATATTTGTATGTTATCTAGAGTAGCCTTTACATTATACGTGGTCAGCTGCACCTTACCGAATACATAGGAAACATTGGAAATGGCTCCTGCATACGTATAATCAGGGTCGGTTGCGCTTTTCACATAAACCTGAACCCAATTATCCAAGGCGACCAATTTAATATCGTAATCCGTATCCGCGTTAAAAGTCATGACATACATCGACTGCTCCGTGCCGCCCGCTTTGACGTAGCTTAATCCGGTACTTCTGATCAATAAACGTGTATAATCGGCCTCGTTGACATACCTGAACTTCACAGAAATAAAGTTGCCTGCCAGGTTTTCGCCCCGATTGAACCTCATAGAAATCGTCTGGTTCCTCCACGTTGTTTCTGCCCCTTTCATTTCAATCAAAGAGGATGCCGTTGAGGTGGAAGACAGCCGAGAATTATCAACCGTCCAAGTCCCATACACCGCTTTCCAAACGCTCATGCCCTCGCTGAAATCGTCCTCGAGCTGCAAGATACCGGTAGGATTAATCGGATCCTTGACCACGATTTCAGCTTTATCCTGAAAGGTGTTATCATATGTTGCTGCGGTAACTACCGCCTGTCCCCGGGCGAGTGGGGTAACAGCTCCAGTCTGATCTACTGTCGCCACCTGGTTGTCGCTTGAACTCCACATCACACTTTTCCCAGTCGTATTCGTCAACTGCAGCGTTTGGCTATCCCCCTTGTTGAAAACGCTTAACTTTTTACCTAGCATAAACGGCAAGCTTTCATGGTTCCATATTTGAATGTTATCTAAAGCTGCCTTTACATTGAACGTTGTCAGTTGTACCTTTCCGAAATTGTAGGACGCATTGGAAATCGCACCCGCAACGATGTAATCAGGATCGGCAGCGCTTTTTACATATACTTGCACCAAATCGTCCAGGGCTACCAGCTTGATATCATAATCCGTTCCTGTGTTGAATGTCGTTGCATAAAAAGACTGCTCCGCTCCACCTGCTTGGATATAACTTAATCCCGTGCTTCTGATCAGCAATCGTGTATAATCCGCTTCGCTGACATACCTCAATTTGATCGAAATGAAGTTGTCGTTTGAGCTTGTCTCGAGTCTGTTAAACCTCATGGCTACCGTCATGTTCCGCCATTTGGTTAGTGTCCCTTTTGGCTCAAGCAGTGAGGAAGAAGCGGCCGGAGAAATAAGCTGCGAATGATCGATTCCCCATGCTCCGGATACGGCATTCCACAAACTCATGCCGTTGCTGAAATCGTCCTGGAACTGCAAGGCCCCTGGCGAAACAACGGGATCCTTCACATAGATATCAAATCTGACTTGTTCCAGATTATCAGCCGTGGAAGCCGTAATAGTCACCAGGCCCCTGCCTGCAGCAGTGACCACACCATTGCCATCTACGGTTGCCCTTGTCGCGTCACTAGAAGTCCAGACAACGGTTTTTCCGGTTGTGTTGATTAGCGACAAAGCAGATTGACTTCCTAAATTCAAAGCAGACAACACGCTTCCATTCGCCATAAATGCGGAAGATTGCGTATTCGATACTTTGACATTATCCAACAGCACCTTGTCGTTGGAGGTTTGGAATCTCAGCTTTCCGCTTTGTATGGGCAAGCCTGCAATCGTCCCTGCGCTCGTGTAAGTGGATTGCCCTTCCGTTTTGGCATAGATGGTTGCCGTACTTCCTGAAAGGATCATCTTTACGTCATAGTTAGTACCCACGGTAAATTTATAACTGGAAAGGTACGACTCCGCAGCTCCATTTAACGAATAACTTAACCCCGTAGGTCTGATCAACAATCCCAAATTGCTCGAGCCACTCACATACCTTGTAAAGACTCTTGTAAAACCGCCTCCTGGCGCTCCCACGATTTGGACTCGAAACTCAACAATTTGATCCTGCCAAACGGAATTCGATCCCTTCGGCTCTATTTCGTTCGTGCTGCCCGAGGTAACCCGAAGAGCGCCGTTGTCAACGACCCATGATCCTTTTACTCCCTTCCATAACGACATGCCCTCGCTAAAATCATCTTGAAACTGCAGTACGCCAGTATCTCCAGCACCAACAGCCAGACTTTCTGGTGCTCTGAATAGCAGCACAGCTAAACATACACAAAAAATCACTCCCGATACTATTTTTTTATACATACTGTAAACAGCCTCCTCTATGAATATGAATAATTAACATAAAATGTAAGCGCTTTAGTTTTATCGTGAAGCGAAAACAACAAGGTTGTTCCGTGCCGACTTGCACACAAAGCATCCTTGCTGTTCCCTCTGAACAACTACTTATTCCACAATCACACATTGCAATTCATTAGCCCCCAAACGAATCGTTTGGTTTTGGAAAGAAATAAGCTTCTCCTCAGCAGAATCATTCCAAAATACGAGAAGTCTTCTCGCATTATGAACGTATTCCGTTTTGATAATTCCTTCAGGCAGCTCCATATCGGTATCCAGTGAGAAGGTGCCGTGATAGAAAAATTCAGAGTAGCGGTCACGTAAGGCGATCAATTCCTTAATATGATTCCCATAGGCCTCAGCCGCAGTAATTGTTGCCCGAGAACGGTATATGGCAATGTCAAAGCGATATCCATACACAAAAGCGAAGTGAAGCTGCTGTTTAAAATCGCTTCGCTCATCATGCATGTAGCGATTGGACATAATCGTCTCGGGGAACGTTTGCCGGTAAAGCTCAGGGAACGACTCTTTGTCTTTAAAACTCGCGTATTGGCAGCTATGATGGAAATCCAGGAGAGGCGCATAGCAGTCGACAACGAATTCAGAGCCGAAAGCTTTATCCCCTGTGCATAATTCACGCATTTGCTTCAAATTGCGCAGCCGCCAAACCGTCTCATTATCCCCCCGGTTTCCATGATCATGTGAGGCATCGAAACAGAGATGCGGAAAATGCCCAGCGATCTGATCGTAGAAAATGGAGTCCGGATTGTAGCTTAGTTTTTGTTGACCGATCTCAATCAGGTGCTTATTCCATTCATCGGTCGCCTGACAAGCAGACACAAAGCTCTTATAGCCAAAATTGCGCAGCAGCATGCCGTCATTGTTGAATTTGTAATGCTCCCTGTACTCCATGCCGTCAATATTTTTGCGGCAAATCCGATGCCCGGTTTCCTTGTAATAGTCTGATTTTACATCGATCAATACACCATTTGTGTAAAGCGCAACACGTCCTCCCCGACGCTGCACTTCCGCAATCGCTGCTTTAAACCCTTCTTCTCCGCCAAGGGCAGGATCCGGCTCATAGACGGGATACCCGTTATCGAAGCCGCCTTTCCACCAACCGAAGAGCAGAATCATTTCCACCCCGACCGCCTTGCCTTCCTCGTAAACGCGAGGTAAATCTTCATACCGGAAGTAAATTTTGCCGAACTGATGCTTCATGATAATTCGCTGCCAACCGGGAAGCTCTTGTACCCATTCGGGTTTCTGCGGTTCACTAAACCAACCGTCCGCCCATTGCCGGTAAATGGCTGAGCCTTGCCGCCAATCCCCGGGAACGAATGCGACGACAGAGGTTGGGGAGGAAACTTCTTCTCCTCCTTGCACCAAAGGGAACTGCGAAACGGCTAGAACGAGACGCGGATCGCTGTTGCGCGGGCCTATTCCTGCGGCCAATACACATGTCGTGAAGTTGTCATCATGCCGACCTACATAGAGGAAATGCGAACCGCTCTGCACACCGAACCAAGCCATGCTGGCGAAACTCGGATAGGTCATGTCGAGCCAAATCTCATGGTTATCGCTGGACATGTATTCACTGTGAGCCCTGTCAATTGCCGTCCAAGGATCGGCGAGACGATGTCCATGCCCTTCGCTGCGGTACAAAACATCACGGCTGCGCACTTCATCCGCAACGACGGATACATCTACGAACGGGAGTTTGACCTCATTAACCCGTACTTCGCTTTGATTGGTTACCTTGTATGAGAAGTGCAACTGCTCGCCTACTACCAGGACCTGCACCCGAAACAATACAGGATACGTATTGCCGTCCTCTGCTTCGAGCTGATTGTATTGGATAGCCAATCCACCCTCAATTTCGGTTACGGTCCCGCTCTGAAGACTTGAACGAACGGACATGTCGCGAAACTCGCCATCATCGAGTTGAATTCTCCAGAAATCCGCTCCTGCACTCTCTTGTAATAGAGATCCCGCCGCCGACCAACGTACGAAGCGTCCCTGCGGATCTACAGCAAACTGTAATTGTCCTGCCTTAATTGAAAGAGTCATTTTCCAATCTGTCCTTTCCTTATCTTAGATAAAGACCGCCGTTCACATCCAGGGTAACTCCGGTTATATACTTAGCTTCGTCGCTTGCCAGGAATACCGCCGCCGCCGCAACGTCTTCAAGCTTCCCTAAGCCTAGGGGGACAGATTCCGTTAAACTCTTTACCTTCTCATCCCCATGCGTTTGAAGTAATAATTCGGTTTCAATGATGCCCGGAGCGATCGCGTTAACGGTAATGCCATAAGGAGCGGCTGTACGAGCTAGCGTTTTCGTGAAGCCGATCTGTCCGCTTTTACTAGCAGCGTAGTGAACATGACCATACAAGGCACCCTGATGTCCAACAACCGAACTGATGGAAATAATCCTTCCGCTTTTTTGCGGCATCATGATGTCCATGGCATACTTGGAGCATAAGAAGGTGCTCGTCAAGTTGTTGTTGATGATTTCATTCCAACTTTGCAGCGACGTTTCGACTATCGTTTCTGCCCTGGAAGTGCCGGCATTGTTGACCAGTATATCGAGGCGTCCATACTTCTCTACCGCCATATGAAACAGTCTCTGGACATCCTCTTCTTGGCTGACATCCGCTTGGATCACAATCGCATCCCGCCCCATCGCCTTGACCTGCTCAACAAGTTGAAGTGCGCTTTCCGTGATCTCCAGAGCGTTAATAATCACATTAGCTCCCGCTTCAGCCATACCTAAGATCATCCCGCGTCCGAGACCTTGCGATGCCCCCGTTACCATGACCACTTTGCTAGATAAATCAAACATAACGATGCTTCACCTCGGTTTCTAAAATGACTTAAAAGTAATGCTCGGCAGCCGGTGGTCGAATTTGAATAAGTTGCCCGTTATAATGCCTTAAATCGTGCGGGACAAAAGGATATTTAATGGCTGAGTCTTCATATAGTTCAATGCCTAACCCCGGTTTATCCGGGATTGTCATGTAGCCATCCTCGAAATGCAGCTGTTCATCCGTTATCTCTTTGCGCCAAGGCACATCACTTGCCATAATTTCCAGATAGAAAAAGTTAGGCGTGCAGGCAGCCAATTGCAGTGTAGCTGCGTTAGCTACGGGGCCGCTTGGATTGTGCGGGGCGAATGGAATATAGTTCGCCTCCGCCATTGCAGCAATTTTGCGGCATTCCATAATGCCGCCGGCATGGCTGATATCCGGCTGCACATAGTCAAGCGCTCTTCGCTTGAACACTTCGCTGAATCCTTGTCGCGTAAACAATCGTTCCCCGCCTGCGATGGCCACCGGTGATTTCCGTCTTACATCTACCATGGCATCCAAGTTATCTGGTGGAACTGGTTCTTCAAACCACACTGGCTTGAAAGCTTCAATCTCCTTAGCAATCTTGATCGCTGTAGGTACATTAAAACGGCCATGCCCTTCAATGAACAGATCCATATCATAACCGACAGCATCTCTCACAACGCCAATGCATTCGAGGGCCTTATCCATCTCCTCATTCGAGAGGGTCATGTACGCTTTGCCGAACGGATCCCACTTGAGCCCTTTGAATCCTCGCTCCATCGCTTCCTTGGCTTTTACACCAAAATCCTCAACGCAAGTGGCACCGGCAAACCATCCATTGGCATACACCTTCACCTTATCGTGAACCTTGCCCCCAAGCAGCCTGTGAACCGGAACGCCCAGTGATTTACCGTTTATGTCCCACAATGCCATTTCCACTGCACTAAGCGCAGACATCAGAACGGCACCGCCCCGCCAGTAGGCATCGCGATATATATTGTGATAGTGCGCTTCGATATCAAGCGGGCTTTTACCGATTAGGTAACGTTTTATATCTTCTATTGCCCCAGTTACAGCATTCTCTTTATACTCCAGCGTTGCTTCGCCAACCCCTGAAATACCTGCATCTGTATAAATTTTGACGAATACGAAGTTTGTACGGTAACAATCCACGACAAACGTATTCACGCCAGTAATTTTCATCTACGCACCCCTATGAACCTTCTTTTATTTAATCACTCTACTTCTTCTCTGGATGTTCCTTTTTATAAATTTCCGTAGCTTGCTCGATCCACTTCTGACCGCCCGCATCCAAATATTTTTTCTTCAGGGACTCGTATTCTTTGTCAAGATCACCTTTCGATACGACTAAGGAAATGAAGATTTCATTAATGATGTCATCTAATATTTTCTTTTTCTCCAATTCAACAGCAGGAATATCATAAAGATAAGCATCTTCAATCACATTGTCAGCAGCAAGCTTTAACCCGGCTTTCGTTTTATCGTTCAGCAATTGAACCGAAAAACCATTAATTCTATTCATGACTCCGTTGTAGGCGAATCCGCCCTCATTACGCAAGCTAGTTGCATCATCATAAGGTTTGATCCACGAGAACTTGCCGTTTTCCATGTTGTAATGCTTGCCCTCAATGCCTGCCCACGTCAATTTGTCACCTTCATCACTAATCAAGAAATCCAATACTTTCATCACCTCTACGGGATGTTTGGATGATTTGCTGATGTGCATCCATGGGCCTGAGTCCTCAAGGTATAAATTAAGTGTGCCTCCTTGATTGTTTGGTCCCTTAATAACGGTATACTCAAATTCCGGCTTTGGATTTTCAACATACCGAGTCAACCAGTTTTGCGTAGTCCCATTCGGAGTGAAATCGAATGCCCCCATCTTACCGTTCCATAGCTTCTCAAATTCTTTCAGATTGGAAATCGTAGCAAACTCGGGATCCATCAAGCCTTCTTTATTCAATTTGTTCAGGAACTTGATGGCATCCATAAATCCGGGCTGCAAGACCCATGGAAGCACCTTGCCATCCACCATTTTACCTCTTCCGATCGGAACGCCGTAGGCCGCAAAGAAGTGTATAAACGTTTGGTAGCCGCTTCCTCCTCCGAAGTATGCCCCCACACCAAGCGTATCCTTTTGACCATTACCGTCAGGGTCCTGATTAGCGAATGCTTTCAACACTGCATAGTATTCATCGATCGTCTTCGGAACGGGCAGCTTCAATTTATCCAGCCAGTCTTTGCGAATAGCCAAAGCACTTCCGAATCCCCAACCACGCGGAATGGCGTACACTTTGCCATCAACTTGCGTAGCGCCTTTTAAGATGGCCCCTTTGTTGTCCAAAATATTTTTCCCGTTACTTTTCAATAAATCATCCATTGGAATAATGGCCTGATTGCGAACTAAATCCTTAATTTTCGCTTTATTAGGGTTTAGGAAGGCATCGGGCATATCACTTGACGCAATCATTGTATTTAATTTCGTTTCTAGGTCTGCCGAGTCTACAGTCAAGAACTGGACATTAACACCCGTTTTTTTGCGAATTTCCTGGACTACCGCATTATCTTCTGGAAAGTTAGTCGTCTTGTCGATCAAAATTCGTACCGTTGCTGGTGCTGCTGGTTTGCTGCTCTCACCTGTTTTAGTGCCCTCTTTGCCTGTGTTCCCACCAACAGAGCAAGCGACTGTACTCAGCATCATAACGCTGACTAACCCTAACGTAACTGTCTTTTTCAACTTCACCATTCACATACGCCCCCTAGGCATGTATTTATTTTTTGTGAGCTTACAATCGCTCTTCAAAATCTAACCCTTGATGGATCCTACCATTACGCCTTTTACGTAATATTTTTGCAAAAACGGATACACCAGCAGCATCGGAATCACAGAAACAACAACCGTTGCCATTTTGACAGATTCTTCGGTGACCAAACCGATGGATGAAGCTAAGCTCTCCGTCCCTTGAACTTGCTGTAAGGAGCTGCTCTGCAGCATCGTTCGCAGAAACACTTGGAGTACTTGTTTCGCATCAGAGTTGATGTAGAGAATAGCATCAAAATACGAGTTCCAATGGGCTACTCCGTAAAACAAAGCAATTGCGGCGATAACGGGGCCCGATACGGGCAGAATGACCGAAAATAATATGCGAATCGGAGCAGCTCCATCGATGTTTGCCGATTCCTCGAGCTCGGCGGGTAAGCTCTGAAAGTAATTTTTCAAAATAATCAGGTTCCATGCACTTAGAGCAGTTGGAATAATGAGCGACCAAATCGAATCGATCAAACCGAGCTCTTTGACAATTAAGTAAGTCGGGATCATTCCCCCGCTGAACAGCATGGTGAAAAAAATCATCAGCGTAATGAAGTTTCTTCCCACAAATCTTCGAATGGATAGGGGATAAGCCAACATGGCGGTCAACACAATATTGATCGCAGTTCCTATAACTAAGCGGAAAATGGAGTTTCCATAAGCATAATAAATCCCTTTGCTCTGAAGCAGCAGTTCATATGAAGTAAGAGAGAACCCTTTCATCCATAAAAAAAGCCCTCCACCCATGGCTAGCTTTGGATCACTCAACGAATACATCAGCACATGCCAAAATGGATACAAGGTAACAATGGATACCAGCAGCATGCCTATGTTCAAAATGAAATACCATAAACGTTCCCCAAATGACTCTCTCACCAGGTGAACCTCCTTCGTACGAAATCGGTTACATCAAACCACTATCTGAATCAATTTTTTTGGCAATAAAGTTTGTAAATAAAACTAGGACTAAACTAATTAACGATTTGAACAAACCTGATGCTGTAGCCAAATCATATTTCGCTTCCTGAAAAGCCAGTTTGTAAATATACGTGTCCAAAATTTCGCTAACCTCATAAACCTGAGGGTTGTAGAGGGCAAATATTTGATCCAGACCGGTATTGAGCATACTTCCCACACGAAAAATAAGTAAAATGACAATCGTCGTCCGCAAACCCGGCAGCGTGATATGCCAAATTTGCTGCCATTTCTTTGCGCCATCCACTTTTGCCGCCTCGTACAACTGTTGATCAATCGTTGCAATGGTAGCGAGATACAGCACCGTACCAAAGCCCGCTTCCTTCCAGATATTCGATATGACAAGCAGACTCCGGAAATATTCCTTACTGCTCAGCAGGTTGAAGGTGAAGTTTTCATACCCGAAAAAACCAGCGATCTCTTTTATGACACCGGTAGAAGGAGATAAGATGGCAAACAAAATACCCGAAATAATAATCCAGGACACAAAATGAGGCAGATAAATCGACGTTTGAACGAATTTCTTATACAATTGATGCCGTAATTCATTCAGTAGAATAGACAAAATAATGGGGACCGGAAAGGCAAATACCAGTTGGTAGATCGAAATGATAATGGTATTCTTGAAAGCCCTATCGAATCCATACATGGTGAACAACGTTTTGAAATTATCCAACCCAATCCATTCGCTGGCGAAAAATCCTTGATAGATATTGTACTTTTTGAATGCTAGCAAAATGCCGTACATCGGTATGTAATGGAACACGATAAAGAACAAAATCCCTGGAATAGCCATAAGGTATAATAGCTTATCTTTCCGAATATGGGACCATTTCCTCTTCCGCTCTAGTGACTTTGAAGACCCATTAAGTTTCGTCACCGTTTGATCATACAACACGCTCAACCCCCTTCTCTTGTAAGCGTTTTAATTTTTGAACGAAAACGACATCTAGGTTTTAGATGGTTTTCCCGTTGCTTTCATTCTTGCAATCAAATCCTGTTTGGCCTTAATGACATGATCTCTGGCAATATTTGCGGCAGCTTCTGCATCTCGATTTTTCAAAGCCTCCAGCAGCATCCGATGATCGTTACTAATATCGGCCCCCCGGTTCGAACCAAATATTTGGCGCATGCTGTCAATCAGTCCCCAGTGCCGATCAATAATGCGAATCGCTTCGGGATTTTCTGCCAGGTTGTTAATGATTTTGTGAAAGCTCTCATTAAGCTTGAGGCATAATAACAAGTCGCCTTCCTCGGCTGCCCTTTCGTATTGCTCTTGAATGGCAACAAGTCTGTTGTAATCGCTATCTTTCATGAAAGGCACGCCACCCCGAACCAACATCGTTTCAATCGCCATGCGAATATCGTACATATCAGATACGAACTTCTCATTCACCTCACGTACGCTTGCACCTTTATGAGGCAGCAAACTAACGAGTCCTTCCCCTTGAAGCTGCTGGAGAGCTTCCCGAATCGGCATCTGACTAACGCCGTAACGATTGGATAAATCGACGATCCGCAAGCGTACACCAGGTTTAAATTCACCGGATAAAATATCTTCGCGCAATTTATCGCGAACCCGTGAGTAAGTCGTTTCATTTAATGCTGATTCCTGAGTTACATCCATGATTTTTTCTCCTCTTAATTTATCTCATTTGATATTTGATATAATATCACATCTGAAATAGACCTGTAAACAGAATATTTGATATTTGATCAAATATCAAATATTATTGAGTAGGTTCGATCCCTGATAGTTCATCTTGCACGATAAGAAAAACCGTCAGGGAAGATCCTCCTGACGGTCCTTTCTCGTTTAAACCCATGCTACCACTCGCTCGGATTGATACCAATCCGCCATCTTCTCGTCTGTAAAGATGAAATATATCGTTACAGACACGATTCCACTTCCCCTCGTATCTGTAACGATGAAAAATATCTTTACAGCTAGTGCACTGGCTGTTTATTGTTGCACGCTTTGCAACAATATAAATCTGAATTGGATACATCCACTCCTATAGGAAAATGCACCGTATTCTAAAGGACGGTGGCTGAAAAGAAGAGTTCTTCTGTACGTTTTCCAGTACTAGTATTGACGAACCTAGCCAAAAGGAGATCTCTCATGCCTCAGAAAACATATAAATTTTTCTCTGCACAAAAAAAGGTCCTCTACAAGTCAAATGACTTGAGAAGACCCTTTTTTATGTACTTAGGCTAATTGTTCCACGATACGATCGGTGAGCGGATACACAAGCTCCTCTTCTAAGGTGAAATGTTTGAGCAGTATTAAGCAAGCTGTCATTAATTCCGATGCCATCAAGTGTAAAAACTCCTCATCTATCGGCACTTTCATCGCATTCACACCATCTACGAAAGCCTGCACGACTCTTTTCGCCAGGTCATGATCCTGCTCTAAAACAGTCATGGAACGAGAGACAGACAGCGCTGTTGTTGGTTGTAAATAAGATTGCAGAAGAGGAAATAGTTCTTTTTCTTCCCATTCCGAATGCTGTTCCAACTCCTCAATAAGGGAAAGAATCAGATCTTGGAGTTCAATCAGCTTGCACATTCCTATTGAGCAATCCTCGAGGGAGTACAAGGAAGCAGCCATCGTTCGGATCTCGGAGAGCTGCTCGCGCATCTGCACATGCTCCTCCTTCAGACGCTCTACGAGCATTGGAAAATAGCCGGGATCCATCATGTACTCCCTATTCGTTCGAATGCTCAAACGGTCATTCATTAGACGTCCTCCTTCGAGTTTTCGTTAGAAAACTTACTTCGTAAGCACAAAAAAGCTAACCCATTCCGCATTATCATTGTATGCAGGATGGGTTAGCTAACATGCGCAGGAAATGTCTTAGAAACAAACCGTTATCGAATGCGGCTCTCCGTTAAATGAAATTGATTTACAAGCAAGAGCAGCGAGTCCGTAATCGCGCCAACATCCCCCGTCGTTTGGCGCACGTGAAGCATATCCTGCAGAAGCTCTTGCACGGTACGCTCAACCTCCGCCGAGATTTGGCGATTCTCCATGCTTACTGCCGCTACCTTCTCCATCAGCGCCACCACTTCATCCACCACCTGTGTCTTCATGGTGTCGTGCGCATTCGCGCTGCTGAGAATTTCAGACGCCGCCGCCACAATTTGCGTCCCCTCCAGAACAACCCTGGTACCTTCTTCCATCGAGATGAAGGCTTCATTCGCGTGACGTTCAATATGCTCAATGGTGTCATTGATTTCCATTGTCGACTTCTTGGTCAAATCAGCCAGCTTGCGAATCTCTCCGGCCACGACAGCGAAGCCCTTCCCATGCTCACCTACCCTCGCGGCTTCAATGGAAGCATTCAAGGAAAGCAGATTGGTTTGAGCGGAAATCTCTTCGATGACCTTAAGCAGCTTTGGAATTTCTTGGGTCGTTTGCAAAAAAGTTTGAATGGTACGATTCGTTTCAGCTACTTTCGCCGAAATATGATTCATCTTTTCGCCAATACGGTCCACTTCATCCTGCGCTACAGCAATTTGACCCGAAGCCTTCTCTTCCAATTCGCGCAGTGTCCCGCTCATATTCTGCGTTACATCCTTCGCAACATCGATGTCCTTGAGCTGACCGCGCAGCGAACGAATCATGTCATGAATCTTGGTGCTCATTCGACTAGTCGATTGTTCCGTTGAACCCGTCGAATCATTCATACGTTCCTGGCTTAGCTGAACTTCAGCCGCGGCTTGTTTCACCTGCAGCATAATCCCCTCAAGGGAATCGATCATATTATTAATCCATTTCGCCAATTCCCGCGTCTCATCACCAGCGAACTCCTGCACTTGCAGGCGCTGTGTCAAATCTCCGCTGCCCTCTGCATTAATACGGATGAACTTATTCATTTGCGCTAGCTGCCTTACGATCGGCTTGCTGCCTTTTTGCCTTATTATGCTTGCGCCTATTCCTCCATACACAAGACTTACAACAGCCATAATTACTGATCCCCAGCTACTAGAAACTTGTCCATTCAGCAGCCAAAATCCCCCTGTTGAGAGTAATATATATCCTACAATGAACCGCAGCTGCAGCTTAAGCAATTTCCAGTCAATACTGCGAATTCGGTATACTTCCTCTAGATCGCCTTCACACATCATCCCCCAAACATCCGGGCAGTGTGGAAGCTGGAAGGTAACACCTTTGCCAATGACAGAAATATGCCGATAATCGGAATAACCTGGAAACTCCACGAATAGGTTATGTCCCTTTGCAATCGTTCCCGCAACCCCCGGATGAAGCTGTCCCGTTGCCGGATCCGTAAAAATGAGCTCAAGCTCTGTATGCTCCTTTACACCAACAATGCCGTAATCTGTGCGCACGCCATCTTTTAAATTGTCACCATGGGTAAAGGTAAGATCCTCAAAACGGCTTCGAGATAACGCTGTGCCTGGGGCAATCTGTTTATTTAACACAGGCTTCGCCATAAATAAATAATTATCTCCAGAGTCCGGATACACATGTCCTGATTCACGCTGGATCAGATCGCCGAGCACATCGTTCGGGACACGTCCGCAAATGGCCCCTTTCCATATTCCGTTTACCATTATAGGTGTAATAAATGCAAGTGTCATAGCATCGTGAAACGGCGAAGTGCTTGGACCTAGCTTTAATGTAAGTGGATCGGAATAAGGTCCGAATAAGCATTTCTTACCTTTACGTGCTTCCTCTAGCCCTTTTGTAAGATCACTTCCTGAATCATAAGATTTCCCAACATGAGTGGGGGACGTGGAGTATATCACTTCTGCTTTTTCATTTACGATGAAGATCTCCGAGAAATCGGCCCCGCTCTTTGACGCAGCTGCCAACAACCGTTGAACCATCGAACCATCCTGTGTCGTTGGTCCAGGTTCAGAATCAGAGAGCTGCTCAAGCAGTCGATCCAAATTGGACCAATATGCCTCCACCCAGCTTCGTAAAATTTCAATTCTCGTATGCGCAATCCCTTCAAAGATATGTTCCACATCTTCCTTGAGATGACGATTCAGACGATACGACCACCACAAAGGCAGACCTTTTCGAAATCCAAGCCAATCAAGCATACCCCAACCCCCTATATTCACAATTCGCGTGTGACTTTATATAACATTTACTTATTCGACATTCTATAGCTGATTTCGACGTAAATCAAGATAAAATCAGAAATTTCTTGAAATCTTCAAACATTTGATCTATTTGCGCATTTCATGTCAGTTAATTTATACGTCATGTATATTGACATAATATTCTGATAAATTTACAATATAAGAAAAATCATTATTTTTCCATTTATTCGCGTCATATTTCCTAACACAAAATAAGAACTTAGATCAGAAAGGAGGCCTGGTTTCTGCTTCGGGCCCATATCCTAACGTAGCTTCCGAATGCATAGCTAAGAAACCAGGAGCTGCGATGTCCAAACCTGAGAATCTGGTCACCACCCCCTATGATCCCCGTCCTTTTTTTGATGAGATGTTTGTGAACTCGTACTCGGTAAGATCACATTATCAAAATATTTTCCTTCAGTTCATGTCCATGAAAGCGGGAAATTTGAGCAAGCGCCAAACGGCTACCATGAAACGCATGATGGAAGAAGGAATTACTTTTACACTCTACAGCCCTGATCAAGCAGAAGCATTGGAAAGAACCATCCCTTTCGATCCAATCCCACGAATCATTCCACGGGATGAATGGCTCAAGCTTGAACGAGGGCTTCAGCAGCGCGTTAAGGCGCTTAATCTGTTTCTCAAGGATATCTATCATGACCAATGCATCTTAAAGGAAGGTATTATCCCTAGGAAAATGGTTCTTTCCAACTGCTATTTCCGACCTGAAATGATGCGTCTTTCCATCCCGAATGATGTGTACGTAACCGTATCAGGTATCGATTTAATTCGTGATGAGCATGGCGAATATTTCGTTCTGGAGGATAATCTGCGATCGCCTTCAGGCTTCTCCTATTTGTACAAAAGCCGTTCCATCATGACGCACTTATTCCCTGAGCTCGTTTTTAACCATTCGATCCAAGATATTGAGATTAGCTTAAATGTGTTTCTATCCGCATTGCGCAGGCTAAGCCCTTCGGGCAAATCCGATCCTGTCATTGGCTTACTGACCCCAGGCTGCTACAATTCAGCCTATTTCGAACATACGTTCCTTGCGCAGCAAATGGGCATACAGCTTGTAGAAGGACACGATCTCGTCGTCATTGATCATAAGGTATATATTCGCGGGATCAAGGGACTCCGCCAAATCGATGTCTTATATCGAAGAATCGACGACGATTTCTTGGATCCACTCGCTTTTGATCCGAACTCGATGCTAGGTGTCGCGGGGATCATGAATGCCTATCGTGCGGGTAATATTAACATCGTGAATGCTCCTGGAACAGGCGTGGCCGACGACAAAGCCATTTATGCCTATGTGCCAGACATGATTCGTTACTATTTGAACGAAGAACCAATCCTGAATAATGTGCCTACTTATATCCTTTCTAGACCGGAAGAACGTGATCACGTGCTGCAGCATCTAGATGAAATGGTCGTCAAAGAGACATCGCTCTCTGGCGGTTACGGTATGCTCATTGGTCCTTCGGCCTCTGAGAGTGAGTTGGCTGATTTTCGGCTTAAAATTATAGCGAATCCCGATCGTTATATCGCTCAGCCAACGATCCAGCTTTCCAGAGCCCCTGTCATGATGGACGGTCAAATGGCTGCGCGGCATATCGATCTTCGGGCCTTCGTCATCGCTGGCGAGAGCATTCAGGTTATACCTGGCGGACTTACTCGTGTTGCGCTTAAAGAAGGTTCACTCGTCGTGAACTCCTCGCAAGGCGGGGGATGTAAGGACACTTGGGTCACTCATTCATAGAGAAGCAAATATTGATTGGAGGCAAGCGTTCATGGTGATGATGGGACGTACAGCGGAAGCTTTATTCTGGATCGGCAGGTATACGGAAAGAACGGAGAATCACGCAAGACTAATCGACGTGTATTATCATATTCGCGAGGAGAAGGAGACTAGCAGCGATCAATCGTGGAGCCGATTAATTGATACGATTGGTGATCGTGCCGCATTTACTGAGCAGTACGGAAGCTTCACCGAGCAGCATGTCCTCCAATATATTACACTCGATAAAAATAATTCAAATTCTTTGCTCGCTTGCACCAACCATGCTCGCTCCAACCTTCGTAATATTCGCGAGAAAATGCCCGCAGAGCTGTGGGATATTATGAATGGCTTGTATCTGTGGTTAAAAGAAAAAGAAGTCCGAGATATCACTAACGATTCGCCTCATTTGTTCTATCGTTTCATTCGTGATACCTTGTCTATGTTTCAAGGGGCGGCAACATCCGTCATGCCGCGACAAAATGAATGGCACTTCGTGGAAGCCGGAAGATATTTGGAACGTGCTGAGAACTTGCTGCGCTTACTCCAATCGTTATGTCATGATTACGCTAGGGAAGAGCTTTCTTCTTACCCGCTTATGCTGTCCGTATTGAAATCGGTTAGCGGTTATGAGTCATATCGAAGGGAACATGCAGACACCGTTAATCTAAGCAGCATTATTAAATTTCTGATGCTTCATGAAACATTTCCACGCTCGGTTAGCTTCTCTTTCCAATCCTTGGAGCGTTCCTTGCAGGGCATTCAAATGGAGGACCCCGATTTAAACCTTGCAGTACACAGGCTCGCTAAGCTAGCGGGAAAAGTAAAGGCTAACCTTGCTTGCATGGACGAAGATGATATTTTATCCGGCAAATTAGAAATGACTTTAAGTGCACTTCGGGAATCCTGTAACGTGATGGGTTTAAGGATGTCCAAAGTCTTTTTTCCCTCCCGGGAAGAGGTCATCGCATGAAAAAGCTGGAGATTACGCATATCACTCGCTATTCCTACACCGATACAGCGCAGGACAGTGTCAATGAAGTTCGTTTAACGCCTCTCACTGACAATCGTCAAGCCTGTTATCACCACGCCATCACCACGGAGCCTGCTTCTGCTTTCTTTACGTACTCGGATTTTTTTCATAATCGCGTACATGCTTTTACAGTCAATAAACTTCATCGCGAGCTAACGATTAAAATGGTGTCGACTGTCGTCACGAACGACAACGATAACATCCCATCAGGCGTCGCTTCTCCCTTCGAGGAGAAAACGCTGAGACTTGGCGATGACTTCCAGAATCAGCATGCGGAGTACTTGCTGCCTACCAGTTATACGGGTTTGACCCCTGAACTCAAGGCTTACTCAGATGCCATTTTCGATCAAGATATAAGTTTATACGAATTACTGCGTACGATCTACACAACGATTCATCGCGACTTCACCTATGATCCCTCAGCCACTTCCGTACAGACCACCGTTGGAGAAATGCTTCAATATAAGCGTGGTGTTTGTCAGGACTACTCTCATTTTATGATTGCCATTTGCCGCGATAAAGGGATTCCTGCTAGGTACGTTAGCGGTTATCACTTTGTTGGCGATCTACAAGGAGGCAACACGGAATTCACACAAGCCTCCCACGCATGGGTGGAGTGCCTGATCCCGGGAACTGGTTGGTTCGGCTACGACCCTACGAACAACTGTGAGGTCAATTGGCGCTATATTAAGCTCGGACACGGCCGCGACTACAATGATATCGTTCCCGTCAAAGGCGTCTATCGCGGTGCCGGTCAGCAAGATCTGGAAGTCATTGTTGATGTAAAGCTGATTGAGTAGTTCATTCCACATGTGATTCAGAGTTTCTGCCCCGCTTCACTCCCCCTCTTTTTTATCCCCTTTTGGCACGGACCATGTATTTAGTGTAGAATGGTGTCGAAGCTACACTAAATTGCTAAGAGGTGCTTGAATGGCTATAAGTTTCACTTTATCTATCATAAATCGATTAAAAAAAGAAATTACTGAAACTCAACAAAGAAGTATCGACGAACAGAAAAAAAAGGAAAAAGCACTTTCAAAAATAAATCAATTACAAAGGGATATAAAAATAAGTTCTTCACCCAGCGATTTAAGCAGCAAGATGTCTCGACTTAGTAAATTAAAGGATGAGATTAATAAAATCAACCTTTTACAAGTTGAATTATCCAAACAGTTGGTTCTTAAAAATGCAGCGCTAAAAGAGCAAATCTCCAAAGATCAGCAACAGGAAAACAAAAACTAGATCCTTATATGTATAGAGGGCTTGTACGTGTTCAATGAAACACGTATAAGTCCTTTTTTTGCCGTCCACTTTCATGCATGTATCAGATAATTGCCTAAAATGTTTGAAGTAAATAAAAGGAATTCAAGTTTATATGTGGAATTGTTTATACAACATACATGATCGAAGTCTAATGAATTAAATAGGAGGCTTTCAGATGAAATCGACGGGAATAGTGAGAAAAGTAGACGAGTTAGGCCGGATTGTTTTGCCGATTGAGCTGCGACGAACACTTCATATCGATATCGGTGACGCGATCGAGGTTTATGTCGATCCGGAGCGCATTACACTCAAGAAGTATATGCCAGCCTGTGTATTCTGCGGTAATTTCGAGAATATGACCTATTTCAAAGGCAAGCTGGTCTGCAGCTCCTGCGTAGAAGAAATTGTTTAGATCATGATTCCGGTTAAAATGGGATACAAAAAAGGCGTATAAAACTCATCCCGAGGTTATACGCCTTATATTTTTATTTAGAGCTAAACCAAGAAAGTCCAATGGATATTAGAATGCCTGCTATCGCGATCCAAAATAATTTTGAACGAAGTACACGTCCCAAGCTCTTATCCTGCCGATCCATAACGGCTTTCTTACGAGAGCCGCTTTCTTGCGTCTCCCCATCTAACTCATCTGTCACTTGCGTGCGCCAATTCACGAATTGAAATCCAATTCCACTAACCACAATGGAAATCATGAGTAAAATCAAAGAACCCATAAACAGTTTGTCCGATATGGACTGCATCATGCATCTAACCTCTCTGTCTTCACCTATATAGTTCTTCTATTATACTTCAAAACAGACTTTGAATACACACAAAAGCCCCAATCGAGTGAGAGTCGATTGGGGCTTGTTTACTATTTGTGGCTTAAAGTGTTTTATCGCCTGGTTTCCAGTTCGCTGGACAAAGTCCACCAGCCTGAAGCGCTTGAAGCACACGCAAAGTCTCATCTACAGAGCGCCCAACATTCATATCCGTGACCACTTGGTAGCGCAGCACGCCTTCTGGATCGATGATGAACAATCCGCGATGCGCAGCGCCGGTTTCATCGTCTAACACGCCATATGCGCGTGCTGTTTCTTTGGAGAAATCACTGACCAACGGAAACTTCACAGGACCGATGCCGCTTTGATCGCGCGGCGTTTGAGTCCAAGCTCTGTGTGTATACACACTGTCGACAGAAGCTCCAACGATTTCACAATCCAGTTCAAGGAACTGCTCGTAATTGTCACTAAAAGCTGTGATTTCGGTTGGACACACGAACGTAAAGTCGAATGGCCAGAAGAAGAAAACAAGCCATTTTCCTCTATAGTCTTCAAGCGTTATTTTCTCTTCTAAGGTTTCCATATTCTTCGTCGAAAGCAATGAAAATGAAGGTGCTGGAAGCCCTATTTTAGCAAAAGTATGTGAGGGTTGTACGGTTAATTGTGTCATGGTTAGCTCTCCTCTGTCTATTTATATGGTATGATATTAGCTTGCGATTTCGGCCAAAGCTTTTTTGAGTTTGGTAACGTTGAGACCCAAGATTTTGTGTTCGCCAATGACCGTCACAGGCAAAGACATCAAGCCTAAATCGTGAAGCTCTTGTCCGAATTGATCATTCAGATCAATGTTTCTTTCCTCGTAGGAGACATTTTGTTCCGTTAAATACTTTTTCAACTGTTGGCAATAAGGGCAATTTGTACTTGAATAAACAATGACATTAGACATCGGAATTCATCTCCTTGTGGGGTATAAGATTATTTGTACTGCGGGATTAGCTGAGCCCGTTTATTAATAAATTTATCGACCGCCATGGCTGCAATGGCTCCATCAGCAGCTGCAACAACCGCTTGCTTGACCGGTGTGCGTCTAACTTCTCCAGCCCCGAATACACCTGCAACAGATGATTGCATCGAGCTATCCAGAATCATAAAACCATCCGCGTCCAGCGGGACCTGATCCTGAAGGAAATCTGTGCCTGGTTTACTGCCGGATAGGAAGACAAACACACCATCCACTTGGATTATTTCTTCTGCTCCAGAACTCGTGCGTATCCTAAGCCCCTCTACATGCTTGTCTCCAAGCACTTCAAGCGGTTTGGCTTTGTAGAGAAAGTCAGTACCCGGCAATTCTGGGACGTGATGAACACCCTGCAGTTCAGGCCGTGGAACTATGAAGTATATTTTATCCGTAAATTTACTTAGCGCTTGTGCTTCTTCTAAGGCTTCCTCTGAATCACCAATGACAGCAACCGTTTTGCCATCGAAAAAGGCTCCATCACACGTAGCACATGTACTAACGCCTCGTCCTAACAAGCTTTCTTCCCCCGGCAGCATACGGTTGCGTCCTTTGGAACCCGTCGCAATAACGATCGACTTGCCTTCATAGATTCCGTCAGCCGTAAATACATACTTCGTATCGCCTTCCACATCTACAGCTGTAATCGTTGTTTGGATGAACTCCGCCCCAAAACCCTTCGCTTGCTCCCGCATTGTATCGAGTAAATCTTTACCTGATAACTCCCCGATGACACCCGGGTAATTTGCAATTTTGTGAGTGATGGCCAAAGCTCCTGTATTCGGTGCCTTGTCAATAACGAGTGTCTTCAGATTTCCTCTTGCTGTATAGATAGCAGCTGAGGCTCCCGCCGGTCCAGCTCCAATAATAATGACATCATACATCGCTGCGCACTCCTTTCAACCCATTGTGACTGCTTGTCCAATGAGAATCCATATCAGATAATAATTATTATAAATAAATAATATCAAAAGTCAATCCTTTTTAATAATTATTATAAATAAGGAAAGAACCCTCATGTTGTCATCCACATAAGGGCTCTCACTATTTCCTATTGGGCAGCGTAGACATGTTCTAATTCTAGAGCTACCTCTTTAATATCATAGCCGGCTAATCGAATTGCTCGGATTCGCTCATCAACCGGGACAGGATCGCTGCGCATCGCCTTCATTAGCCATTGCACCCATACAGCAATGTCTTGCTTCAAACACACGAATGCGAAAAAACCCGCTCTCAGATTCGCTTCTTCTGGTAAAACATCGGATACCACGCAGGGAACTCCTGCCGCTTGAGCTTCAATCAAAACCATGGGTAAACCATCTTTGAATGAAGGAAGGACCATGACATCAAATTCCTGAAGGAGCTCAGAAATATCGTCTCGTCGTCCTAATAGATGAACGCGGTTTTGGATCCCTTTTTGCTCGATCAGTGCTAGGATCTGAGGCCGCAATGCACCATCCCCCACCAAAATAAGCCTCGCATTCGGCACACGGTACAGCAGTTCTTCAAAAATCTCAATCAGGAATGTATGGTTCTTAGCTGAGCTAAACCGTCCAATATGGCCAATAATTGGCTCCTCTAATGAAATATCCAATTGCTCGCGGAGCGTCATGGGATTCTGTAATCTACTTGTAAATCGACCGACATCTATCCCATTACGCACCATTCTGCCGCGTTTATCTTGAGACCATTGATACCCGAATAGTGCCTGACTTGCCGTGATCGAGCTGCTTACCCAATTCGTGGCAAATCGCCGTATCATGTTTCTCTTCAACCATCGAGATACCTTAGTAGTTGAGGAAGCGTATGTATAATCACATATGCTGTGACAATGCACAATACGAATATCAATGCCAAACAGCCTTGATGTTAACAAAGTTAAGACACTAGCCTCATAAGTATGACTATGCAAAGCATGGAAGGGACCGTGATGTTGAATCGTCGATTTTAACTCATATATGTAACCCATCCAACCCGCTCTAGGCTTCTGCAGGATGAATATCCTCCCACCCAATGCTCGTATTTCTTCATCATAATCAGAAGGATTATGTGTGTGGACAACGAAATCGAATTGAATCTTCGATCGATCCATGTGCCGATATACATTCATAATAAAGCTTTGCGCTTCTCCACGATTCATATCACTAATATGATGTAATATCCGAACGGGTTGATTGCTCAACACACATTCCCCCTTAAAGTTGTACAGGCAATAGTTGAAAAAGCTGAATTAGTATTCTATGGTTTAGATGAATGTAAGCCAATGGGGAAAATCGAGAGGATTAGTAAACGAGAGAGTAATTTATGTAAGCGCTATCCAAAATGAATTGTAGCATGAAAACTACGCATTTCCTACTTAAACATTAAGATTTGATAAAGAAATTTGGGTTATTCCATCCAAAACTATGTAATGGTAACAAAATACCGAGAAACTTTCTGATAAGAAAGCATCTCGGTTCTTTAACTTTATCGTGTTGAGATTATATCGTCTAAATACCTGGATATGGTGGGTATGGATAAGTCTGGTATGGATATGGACATTGACATAGATAATCCTGGTATGGATATGGACATGGACATGTTGGATATGGATATGGATAGTAAGGCTGTGTCGCATATAAATAAGGGGCTACAACCAAAGGCAGCAGATTGTTCACTCCTCCATGCCCTGGGAAGCCATGATGACCAGGACCACCGAATCCCGGCCCAACATGACCGGGGCCAATATGACCAGGTCCTCCGATTCCTGGACCACCATGACCAGGACCGCCATGTCCAGGACCACCATGGCCGGGGCCACCATGGCCTGGACCGCCTCCGTGCCCACCTTGTGGTGGCCGTAATTCTTGCTCTTCAGGTTTCGTCATTTTCTGGATCACTCACATTCTTATATAGTTAACCGCCTACAATATTGTATGTGTGCGATTGCCTAGTTGGTGACCACTTCTCCAAAAATTGGGCGGTTACTATCTTATGCTTTGTAACAATTTTATTACTTCCGATCTTTCCAGATATCGCAGAGTCCGACGAAAAAAACAACAATTGTCGTGATCACAATAAACCGAATATCCCAAGCGTTCGGAAAATCATTCATCTTAGTACCTGAAGCACGGAGAACAAGAACAAATAAGAGCAGGACTAAATCAAAAAACATACAGTAGGCCATGCGAGCCGAA
Source organism: Paenibacillus phytorum (assembly GCF_013141715.1). Taxonomy (GTDB): domain Bacteria; phylum Bacillota; class Bacilli; order Paenibacillales; family NBRC-103111; genus Paenibacillus_E; species Paenibacillus_E phytorum. The sequence continues at coordinate 942 of NZ_WHOA01000169.1, read as the reverse complement.
AGCTTATGAAGTGGTAGTTTATCCAAAATTTTGCCGAATCCAAAGACGTCTGACCATCTTCCGGGCTCGTTGGATTTTTTCTGGGGGGAATTGTCTTCTTGTCGATCAGAGGTCGGCTTTTGCTCGTTTTGCATCTTTCTTGCCAGCACCTTGCCTCGACTCATGGACGTCCTGCCACATCAGAATGGCTCCGCCGAAGCTAAATCCCTCTATACATATTCCCCCCAACGGAGATAATAACCCCACCTCCCAAGTCATCACAAAAGCTAGAAAACTCACTACTAGTAAAAGAAGTGAACCTGTCTTTTTCATTGAATTGCCTATCATAATCTCTTGCACCTCCCTTATCGTAAGATCTTATAGTATATGAGAGATTACTAGATTCGGTGATAGATAAAAACCGTTCATCTCCCTGACTCAGGATAAGAAACGGTTTAGGATTCGTGGGTAATAAATTAATTCGTTCCTACTCCAACTGTAATGAATTCACTAAGAAAAATTGGTTATAAACATCTAAGCAGTTGGTAATAACACCGTATTCCAAAGATAATAAGCGTTTTCCTTAGACATATAATCGAGCTTAGCCAGTAACTTAGCATCATGAGCTTGAGTCTTTCCATATGAAGGAATTACATTCTTACTAATGAAACGAAAGAAGCCCTTTAGGATTTTCCCCAAAGAACTTCTTCATCTTACTTTTTACGGCTGAGTTCCGTCTGCTTTCGCTGTAGAATACGTTACTACCGCTGCATCTAATGCTGCTGCCGCATCTGTTACTTGTTGCGCTGTTGTTGCTGCAGTCTTAGCTGTTGTTGCTGTTGTGATTGCATTTACTAATGCATCATTTACCGCTTGTGTTACCCATTTTGAAGTTGCTGGAACATCTGTGCCATCTGCACTGATTACAACACTTGCTTTAGCTGCATTTGCTGCTGTGATTGC
>NZ_WHOA01000168.1 GCF_013141715.1 Paenibacillus phytorum | reverse complement strand
AGACAGGAGGAAATTCTCGAGGGATTGGCAGTCTCCCTAAGGCCGAAAATGATTGTCAGATCCGAAGAGGCAGCACTCGACCCTGTAGAGGTTGATCGCAAAGTCGAGCGTTATATGTCGGACGATCGCGTATTCGGGTACATGGCGCCGTTCCATATAGATGAGTTTTACCAGCCGGATAAAGTCGACAAATTACGTAGCGAGATAGCGGAGGTGAATGACGGCATTATTGTGGTCATCGGATTCGGTGCCTCACTTATCGCCAGTGGTGATGTTCTTATCTATGCGGACTTAGCACGTTGGGAAATTCAACTTCGCTACCGAGCGAAGGAGATGGGCAACTGGCGGACAAGTAAAAGAGAAGATGATACTCTTCGTCTCTACAAGCGCGGCTTCTTCTTTGAATGGCGCATGGCGGACCGGCTGAAGAGATCTCTATTCGATCGTGTAGATTACTATCTGGATTCGAATACCAAGAATGAACCTAAGATGTTATCCAAACAAGCGTTGTTCGCCGGCCTATCTCAGACCGCAAGCCAGCCGTTCCGGCTCGTACCCTACTTCGATCCGGGAGTATGGGGCGGTACGTGGTTGGAGTCTAACATAGATCTACCCCCAAAAGATCATCCATACGCATGGGGTTTCGATGGTGTGCCGGAAGAAAACAGCCTTTATTTTCAATACGGATCTTTGCGTTTGGAGATACCTGCCATCAATCTAGTCTTCTTCGAATCGATTAAGCTGCTGGGGGAGAAGGTCTATTCACGCTTCGGTGCTGAATTCCCGATTAGGTTCGACTTCCTCGATACGATAGGAGGACAGAACCTGAGCTTGCAGGTACATCCGACTACTGACTATATTCGCGAGCAGTTCGGCATGTCTTATACGCAGGACGAAAGCTATTATATTCTTGATGCCGCGCCCGGGGCAGAAGTGTATCTAGGGCTTAAGGAAAACATCGATCCCGCAGCCATGATAACGGATTTGCGTAACGCACAGAATGGGGAATGTACGTTTCCAGCGAAGGAATATGTCAATGTGTATCCTGCAGCCAAGCACGATCATTTTCTCATCCCAGCAGGAACGGTCCATTGCTCCGCAGCGGGCTGTATGGTGCTGGAGATTAGCGCTACACCTTATATTTTCACGTTTAAACTATGGGACTGGGATCGGCTCGGTCTCGACGGGCGGCCTAGACCCGTTCATGTGGAGCATGGAGCCAAAGTCATTCAATGGAACCGGACTACCGAATGGACGACGTCGGAATGCGTGGGCCAGATCGAAAAGGTGGCGGAAGGTGAAGGATGGATAGAAGAGCGGACGGGTCTGCACGAGCTCGAATTCATCGAGACACGTCGGCACTGGTTCTCGGTTCCCGTCATTCACGAGTCGAACGGGAGTGTTCATATGCTGAACCTTATTGAAGGCGAAGAGGCGACTGTTGAAAGCTCTGATGGATCGTTCGAGCCATTTGTGGTCCGATATGCGGAAACTTTCATTGTCCCGGCTTCCGTCTCGACCTACTTGATTCGGCCCAGCGGTAAGAGTGAAGGGAAAACCATCGGTACGATAAAAGCTTATGTCAGAGCGTAGGGGGCAGCCTAAAATGAATTCTTCTATTATTCTTGCCTTCGATGTCGGAGGAACGCAGATCAAGGTGGCGGCGGTAAGCGGAGGAACGATTATAGGGCCAAGCGTCGCGCATTACGAATCTCGAGCCGAGTTAGCCGCAGATGAGATCATCAATAACTTTGTTAGGATTGTTAGGGACGTTATCGCCAAAGTAGAGCAAGATAACCAGCGGATTTGCGGACTTGGTATGGCGTTTCCCGGTCCTTTCGATTATGAGAACGGGATAAGCCTCATTCAGGGCTTGGGCAAATTTGATTCCTTATACAGGCTCCCTATCGGAAAGCTGCTGGAGGAAGCGCTTCGCTCTGATGCTACCCTGCAGGAGAAGTTTGCCCCAGAGTTCCACATCACTTTCGAGAACGACGCCGCATTGTTCGGCCTTGGCGAAGCCGTCTACGGGGAAGCTCAAGGCGCAGACCGGGTCGTATGCTTAACAATCGGAACGGGACTCGGCTCCTGTTTTCTGGAGCATGGACGCTTGGTGAAACAACGGAGCGACGTTCCGGACAACGGTTGGTTGTATGAAGTGTCCTATCGAAATGGGATTGCGGACGACTATATCTCCAAAAGAGGTATTATTCAATTGGCTTTGGAATTGGGAATGGACTTGAGAGGTCGTGACGTACGCGAGTTGGCGAATTCCGCTATATCCGATGAGCCGGATGCGAGACAGCTTTTTGAGCTATTCGGTCAGCGAATGGCCCTCATTTTATCTCCTGCTCTACGTGTATTTGTCCCTGACAGGATCATTCTAGGCGGCCAAATCTCTAAGAGCGGCTTTTTGTTCGCTCATACTTTTCAAGAGGGATTGGCTTCGCAAGGCCTAAGGACGGATGTTTTAATAAGTCAAGATACACTTACAAGCACTTTTAAGGGGATTTATGATTACGTCAGGGGATAGATGATTAGAAATTGGCAGAAAAACATGGTATGAGCAATCAAATGGTTCTCCAAAACATGGAGAGGGTAGTTCTGATAGAATGATATCAGAGGGCTACCCTCATTTTTTATCGGAGAGATATTATGGATAAATTGCGATAGGAACGAGGCGGTACAAAATGTTAAATACATTGATCGTGGATGACGAGAAGCTGGTTCGCAAAGGTCTCATTTCCACGATGCCATGGAGCAAATATGACATCCGAATTGTCGGCGAAGCGGGGAACGGTCGGGCGGCACTCGATTTCATGCAACAACACGAGGTCGACCTGCTGTTCGTCGATTTGACGATGCCGACAATGAGTGGTTTCGAACTGATGAAGGCGGTTCGCGCTCAGCATCCGAAGACCTGGATTGTTGTGCTGACGTGCCATCAGGATTTTGAATACATTCAAGAGGCGATGCGTGCCGGAGCAATCGACTATATCGTCAAAACACAGTTGGAAAAAGAAACCATGGACGACATGCTGGCGCGAATCGTACAGAGAATCCGGTATGAGGAAATGAATAAAGTGGCCGGAACGGGTATTTCCAAGACGAAGACGGAAGACAGACCTATTTATCTATTGGCGCTAATGTCTACAACAATGCAACTAGATCCAGTTTCCGATTTGATGAAAGCTGGCATTTTTTCCGTAACACCGCTCGGCTTTCAAATTTGGTCCATTACTTGCACGGATGACGAAATAGAATCGACCTTAAGTCGATATGCAGCTCAATCGAACGATTATGTCCTTATAAAAGCTGATGGAAAGCCGGAATTTTCCGACATAAGCATTCGGACTTATTTGTTTTACGAATACGAACCGAATCGGAAAGTATACGAGCTGACGATGATGCCGGCAAAATCGGCGGACAAACAAATTCTCGATGAGCCAAAACTGCTTGACGAAGTGTGGTTCTCGTTCCGCTGGCTTTATGAAGAGGAGGGGTGGCAGCGTCTGATCGTCTTGATCGAGCAAATGAAACCGGACAGCCGATATTTGTCGGAATTACTCCGTATATCCGTGCGTCTTTGGCGCGAAATGTTCCGAAACGGCGAGTTGGATGCATACGATTCCATCACCGAATCGTTGGTAAGCTGGAACTTGTTTAAGCAAATCCTCATTGAGATTCGATGTGCGATACAGCAGAGAATGAAAAGCTTCGCTTACTTTGACGAAATCATCGTCACCGTTTTGAAAGCACTTTATTATATGCTGCAATTGGACGATTTGCGTGTCAATCGTGACATGGTGGCGGCAACATTCAACATAAGCAGCGGCTACTTCAGCGAATGCTTCAAAACGATCATCGGCAGATCGTTCGGTGAATATATGAAGGAACTGCAGATCGAGAAGGCGAAACGGCTGATTGTCGAAACAAAGTACCCGATTTACCGAATTGCGGAACGGACCGGCTACAAGGATGAAAAGTATTTCAGCAAAATTTTTCGGGAGCGGGTCGGAATGAATCCGGCGGAATATCGTAAAGCGAACGAAGGGAGCGTAGAGACAAAATGAAGATCGACTGGTCTTCCCTGAAAACGCGATTAGTTGCAACGCTCCTGATGAGTACTATAATTCCGCTCCTCTTACTAGGGGGGGGGGCTTATATGGCTTTGCAAACGATATTTCACGAAAAAATCGAAAGCGGGATTCAAAACACGCTGTCCCAAACGCGAATGAGTCTCGAAAATACGCTTAGCAATATGGAGTATGTCTCTCTGCAGCTTTCGCAAGAAGGAACTGTCGGACAATCGTTGTCCAATCTGCTTTCGTCCCAAAGCATTTTCGAGCAACTGCAGCTAACGAACGAGATTCAGAGAAATATGAATCTCGTTAATTCCACAAATCCGTATTTGGGGGTTATGCTCTATTTTTTTTCGGGCGAGGGGAAAGTGAAGTTCCAAAACCGTGAAATCAGAGACAACTTCACCATCGAATCGCTTCCTTTGCTGTCCAGCGTTAGAGGTGAATCGTTCTTTGGTCCGCATGAAACAGCGTACAAGTACAGTCAGAATACCGTTTTCTCGTTGGCAAGACCGGTCAATGTCCCTGGAATAGAACCGCAAATGATTTACGTGTACCTTGAAACCAATCTCCTTTTATTTGAGAAAATTCTCAACAAGTATCAATATGGGATGAACGCTTCGCATATTTTGTTGAATCAAAGCGGCAAAATTGCCTATAGTGACGACCAGCTTCAATTTCCTTCAGGCGCCGATTTTTCTTCTATTAAAACCTCGGATGTCAATGTAGCGGAAAAAAAAGGTTTTTATTTTTTCAAAGAAGTCAGCGACCAAGGGTGGAGCGTCATCGTTGCGATCGATAAGCGCGATTTTGAGAAGGAGTTCAATACCTGGCTTTTGCGTTACGGGGGCATCAGCCTCGTATGTCTTGCTATAAGCATTGCGCTCGCGTTATTGGTATGGCGGACTGTATACCAGCCGATCCGAAGCATTTTGAGAGAGATTCGCTCCCTTACCGGCAGCAAATTCGATTCCAAGCTCAATAAGACGAACGTGCGGGAATTCGACAGCGTGCTATTCGAGTTCGATCTCATGAGAACTAGAATTGTAGAATTGTTCGCGGAAATCGAACGGAATGAGCGGATGAAAGCGCAATTGGAAGTGGAAAAGCTTCTCCATCAAATCAATCCTCACTTTATCCATAATACGTTAAATACAATTCAATGGATCGCGCGCATGAACGGACAGGATGATATCGACCGTCTCGTTTCCATTTTTACACGTGTTCTGCACTATAACCTAGGCAAAGAGGGATCCGTCGTCAAGCTGCGCGATGAACTCGAAGCCTTGAAAGACTACGTGGCGCTTCAGCGCATTCGTTACGATTACCAGTTTGATGTCCGTTTTGAAATGGATGAGACGCTGCTGGACCAGACGATTCCGCGTTTCATTCTGCAGCCGCTCGTCGAAAACGCTTTGTATCACGGGCTTGGAGATGTAGAAGGGGTGATCGAAGTGCGAATCGCCGCTAATGACAGTCATATGAACATTGAGGTGAAAGATAATGGGGCCGGCATGACGGAGGAAGAAGTTTCCCGCTTATTTTCATACGAAAACGAAAGGAAAAAATC
>NZ_WHOA01000167.1 GCF_013141715.1 Paenibacillus phytorum | reverse complement strand
TCATTAAACCAATGCTGGGATACAAATCTTTTAGTACTGCAGAGAAAACAATTGCCGGAATCGAAGCTATGCATATGATAAAGAAAGGGCAGGTCGAATGCAATCATTCGTCTGTCCTCTCTGCAGTAGAATTAATTAATAAAGTGTTTGGTTTGACAGCATAATCAAGCAACATTATGGAGGCTATCTTTGATCTGTCTTTATAGTTGCACCAAAACCCAAATAACCCCTCCATCTCCAATTTCACATCTTAATGATATCAAAAAAGAGTATGTTTTATCTGAAATTGACTATTATTTATGCATCTATATGCTGATATGATAAGGATACATGATAGATATATAGGAGGTTTGTTATGCGGCGAATTGATGCACATCAGCATTACTGGCTCATTGAGCGAGGGGATTATGGCTGGATTACTCCTGATCTTCCAGTCTTGTATAGAGATTTTTTGCCGGGGCATCTCGCCCCTCATCTGGCCGCACATTCTCTTAGTGGTAGCATTGTCGTTCAAGCTGCACAGACTTTGGAGGAAACCGAATATCTCCTCAGCTTGGCGCAAGAAGATGAAAGTATCCTTGGAGTTGTCGGTTGGTTAGACCTTAATGATCCCAATCATTATTGCTATTTTGAGCAGTTTCAAGCGCAACCGAAGTTTGTTGGTTTTCGAGTTATGATTCAAGAAATGGCGGATGCGAGTGAGATTCTGGCGCCTCATTTTATTCAGGCGTTGCAAAAATATGCCTCCTTAGACATCCCTATCGATTTATTGCTTCGCAGCGATCAGTTGGAGGCGCTTATCCCATTGGTAGACAGCGTGCCTGGCCTACGAGGCGTCATTGATCATATAGCCAAACCACGAATCTCAGAAGGTCAACTTGAGCCGTGGCATAGCCAAATGAAACGTCTGGCTGAGCATCCCAACATACACGTCAAGTTGTCAGGTATGGTCTCAGAGGCTAAGCATCATGGATGGGAGCAGAAAGACTTTACAACATATATTCAATCCATACTGGAGATGTTTGGGCCGGAGCGGGTTATGTTCGGTAGTGATTGGCCAGTCTGTCTGCTTTCTGCGGACTATGATCAGGTTATGGAAATTTTGTTAAATTCGATTCCGCTGCATTGGGGAGAAACAGAGCGAGCGCAACTATTTGGCGGAAATGCGGAGCGTTTCTATAAACTTTAATTGGGGGTACTCAATGACTAACGAAGGCGGTGACTGTATTAGGTAAAGCGATAGGTCAGATCTCACGCAATCGATTCCTACCTTTTTTTAAAGCGGGGCGTTATGGTCAAAATTAATTTCATACCTCCGCGAAGCGCATAATTGCCAGCGTCGACGAAAGCTTACAGCGGCTTCAAACCGATTATCTTGACATGCTATTTTGCATGATTGAGTTTGTGCCCTTCGCTGAAGTGTCGGAAGGAGCTTTTTATGCTCGGGAGAGTTTGAAGCGCTCCGGCAAAAATTAGGTTCTACGAAGTCTGCCAATGGATGCGAAAAGCCTGCTGTTCTTATAAGCAGGCTCTTCTTAATAAGCTTCGGTGAGTAATATTACAATAATTTGCTCTTGAAATACTTTCACATTTCTATGTCATGTTGTCTATTTTGAAGCTAATTTCTTTAACTACTTTTCTTCGATATAGGCCTGGGGTAACGCCAGTAAACTTCTTAAATAACTTATGAAAATAAGGTAAGCTCTCATAACCGCAATTGTGGGCGATCGTATCAATACCTAAGTCAGTAGTTAGGAGCAGCTCCTTTGCAGTTGAAATCCGCTTGGCATTCACATAGTCGGTGATGTTCATCCCGGTTAGTTGTTTAAACACCCTGGATAAATGAGCGGCTGAGACTGAAGTGTGCTTAGCCAAATACGAAAGTCCAGCGATTTGCTCAGTGTGAAACTGATCCAAGTGTTGCAGGATGTTTAGTAACCAGGAGGGGCCGACATCGGACGCAGCCAGTTGATGATGGGATTCTTTTAATATCAACCGATTAATGTTGATCAGAAGGCTATTTAACTGCAGTTGAATTGCGTATCTAAAACCAGCTTCGTGTTGTTCTAATTCTTCATGCATTTGTTTGAGTTTTTCTTCGAGATGAGGGCGCATGGCTGGTGGGACAACAAGCTTATAGCTCTTATATTTTCGGGCTCGGTCAAAAACTTGCATATTCGTAAACGAATCACCAGCTGAATAGTGTCCGATCAGTTGCGGATCAAAAAAGACAGCAGTGGCAGTAATTGGAGATTCAGAATCTGGCAATGCCTGATGAATGGTATTGCCAGGAATGATGAAGAGATCTCCTTCATTCATCTCATAGAGCATTTGGTTTAAGAAAAACGTACCTTTTCCACTATAAACATAAACTAATTCAAAGCGATCATGAAGATGCTCTGGTAGTTCACGATTTGGTGTCTTTTTGTCCTTAAATACGATGTCAAATGGCAAGAGGTGGTCGATAATAAAGTTTTTTATTAGCGGTTTTTGCATTTTCCGAACCTCCCCAATCATCTCACTTCATTATTTCTCTTATGTATAGAATATCAAAATAGAGTATGTTTTTGCAAAGGTAAAGAATTATCAAATGCCATAATCCTGTTACAATAATATGTGTGCACACCAAAATCAGGGAGGCTATGCTTACTAAAAAATTGATGCCACTTATTGCCTGAATGCGCATCAACTGGGTGAGAATATTGTTGTTTTAACAGCACTAACCTTGGAAGAAACTCAATTATTCATTTATAGGCTGAATCGAATCCTGGGATTCATTCTCATAACACACGCTAGGTTGCGTGCTAGTCATACTATGCCAGGTAGTTTAAGTGCTGCCAATGCTTATTTGGATTGTTCGAAAAATCTCATCAAAGGAGCCAGTCATCGATGGACGTCGTTTACCAATTTGAAGAAGTAGCGAGACTTCCCTTGCCCGGGGATAACTGCGCCGTTGCGATTCACCAATTGAACTCCGGTACCGTCATTCAGTATGAAGGCCAAATCCTCACCTTGGATTACACGGTTATGGAAGGCCATCGATTTGCGGTGAAAGCGATCGCTCCTGGTCAAGATTTGCTTTCGTGGCATTTGCCTTTCGGCGTGGCGATTAAGCAGATTCAGCCCGGCCACTATGTGATCAACGAAACAGTACGTGGAGCGCTCAGTGTGCGCCAGTTGACATTCGCAGTGCCGGCGGAGCCCAATTTCGCGGATCAAGTTTCTCCTTATATCCTTGACGAGGAGAACTTTCGGCCGGCTCAGGCATCGCCAGCTTATGAGGATACGCGCACTTTCATGGGATACCGCCGCCATGAAGATCGCGGGGTTGGCACCCGGAACTACATCGTACTGCTCGGCACCACCTCGCATACGGGGAGCTACGTGAATGAGCTTGCCTCTCGTCTGCAAAGCGAATGGAAGAACGATTCGAATATAGACGGGTTCGTTCCCGTCGCTCATACGGAGGGCGGCACAGAGAAGCCGAATAATGTGGACTTGCTGCTGCGGACGCTCTCAGGTTTCATGGTCAACCCGAACGTCGGAGCGGTATTGGTTGTCGATTATGGCAATGAATCGGTCACGAACAAGATGGTAGAGGCTTATGCACGCGAGCATAACTATCCGATCGATGAAGTGCTGCATAAGTTCGTGTCGCTTACAGGCAGCTTTGAAGAGGAGCTGGTTAAAGGTGAAGCGATAGTGCGGGAATGGCTGTCAACGGTTAACACGATGCAACGGACGCCTGAATCCATCCGCCACTTGCGAATCGGCTTGCAGTGCGGCGGTTCGGACGCATTTTCCGGAGTATCCGCGAATCCGCTGCTCGGTTGGGTTTCAGAACAATTGGTGCGTTACGGCGGTGCGGCTAGTCTAGCCGAAACTGATGAGTTGATTGGCGCGGAGCCCTATGTCTTGTCAAAAGTACGTAACGTGGAAACCGCGCGCAAATTTCTGGAACTTGTGAACCGATTTAAGGAGCGCACTTCCTGGCACGGCACAAGCGCGGAAGGTAACCCGTCAGGTGGCAACATGTATCGCGGCTTGTACAACATCTATCTCAAGTCTATAGGCGCCGCTATGAAGAAAGATCCGACAACGCGGATCGATTATGCAACTGAGTACGGGGAGCTCATGAAGGATGGCGGCTACTATTTCATGGACAGCCCTGGCAATGACCTGGAGAGCATCGCCGGACAGGTAGCCGCCGGCTGCAACATGATCTTCTTTACAACGGGAAATGGTTCGATCACCAACTTTCCGTATGTGCCTACGGTCAAGGTGGTCACGACAACTCGCCGCTTCCAATTGCTTTCGAATGATATGGATGTGAACGCGGGGCAGTATCTGGAAGGCAAGTCGATGGATGAGCTGGGCCAAGAGGTATTCGAGTTGGCGCTCCAAATTGCCTCTGGTCAGCGAAGCGTCGGCGAGAAGGCGGGCCATGCCCAAGTACAAATTTGGCGCAACTGGCAGCAGAACGATGCGAGTCGGCTGGATACGCTGCTTCACACTCCTGTACCGACAGGAGCTCCGATAGAAATTGAAGATAAGGCTGTAACGAGGAATATCTCGCTTCAATTTTCCTTTACTCGGCATCGCAATCGGCAGTCCAGTGACAATATCGGCTTGATCGTGCCGACGAGTCTTTGTGCCGGACAGGTAGCGGGCATGATCACACGGCGACTGAACGAGCAAGGAGCAGGTTATCCCGAGCTCTCGCGCTTTGTCACATTGGCGCACACGGAAGGCTGCGGCACCTCGGGGGGGCCAGCCGAATCACTGTTTGCCCGCACGATGATCGGCTATATTACGCATCCGATGGTGAAGCATTGTTTGCTGCTGGAGCATGGCTGTGAGAAAACGCATAACGACTACATGCGCCATCAGATGGATGTGATGGGTGTCGATGCGAGCCGTCTTGGTTATGCCAGCATCCAGCTCGACGGCGGAATTGCCAAGGTGAGCGAGAAGGTTGAGGCCTGGTTCGCCGATCGATTGGTTGCGGCTGATCCTGCGGAGAAGGTGACGGTAGGTTTGGAAGGACTGCGCATCGGGATCGTAAGCGTTGGTGCTATTAACAAAAATGCCGGCGAGCAGTTGGGGGTACTGACCAAAATAATTGTCGGAGCTGGTGGCTTGGTCGTCATTCCCGAGAACAGCGGATTGCTTGCCGAGGATGCGTTCAGTCAGCAACTATTTAGCACATCTCAAGTTCGGCCGTCAATTGCCTATGGGGAACACGTCCACCGAAACGGCTTCCACATTATGGAGACTCCAACAACGCATGGGGTAGAGACGATCACAGGACTCGCCGCCACAGGTGTGGAATTAATAATCGCGCTGATCGGTGATCGTCCGATGCAGGCGCATCCTTTCGTCCCAATGCTGCAAGTGACGTCGGATCAGGACGTGCTGCATAACCATAAGCAAGATGTCGATTTGGTACTCGAGGGCAATCCGAGCATATGGGTGAATCATATTCTTGAGCGAAGCAAAGAAATTTTGGAACATTCTTATGTACCGCGTCTCTATCAGAAAGGAAATATCGATTTTCAAATGACACGAGGCTTTTTGGGTGTGTCGTTATAATGCAGACAAAATCAGAAAGCGAGGAACACTCCATGACGAACGCATTATTATCCCAACGGCCGCTTGGCAGTACTGGCCTACTCATATCACCGCTATGTATTGGAGCCGCTCCGCTCGGAGATATGCCGGAAACCTTTCAATATAGCACGTCGGAGGAACAAGCATTGGTAACGCTGCGAACCGCTTTCGAAAGCCCAATCAACTTTATAGATACGGCTGCAGCATACGGCGAAGGTGAGAGCGAACGGCGGATTGGCAAGGCTATTAGAGCGAATGGTGGTCTTCCCGCAGGTTACGTGTTGGCAACCAAAGCCGATCGCGACTTTATGACCGGAGACTTCAGCGGCGAACAGATCAAACGTTCCATCGAAGGAAGCCTCGAACGCTTAGGACTTGATCGTCTGCAATACGTTTACATCCACGATCCTGAACATACCACCTTCGAAAATGTGATGGGATCCGGCGGACCGTTAGAAGTACTGCAAAAGTTTCAAAAGCAGGGAGTCATCGATCACATCGGAATATCCGGCGGACCGATCGATATGCTCATTCGTTATGTCGAAACGGGAGCGTTCAGTGCGGTTGAAACCCATAATCGATATACGCTGCTCAATCGGGCTGCCGAACCTTTGCTTGATGTCGCGAGTCGTATGGGCGTGGCGGTTATTAACGCCGCTCCTTATGGCAGTGGCATATTGGCCAAAGGACCAGAAGTATACGCACGATATGCCTATAGCGAAGCTCCGCCACTCGTATTGGAGAGAGCGCGTATGTTCGCCAAGGTTTGCCTGGAATACGATGTTCCGCTTGCCGCCGCAGCACTTCAATTTTCGCTTCGCGATTCGCGGATCGCTAGTACGGTCGTTGGCATGAGTAAACCGGAACGGGTAGCCCAGACGTTGGAGCTCGCGAATTACCCGATTGCCCCTGAGCTATGGCCGGCGCTTGATGCCTTTGGCTATGATACGGAAGATCCCGAAGAGAATCGATTTGCTTAGTGGGTGGGGGTAGATCATGGTCATCGAGATCGATTCGTGACCGAGCTGCCTTGGTGATTCATTAAATTGGAACAATAATCTCGTCCCTAAGAGAATGTCTTTGGGGCGGGATTTTTTAGTTGCTATAAAAAGATGATTTACACTGGAATTAACTTGGGGCGAATTCGTTTGTCTATTTCAGGTCCGAACTCATGAACCCATCTCATGATCGTAGTATGAGAAATATTCAATCCTCGCTCTTTCATCATTTCTGCGACATCTCTATAACTCAAACAATATTTTAAATACCATCTAACGGTTAATAGGATCATATCAGCTTCGTAATGTTTCTATTTGAATACATTATCTTTTGATTCCATATTGATTCGTCCCATCCCATGATTTCATTTTTCTATATGTTATCACGGTTTGGATTCTTTGCAACACAACCCAATTTCTGGGTATTTGCTATCCATTTTAAATTCTTGCATCACAACCGCCCTTACTATATGGATGGATTGCGGCTGCAAAGCTTGCAGCGTGGCGCTTCATAAAAAGTGCGAAAGAATAAGCCTTTCAAAGTACAGTGCTTTATGTTAGTATCAACATGTCTGACAACCTGATATCTAATTTTTGAAAGGGTGCATTTTATGAAAATATCGTTATTCATTACCTGCTTAAGTGACGCTTTATACCCGAAAGTCGGAGAGGCGATATCTCGAATTTTGGGCTATCACGGTATCCTTCTGCAATTCCCGACCATTCAAACTTGCTGTGGGCAGCCCGCTTACAACAGCGGCTACTGGGAGGAAGCAAGGACAACGGCAAAAACAATTCTTGCTGCTTTTGAAGATAGCGACTTCGTCATCTCGGCCTCAGGATCTTGTACGTATATGATTCATCACTATGCGGATCTTTTCAAGGATGATCCGGAAATGCTGGACAAAGCCTTGCAATTACAGAACAAAACATATGAGTTCACGCAGTTTCTCGTAGGTGTACTTGGTATCACTGATCTTGGAGCGAGGTTTCCGCATAAAGTTACGTATCATCCCTCCTGCCACGGCAGCAGGCTTCTTGGTGTGAAGGAAGAACCGCTGGCTTTGCTGCGGCAGGTAAAGGAGTTAGAACTGGTGCCTCTTCCTTTTGCAGAGGATTGCTGTGGATTTGGAGGAACTTTTGCTGTGAAAATGTCGGATATATCCGGGGCCATGGTGAATGAAAAAGTCGATCATGTGAAGGAAACGGAAGCGGAGGTGCTTGTCGGCCTGGATATGGCCTGTCTGATGAACATTGCCGGCAATCTGCGATTCCGAAATGAACCAGTCAAGGTTATGCATCTGGCTGAACTGTTATATGAAGGGGTGAAAAGGGCATGAGTCAAAAAGAAGCTGAAGGGAAGACGGTCAAGGAGCGGGCAGATCAGGCGCTGAACGACGAGTTCCTTCGCAAAGCGGTTATGTTTACGACAGAACGGCTGCGGAACGGTAAACTTAAAGCCGCGGAAGAACACGGGAACTGGGAGGAATGGCGTGAAAGAGGCAGGCAAATTCGGCTGCATACCATCGCCTACCTGGATTATTACTTACATACGTTTGTTGAAAATGCTCGAGAGAACGGTGTCCATGTTCATTTTGCCGAGACGGCCGATGATGCTGTGAAGCTATCCTTGACCATCGCCAAAGAGAAAGCGGCCCGGACCGTCGTTAAGTCCAAATCCATGGTTACAGAGGAGCTGCATTTGAATCAGGCGCTTGCCTCTATTGGCGTTGAGGCCATTGAAACGGATTTAGGCGAATATATTATTCAATTGGCCGACGAAACGCCCTCCCATATCATCATTCCAGCGATTCACAAAAACCGGTATCAGATTGCTGACTTATTATCCAAGGAAGCAGGGGAGACCTTACCGCCCGATACGACGATATTGGCAGGATTTGTCCGCAGAAAGCTGCGGGAAAAATTTCTGGAGGCGGATATTGGCATCACGGGCTGCAACTTTGCTATTGCGGAAAGCGGGTCTATTGTTCTGTTTGAAAATGAAGGCAACGCACGAATGGTTTCCACCGTGCCCAAGACACAAATTACACTCATGGGCATGGAGCGGATTATACCAAGTTGGATGGATTTGGAGGTCATGGCGACACTGCTGCCGCGTTCGGCTACCGGCCAAAAGCTGACCGTCTACATGTCCGGAATTACAGGTCCGCGGCGTGGGTCTGATGCAGATGGTCCGGAGGAGATGCATATTATTATCGTCGACAACGGGCGTTCTTTGCAGCTTGGCGATCCGGAATTTCAGGAGCTGCTCAATTGCATCCGCTGCGGGGCCTGCCTGAATGCATGCCCAGTTTATCGTCATATTGGCGGTCACGCCTATGGGGGCACCTACAGCGGACCGATTGGGGCGGTGTTAACCCCTGCGCTCCAGAAGAACACAGCGGATTGGGACGACATTGCCAACGCTTCCAGCCTATGCGGCGCTTGTTACGAAGCTTGTCCTGTGAAAATACCGCTCCACGATATGCTTGTCTCACTACGTCGTCGCAAAGTGGAGCAGGGGCATGGCGACAAACTTGAACAAGCCGGGATGAGGGGCTTTGCAGCCATCATGGGAAGCGCGAAGAGATTTAATACCGTATTGAAACTGGCACGTATCGGCCAGAAGCTGGTTGTTCGCGATCAAGGTATTCGACTGCGCGTAGGGCCATTAAAAGGATGGAATACGTATCGAGTTGCGCCTAGTTTGCCTAAGGCTTCTTTCCGAGACAGCTGGGGTACGCTTGAACATCAAATACGTCAAGAATTTAAAGGAATAGACCCGGTTTTGCACAGTCGTATGCAAGATGCGTTGACGAAGAGAAAAAACCAAGGAGGACATCAGGATGAGTGAGCGCAGTCAAGCATGGCTGACACAATTGGACTCTCAGTCAGTTAAGGAACAAGAGCGGTTTATGAACGGCATTGCCAGTAAGCTGGGGCGAGCAAGAGTCGTAGAGAAGCCCGTGCATCCCTATCGGGGAGCACCAGATTTTTGGCATAAATTCGAATGGCCGTTGGAAGAAAGAATTGAGCAGTTTACGACTAATTTTCAAGCGGCAGGAGGTTATGTCGTTAGGCTTGCTTCGATGGAGAAAGCGAAATTAGCGATAATCGATATTGCGCAATCATTAGGCGTTAACCGGATTATCCATCAGGATCAGCCTGAGCTGCATGCCCTTCATCTTAGCGATGTGTTATCGGAAGCGCAGATTTCCGCGTGGAATACGGACAGTCGGGAAAGCTGGAAAGCCGCAGCTGCCGCGGCCGACCTTGGCATCGTTCTTGCAGATGCAGCAGCGGCTTACACCGGATCGCTAACTGTGTTATCATCAAAGGAAAAGGGAAGATCGGTTAGTCTGCTTCCTACATCTTTGATCGTGATTCTTCCTGTGGAACGGCTGAAGACCCGACTAGGGGAGATTCTGATTCAATTCGATCAATCGGCAAGGAAGGATCTTCCCGCTGGCATTCACTTTATTTCAGGTCCTAGCCGCTCGGCGGATATTGAGAACGATTTAACCATAGGCGTTCATGGCCCTGGTATCGTGCATGTGCTAATCATCGGGTAAAAGAGGTTATAGCATGGAAGTCAATAAGCTGCTCAAACGCAATCATTATGACGAAATGGCTGATCAAATCAAGCAAATGATTCTGCAGGGACAACTCCAAACAGGCGATAAACTCCCGTCTACGAAAGAACTGTCCGAGCGATTTGGAGTTGGACGTTCCACGGCGCGTGAAGCACTCAGCGCGTTAAAAGCCATGGGACTTATCGAAATCCGGCAGGGAGGCGGCTGCAGAGTGATCAGCCAAGTGCCTACCGAGGTCTTATTGCCGGAGATGGCTTCCTTGCGGATGAATCGAACGACGCTGCTTGAATTAATGGAAGTCAGACAATCCCTAGAGGTGTCGATTGCCGCGATTGCCGCCAAGAATAGAACAGAGCAGGATTTGCATCAGCTTCATCTCGTTCTGAACGAAATGGTAAGCGCTGTAGGTAATGATATTGAAGGCGAGAGAACGGATGTATCCTTCCATGTGATGCTGGTTCAAGCCACTCATAATGCCATTATGGAACGAACCTGTCAATCCATCATGAAGCCGATGGAATCGATGATCCGGGATATTCGCCGAGCTGAATTGTACGCCAATCAGGATGTGGCCATTCAGCTTTTGAAAGAACATACACGGATTTACGAGGCTATTCGCAGGGGGGATCAAGAGCAGGCATCTCAAGCGATGAGATCGCATTTGGAGCATGTGGAAAGCATCTTGGTCAAATATATTTGACACTTAGTACTGTGAGGGATAGTCATGGAAAGAAAGTATTGGGTTCCAGCTCTAGAACGGGCGAACAATGTGCTTCTGGAGCTTGCGGGACAACCAACGAAGTGACGGTAGCTTTTACGATGAGCGCTTTTACATTTGAAGGCGGGAGATCGCTCAAGCTGATGGGTTCCCTTGGTCAAATCAGAGCGGACATGGAAAGGAATTCTACTTTGCTATGTTGAAGGATGGATTGTTTAACGGATGGGAGCATTACGGGAAGTTCGTTGATTATTGTTTCCATTTCGTAAAACAGACTTATGGTGCTCCGCTTGAGAAAAGCATCGAATTGATTCAGAAAAGCGGCGGCTCTGCTGTGAGAGATTGGATTTGAAAGTGTCTGGCGGAACGGACTGGCATGGTATGGCTCGTCTGAAAAATCCTTTATATTTTGTCGGAAATATTCGCATCGTTTGATTTTGTTGCTGTAGGCTGTTTGCAAGGGTATTAACGCCGTTGCAAGCAGTTTTTTCATTTTTGCAGATGTAATGTGTCCCAGTTGTAAAGAATCAATTGATTTAGATTGGTGGGGCAAAGCAATGGACACGGCCTGGAAGACATCATTTGAAAATCTACAAGTCCGCCTACCGTGCTGTTCAGCACAGAGTTCTCTCTATAGTCTTAATTACGATTGGCCTGCTTCATCAATCAGACGTAGTACTATTTGAAGGAATTTACGTTGCATGTTGTTCACAACCTCAATAGGTTGTGAACAACATGCAACGCTTTCAAATAGTTAGGAATAGAATTCAAAATAAGTATAAATGCTAATAAAAAATAACCCCACTCTCATTAGTGAAGTGACCCCGATAGTTGGACATTAACGTTATGCAGCCTGTAAGGCATGAGTTCGATACGGTACCGGGCTCATGCCTTTTAGCTTTGACTTGATGCGTTCGTAATTATAGTAGTTAATATAGTGATCTACATAGAAATTTCGATGTCCATTGGTTTCTTGTTTGAAAATGTATGAATATTTATGCAAATCATGTATAAGTGCAGATTTTTTTTGCTAAAAATTTTGAAACAGTGGATCTATCGGGAAACTGTAAAAGGCAAACTGCTTTTAATTATGAAACAAATAAACGGAGTACCGCGGGTTTGCGGGCTCCGTTTTATAGTTATTTATGAAACATCACATTATTCCTGTGATGCACGAAGCCACTGAAGAACTTTCATATTTTTAGAATTTCAAAATTTAATAAATAAAAAACGTCTCTTTTCCATCTTTCGAGTGGAAGGAGACGCTTTTTTAAATTTAAATGCACCTTTTTTTGCTGGTTTTTAAACAGCTAACTTTAATATATGTCTTTATGTCTTACTCGCCGCGCCTTCTTTATAGCA
Source organism: Paenibacillus phytorum (assembly GCF_013141715.1). Lineage (GTDB taxonomy): Bacteria > Bacillota > Bacilli > Paenibacillales > NBRC-103111 > Paenibacillus_E > Paenibacillus_E phytorum. The sequence goes on along the minus strand of NZ_WHOA01000167.1, from coordinate 23,962 downwards.
ACCTTCCTTTTATCGGGCATCGCTTGCATTTTTCGATGTCGAAAGAGTAGGTCGTCTTTTGGTTTTTGCTTTCTCCCTTTTTTCCTGTCCGTGCTTTTTCAACGAGTTGAATTTCGTTCTTCTTAGTGTACTTAATGTTTTTTTTTTCTGAGTACGCGGTGTCCACAATCACGGTGTCAATCCTCATACCAGCGGCCTTGCTTTTTTCGATCAAGTTTTTTTTCCCAGTCGTAATGGTAGCAGCGGTGATAATGCGTTCTTCACTCATAGCCAGATGCGTCTTGTATCCGAAAAACGAGGAATCCGCATTTTTGTGGCCTACTCTTGTGTCTTGATCTTGTGAAATCCGTAATTCTCTCTTTTTTATGCACAATCAATCAAGTAATATGTGCTATCCTTTTTTTAAAAGTTGATAGAGGTAGCCTAGTACTAGGTTACCTTATCGACTTATTTATTACATATCAAAATCTCTATTCATTGCATCCATTGAATCTATTAATAGATGAAGAGCTAGACCTCCAAATGGTAAAGACAATTGTTTTTTTGAACATTCCCTTATAACAGCAGTTAAATCCTTGTATACATTGCCTAGAGTGGCCTCCGGTCTGTATTTTTTCACTGCATCCCAATTATTGACTACCCAGCTATCGCCAGTACTTACGCTTAAAAGTTTTAAAATTTCGTCGGCAGGTAGGCCATTTTTTCGTCCAAATTTAAGTGCTTCTGTAACACCTATGATATTGATACCAAGAACTAAATTATTTGAGAGCTTTGCCACTTGTGCTAATCCACATTGGTTGCCAAAATTTAAAATTTTTTCCCCATCGCTTGGAAGTAAGGTAGACATTTTTGAACTACTTCTTCTTTACCGGCAGTCATTATTGATAATGTAGCAGCTTCAGCTCCAGATAAACCACCACTTACAGGAGCATCGACTAAATAGAAGCCTTTCTCTTCCACTTTTTCTTCTAACTCTTTCATAACAGAAGGATCAAGCGTACCCATAACAATAATAGCAAGTCCTTGTTTATCCGCTGAGGCAATACCTTCTTCTCCGAAAATTACACTGTCTGTTTGAGCTGCTGTACGAACCATGGGATGGATGCATTGCTACTATTGAAGGGGTTAAGACGGCATCTTCAGGAGATGCAGCTGCTATTTCCGAGATCATAGGAATTCCACTGCATACTCGCTTTCCGTATAGATGGATATGAGTACTATTGCAGTTTCCTCGCTTATATTTCTTACTAAATGAGGCGTACAGGCATTCCAACTGAAAGAGTCGCCTTCTTTAAATTCAGCCGTATCCTCACCTTGCTCAGCGTAGATTGTCCCTTTCATGACTAAATGAACCTCTTCACCCTCATGCGCATGCGGAACAGTGCCTGTCGATGATCCGGGAGGAATCTCGACGATCATCATTCTTACGTTCTTTGTAGAACTCAGGTGCTCCACTTTTAATTGTTCAACCCCGCTTGTCGTGATCCTTCTTTCCTCTTTACGTACTATATTTATGCGTTCCTCTTTTTGCAGGAGTAAATAAGCCAAAGGTACCTTTAAAGCCTTCGCTATATTTTCCAATGTTGCAATGGACGGCGAGGTCTTATTCGTTTCGATCTGGCTCATGAAGCCTTGGGATAAGCCGGTTTCTTCGCATATTTGAGCGATGGTGACGTTTTTTCGTTTGCGGATTGTTCGTATGTTAAGGCCTATATTCATCTATTGTTCACTCCACACCAAAATATTTGTAATACTAAATATAAATTAATAATAACAATATTTCTGTTGACATTCCAGAGTGTTTCGAAATATATTATATATAACAAATAAATATCTCTATAACTTATAAAAGATTGGAGAGGGAAGAAAATGACGAAAGTAACAGTGGTATCGACTATAATGCGTGTGGTGTTGGGAATAATATTTCTAGCTCACGGAATCAGTAAAATACAAATGGGACTAGGTAATGTTGCGGCTTGGTTCAGCTCCATGGGCATTCCCGGATATTTGGGTTATGTCGTGGCAGTGCTGGAGCTCTTTGGAGGTATTTTGCTAATTGTGGGCCTCTTTACCCGTTATGTATCGGCTATGTTTGTTATTATGCTCATTGGCGCGATCTTTACGATGAAACTCTCCGTTGGATTGCTTGGAAATAGTCAGATGGCAGGTTATGAGTTTGATCTGGGGTTAATTTTAGTAGCGTTGTATTTGGTAGTTTCTGAAACTGCATATCTATCAATTGATCACGTATGGTTTAGAAAACGCAGCGCATAACTCAAAGGAGGACGGTCCTTATGAACTTGACTTACCACTATGACATTCAACTGCCGTCTCATATGGACCCGGACAAGAAATACCCGACAATCTTCACACTTCATGGAAAAGGGTCAAACGAGAAAAACATGTTTGGTTTGGTGGAGCCAATCTCCGATGAATTTATTATTGTTGGTATCCGCGGTAATCTGACATTAGGAGCAGGATTTCAATATTACGAGTTGAAAAGTTTAGGTAATCCTATTCGGGAGATGTTCGACCAAGCCATTGATCAGCTGCAATCATTCATCCATTATGCAACAGAGAAGTACCCGATTGACTCGGGTAAGCGTTATTTACTCGGCTTTAGCCAAGGTGCGATTTTATCCATGTCGCTTGCGCTAGCGATGGGAGATCAGTTAAAGGGAATCGTGGCGTTAAACGGGTACGTGCCTGATTTTGTGAAAACAGAGTATCCTCTGAAAAGTGTAAAGGATGTATCGGTGTTTATTTCCCATGGGGAATTCGATTCTGTTTTCCCGATTCGGATAGGCCATGAAACGGTAGCTTATTTTGAAGGGAAAACACCTTACTTGACGTTTAAAACGTATCAATCTGATCATGGTGTCTCTGAGGAGAATCAACGGGATTTTGTAAATTGGCTAATTAAAGATGCTGATATGCTTTCAAGCAAGGAGCGAATGAACATATGATACCTTCCTATTTTTTTGCGCATGGTGCGCCTTCGATTGTCCTTGAACAGAATGCATATACGGATTTTCTCAAACATTTTGCAGAAACTATACCTAAGCCTAAAGCGATTGTGCTATTTTCCGCACATTGGGAGCAATCGATACAGACTATTAGCGCAGTCGAAACGTACAGTACGATTTACGATTTCTCTGGTTTTCAAAATGAGCTTTACCAGTTGACCTATCCGGCTAAAGGGGAGCATTCGATAAGCGAACAAATCGTTTCGTTATTTGCTAAGCATGGTATTCAGAGTGCTTTAGACGAAGAAAGAGGGCTTGACCACGGCGCTTGGGCTGTCCTCAAGCTGATCTATCCCGATGCAGATATTCCTGTGGTCGCTCTATCCGCAAACCGCAATTTAACGAATGAGCAGCAGTACCAAATCGGTAAAGCTTTGTCCGAGCTCAGAGAACAGGATGTTCTTATTATAGGTAGCGGAGGAACCGTTCATAATTTGCGGAGGTTAAATTGGCAGGGAGAAAGTAACGATGAATGGGCCGAATCGTTTGATAATTGGCTGCAAAACAAGTTAGAGGCTTGGGATGTAAATGCGCTTTTTAATTATAGGGAATTAGCTCCTTATGCCGGAGAGGCTGTACCGACAAGTGAACATTTTATTCCTTTATTACTTGCGATGGGAGTGGGAGATAAGAACCGTCAAGCGAGATTGATTCACCGCAGCTATCAATTCGGCAACTTAAGCTTAAGCTGCTGGCAATTCAATTGATACCATCCTTTTTGAAAAAGTAGAGACGTCTGACTGGATCGGAATGTACGTGCCTTCTTCTAAGAATGCCATACAAATTGGACTTAAAACGTTATTGTAATTTCGTATGCTTATGATTGACGAACATCGGAAAGCTGTATGAGGGAATATCCTCTTACTGTTTGATAAGGAGGGGCTGAAAATTTCAGCCCTTATTTTAGTTTATGGAACGATCTGTTCGAAATTGAGCGTGTTCAATTCCTTGAGAAACAAAGAAATCGTCGGATTTAAATTCGTTTTTTTCCAGGTTGCCACGATATCAATCGTGATATCTTCATTTCCACCTTCAATTTCCAAAAAACGGAGGGCAGGATTTTCGTATACAATAAGATGTTTCGGCATAACCGTGATTCCCACTCCAGCTTCAACCAGCAGCAACACGGTGTCAATACGTTCCGGTTGACTAACGATGTTCGGCGATATACCGTTGTTCGTCAGTAAGGCAAGCAAATAGTCATACACGTAGGGCGATTCATTTCGATCAATGAATACGAAAGAATCACTAGAAAGCTCGGAAATTTGAACTTTCTCTCGTTTCGCCAGAGGGTGATCCTGATTTACGATCAGACAAAAAGTTTCCGAGTACAAGGTTAGATAATCCATATTCTCGTACTGCAAGCCGAGTGACATCGTAAATGCAAGGGTGGCAAGGAGAACACCGCGTGACTTCAGGTAAATTGATAATGCAGATGCGGCCGCAAAACTTGGATACACACATCTATAAAAACGAAAACAGGGTGCCGGTATTATTCGGTATCCTGTTTTCGTTTTCGAAGGCTTTTGATCTTGTTGGCAGGTTAACTAATGAGGAAAAGTACCGGCGTATCAATACGAAGCAAATTTCTTCATAGGGTTTTTTCATTGTTTTTCATTGGATAAAATAATTCCAAATGTGAAAAATTTGTTGCATGTATTTGGAATAGGATTGAACTATAATTCATTACAAACGTTTTATCCTATAGAGAAGGTGAAACATGAAAATCTGCGCAAAACAAGCCATAAAAGCATTCGTCCAAATCATTTTTTTGCGGGACCAAAGTTTGGCTACAAAACTTCTTGTGTACTCCGCCCTTCTTGTGGTTGTTCCAATGTGCTTTATCGGTATCATCTCCTATCAGCGTGCCGCCGATGTCCTGGAGCGCGAATCCCGCCAGTCTAGCTGGCAGATTATCGAGCAGGTGACCACTCATGTCGAATATTATGTAAACGACTTTGAAATTAGCATTTTAAAAATATTAAACAGTACGAACATGAACAACTATATAAAAATGAAATCGAGGGAAGAAATTGATCAAAGCCTCATTCGTGATGTCGTAAAAAAGGAGCTGCGCAATGCGGTATATTCCCGCTCGGATATTTCAAACATAACCGTCGTCCTGGACGGGATTGAAACGATTGATACCATCGATAATAATTTTAAACGTGATTGAGTGCGCATTGGAAGGGGACAGGTACCTATATTATCACTCCAATGAATGTCTATTATTACTAAATATGGGTCAAAAAAGAAAAAAGCAATATTATTGTGAGCAAATTGCGATTACCTGGGACTTGCGCGAGAAATACAAGGTGTCATAATTATTGAGAATATTTTCATAATTAGAGAAAAGAATTATCATAATTAATGAGAAATGAACAATTATACATTAATATACAGAAGGTATTGGGTTGTAATCCTTCAAGAGATTTACAGCTCTAGTAGCCCATATTGTCAAAAGGAACTCTCTTTGGATGGAATACTATTCTAACCAAGATTGAGTCCTTTTTTGCTTAGTACACGCTTTAAGATCACGCAAACTTATTAAGATATTATGAATTCCATGCTGAACCGAATGTATGTGATAATATATGCAAAAGACAATCAAATGTAAAGGTGAGGAAATGTCAAAAAAATTCAGGCATTATAGGGAAGGTATTAGAAAATCGTTTGTCATTTATGCGATTATTCCGGTCGTCATTATTACTTTAGCCAGTTATTTACTTTCGTTTTCCAGTCTTTACAGGACGATTGTTTCACGGAACTATAAGTACAATGTCCAAATAGCGGATACAATAGGAAACATTATAGGTACTTACCAGAATCAAGCGGATCATTTGTCAAAAGATGGAGGTATGCAGGATTACCTAGAGTTGAATTTTTCAAACAGTAAATTATACAGTTCATTTTACGATTTTGTAAATAAAATGGAAACAAAAGGGAATTTCTTCGTGTTTAACGATAAGCTGAAGCCTTTAATACAAAGCTCGGATCATATCCCTGAATATGCTCAAGGCGAAGCTGATTTCATGTGGGGACCGATTCGAAGAATGCTGGATATGCCAGAGAAGGTCATTCTAGCTAGGCAGCCTGCTTTTACTGCCGACAGTCCAAGCTTGACAGTGGGTAAAGCGATTGTAATTAAAGGTCGTGTTGCCGGATATATCACCTTCGACTTTAACAAAAGAGACTTGGTTAACCTGATCAGCAAAAATTTCTCGACGAGCGTCGTTATAACCGACAAGTTCGGGTATGTAATTGCTTGCACGAATGAATTGTTAGTCAACGAATTAGGGAAAATCGATGTGAATTTCAGAGACAAATCTGGCGTTGTCGAATCGAAGGATGACAGCCAATATGTTACGAGAACGGAAATTCTCGATGCGGAAATTAGTATTTATACGCTCACCTCTATTGGTTACTTTAGATCGATGCTTATTTTGACAGGCGTGCTATTAAGTTTGCTTTTTGGCATGTTGACCTTGACAACCTACTTATCAGCGAGAAAAATTGCTGACAGTAAAACCAAGGTCATTGATGACATAATTAGGGCGATTGAGCATGTTCAAAACGGTAACTTGGAAACCCAGCTCAAGGTCAATACCAACGATGAGTTTCAGGTTTTTGCAGAAGCTTACAATCAGATGCTTGGCGATATCAAGAACTTGATTGAAGCGAACAAGGAAAAGGCCCGACAAAATGTATTATCCGAAATTAAACAGCTTGAATCTCAATTTAATCCTCACTTCCTGTTCAACACGCTGGAAACGATTCGTTATATGGTGAAAATGAACCCTTCTTCCGCCAGTACGATGATCGTCGTTTTATCTAACTTGTTAAGATACAGTATCAACAACACCATTACGGAGGTGAATCTGGGGGACGATGTCGAGTATACCAAGAACTACCTGTTCATTCAAAAATACCGATTTGGAAATAAATTCGACTATGAGATCCATGTGGATGAAGCCGCCTTGGACTGTATTGTTCCCAAGCTCATTGTTCAACCGATCATAGAGAATGCAATCATGCACGGCTTTGCAAACCGTCAAACCTTGACAGTACAGATTAAGGCGGCCATTAGTGAGGATACCCTGGTCGTAATCATTAATGATGATGGCGAGGGGATGGAACCGAAAGTATTGCAAAAAATCAAACATATCCTGGATGGAAATATAAACAATTCTTCCCATATCGGATTGTATAATGTCCATAGGAGAGTGCAGCTCATATACGGCGAAAAGTATGGGGTAGACTTATCAAGCGAGCATCATGGCGGAACAGTCGTCAAAATTACATTACCGGTTAACAGGGGGGGGGAGCGAACGTGCTGAGGGTGGTCATCGTTGAAGACGAGGAGATTATTAGAAAAGGGCTTGTTTACACCGTTGATTGGCTGTCTATGCAATGTATGGTTGTAGGAGATGCCGAGGACGGAGAGAAAGGACTCCAATTGATTGGGCAGCATCGGCCCGACTTGGTGATTACAGATATCAGGATGCCTGTCATGAATGGGATAGAAATGGTGGAGCAAGCTTTGAGAATATATCCGTTCCAAAGCATAATTCTGACAAGCTATTCCGAATTCGAATATGCCAAGCAGGCTATTTCATTGAAGGTGTTTGAATATTTATTAAAGCCTGTGGATGAAATGAAGCTTGCAGAAGTTATCGAGAATATCAATCGCAACAACAGGCAGGGCAAGGTTTATGATGACATCATCACGAACCCGATTGGCCATACCCATCTGATCGAGTTGGATGGTTATCTTTTAGCCGAACAAAAACAGAATAATTATGTCAGTGAAGCGATTCGACGAATCAAAAGTGATTATCAGCAAAAGTTGAGCATCGAAGCTATTGCGGATGAACTGGGAGTCAGTCCGAGTTACTTGAGCCGTAAATTGAAAGAAGTTACCTCCCAGACTTTTCTGGATATCCTTAATAAATACAGGATTCAGAAAGCTATAGAACTGCTGGCCACAGGTAACTACCGGATATATGAAATATCTAATATGACAGGCTTCAGTGAATACAAGCACTTTTGCAATGTGTTCAAAAAATATACAAACACATCTCCCACAGATTTTATGAAGTCCAGCAACCGGGTAGTCGTTAAGAAGTCACGTAAGTAAGAAAATTATCTCATATAAGTTCATTTTTACGGATAGTTGTATTTTTTCTCGTATTGTTCTTTGTATTTCAATTCATTAACATGGACATGTAACATGAATTTTAATACTAGGAGGAACGGAATGATGAGGCCAGCCAAAGGGTACAAGAAGGGATTGAGTAAAGCATGAGATATAGTTATCATATGCATTCCTGCCATTCTGACGGTACAGACACCCCAGAACAATTAATCGACCTTGCCAAAATATATGGAATAGACGCAGTAGCATTAACTGACCACGATACTGTTGATGGGGTAGAAGCCTTCATGACAGCTGCTGCAGGAACGAATATTGAGACAATACCCGGTGTAGAGATTTCATCTCGCATTGGTCAAAAGCACGTACATATTCTTGGTTATGGTATAGACATAAAAAACACTGCGTTACTAGAATTGTTGGATGATTTAACTGCAAAAGCTACAGAATACACAAAGTATACTTTTGAAATATATATAGCTCATAAGTACGGCTATTCTTGGGAACAAGTGTTGAACCATAATCGAAAGAGAAAAGGGTTTTACCTATCAGATGTATTCTCTGCAATGTTGAAGGATGGATTGTTTAGCGGTTGGGAGCAATACCCGGGCTTTGTTGATTATTGTTTCAAATTCGTAGGACAGGAATATTCTGCTCCGATTGAAAAGAGCTTCGATGTTATTAAAAAAAGTGGCGGAAACGTATTTCTGGCGCATCCTAAACTAATGAAGTTGAGCCTGGATGAAGAATTAAATATGTTTAAGCAAATGAAAGATTTGGGGTTAGATGGCATCGAAGCCTATTATCCTGAACATTCTCCCCAAGAATCCAATTGGTATGAACTTTGCTGCGAGAAGTTAGATTTGAAAGTATCTGGCGGAACGGACTGGCATGGAAGGGCGCGCCTGAAATCACCTCTTTATTTTGTTGGAAATGTTCACGTGGTTTGATTAGAGGGCAGACAGCACATGCAGGTAGTAACCTTTGCATATGCTGTCTGTTTTGATTTTGACCGACTGCATTTCCTGTAAAATGGATAATCTCCAAACAAGTTCATTTTTAAGGATATTTGTACGATATTTTCGGATTGTTCACCTAGCTTTAATTCAATAAGATAGATATGTAATACATAATGATTACTTGGAGGAAATGGAATGAAGAAGACTTTCGGATTGTTATTAACATCATGCATGATTCTGCTGAGCGTTGGATGCACAAGCGCAACGACAAGCAAGACAGGCTCTGACTTACAGAGTGCAAGCCCAAGTAAGGAAGTTGCAAAGAGCGAGACATCAAAGTCACTTGTCGTTTATACAGCAGCAGCTACAGATGTCATGAATATTGTGATTCCTGAATTTGAAGCCAAAACGGGGATTAAGGTTGAAGTCGTTACAGCTGGTACTGGAGAGCTTATTAAGAGGATCGAAGCCGAACAGGCAAAACCCCTCGGTGATATTGAATGGGGAGGCACAGTGTCGGTTACAGCTCCTAAACAGCAGTTGTTTGAACCATATAAATCAGTGAATGAAAGCAATTTAATTGACTCGGTCAAAAACACTGAAGGAATGATTACCCGAAACAACATTATTCCGATGGTGCTTCTGGTGAACAAGAAGCTTGTTGGCGATATCAAGATTGAAGGCTATGCGGATCTTCTCAACCCGAAGCTGAAAGGCAAGATAGCATTTCCTGATCCTGCCAAATCATCAACCGGCTTGACTCATATCGAAAACATCTTACAGACCATCGGAGCGGGAGATGAGAATAAGGGCTGGGATTACATCAAAAGCCTAACCAAGAATCTTGACGGAAAGCTTCTTGCAAGTTCCTCGGCAGTACCTAAGGGGGTTGCTGATGGCGAATACGTTGTTGGATTTACTCATGAAGAGTTGGCATCCGCTGCGGTCAGACAAGGTTCTCCGGTTGAAGTTGTCTATATGAAAGAGGGCGCTATCGTATCCCCTGGTACTGTACAGATCATTAAAGGCGCAAAAAATATGGAAAATGCCAAAAAGTTTGTTGATTTCCTGACATCCAAGGAACTGCAGTCCCTTACAGCAGCGAAACTCAATATGCGCGCTTCAAGGGCTGATGTTCCTGCGCCAGCAGGATTAAAGCAGGTTTCAGAATTCAAAATCGTTCAAGAAGATCTGAAGTCCGCACTAGCTAACAATCAGGTATGGCTGGATAAGTTTAAAGAGGTTTACACAAGCAATTAATAGTAATCCGGAATTCCATCACGATAGAAACTAGAATTGTTATACAGGCCTGTGACACTTGTGTTACAGGCCTGTATAGCAAAGGAGGAAGTTAAGTGAGCGTAGCCATACAAGTTAATAAAGTTGTTAAGAAATACGATAACGGCAAAATGACCATCATTCCGGGACTTTCGGTTGATATAAAGAACGGCGAATTCTTCACACTTCTTGGACCGTCCGGTTGCGGTAAAACGACATTGCTGAGAATGATTGCGGGTTTTAACTCGATTGAGGAGGGAGAGATACTTTTTGACGACCAAGTAATCAACGATATTCCGGCCCATAAGAGAAACATCGGTATGGTATTTCAGAATTACGCGATCTTCCCGCACCTGACGGTTCAGCAAAATGTAGAATACGGCTTAAAACTAAGAAAACTCCCCAAAGCAGAGTTGCAGAAAAGAACGGAAACAATTATGAAGGTTGTACAAATCGATCCATACAAAGAAAGGCTTCCGGAGAAGCTTTCCGGGGGGCAGCAGCAGCGTGTGGCGCTGGCAAGGGCTATTGTCATTCGCCCTAGTGTTCTTCTAATGGACGAACCGCTTTCGAATCTGGACGCCAAGCTGAGGATTGACATGCGAACTGCGATTAGGGATATACAAAGGGATGTGGGTATAACCACTGTCTATGTAACCCACGATCAAGAAGAGGCCTTGGCCATATCCGATCGAATTGCAGTCATGAAGGAAGGCGTGATTCAGCAGGTTGGAAAGCCAAGAGAGATATACACCCGTCCAGCCAATAAATTTGTAGCGAGTTTCATTGGTCATTCCAACTTCTTTAAGGGAACGATTAAGTTGAATGGAAACGAAAAACGTATCATGTTCAAGGACGGCTATTCGATACCTATACATAATTTGGTTGATGATGTGACAGATGGGATGAACATCATGATTGCGATTAGACCCGAACAATTTTCTGTTGCGCCAAGCGGCTTGGAAGCAATAATTAGCAAAAGCACTTTCCTGGGCCAATATATCAATTATCAGGTAACCTTCCGGGACAATATGACGGTAGATGCGGGATTGTCCTGCGAATTCGTCCAAGACTTGAGCCAAATGGGCAATTTTTATGAGTTAAAGGACAGGCTCCATCTGGCTCCAAAGAGTGAACAAATTAACGTGTTTACCGAAGACGGAGAACGGAGCTTAATCAAGGAAGTGAGAAAACATGAAAAAGTTCAAGTTTAGGTTTAATTTCTGGACAGCCATAACCTTGGGTATAGCCATCGTATTAGCCGTATTCCTGATCTACCCTATGTTCTCCTTACTGGTGAGCGGTTTTGAAAATTCGAAAACAGGAGCATTTACATTTCACAATTTTATTAAGTTTTTCCAGAAAAAATATTATTATCGCGGGCTTATTAACAGTTTTATGATTAGCAGCTGCGTAACCTTTCTTGCGGTATTGATCGGCGCCCCTTTGGCCTATCTCATGACGGCATACAAGGTTAAAGGCAAAAAATTAATTGATATCCTGATTATCATCTCGATGTTGTCACCGCCATTTATCGGAGCGTACTCTTGGGTGATTTTATGCGGTCGTAGTGGTGTGATCACGAAGTTCTTTCAAGCTTTGGGGATCCAGCTTCCTAGCATATATGGCTTTGGAGGGATGCTGCTTGTACTGACTTTGAAATTATACCCTTACATATATCTCTATGTGTCTGGAGCCTTGAAGAAGGTTGATGAATCACTCAGCGAAGCTGCCGAAAGCCTGGGATGCAATCCAGTTAAGAAAGTTTTTACTATCATCCTGCCGTTGATTGCTCCAACATTGTTGGCCGGTTCTCTGTTGGTCTTTATGAATGCTATCGAGGATTTCGGCACCCCGATGCTTATAGGAGAAGGCTTTAATGTAATGCCGGTTATGATCTATTCCGAATTTATCAGCGAAGTGGGTGGAGAGGCAAATTTTTCAGCGGCAATGGCTATTATTATGGTGCTTATAACAGTCTTTTTGTTCATTGGACAAAATTATATTATCAATAAAAAATCTTTTGCAATGAGTTCCTTGAGACCGATACAGCCAGTTGCATTTGAAGGAATCAAAGGGATATTGGCCCATGTCGCCATTTATATCGTCGTGTTCCTAGCTATTATCCCTCAGGTGACCGTCGTGGTGACATCCTTCTTGGAGACGAAAGGCACCCGGTTTCTAGCGTCTTTATCCCTGGACAGCTACAGATCGGTCTTTCGAACACTATGGCAATCTGTAACCAATACTTACATTTTTGGATTAATAGCCATATCCATTATTGTGATATTGGGAATGTTCATAGCTTATGTATCAATCAGGAAGAAGAATCTGTTAACCTCGGTGATTGATACGGTTACGATGCTACCGTATATTTTGCCGGGTTCTGTGATTGGTTTAACCCTTCTTCTGGCTTTTAACAAGAAGCCGATGCTGCTGAGCGGAACGGTCATGATTCTGGTCATAGCTTATATTGTAAGAAAGCTTCCCTATACGCTTCGATCCAGCGCAGCCATTCTGTACCAGATCAGTCCCAGCATAGAAGAGGCATCCATCAGTTTGGGATGTTCCCCAGTGAAAACCTTCTTTAAGATTACGTCGGTCATGATGCTGCCGGGTGTGCTTGCCGGGGCGATCATGAGTTGGATAAGCGTCATTAATGAATTAAGCGCGTCAATTATCCTTTATACCGGCAGTACCAAAACGTTGTCCGTTGCCATATATGCGGAGGTAATCAAATCAAGTTACGGAACGGCTGCAGCGATATCCAGCATACTTACTATCACAACGATTATATCTTTATTGATTTTCTTTAAATTGACAGGGAGTAAGTCAGTCAGCGTGTAACATGTTGTGGCAGATGATTCTTACAAATCAGGTGCATCGGGTATGCTTTAAATGGAAATATTTGGCTATTAAATGCGACAATTTCTCATGGAAAAGACTCGACGTTAACCGGCTAAGCAGTGCGACCATCGACCATCGAATTTTTGTAAGAATAACAATAAAAGTTAAATTGATCGCATTAACGAAATTGAGGATTGATCGGCAATGAAATGGGGGGGGGAGCTTAGCTCTCCCCCATTTCATTGCCGATATGGCCAATTACACTAACAAATATACAAGTGTTCCCATATTTATTTTTGAGGATATTGTAAATGTTCACTTTCCGGGATAAATATATATATTTTAGGATACTCAATGTACAACTGAAAATTTAATATTTAAATCATTAGCATGCTTATACTGCGATTAATAAACTTCATTTTTAAAGTGTTACATGATCCGCTAAAAGAATATCACATCTACAATTATCGGAAAGCGTTTATGTAACGTTTACAAAACTTCTCTCGAGTAAAATTGAGAGTCTTGAATTATTGAGGGGGTGATAACAAGTTCAAGCGTTCTAAAGAAGAAGGTCGCCAACAAAACGCGCATTTCTCGCATAGTAAAAATTGGGAATTGCAAACGTTCCTAAATGGTAATATTAGCGAATCTATCTCCATACCGCAAAGTAAAAGCACTTTAATGAAAACCAAACTGTTTTATTTGGAGGAGAAATAGGATGAAGAATAAGAGATTGCGTACTAAATTGGCCATTGCCGCCTTAGCCACATGCGTAATGGGAACAGGAACCGCTTATGCCGCCTATAATAAGGTGGCAGGACCCCAGACAGATGGCACTGCCTACACACCCAACGGCTGGCATGTAACGCCTGTGGGCATACAAAAGCCTGCGGGCTTCTTCCCGGCTAATGCCGTGCTCTCACCTGACGGTAAAGCGGTTTTGGTTCCAGACATTATCAAAAATGGCAACGACAAACAGGCGGTGCAGGTGTTGGACGCCAAGGACGGCGGCCTCATCCAGGAGATTGAGCTTTCCGGGACGGGTCAGGGGGTGGCACCCGGTCTAGCATTCAGCCACGACGGCAGTCGCGTGTACCTGGCGACGGCGAACATGAACTCGGTGATCGTCTTCGGTTGGAATAGCGTCACCAGTAAGCTGACGCAACAGAAAACGCTGACGCTGCCAGGCGGTACGTACCCGCAGGGTGTGGCGGTCTCACCGGACGACAAGACCCTGTATGTGTCCGGCGCGTATAAGAAAACGCTCGTCGCGGTAGACGTCGCCTCGGGCAGCATTGCGACGGCACCAACGGGTGAATACCCGTATGGCGTGGCATTATCGGCAGACGGACACACGGCCTACGTTAGCAATCAGGCCGAGAATACGCTGTCGGTCTTCTTCGTTAACGGTCTTACGCTAACCCCGCAAAGCAGCAAGCTCACCGTAGGCACCCACCCGAATAGCCTACTGCTGGACGCGAAGCGGAACCGATTGTACGTCGCCAACGGCGACAGCGACTCGGTGTCCGTAATCGACACGGTGAGCAACGTAGTCGTGAACACGATCTCGATGGCCCCGTACCCGGGTGCGCCCACGGGCACCTCGCCGACCAACATGACCCTGTCTCCTGACAGCGGCACGCTGTACGTCACCAACTCCGGCAACAACGACGTTGCGGTGGTAAACGTCTCTGACCAAGGCGAGTTCGGCCAGATCAAGGGACTCATACCGACCGGCTGGTATCCGAGTGGCGTGCAGGTCACGCCCGACGGCAAGCTGCTCGTTACCAGCGCCAGGGGATTGGGCACCGGGCCCAACAATATAAACCATACTTACATGTTGCGGCTGCTGCAGGGCTACCTGTCGATCATCCCGTTGCCGAGCGAGTCCCAGTTGAAAACGTACACCCGGATGGTGCGAGAGAACAATGGATTCGATGAACACGGAAAGGTGAGTGGGTTCGATAAGCACTTCGGGGGGCCAAACACGATCATACCGCGTAACCCCGGTGAAAGCTCGCCAATCAAACACATCATCTATATCGTCAAGGAGAACCGTACCTATGACGAAGTGTTTGGTGACCTCAAGAACGCCGATGGCACGCCACGTGGCAATGGAGACCCGTCAATGACGCTTTTTGGGCAGGACATCACCCCGAACCAGCACAAGCTCGCCCAGCAGTTCGTTACCCTGGATAACTTCTATTCAGTGGGCGAGGTGAGTCAGAACGGCTGGGCCTGGAGCACCGGGGCTAACTCGAACCTGTTCAACCAGCTCGGCACGTCACAGGCTTATGGCGGTAGTGGCGCGGTCTACGACTCCGAAGGACAAATCAACTCGCAGGCATCGTGGGGAAATGTGGACCCTAACCGCGCGTACCTGTGGAACGCGGTCGCCGCGGCCGGAATGACCTTCCGCAATTACGGAATGCACTTAGTGAAGGGGACCTCGGTAGGTCTTCCGTCTGGCAAGGTCGGCGCCTACGAACCGGTGCTCAACGCTAATACGGATCATGACTACCCGATGACCGACCTGAACGTCTCCGACGTTACGCGATTCAACGAGTGGAATAAGGAGTTTCAGCAGAACATGGCCAATGATTCAATGCCAACCTTTCAGTTTATCCGCCTGCTTCGCGATCACACTAATGGCGCAGCAACGGCCAAACAACTGGTCGCGGATAATGATCTGGCGCTCGGAAAAGTCGTCGACACGGTGTCGCACTCAAAGTATTGGAACGACACAGCGATCTTCGTTCTAGAAGATGACGCGCAGGCCGGTTTTGACCATGTCGATGCACATCGGACGATTGCCCAGGTGATCAGTCCCTACACGCAGCGGGGCATCGTCGACTCACACTTATACAGCCAACTGTCGATGCTGCGTACCATGGAGCTGCTCGTAGGCCTAGGCCCGCTCACCCAGTTTGACGCCGCTGCTATGCCGATGATCTACTCTTTTGGGGACAAGCCGAACTTCAACACCTACACCGCGTTGACACCAGTGGTCACCACTTCCTTGGCAATGGAAAATGATATGAATCCCATTGAACCTGATATGGTCGACCAACAGAAGCTCAGCGAGGAGCTTTGGAGGGCCATCAAGGGACCGGATATCCCTATGCCTGCTTCGAAGAACCATATCTTCGGCAGCGAAAATGAAGAAGAGGAAAACACCGGAAGCAAGAAGGGCAAGTTACTCTGGTAGAATCAACGGCGCTTTTCAAACTAATAAAAGGGCGTGAATAACCGGCTTAAAGCAGAAGCCCGGTCCATTATGCAACCAATAATAGAAGCAGTTATGAAACGTTCGGTTTTAGTTGTCGTATCGATTTTGCTCATCATGGGTTGGGGCGGGATGTCCGCCTATAAGATGGAACGCGATTACCTCCCTCCCATCAATAATTCTACGCTCATGATCAGTGTGCGCGCAGACAATTATCAAGCCGCTCAAGTGAAAGCCAGTTTAGCGGGAGTGATGGAGCAGGCGGTAAGCAACATGAACGGATTAGAGTCGGTGGAGACCAGTTCCTTCAACGGCGGTTTGTTATGCAGCCTCTATTTTCCTTTTCAATATGATATGGAAAAGGCCGAAGATGAGGTCAAGCAGGCTATGGCCGGTCTTACTTTTCCTTCCGGCGTGGACAAGCCTCTTGTCACTCGGGTGAGCACCAGCTCCTTCCCGATGATGAGGATTAGCCTGGCAGGCCAGTCTGATCAAACGGATGAAAATGGCCTCCGCAGTTCGCTTCAAAACGAACTGGTCAATCAGTTGAAAAGTGTGCCGGGAGTAAGTGAAATACGTGTGACCGGCGGGGGGAATAACGGATTTGCGGTGACAATTCGGATGAAAGATCTGGAGAAGATGGGGTTCACCTTGGATGATGTCAAACGATCTCTGGCATCGCCCGGCAAGGACTTTCCTCAAGGGAAGATTGTTAGCAGCCAGATTACAATTCCTGTTCGAGTCACAGGTTGGGGGGTAAGCGCTCAAGATCTAAGCGAGACCCGGATTCAGGGGTCTGACGGGAAGACGATCCCTCTTTCTGCCGTGGCAGAAGTTTCCCCGTCGATGGTCGACCTGCAGACAATTTCTCGTATGGATGGAAAACCAAGTGTCATCCTGGACGTGCTGAAGAGTCCTTCGTCGAACATAACCGATGTGTCGAATCGGGTGCATCAACGAGTTCATGAACTGCAGGGTACATTACCAAGCGGTATTCAGCTTTCGATCCCCTTCGATCACGCTGAAGATATTCAGGCATCGCTTAAAGGGCTAATTCGTGAAGGACTGCTAGGTTGTCTGTTTTCGATGCTTAGTGTTCTGTTGTTCCTTCGAAATGTCCGGGCGACGCTATTGATCGCCATCTCCCTACCCATATGCCTGTTGGCAACGACCGCTCTGTTGAAAGGGATGGGAATCAGCTTGAACATCCTTACCGTATCCGGATTGGTAGTTGCAATGGGAAGAGTCGTGGATGATTCGATCGTCATTGTTGACAATATGTATCGAAGAATCCAAGAGTCGGATCGAAAAGTGTATCTTCATCACTTGGCTGGAGCGGTTCGCGAAATGATGCCCGCCATTGTGTCGTCGACGGCGACGACGATCGTCGTGTTTCTCCCTATCCTGCTGGTGGGAGGAATCGTTCAATCCAGCTTTGCGTCTTTCGCTTGGACAGTCGTCATTGCGTTGATCGTCTCGCTTTTGGTTTCGATTGTTGTCATTCCGGCTCTTGCCCATCTCTGGTGGAAAGATTTTCGAGTGAATGCCCGTACGGCTGAGCCCCTTGTGAAACGAATCCTGCAATGGGCTTTTCCAAGAAAAAAACGGGTTGTGGGTTTGGTTGTTGTTATATTTATCGGTACGATTGCTCAGGCCATCTTTCTTCCTGTGAATTTTCTCCCTGCAAGCGGTCCGGGCGCAATCTCGATCAAGGTAGCATTACCGGAGAAGAGTTCTGGTCAGGCCGTTGATACCGAAGTGAAAAGGGTCGAGGATCTTTTGAAATCGGATCCGCAAATCGCCACTTTTTCTGCAACCATAGGGTCCTCCTTTATTCCGATGTTCGACGATGTATTTGACGAAGGGGGAGGATGGATCCAGTCATCAAAGGAAGCCAATCTCATAGCCAATTTAAAAGCAAACGCTAATCTGGACACCGTTGTAACGGAACTTAATAAAAAACTATGGAATCTGAAAAGCGCAGCCCGGTTTACAGTGACGAATCGGAACATAGCAGGCGATGATTCGTTGTTAAAGATCGTCATCACAGGAGCAAGCGCCAATGAACTCGATACGGTAGCACTGAATATTCGTAATAAACTGGCGTTAGTACCGGGACTTAGTGTAGAAGGGGCTGAGAATGATACGGAAAGCGGTCCCGCCTACCACTTATCTCTTAACGAAGATCAAATCAAACGCAATGGGATCAAAGTAGAGGACATTCTAAATAGGATTCAGCCGTATGTATCCCAGGGAACAAGGATAGATATAGCCGCAGGCGATCAACGTATACCATTGATCATCAACACGGATCTCGATGCTGCCTCCAAACAATCCGGGAAGGACGTCCTGGCTTTATTATCGAGTGAAACGTTCCAATCCAGGGATGGGCATACCATCAGCTTACAGCAGCTTACTTCTCTCGCTCCAAACAACGAACTATCCGTATATCGTGATCGGGACGGTCAACCTTTTGCAGTGGTTACAGCCAATATTGTATCCAACGATGTGGAGAAGGTGACCAGCCAAACGCAAAGTCTTCTTGAAGGATTAACGCTTCCAAGAGGAGTGAGCTATTCGTTCGGAGGGATCTCCGGACAGGTACAACAAATGATCATGGAAATGGCTATAGCCTTGTCGATTTCGGTTATTCTCGTTCTCCTGATTGTGAGTACGGTCTTTCGGGGATGGAAGGCTCCTCTCTCGGTACTCGTATGCATTCCGCTATCCGTCATTGGCTCGGTATGGGGAATGGTTGTATTCGGCATGCAGTGGAATCTTGCCGCATTTATCGGGATCTTAATGCTCGTGGGGATTGTGGTCACCAACGGCATTGTACTCGTCGATAAGATTGAGCGGAACATGGCAAGCGGGATGATTCCGGAAGAGGCTATTCTACAGGGGACGATGTCCCGAGTGCGTCCTATCCTGATGACAGCGTTCGCGACGATTTTGACGTTGCTTCCACTGGCGCTTTCTTCGAGAACGGATACGGTCATTTCCCAAACTCTTGGGGTCGTGGTTGTGGGCGGGATGCTCAGTTCAACATTCATTAGTTTGATTGTTATTCCTGTCATTTATAAGTGGATGCATAAAAAATTAGGATAGAAGAGAGGGGATGCCAACATGGTTTCCTTACAAAACGTGTTGTTATTCAAAAAAGGATACCGAAAACGGGTGCGTCTAATCAGTTGTCTTGCGATCATCATGTTGATCTTCAACGGATTCGCTTCATCTTTCATCGCTGCCGCTAACGCCTCTACAAATGGGACGATTACGTCGACGAATGCGAGCAACCCGGAAGAATTGCTGCATTTGAGTTTCGATGACAATGTAACCGATAGTTCTCTCTACAACACAAGTGTCAAAGTTAACGGGCCTGCTCCTGTTTATGTACCCGGCAAATTTGGCAAAGCGCTTCAGTTTGGTGCGTCCAGCGTAACCGATGCCACTTATTTGGATCTTGGCAACTCGGATCAATTTAATAATTTTGGGAGATACACGGATTTTACCATTGCTTTTTGGACGAAAATTCCAACAACGGATAATGTGGAAACATCCATTATCTCAAACATGGATTCGAGCACAGGAGCGAACAATGGCTGGAATATTTCCGTTGCAGGAAACGTAATCAGATCCAAGTACACCACTTCCGGCAATCCGGGTTTGGTCATGAATATGAATGGTGTTGTCGATAACGGGTGGCATCATGTGATTGTTTCGTACAAACGGGATGGAATGGCCACATTTTATCGGGACGGCGTCGCAATCTCATCTTACGATATCAGCTCGATCATGGGGGAAATTGACACTCCATTTACGCCAAAAATCGGAGTCAATGGAAAAGGCCAGTTCTTAGGCAAAACCAACGTCCTCCTCGATGAGATGAGAATGTTTAGAAAAGCCGTAACGGCTGATGAAGCGATGAGTTTATACAGAGAAGGGCAAGTATTTGTCTCAGGGGTTTCCGTCGATAAACCGGTTGTAACCTTAAATAAAGGGGAAACGACTCAGCTTAATGCCATTATTGCTCCGTCTAATCCGGATAATTCGAATGTGACATGGAAAAGCAGCAATCCGTTCGTTGCGTCCGTTTCAGTCGGACCGAATGGAACAGCCGTTGTGTCGGCAGTTTCCGGGGGGACAACGAATATCACCGTAACCACGGCCGATGGAGGATTCATGGCGGTTGCGAACGTTACGGTCACCGGTCCGTCGAACCCGGTCACCCAGGTCAAATTGGACTCATCTACGCTTGAAATTCGGCAAAGCCAGAAGGCCAATCTTCATGCGATCCTATCCCCGGCAATGGCAACGAATCAAAACTTGATTTGGTCATCCAGTGACCCGGCGATCGTAGGTGTAACGGGTGTGCCAGAAGGAACCGATGCCATTGTTGAAGGACTGAATCCCGGTTTTGCTATCATTACGGTTAAAACCGAAGACGGAAACTTTACAGACACTTGTATCGTCTCGGTAGACGACAGCGCGGGCAATAAATCGGCCATTCTAAAAATGAGCTTTGAGAATAATATGTTCGATATAGCAAGGAATGTTCATGCAGCCGTCTACGGAACCCCGGCATTTGTTCCCGGCGAGGTCGGCAATGCACTGCTCTTTGATGCGCCGGGTCAATATCTGGATCTAATCCATCCCCAATTCGGGTATGCTGCTAATTTTGATTTATCGTTCTGGATAAACTCATCGGCAACGATAGATAATCGAATGATCATTTCCAATAAAGACGGATCCGATCCTACTAGCACAGGTTGGTCTGTCGGGCTTGAGAACGGCGGGTTACATTGGAACTATAAGACTTTAGGCAGCGCACCGCTCGATTACGTCATTGCAAACGTAGCGGATGGCAACTGGCATTATATTGCCATATCCCATGACCGATCGTATGACAAATACGCCGATTTCTACAAAGATGGAGTATTGATAGCCAGCGTTGATCTTTCAAACAATGTAGGAACGATTGATTCCGGGTTTTCCACGAAATTGGGCGCAGACGGAACAGGACATCTTTTCGGTAATGCTAAGGTAGCAATTGACGAACTGCAAATAAGCTCGATTAGCGTTGCTAATGCGCCAACCAATGTACAAGCTACAATGGTTAATATCTCGGCCAATCAGGTTAGCGTAACTTGGAATGCGTCTACAAGCGGTCAAATTGCTACTTACAAAATTTATAGAAGCTTGTCGAGTGATTTCGTACCGGACTATACCAACTATTTGGGGCAAGTCATAGGTACAAAGCTGACATATACGGATACGTTAAACAATAAAGGTACCTACTATTATAAAGTAATGGCTGTGGATAGCGGAAATGTTTCGGCTACCTCTGACTCTTCTCCCTCCTTAACGGGCGGCGGCTATGTTCCTGATTTACCGGAACCTTTAGCCTGGTGGAAGTTCGACGAAACTGCTGGGACGACCGTAGCCGATTCCTCAGCTAACGGTATCACGGGAACTGCGTATAACAACCCGACTTGGACCGCTGGAAAGTTCGGCGGAGCAATTTCTTTGAATATGGGTTCTACTCTTAATCAACGTGTTGAGTTTCCATCTGCGAAATTGAATCCAACGGATGGACAGACCGTGATGTTTTGGTTCAAAACTACTGAACCAAATGGAGCTTTCACCAACGAAAATGTCTACCGCCATGATGGGCATTTCACGGCCTTGCAGTTGTCTGCTGCTTCTGGAGCCCCGCGTGCCGCATATTGGCCCTCAAGTGCAGGCAGTTATGTAGCTGCTCCTTTTAGTAATTGGTCGACATACAAAGATAACAATTGGCATCATTATGCAGCAGCTTACGATAAAAATACAGGATTAAAGATCTATGTGGATGGTGTTCAAGTAGCCAGCAATAGCACCAACGTCGGAACACTAAAAACATCGACTGCTGTTGTCGTGATGGGAGCTGTACAAGGAGGTGGCGGCGAAAGTTTCAAAGGATCTCTCGACGACGTTCGCGTATATGGCAGCGCGTTAACCCAACGCCAAGTGCAGCAAGTAATGAATCCAGTTGAATCGATCTCCGTAAATGGCGCAGGAGGTGCGAATGCGATCACTGTCAAGAATGGCACATTGCAAATGCAGGCTGCTGTTCTGCCTGCCAATGCAAAAAGTAGTGTAACATGGAACGTCTACGAAGCCGATGGTGTCACAGCGACGGATAAAGCATCTATTGATGCCAATGGATTGCTTTCGGCTAAAAAAGACGGGACCGTGAAAGTGGTTGCGGCAGCCACTGACGGCAGCGGCGTGCAAGGATCCACTACGATTGCGATTAGCGGTCAAGCACTGGTTAAATCAATCACTGTAAGTGGCGAGGGTGGTGCGAATGCGATCACTGCAAAGAACGGCACCCTGCAAATGCAGGCTGATGTTCAGCCCGCTGGTTCAAATTATCGTATAGCATGGAGCGTTTTCGAAGCCGATGGTGTCACAGCGACGGATAAAGCGTCTATTGATGCCAATGGACTGCTTTTGGCTAAAAAAGACGGGACCGTGAAAGTGGTTGCGGGAGCCATTGACAACAGCGGCTTGCAAGGAGCGCAAGGATCCACAACGATTACGATTAGCGGCCAGAATGTGCCGATACTTGTGGGAATAACAGCACCAGCTGACATTACCGGGCTGGCTAACGGAACGGCGAAGACAACGGACGCCCTTGGCCTGCCTGCAACCGTAGCACTGGTCACCGATACAGGAAGCGTGAATGCCAACGTGGCATGGAATGTTGAGTCATCGAGCTATGATCCAGCCCAAAAGACATCACAGACGTTTAGTGTAAATGGAACCGTAACCCTGCCGGCAGGTGTGGTAAACCCGAACAATGTAGCTTTGACCACGAGCATAAGTGTGACTGTGCTTGCAGCACCATCATTGCCCCAGTCTACATTGACAGGTGTACAGCAGGTAACTCCTGGCCAAACCTTCAATCTGACGATGGGACTGACCGGCGTTACGCAAAGCGTTTACCAGCAAGTGTATGGGCAAGATTTGACGCTTCACTATGATCCGATGAGTTTACAGTTCAATTCGGTTACCTCATTGAAAGACGGATTTAAAGTCATCGATCAAGAGGAGAAGGTGCCGGGACAAGTCCGGATTGTGGCTGCCGGCGTGGGTTCGAACGTGTATGCCCAAGGTGATCTGCTTTCATTCCAATTTACGGCCAAATCTGTGACTCAGGCAACCTATATGACGACAATTTCTGTCGACCATGTTGTGATTGCCAATGCACAGGGGAATGAATTGCAGGTCGGTGGAGCCTCCTACGCGATACAAATAAGTATACCTGTAGACAAGTCGCTTTTGAATGCTTTGATCGCAAGCGCTCAGGCTAAGTACAATGCAGCAGCGGAAGGAAATGGAGACGGCCTGTATGCGATTGGAGCCAAAGCGCAATTACAGTCGGCGATCGACACGGCTAATGCGATAGCAATCGATCCGAATGCCAATC
>NZ_WHOA01000004.1 GCF_013141715.1 Paenibacillus phytorum | reverse complement strand
AATGAAGAAGCACCCGATGAGGGTGCTTTTTTCATTTGAATGGGTTTCGAGAGAAGAACCCCTCGGGGGTTCAGTCCGCGCGGACTGAAGTGCAGAAGAACATCTGCCAATAACTGTATCGACATTTTCTGAGAAATTATGATATCATGTAGTTCTTGATAAAGTGGTAACGTGCTAAAGTCATTGATACAAATGTTAAAGGTGGAGTTGGAATTTATGAAACGATTGGCTACGATGGCATTAGTAATCACGGCGGCAATTTCTCTAATTACAGGATGTTCGAGTTCAAAAGGTAACGCAGGTGACGCGAAAAAGGTAGTGATCGGCATTGATGATAAATTTGCGCCGATGGGATTCAGAGATGAGAAGAATGAAATCGTCGGTTTTGATATCGATTATGCGAAAGCAGCTGTTGAGAAAATGGGAACAACTGCAGTTTTTCAACCGATTGACTGGACAACCAAAGAATCAGAGCTGAACAGCGGCAGGATTGATCTCATTTGGAACGGATATACGATTACGGACGAGCGTAAAGGCAAAGTTCTTTTTACCAAACCTTATTTGAAAAATGCGCAGGTGGCTGTCACGCTGGCAAAATCCAATTTCGCCAAGCTGGATGATCTGACTGGTAAAGTTGTAGGGCTTCAATCCCTCTCCTCGGCAGCAGACGCATTGAACGAGAGTCCGTTAAAATCCAAAGTCAAGACCGTTACGGAGTATTCTGATAATGTTCTAGCGCTAAACGATTTGAAGATTGGCCGCATCGACGCGGTGATCATCGATGAAGTTGTCATTAAGTACTACATGTCCAAAGAAAAAGGAAGCTTCAAGCTGATTGGTGAATCGCTAGCTCCTGAAGAATACGGGATTGGCGTGAAGAAAGGCAACGAGGCACTGCTTCAAAAGCTGCAAAAAGCGCTTGACGAGATGAACCAAGACGGCACCGCTGCTAAAATTTCGCAAAAGTGGTTTGGTGAAGATAAAGTATTGAAGTAAACGTAATCGAGGAAGATAAGTCAAAATCGGATTTCTTTTGGGAAATCCCGTTTTTGTTTTTGGAGGTATTTTTTGATGTCAACTGATTATTTCACTTCAATGGTCATCCCTATGCTGGAAGGGGCCCAAATGACGGTCCTTTTGTTTTTAATTGCCATTGTGGTGTCCATCCCTTTGGGTTTTGTCCTTACATTGGCGGTGAAAAGCAGTAACAGACCCATTGCGGGGCTCGCTAATACGTATATTTATATCATGCGCGGAACGCCGCTCTTGCTGCAATTGCTCGTGATTTGCTTCGGACTTCCCATGCTGCCGGGTGTCGGACAATATCTGGTGCTGGACCGATTTACCGCTGCCTGTTTAGGTTTTATTCTGAACTATGCGGCTTACTTTGCTGAAATTTTTAGAGGAGGTTTGCTTGCGATTGATAAAGGCCAGTATGAGGCTTCGCAGGTGCTTGGCTTTAGCAAGTGGCAGACTATGCTGCGAATCATACTGCCTCAAATGTTTCGAGTCGTCTTGCCTGCAGTATCCAATGAGTCGATTACGCTGATTAAAGATACCGCGCTGCTTTATGCTGTTGCAGTTCCGGAGTTGCTTCATTTTGCCCAGACGGCGGTCAATCGTGACTTCTCCATCATGCCTTTCTTTATCGCGGGCATTATTTATTTGGTCATGACACTACTGCTAACTGCGTTTTTTAAATGGCTGGAGCGAAGATTTAAATTTGAATAAAAGGGATGGCGCGTGTGGCAATCATTGAAGTAGCTAACCTCAGTAAGTCATATGGCGAGTTGAACGTGTTGAAGCAAATGACGTTTCAAGTGGAAAAGAAAGATGTTGTTGCAGTCATTGGTCCTTCGGGTTCCGGCAAAAGTACGATGCTCCGAAGTCTTATTCATCTTGAGCAGATTAATAGCGGCACAATTCACATAACAGATGAGGTTTTGGTCAAAGATGGGATCTATGCCAAGCCCTCTGGAATCAAACGGATCACCTCCAAGATGGGGATGGTGTTCCAACACTTTAATTTGTATCCTCATCTTACAGTGAGAGAAAATTTGGAGCTCGCTCCGCGAATCGTTAAAGGTGAGCCGATGACCGGATTTCGAAAACGTAGCTTGGAATTGTTGGAAAAGGTTGGGCTCTCCGAGAAGGCATTGGATTATCCAGCTAAGCTTTCAGGGGGCCAGAAGCAGAGGGTCGCGATTGCCCGAGCATTAATGATGAACCCCGAAATCCTGTTGTTCGATGAACCTACTTCCGCCCTCGACCCCGAGTTGACGGGAGAGGTGATGCAGGTGATGAAGAACCTCGCAGAGGAACACATGACGATGATCGTTGTGACCCATGAAATGGGCTTCGCCAGAGAAGTAGCTAATCGGGTCATGTTTATGGATAAAGGAGAAATCGTTGAATCCGGCCATCCGCAGCAGCTTTTTACAAATCCGAAGTTTGATCGGACGAAAGCTTTCTTGAATGTTGGTTTGGCACAGCAGTGATGGGGGAAAAGGTTTAACGATTGAAGAAGCACCCGATGAGGGTGCTTTTTTTCATTTCAACATGCGTGGCTACTTGCGAGCGGAATCTCCAAGAGCTGTATAAATCAAAACCTATCACCAACCCCACTCATAATCATGCATACACCGGGAAACCGAGTAATGTTACTTTACCAGCTTTTCAGACTTCAGCAGCATTTCTCGTATAATGGTAGTGACTCGACTTTTGCTGTTCTTTGCTTTCTTTTTTATCCATCGTAATGACTTTTTGTGTTCACGGGTATTATTTTGTTGAAAGAACTGCTTGGCTGAAATTTGCAGTGTTTTCTTTAACAACAGTGCTGACGAACGTGTTAACTTAGATCGGATTCCCCTGTGCAATACCCTTAGTGTATTTTTGTAAGCCTCGAAATCCTCAGATGGAGGTACTAGATAAATTTAACGAGGGGTCATTGAATCCGTAGGTTTCAAACATGATTCTCAAATTTTCAGTATTTATAATATTTCCTCTAAAGTGGTTTGGATGTTCCTGGTGATATCCGACAACCTCTTTGATGCAATGAAAAGGGATCTTCAATTGATGCAGCCTGTAACCAAGGTCCCAGTCTTCGAGTCCATAGAGTACAAAGCGTTCATTGAATCCTCCAATACGAGTCAATTGGCTGCGTCTGATCGACACACAACGAGTAACTAGTAACATCCAAGGAGCAACATCCGTTTTGGCAAATTGCTTTTTTCACATTTGGAGGTACTCTTGTGGGGATAACAACTTTTGACAAGGCATCCGTTTGATGAAGGATATCTTCTGGCGTTATTAGCGGAATAATTTCATTCGCTGCTTCAAAGTCCTCATTCCATAAGTTGGATTGTGTAACTCTGTTGCGAAAATGTTTTTTTTCCTCAGGGGAAAAGTCAGGGTAATAATGGGTATAAGCATCATCCCACGAGTGAGGAATGCCTGCAAGCACGGCTCTGGGATATTTGCGGTGATAACGGCTCACAATTCTAATGAATTCAGGTAAAACCAAAAAGTCAGCATCACAGAAGATGATGTATAACCCCTTCGCATGGCGCAGCCCCAAGTTTCTAATGGCAGATCGACCGCGTTGTTCCTGATGGGATACATAGATAAGGGGGTAGGATGCTTGGAAGCCTTCGACCATTGCCTTCGTTCCATCTGTAGAACCGTCATCAGCTACAATCACTTCGAATTGATGCTTCGGATAAGTTTGTGTTTCAAATGAAACGAGCGTGAGCAAAAGCTGCTGGGCTCTATTAAAGGTTGGAATGATGATACTGTAGCGGATAGCCAATGTGATCTCCCCCGACCATTTTTTTAGAAAACCCTTAAATTAGAAGATAAAATAATAACAATATATTCAATGAGTTTAGCACGGTATAGTCTAACATCCTTTAGGGCTCGAATAAGGTTTGGGCTTATTAGGAATGTATCTTTATTGTTGATTTGAGAAAAGCAATAGTAGGCAAGAAGAGACAAATTTGAGAAAATGAAAGCATGAACGGCTCAAATCATTTAACATTCAAGATACATCATATAGTTAAGAAAGCAGGGATACATAGATGAAATTGAAAGAAATTGAGAATAGCATAGATGCTATCATTCTTGAGCGTGGGGAAGGGTATCGGGAGAACGGTCATATTCTATCCATTGAAGAGGTGGGGCCAGGGTTGTACCGAGCTGAAGTTGATGGGAATGAGCTTTACGATGTGGAGGTTCAGCTTGGCTCCCGCGGCGAAGTGGTATATACAGAGTGTGACTGCCCTTACGACATGGGGGCAATATGTAAGCACGTGGCTGCTGTGCTTTTGGAAATTAGAGACGAGCTATCTCATAGGGAAACAGCCTCGGATCCTTCTAAATCTAAGCCCTCACGTAAAGTGAAGTTATCTGACGAACTGTCTAAGCTTAGTAAAGAGGAGCTGGTTGCGTTACTTGTCCATTTTTCGAAAGAGATTAAGGAAGTAGACCATTTGCTTACTCTGAAATTTCATGACTCCAGCAGTGACGAGGGGTTAGCCCAATATAAAAAAATGATTCAATCCTATGTGAAGCGGAACTCCGATCGACATGGTTTTGTGCCTTATCGCAATGTGTCCTCTGCTGTAGCAGGTGCTGAACTTGTTATGGAAAAAGCCGAGGAAGAATTGGAAAAAGGACAGCGCCTGTCTGCTGTTAAAATAAGCTTTTGCATTTTGCATGAGATGGGGGAATTGCTTCGGTCATGTGATGATTCTGATGGCATTGTAGGTGGGATGATTAAGCAGTGTTTGGATTTAGTTCATGATGCAGCTTGTGATCTCGAAAGTAATTCCGAAATTGATAGACCTGCCATGTTGCAGCTGCTTCTCAAGGAGACGTTTCATCCGAACCTCGAAGGATGGAGTGAGTGGCAATTATCTCTTTTAGAAAGTGGTGCATGTTTGTTAAAGAATGATAAGGAGAGGACAGAGTGGGAGCAGCAAGTAAAGAAATTAGAAGAGAAGGAGAAACCAAATTCCTCATACGGATTGTATTTTGCCGAAAATGTTGCTAGGCTCCGGTATCAAATGATTCAGAAGTTTGATGGTGATGAACAAGCAACGAAATTTGTAGAAGATCATCTCGACTTTACCGCTTTTCGTAAAATGGCGATTGTTACTGCTATGGAACATCAGCAAAATGATAAGGCATTGCAGTTAGCCGAGGAAGGCGAGCGTCATGATACAAGTAAAGGTTATCCGGGTCTGGTTAATCAGTGGAAAAGGTATCGCTATGAAATATATCAGCTTACACACCAAGTTGAACATCAAAAAAAGCTGGCGGAGGAATTTCTAGTATCGGGTGAGTATTCCTATTATGCGCAATTAAAAGAATTATTTAGCAAAGATGAATGGTCATCTGTCTATGAGAGGATTTTAAGTAATCTGGAAAATAATCAGAGAGGAGATTGGCGTGTAAATTCTTTATACACCCAATTACTTATAGAAGAGAAAGAGACACGGAGACTGCTGAATTATGTCCAAACGCATAAAAGCTATGTAGTGGACTTCTATATGCATCTGGTAGGTGAGTACGAAGAAGAAGTGTTTGGATTGTTTGTCCAACACATTGTGGAGGAAGCAGCTCGAGCAACCAATCGAAAAGCGTATCAGAAGGTGTGTCAAATTATCCGTCAACTGATCAAAGCCAATGGATCGGTTCATGCGGAAAAGTTAATACAGCAGTTTCGTCTTGTTTATCCGAATAGACCTGCTTTCATGGATGAACTGCAAAAGATTAAGTCATGATATCGGCATAATCTTGTTCACTCGGACATGATTCTGATAAAATGGGATCATAAAATTCAAGCGAGGTTTATCGAAATGAATCTATTAGACGAGCTTATTGATGCTTATTTGGATAACAACTTTGAGCACCCTTACTATTTGGATCTGCATACAGGACAAGTCATTCTGGATATGGATGAAGCATATACAGGGGAACCGGGCATCGATTGGGATGATGAGGAAAACGAAGAACGTTATATCGACATTCCAAAGATTGATTCAAATGAGGCATTTTATGTGATGACAAAATTTGCTCAGCGTACCGAATCCGATCCTGAAGATAAATTATTTGATGCTCTTGATGGTAATAAACCTTTTAGAAGGTTTAATGATACGCTTTATGAATTGGATATTTGGGACGAGTGGAACCAGTTCGAGAAAAAGCTTGCAGAAGAAGAAATCCAAACGTGGATGAATCGCTATGAACTAGATTACAATGAATTGAACGAAAAGCACAAAAATAATCATCCTTTTTCACAATGAAAGGGCGTAGTTCGTTTTGAATAGACAAGAATTACAGAAAAAGGTTCGTCATACGGTGCATCAATTGATCTGGGAAAAAGGGTATGCGAGCCCACTGGATTTGTTCTTGAAGATGGAGAAGATCTCTCCAAAGCTTGTAGAGGAATGGCGATTCCGAAGGGTTCCCTACCTCGAGAGGGTCCTTAACGGGAATTTGGGTCAATTTAGCTTCATCATGAAAGAATTCCGGAAAACGGCAAGGAGTTGAACCTTAAGGAATCATATACCGCTTATATGTCCTGGGGAAAAGGGGCGAAAAGTCAGCTGCGTTTCTCGAAATCAGGTGACTCTCAAGTTGAACGACACTATTCCACCCATTATGTAAAGCCGCCTAACCCGGAACAAGCCCAACTTAAACCGGCTCCAGGTGAATCTAATCAACAGCAAAAAAGTGATGAAGCTTGAATCTAAGAAGTTCCATGGAATATGAATGGAATTAGTTTGGTTATATTCATTGAGATTAGTAGAGAACCAAATATTGCTTGAAATGCATAGAACAAGTGTGTCACTATAGAAGCTATAAAGGCTAGCAAAATTGGTTGGCGTGAAACGAACCTGATTTTAGACACATTTGAATAATGGTGATTTAGGATGAAATATTCAGGAAGAATCGTTATTATATCGGTCGTTTTAATATTAATAGTAGCCATAAGAATGTATGGTACTCTTTACTATAACTATCCCTCTCTTCAGTTTCCCATAATTGGTATTTTTATTGTGTTTGCAAGCTGGTTGCTAGGAACACAGTATGATAAATTGAAGTTCCTTTCGGAAAAAGATAGTCTGACCACACTGTATAACAGGAGATTCATATTGGAAACCTTTCCTAAGCTCATCGCTTCGGTGGATCGAAAACAGGAAAAGTTGATTTTATATTTTATTGACGTGGATAACTTTAAAATAATCAACGACACCCGTGGGCATAAAATCGGTGATCAGGTACTGCAACGGATTGCAAACGTACTAATACTCCATTCAGAAAAAAGGGATATAACTGCTCGTTGGGCAGGAGATGAATTTTTGATTCTTTCCACTTTTTCTGATGCTTGCCAAAGGGCGATGATGATTAATCGTATTCAGAACGAACTAAAGTTAGCCTCTAAAGAGTTCAATTTAGATATTTCCGTTTCTATTGGAACGGCTTCGTATCCCGATGAGGGGCAAGCATTAGATGATTTACTTCATGCGGCAGATCAAGATATGTATTCTTTGAAATCCGATAGAGAAAATAATCACAAAGTTGCTGTGACTAAGATATAGCTTCTTGAATGGTAAGAGAATGAGAAATGTAATAGTCGCCTCCACCTATAACATGTGAAGAGACACTGTACAAGTGTCTCTTTTGCTTCTAAAATAGACCAGTTTAACAGGCAGGAGTTGAATCGAATGAACAAGGTCCGACTAATTAAACCTTCTATGGAATTCCGAGATCAGTATTTATCGTTCTATCAAGATTGGATCAGCAGTGGTGAAGATATAGTGCCTTGGGTTGTTGAAAAAGATCCTAGCGATTTCCATGCAATGCTAGAATTTCTCTATTCGGAAGACAGCGAAGAGAAATTAGTCACTTCTAATTGGGTTCCCCATTCAACCTACTGGTTATTAAATGAAGATAACTTTCTAGTGGGGGCTGTAAACATTCGTCACCGATTGAACCAAAAGCTTCTAAATTGCGGTGGTCATATTGGCTATGGAATACGGCCCTCCTTTAGACGAAGAGGGTATGCGAGTGCCTTGCTATATCAGACATTACAAATAGTGAAAGAGATGGGCTTGGATAAAGTACTAGTGGTATGCGATAAAGGCAACGTTGGTTCTGAGAAGACGATTCTCAAGCAGGGTGGCACCTTTGAATCAGAGTTTATCGAAGATGATGGAATTATGGTTAGGAGATTCTGGATTACGTTATGAGGGGAAACCGGCACTTGAAATGCTAAGGATTAGCTATGATTTTACCATTTTGCCACTCAAATTCATATTCAAATTGTTCGGTTGAGCTATAAAGTTCTGGTGAGTACGGACGAACAATATGACTCTCTGATGCACTGACACCTAAAGCAGATAGGGTTAACATACAGGCAAATGCAAGAATTATTTTGGCTTTCATATTTCGATGCCTCCACCACAATAAGATAACTCAATTGTAGGGTTCATATGTAATTGGAGTATTATCACTAAGTAAATAATTTGTTTACAAAAAGGGAGAGGGGTCATGGATCTGTACAGCTACGGCTCACCCGCACACAAAATGAAGAAGCACCCGACGAGGGTGCTTTTCTTTCATTTCTATGAGACGCCCCCTCCATATTTCAACCTTCTCAACACCTTCATATCTCTACCGATTGAGGAAATAAAGAGACTCGTCGTATCCCGGTATGATACATTTAAATAATTAGGATTATTATGGAAATATCATCGAGGATGACGGAGTGGTTGACATGAGAATGAAGTCATTAACGTTTTTATATTTTTTAATTACATTAGCCAGTTGTGTGGTTGCACTTAGTGCTTGTGAACAAACGCAGTCCATTGACGTAACTAACGAGAACAAAAATAGACCTATGGACTCCAACCCATGTGGATGCCTCGCAAATTTCCTTAACTTTTACTTATAGCTCTAATAAAGCAGCAAGTTATGTTGTCGATTTACTGATTAAACCGGAAGGTTCAACTGAGTATCGTAAGGGCACGTTAGATGGAAATTCTTCTTTTGAAGGCAAAGAAGGAGAAAGTGAGTTTACTGTTTCATGGGATAAGGAAAAAGATGCGATAAAGGCAGATCAATGGGTGGACCTCCGTTTAACAACCACCGATAAAGATGGGCATACAACGAGTTCTGATCTTAATCGATTACGCTTTGAATCGCGGGAGACCATTCGTAATCACTTTCAGGATTATTTGATCTATTATGGCAAATGGACAGATGCGTTAATTGATCAGGCAAGGCAGAAATATCGATTGGTTATTTTAGATACACGCAGTGGCATTTCACCTAAGCAAATAGCCAAGATTCGTGCGGGAAAAGACCCGCGTGATGCTTCGGATGATGTTCTCGTCTTAGCTTATGTATCAATAGGAGAAGATCTTCGGACAGCGCGAATGAGCCAGGATGACATGAAAAAGGATGCGAGATTCGTACTGGATGGATCCGGTCCCTCTACTGATCCGCGAGCAGGCAGTCGATCAATATGACAACAACGAAAAATCATTGAAGATTATTGCCCCTTAATAGAGGGAACGATGAGTTATTGTGGATCTATGTATGATCTTTACTGACTTGCTATAAACCAACAGGATGTAAACGACGTCTAGAATAAATATAAGAATGTACAGCATATTTAACAAGATTGAGTTCGGGTTCAGGGAATAGCACCAAATCGATGCGCACAGGGAACCCACCATTTTAGAGTATGCGATGAAGATAGATTGGCCGTACAGATCTTGTTTCAGCAACATTCTTATAAATAGGATGGACATCATGAGATTGATTCCAAATGCGGAATACTTGCCCTCAGGATCATGAAATTCGACAGCCATTCCGTAGTGCAGCAGCAAAGCAATGACAATTAAGGAGAGGACTATAGGTTTTATTGGCCATTTTGGAGATAAACTTTTTGAGTAATAGAAAAATTGAAACAGGATGATACAGTCTAATAAAAACCATAGTAGGGTTACGATTTGCTGGAGCGGGTGGTAAGGCATGATGAGGGAAAAGAGAAATTCCCAAGTAATATTGGCACATAGGGCGACTATTGGCATTCCACAGGTTTGATCTCGGAACCCTTTATAAATGACCCATATATAAGCGATTGTCCAAAAAAAGACGATGCAAAACTGTAAAATACGTTCTATTTCAAGTGGTAAAAGGTGTTCCATACGTAGTAAATCGCATCCTTCCAGGGAATTCTCTTTGATAAATATGATTCATTTAGCTCGTCTATGCACAGATATGTAAATCTAATAAGCAGCTCGGCCACCAAGTGGTTGGAGCTGTTTTTTGCCACTCTTTCAGAGTATGTGGGATCTTAATATTGTGGAGGTACTTAATTGGGAGGATAGGGCAGGATGTTTTCGAATACATAGCCTTGGTTAAGTCTAATCCATTCTTAGGGCGGAATACTTGGCTTTAGGTATCCATAGACGGTTTTTCACCCAAAATGCTATTTGTTATACTTAATAGGACCGATGCGAAATGAAAATAAGCAAGGAGTTGGTGGGATTGAATCATACAGAGATGTTAGGACGCAGGAGCGAAATTTTGAAACGTATCATTGGAAATCTAATTATAAAAGATAATCAGTTTGGTTTGAGTGAACAAGAAAATAATTGTTATAAAGATATGGTTAAAAAGTTTCATAGAAGCAACTATGAATTGCACGCTAGTAGGAAACAAGTATAGTTACTAAATGATCTATTAGAATGGAAGCAAAGAGTGTAGTAAGATGATAGGTACTAGAAGACACCGTCTTAGGTGTCTTTTTGTGGTGTAATAAGATTATATTAGTCAAAAATCGATAGAGAGTAGGCGTGCATCAACTTGGTAAAGTCAGAGAAAACCATTTATTTCATCTTAGCTATGGTGGTCATTTCGTGGGGTTTAAATATTGTAATGGTTAAATACCTTACACAGTTTATCTCGCCCATGCTTGTAGCCGCAATTAGGATACCGCTCGCTGGAATTGTGTTGCTTCCGTTTGCATTTAAAAAGTATGGATTCTATAAACCAAATGCAAAGCAGTGGGGACTTCTTTTTCTTATAGGACTAACATCGATCTTCTTTCATCAGTTGTTTTTAGCTTACGGGGTAGTTACAACTACAGCTACAAATGCATCGCTGATATTAGGATTAAATCCGTTATCTACCGCTCTGCTTGCATCCATTTTCATTGGGGAAAAATTCAGTATGAGATTAGGCGTCGGTATTCTGTTTGGATTCTCGGGGGTCGTTTTGGTCGTAACTTCCAAATCGGCAGATAGTTCGGTTGGTTTATCTGGATGGGGAGATGTCATCATGCTTCTATCCATGTTGGCTTATGTTGTTGGTGCATTGTTCATCAAGAAGTTGTCGGCAACGTCCATGCCAACTTTAGTTGTCACTACTTATTCCACACTAATTGGGGGAGTCATGTTAAATCTGGGTACAGTGACTTTCTTGGGGCCTTCGTCGTATGCTCAGATTCATTTGCCAGCCATGGCTTGGGCCGTTATGTTGATGTCAGCTTGGGTAGCATCTTCACTGGGTACATTAGGGTGGAATCATGGTATTAAATTTCTAGGTGCCAACAAAACAGCTATGTTTCTAAACGGGCTGCCTTTTGCCAGTATGGTTGGGGGCATTATTTTTTTGGATGAAAAAATTGGTTGGATTCACGTTGTGGCCTTTATTCTTACCACGGTTGGTATTGTGATAGGGACTTTAAAGAAAAGAGATAGCAGGCTTTCCTCTGTAGGTGGAAAATCTGTTGAAATCTAGACCTAAGCGAAAGCGGAGGGAGTATATCTTCCTAATAAGACACTATCTATTCCTACGGGATTTGGATAGTGTTTTTTTATCAAAGCATAGCGGAATCATGAACCGGGAAAAATGTCCGAACTTTGATTAATTTCTGATTAAAACGGTGGACTACACACGGCATTAGCGCAGCACTCGTTATGATTCAAATAAAAGCATGAAATAAAAACCAGGCAGAAGGGAACGCTAACTAGCAAAAAGGAGCTGCGAACATGAATATCATGGAAGTACTCAATGATGCGATTAAGCCGTTTCTCGATGGTGAAAAGCCGCCTTTAAACGTCGGAGAAGTCATGAATCTGTGGTTTTATTTGACTGCAACGGATCAAACAATGCGCGGTGAAAAGGTGTCTTTTAATATTGTAGAGGATCTTGAACTTAAGGAGAAGCTGAAAGAAGTCATTAACGATGTTCATGGTCCAATTTTTGCAGAGCTAACTGAGTTTTTAAAAGCAGAAGGCGTCCCGCTGCCCGAGGCATTGCCGGATAAACCGATTGGCGATTTTCGGAATATTCCGGAGGGATCCAAACTGTCTGATGAGGAAATAGCGAGTCTTCTCAGCTTCAATATTGTACTGGGTATAAATTATGCTTGCCGGGGCATGACAGAGGCAGTACGGCCGGATGTAGCGGCAATGTTCGCCAAATTTCAGATGAAGAAGTTTACATACGCGATAACGTTAAAAGATTTATTAATGAGAAAAGGGTGGTTAAAAGCACCCCCGTATTTCAAGCCTTAAGGCTTAAGCCTTAGCAAGGTAGTTTAGGAAGCGTTAAGCAGTACTTTGCTAGTATAAGCACAAAAAGCACCTGAGAGGGTGCTTTTTGATTTGTACCGGTGTTAAAGCGAGGAAAGTTTATGCAAAATTAGTTGATAGTGATAGCAGAAATACTTCCGTTTGTTTTAAAGTCTTTCGTGTAGGCTAACGTAGCTGTCGCAGTGAATGTACCGTTTGGTCCCGTTACGGTTATTGTCGGATTGG
The DNA here is from genome assembly GCF_013141715.1 of Paenibacillus phytorum. Lineage (GTDB taxonomy): Bacteria > Bacillota > Bacilli > Paenibacillales > NBRC-103111 > Paenibacillus_E > Paenibacillus_E phytorum. The sequence continues at coordinate 123,410 of NZ_WHOA01000004.1, read as the reverse complement.
AAGAATACCCTGCTCCTGGATTTGTAATGGTTACACCAGTCACAATACCATTCGTAACTATTGCGGTTGCTGTAGCTTGCGTTTTTTGCCATGTCTCACTTTTTCTTCCGTTATAACGGTAATAGTTGGACACCTCATCTAAGCGTTCATTCGTGATTCCATAGGGAGCCAGAACTTTAAGGAGAGCTGATTTGTTTTTCTGAGCTTGTTCGGAGCTTGGGCCACTATCCAGTCCTGCAGGAGTTACGCCGCGAAATGCTTCTCTAAAGACCTCAGTGGGTACCCCAAGGGCCGCGGCAATGAGTACGACAGGCCTGCCATGGTCTTGCGGATCTGTGTTGAAACCACCCGATATCACGACTGAATTAGCTGCTTGATCAGGATTGCTGCCATTCGTTGCGCCCGCAGGGATGGAGTTGGGCTTGGGACAAGCTTCATTAGTCAAAGAGTACTGAATGTCTCCTAATTATCTCAGCTACGACATCGAGAGAATCTTCTTGGGTGGTCAATAGTGATTGTGTTCATTATCTATCTTTTAAACCTTTCAAGGTTTCGTCGTACTCTTCAAAGAAAATCAGGACTAATCCCTGTGGGGAGAGCAACTTTATTTACTTTCTTGATGACGATTCCTCCATTCTCTTGGTCTTTATACTAAGTATCGAATTTTATATTTATTATATACTACGGTCTTTCGAATCTCTATATACTGCAAGGCGCACTAAAATGTTTTTATTGGCTTAATATTGACCTCAGACCCTACGGGATTTGAGCCTTAATCCCTGCGAGTGCCTCACTTACCTTCGTTTCAAGCTTAAAGATGCTTTCTTTTTCTGCATTCATTTGACGGGATAGAGAAATCATGGAGGTGAGTGAGCTTTGAACAGCATTCGAATCTTCTTTTTTTGCTCCTTGTTTAAATGCGGTCCATATCGGGGAGAGGCTGTTTTGGATCGTTTTGATAGCACCTTGCTTAGCTTTGATCTGTACGTTTATGGGGTCAATGTCATTCAGGCTGCTGCGGATTTTTTTGGTCGCCTTGGATGCTTTGTCTTTAGCAGCTTGGGAAGCTTTTACCTTGGCACTGATGTCGATACGAGCTAGTTGTACGGGGATTTTCATAGCAGCAGCTTGGAATCTTAGCAGGGCGCCCAAGCTTTTGCTTTTCAGTGATCGGGCGGCTTCGATCTGTTTGTTTAGCGCGGCGTATTGAGATAATAAGGGCTGATGCCGAGCTCTCGTTCGTGTGATCTCCTCCTCCAATTTCGCCAATTTGGCGGAATCGATATCTTTGGCCTGTTTGCCCAGCTCAGCTGATGTATCCTTATTTCTGCTATGCAGCGTATTGATCTTGGCGTCCCAGTCCTGTTCTTGTTTCTGAAGGGTGAGGAATTCGGTGTAAAGTGCATTGATTCGATTAGCTTGTGTTTGAGTCGCGTCGGCAATCGTTTTGTCGAGAGAGGATTGAATCGTGGTTGTGATTTCGAATGAAGCGGCTGAAGCCAATTCTGCTGGAATGGCCGAGGCGAGGGCTAAAGCGGTGAGCAAAGCAGTGAAATTTTTCAATAGAAAACCTCCTTCAATTTTGAAAATGGGATATGAATACAACAAAAAAAGCACCTGCAAGAAAGGCCATCGGCCTTATCTTACGGGTGCTTCCGTCGTAAGTATTCACTCGAATATGATAGGAGTACTATACCAAGACGCCACGGAAGATGTCAATAAGAACACCAAATTTGCGCCGAGTGATACATGTGAATTAAACTAGCTAGGACTGGTAAAATAACCACGACCAAAGGATGGAAACAACCATGATGAATCAACTTTCGATCAATGATTTAAAAAGATTCAAGAACGAACTGACACGATTTATGATGACGTATAAGTTCGCACTGGATGAGATAGAGACCAGAATTGAAATTCTCGTGCAGGAATTCGAAATGCTGCATGAATATAATCCGATTGAACATACTAAGTCGCGCTTGAAGTCTCCGGAAAGTATCTTTCACAAGCTCAATAGAAAGGGAGGAGCTCTCTCGTTCTCAGGGATTAAGGAGAGTATTAAGGACATTGCAGGTATGCGGATTACATGTTCGTTTGTCTCTGATATTTATGTCATAAGCCAGATGCTGAAGAGTCAAAGCGACCTTAAAGTACTGGATGAGAAGGATTATATTAAGAACCCGAAGCCTAATGGCTACCAAAGTCTTCATCTGATCATCGAAGTGCCTGTACATCTATCGGATCGACTAGAAAGTGTATGCATCGAAGTTCAGATTCGAACGATTGCGATGGACTTTTGGGCAAGTTTGGAGCATAAAATCTATTATAAATTCAATCAAGGCAATCAAGCTGTACCCGCGCGGCTTCTGGATGAATTAAAACAAGCGGCTGCAGCCGCGTCAGCCTTGGATCTGCAAATGGAACGCTTGCATGCCGAAATTGAAGTTATTAAAGAAGAGCAATCAGAAACAATGGACGATAAGTTGAATCGAATTATCATTAACAACCAGCAATTTGCTCTGCCACAAGCGCTGCTGGAGCTTTTAAATGATGAGGACGTGAAGTAGTATCCGCTAATTGGATGATGCCTCTTTTAATTTCTGTGGTATAATCAATGTAACGGAATTAGAAGGGTGCGAGTAAATGAATACTTTTGAAGACTGGAATCAAAAAGTGAAGTCAACGTTCAACGCTACAAGTAATGAAGAAGTACTAACCGTTATGGAAGCAGGAGAATCATTAGGTCTTTCTAAAGATCAGATGAAACTCTATGTGGACAAAAACAAGTTAACCAAAGTGCCAATTATGAGAAGTGTTCATCGCTACCTATTATTAAAAAGTGAGATCGATGAAATCGTGGAGAAACTATGAGTAACGGTCATCAAAACTATGCGAATCATCGTAGAATGCATCCGCTGTTTCACTTTGTTTACAGTGTGCTGGCGCTGGGATTAGTGATCTTATCACTTACTCAGCTCGTTAGGTCAGTGCAATCCGGGGCAGACGTGCTGCCCGCGGTTATTTTTCTGCTCATTTCTATCATTTTAGTCATTGTATTCCTGCTTGTACGGTCCTATCCGTTAAAAGCGCAGGATCGCGCGATACGGGCAGAAGAGAATCTCAGGCACTATGTGTTGACCCAGAAGCTGCTGGATGCCAAGCTCACGATAGGGCAAATTGCGGCTCTACGTTTTGCTTCCGATGAGGAGTTTCCTACACTTTGTAAGAAGGCTGCCGCGGAGCAGTTGTCACCTGACGCTATTAAGAAGTCGATCAGGAGCTGGAGAAGCGACAACTACCGAGTATAGTGCGGCTCCTTTATGTTAGAAAAGTAGAAAATGGTGGTGCGAGGTTTATTCCTTGCTCTGCCATTTTTTTTTGCGATCGACGGCTGAATCCCTGATTGAATATTCCGGGTCAAATGATACGGAACTTACTCACAACTGGCTAATCAATTTTTTGGCTTCCAAATAGAGCACCTGAATAAACTTTTTTGTGTTTTGTCGGATTATACTTTGAGACTCATCTTCCTTGTTCTCCAGTTCCCTCATTCTTTTGCGGACATCGCTTAGGTCAAAAAATTTATTCGAGTATTCCTCAAACTTCGGATTCGAATAATCTAGCAATCCAAGGGAGGCTAGGTTTGTTAATGCTTGGTTCACGGTCCGTCGTACCCGCTGCTCGGCTGCCTTGACTTCTTTTCTCAAATCGCTGTCAGAGGCTGAGGGGGCTAATTTTTTTTCTGCGACTTTTTGAAAAATTTCATGAAGCGGCGGAAAGTTAAGCTCCAAAGGTTGATTCATATCAGTACGATACAAATAATCAAGCATCTCCAATAAGTCCTTGCAGCCGGACTCGCCAATTAACCCAAGGTCGGATAAGACATAATTCCCGCTTGTTACTATCGTTTTTGCGCTGGATGACGGATCTTTCTCCGTAAGGGCGCTGTTAATGCCAATGGCACTTAGTGATTTCTGAATGTTTCTTATGGATTGATGCAGCCTAAGCAGCTCAGAAACCTTACGAATAACGGCGATCAATTCCAATCGGTTGATCGGTTTCGTGATGTAATATTCAATTCCGCAGGAATAAGCCAACCCAATCATTTCCTTCGACTCTACTTGAGAAATCATGATGATTTTACCTTCGAAATTACCGGAAATCTCACGAACGGTTTCTATGCCGTCACGATCAGGCATCAATAAATCGATAAGAACGATATCTACTTGTTTGAGGGCAAGTAGATCGCTGTCAATGTGCGCCCCATCTGGGGCCTCACCTACGATAGTTCCCAAATCCTCATCCTCGATAATATGCTCCAGCATGGAACGTACGGCCGGATCGTCATCGATAATAAAAAAACGCATCATGCTATTCCTCCTTTCCTATCTTGCTCACTGGCAATGTGATGATGAAATTAGCACCAACCCCGTTATTGCCGGCTTGAACACGTATGGTTCCATGAAGCAGCTCGACTTCTTGTTTCACGTAAGCGAGTCCTATACCCGTGGAAGGGTTGCCGGATTCATCGTATTTCGTAGTAAACCCTGGCATGAAGATCCGATCCTGATACTTAGGCGCAATACCCGGACCGCTATCAACTACACGGATAACGATATCATCTCCGTTTCGTATTACGCTAATCCTGATATAGCCCGTTTCACGAATTGCTTCAACGGCATTAGTCACTAGGTTATTAAGTATGGATAAGGTGGCATACACGTGACATAATGGGCATTCGCCATCGATCTGTAGTGAGAATGCAATCTTCTTGCCGAGGGATCTGGCATATTTCTCGTTAGAACGTATGACGATTCCGGCCAATTCATCCATTGGTAAGTAATCGCTATCATGTGAAATTAAACCGGACAACCCCGCATAAATCCGTTGATTATCTTTTTTGATTTCATGAACCTGACCGGCGATTCGAAGCGCTTTTTGCGACAGGTCATCGAGTCCCGGAAGATGCGCATCCTTTAGAGACTGATACAGTTCATAGCTAACCCGCGTTATATATTCCGCATTGTGCAGCGTTTTCTTCAACTGAATAGATTCTTCATACAGCTCGGAGATAAGCATGATCATCTTCTCGTTTTCTTTGCGCTGCTGCTCTTCGGCTGCCCTCGAATGTCGCAACTTCACGATATTGAAAATACCTAGCACGAAAAAACTGCGAAAAAAAGCAATTAATGCAATCTGATTCCAGGTGGTAAGAGAAGCCATCTCAGCGATGGAGGTATATCGAAACAGTAGTTCCGCCGACGTCGCGGCGATTTCAATCGAAACGCCGAGAAAGCCAACGATAAGCGGCCGATTATGATACCGGTTCATACGAACCGCCGTGAAGACGATTCCATAGGTCAGGTAGTAGAAGAATACCGGATAATGATGATGAAAGGAAGCGGACCAGTTCCAATCAGAGTAAAGGAACGCTTCAAGCCCTGTGCGAAAGAGCATAACCGATATCCCGACAAGAAGACCTGAGACAAGAGGGGAAGGAGTCCGCAGCCACAACAGGAAAAGGAAGAAGGTGGGGGTGCCTAAACTAACCCGAAACTCATCTCGAAACGGATAGAAATTCAACTCGCCTGTGATCGGAACCGAAATGATCATGAGTATTAACAGGAACCATTTTTCCTTCAAAGTGTCTTGTTTCCCTCCTTCTCACATGAAGTAAAAGTCATTCGACATAGTTTGCGTTATTCCTTCTATACCTATAGCTTGCTTTTACACACGTATATTTTTTTTGTAAAAATAAAAAAGAGAAATTGTAGATTCGTCTAGCTTTCTGTAGATTACCCACTAAGATGAAATCAATTAAAGCGTTACCAAAAGCTTCATGAAAAAGAAAGCGCTTAACAAAAGGGGGAATCATCATGAAAAAGTTCGGATTAGCATTTCAAATTTTGTTTGGTCTCATCTTGGGGATTATCGTAGGAGCTATATTTTTTGGAAACCCAACTGTTGAGAGCTACTTAAAGCCATTGGGCGATATTTTCATCCGTTTGATTAAAATGATCGTCGTTCCCATCGTCGTTTCTTCGCTCGTTGTCGGAGTAGCGGGCGTTGGAGATATAAAAAGGCTGGGCAAGCTTGGCGGAAAGACGATTCTTTATTTTGAAATCGTAACGACGATCGCCATTATTTTCGGATTAATCGTGGCGAATATATTGAAGCCTGGAGCAGGCGTCAATATGTCAGCGCTTGCCAAGACTGATATTAGCAAGTACGTCGATGCGACGGAGAAGATGACCAGTCACAGCTTCGTTGATACGTTCGTCAATATCGTTCCGAGAAACGTGTTTGAATCTCTTGTCGCGGGTGATATGCTGGCCATTATTTTCTTCTCGGTATTTCTAGGCTTGGGTATTGCCGCAGTTGGTGAGAAAGGGAAGCCGGTTCTAGCCTTCTTTCAGGGACTCTCAGAATCGATGTTTTGGGTGACCAACCAAATTATGAAATTCGCACCACTTGGTGTTTTCGGATTGATTGGCGTGACAGTATCCAAATTCGGGGTAGGCTCCTTGGTTCCACTGGGTAAGCTAGTGTTTGCTGTATACCTCGGGATGTTTCTGTTTGTGTTCGTCGTATTCGGCTTGATCTCGAAGCTTTGCGGCACCAGTGTAATGACCATTATTCGCATTCTAAAAGACGAGCTGATCCTCGCTTTCTCTACAGCAAGCTCCGAGACGGCAATGCCTAAGATGATGGAGAAAATGGAGAAATTCGGTGTTCCGAAGGCTATCACATCTTTCGTCATTCCTACGGGCTATTCGTTCAACCTGGACGGCTCTACGCTGTATCAAGCCATTGCTGCTCTATTTATTGCTCAAATGTATGGCATTAACATGTCGATCAGCGCTCAGATCACCTTGGTGATTGCTCTGATGCTCACTTCCAAAGGGATTGCTGGTGTACCGGGTGCATCTTTTATCGTGCTGCTGGCTACGCTGGGATCGGTTGGGATTCCGCTCGAAGGACTTGCTTTTATCGCTGGAATTGACCGTATTCTGGATATGGCCCGTACGGCAGTCAATGTGATCGGCAATTCTATTGCCGCGGTTGTTATGGCGAAGTGGGAAGGGCAGTACGATAAAAATAAAGGCAAGCAATATATAGAGTCTGTTAAGAAAGCGGCGTAATTGAAATCACTGGGGGGATAAGACAATGACAACAGCTCAGTTAAGGGTGGAAAAAGATTTTCTTGGTTCAAAAGAAGTGCCTATAGATGCATATTACGGGATTCAAACACTGCGTGCAGTCGAAAACTTCCCGATAACAGGTTACCGCATTCATGAAGAATTAATTCGTGCGATGGCGACTGTGAAAAAAGCGGCAGCAGTAGCGAACATGGAGATCAGGCAGTTAAACCCTCGAATCGGGAATGCAGTCGTTCAAGCGGCACAGGAAATTATAGATGGTAAATGGCACGATCAATTCATCGTCGATCCGATACAAGGCGGAGCAGGTACGTCAATCAATATGAATGCCAACGAGGTTATCGCCAATCGGGCTATCGAGCTGCTCGGGGGTACTAAGGGGGATTATTTTGCAGTAAGTCCTAATACGCATGTGAATATGGCTCAGTCAACCAATGATGCGTTTCCGACCGCAATTCATATCGCCACACTCTCTCAGATTGAGAAGCTGCTTGTAACGATGGAAGAGCTGCTCGAGTCGTTTTGCATCAAAGCCGTTCAATTCGACGGTATTATCAAAATGGGCCGGACCCATCTGCAGGACGGCGTACCCATTCGACTGGGACAGGAGTTTGAGGCATACAGTCGAGTGCTGGCTCGGGATATTAAGCGGATTAAGCAAACACGTGATCATTTATACGAAGTCAACATGGGTGCAACAGCCGTTGGAACTGGCCTAAATGCAGATCCTCGCTACATTAAGCGGGTTGTGGAAGTGCTCGCTGAGCTGAGTGGACTACCGCTTATTAATGCCGAGCATCTGGTGGATGCGACGCAGAATACGGATGCGTACACCGAAGTGTCGTCTGCATTGAAGGTGTGCATGATCAATATGTCCAAGATTGCCAACGACTTGCGATTGCTCGCTTCAGGACCTCGCGCTGGGCTCGGGGAGATTCAGCTGCCTGCGCGCCAACCGGGTTCTTCGATTATGCCGGGCAAGGTGAATCCCGTTATGGCGGAGGTCGTTAATCAAGTAGCATTCCAGGTCATCGGCAACGACCATACGATATGTTTGGCGTCCGAGGCGGGACAGCTTGAACTTAATGTGATGGAGCCAGTGCTGGTGTTCAATTTATTGCAATCGCTTAGCATGATGAATCAAGTATTCCAAGCTTTCCGCGTGCATTGTTTGGAAGGGATCGAAGCTAATGAGGAGCGCTGCAAACAATATGTGGAGCAAAGTGTAGGCGTGATCACGGCGCTTAATCCACATCTCGGCTACGAAGTGGTGGCACGAATCGCGCGTGAAGCCATTTTAACAGGAAAGCCTGTTAGAGAGCTCTGCCTGATCTACAATGTTCTGACGGAAGAAGAATTGCAAATTATTCTCGATCCATATGAGATGACAAACCCGGGGATAGCGGGAGCTGAGCTGCTGGAAGGCAAGCAATAAAAGCTGGAAGCAAAAACTCGATTAGAGCAAAATTAAAGGGAGTGAACAGGAACATGTCAGTTCCAAGCGGTGCAACGACTTATATGATTTTTCGGCTTCAAATCGATAAAGAATTAACCTCGCTCGGCGATATCGCGGCTACCATAGAAAAGACAGGAGGAGATATTGTAGGCATAGACGTCATTTCTTCCGGTCGCACGAGTACTGTCCGCGATATTACTGTGAATGTTTTCGATCAAACACATAGCCAGCTCATCGGCGAGTCTCTTCAAAGTTTAAGCGGTGTAAAGGTGATTCACGTATCGGACCGGACCTTCCTTGTCCACTTAGGTGGGAAGATTGAGATAAATTCGAAAATTCCAGTCAAAAACCGTGACGATTTGTCGCGAGTGTACACCCCTGGGGTCGCTCAAATCTGTACCGCCATTGCGCAAGAGCCAAGCAAAGCCTATTTGCTGACGATCAAACGGAATATGATCGCGGTGGTATCCGACGGTACGGCTGTACTTGGACTTGGCGACATCGGACCGTTGGCCGCGATGCCGGTGATGGAAGGCAAGGCGATGCTGTTCAAACAATTCGGGGGCGTGGATGCATTCCCAATCTGCCTTGACACGAAGGACCCGGATGAAATCGTCAGCATCATCAAAGCGATAGCTCCGGCGTTCGGAGGCATCAATCTAGAGGACATATCGTCGCCTCGCTGCTTTGAGATCGAAGAACGGCTGAAGCGTGAACTCGATATTCCCGTGTTTCATGATGACCAACACGGCACGGCGGTCGTGCTGCTGGCCGGTTTGTTGAATGCGTTGAAAATAACAGGCAAACAAATGTCGGACATTAAAGTTGTTGTTAATGGCATTGGGGCAGCAGGTATCGCTTGCTCTAAGATGCTGCTCGCCGCCGGAGTGCGTAACTTAATCGGGGTGGACCGCTATGGCGCCATTAACCGAAATACACAATACGACAATGCGCATTGGACCGAGTTTGCCCAGATGACGAATCCGAACTTGGAAGCAGGGAGCTTGTCCGACGTTATCCAGCATGCGGATGTATTCATTGGTGTTTCCGCTCCGAACATTTTAACGGTAGATGATGTCCGATCCATGGCGAGGGACCCCATTGTCTTCGCGATGGCGAACCCAACGCCGGAGATCGATCCCGAGCTTGCCAAGCCATATGTGAGAGTGATGGCTACAGGGAGATCTGATAAGCCGAATCAAATTAATAACGTTCTTTGCTTTCCCGGTATTTTCCGCGGTGCTTTGGATTGCAGGGCGAGTGAGATTAATGAGGAAATGAAGCTGGCAGCTGCTCAGGCGATTGCATCCGTAGTAACCGATGAAGAATTGAATGAGACTTACATTATCCCCAGCGTTTTTAACCAGAAAGTGGTGGAAAAGGTAAGAGAGGCTGTTGTTGAAGCTGCCTATCGTACAGGGGTGGCACGCAAGAGCATGAGGGATCCAAATAAGGAGTAGATTCATCTAATAGGGCTCAGTTCTTCGCCTTAAAGAGATGATCTGAAAGAAATCGTCATCGCATAGAACCGTTCCGTTGCTGGAGCGGTTTCTTTGTGTTTTTAGTGTCCGAACAGCAACTGAGAGTTATTGCAGATCGGCTGCGCGGGATGAGTTAGGGGAGTAACACGCGAAGTAAAAAGGGCATAAAGGATGCAAACCGTAAATTGGTTTAGCATCCTTTTTCGTTTTGTCTGCTAACCAGCTGCAACCACTCGGTTTTGGTTTTGGGAACTTGAATGGAATAGGCACCTTGATCCGGATGGCAGGCATAGGCTTGTGAACAAACCGTTGGTTCTTGATCATGGCCAAGTATCGTGATGTGTCCGCGACGTACGATAATAAGCTGATACTTATTGGCTGGGCATTCGGCCGTAAGAGAGGAACTATTCGTCTCGATCTGTTCAATGAGAGGGACAAGCGGAATAAGTTGATGAAAATTCATGATCAAGTCGTAGTCCTTTCCTAATGAGCTTCTCTTCATTTGATAGTGACATAGATGTGAGTTCACAACAAGTAAGTAACATAAAAAAACGCCCAAGCGGGCGTTTTTTAGTTGTTCCTGAAGGACGACGGAGTCGGTTATCCTTATTTTATCCTTACATGGCGTATACACTTTTGATAATAATTTCAGGTAATTCTGCACGTTGTGCTTCATATTGCTCAGGTGTAATGCTGCCGCTGGACAGCCGTAAGTTTAATTGTTCGGTTAACTCTGCTAATTGAAGCTCAATGACCTTCTGGACGTCAACCTTGTTGGCTTCGGCAATATCTGCTAGAGATAACCCATTATACTGGGCAATGTAAATATCTTCCTCTGAGGATAGCCCCAGTACATGCAGCAGATCTTCTTTTATAGGAACAGTATTCTGTTTATTTGCAATTGGATTAGCTCTTAAAGGATCAATCCATGTGGTTCCCCCCAGGCTTAAGGTAAGGGCCATTGTACTGATCAGGAGCATTTGCTTCCGGTTCATTGTATCCTCTTTTCTACTGATTAAACATTTGGTCATCATACTTAACGCCGCACAAAGGTCATGTGCCAACTATCTGAACGACTCAAGGATCTCGAGTTCTTGGCTTTATTAACGGCACTTACGAGTAGGAATATAAGCAAATCCTCGCCAGTTGTATTATTAACTAACACTTTACGAGGCGTTAAATCACCAGCTCCCCCTCTGGCTATAAAGACGCCCGGCGAGGGTTCAGCCTCAATTTTGATAGCAAAGGCCTCGTTGTTAAACAAGAAGTTGATATCCCTCAAAATTAACTTTTGTTTACTTTTCACACGAATAAGTATTTGCTGCAGCAGTATCGTTTTTCCAGCGCCAACCGAGATTGGTGAGCTACCGCCAACGATTCCATTAAGTTGAAGCACTATCTCCACCCCCAAAGATCTTGTGCTCCAGTATATTCGAGTGAATGCCAAGTGGAATGGGGGGATATACCTGAATAAACGATTTAGACGATTTTGAAACACGTTAGAGGCAATAAAAAAGAGCGTCTCCTGTGGAGGCGCTCTTGTGAGTCTATCTCTATGACATTAGGACTGCCAGGCTCCAATGATAATGCCAGCAATCAAATAGGATACCAAGTGGTAGCCGATGGTGATGAAATACAACTGCAGCTTGCTATTCTCGAACAAATAATTCATCCCGATTTTCAGCGAAATGCTTAGGCCGATAAGTAAGCCAATCGTAAGCCCTGTCAACCAGGTTGTCTCACTGCCAAGCGTCAAGAGAAGTGCCAGGATAAAGGCGCCCCCTAATGCGGTTAGTGCCGTGAGGATGTAAGTGATGGGACCTCCGCCTTTCATCTCTTCCATTTTCATATTTCGCAGCTTGACCGTATCGTGTAGCTTCTTGGTTGTAAAAGCTTATTTACTTAAAACATATGGTACTAAAGTATACCCTCAGACACTGCGAAAGTAGTAGATATAAATTACTCTAAAGGACGAAGTCACGAATCGTATGGCGGGATACAATAGGTTTGTAAGCGAGATCGGAACAAGAAGGAGGCAGGGCAGCACGATGATTCGTTTGAAACGCAAAGTGATGATCGTTTCATTGGGCCTCTCAACTTTCCTCGTTATGGGTACGGCTTACGCCTACTCGGATGTAAGTAAGCCTCTGCAAAATTGGTACAAAGCAAGTTTTCAGCAGGGGACGAAAGAAATTAATTCTATGGTCCAACAAGGGTTGGACGAAGCTTCTCAATCCTTGAGCGTATCGACGAATGAATCGACATCCAAGGCAAATGCCAACTTGAAGAAGATGGCAGATGACACTAGTCATAAGGCTATCGACAGCATAGCAGCGGCTCGCCAATCCTATGTTGGTCAAATCGAAAGCGCGGCAGAGCTTGCTAAGACTGGTGCAGCAGCAGATTTCGACAAGTACGTAAGTGCTTCGAAGAGTGCGAATGACCGTGAAATCGATCAATGGGCTCAGGAAACGATTCAAGGATTAACGTCGAAGCTGGGCAACTAGTCAGTCATGGTGAGTTATGGGTTCACTTCAGGTGAGCGCAATGAAACAATATACTATTCTAAGGGAGATTGATGAATGATGAAAGCATTGAAGAGTAGATTAGCAATTGGTGTTATTGCAACAGGTTTAGTAGCAGGTATGGGTACAGCATTCGCAGCAACAGACGCTGGTGGCCAACTTCAAAGCTGGTACTCCTCAGCATCAGCCATCACAAAAGGTTTAATCGCTGGAGACGTTGCAAGCTATGTAGCTGCTAACAAAGAAAAAATGGTTACTGATTACAAAAATATCAATAACACAGCAGTGAATGACGTAAAAACAGCAGGTACAACTGAAACGACTCGTGTACAAGGTTCTATTAACGGTCAATTGAACACTTACACGACGGCTATCGACAGTAAAAACACAAGCATTAAAGGCAGCATGCCTGGCGAGTACGACCGTTTAGTAAATGGTACGAACGCTATTAACAACGGTGTAATTGATGGTATTGGTTTTGTAGCCAAATTAGACATTACGAAAGATGTTAATGACCAAGGGAAAACATCCGTAAACAACCTGACTACGGCGGTAGGTACGACTCAAACTCAAGCTGCAACTGCTTTGACTACGAAAATCGAAACTACAAAAACAGAACTTAACACATTGCTTGCTGCTGAAAGAACAGCTGCATCCCAAGAAATTAAAGACAACTTGGCTGCTAAAATCGCAGCTAAATTAGCAGAACTTCAAACACTTGCTGATACTTTAGAAACAGCAAACAAAAAAGCAATTACGGATAAAGGTGCTTCCCTTGAAACTACTGGTTTAGCAGCATTGGAAACTATCGTAATCAACGGTTTGAAATAATAACATAGGCAAACAGGCCCCGGTGACGGGGCCTCAAGCTTACCTTTATTCACTAAGAGAAGAAGGAGGAATTAAAATGGTCACTAGAAATGAAAAGCAACGCAACCTGAAATCCAAACGGATTGTCGCCGCTGGAATTGTTTCTTTAACTGTTGTACTTACGGCGTCGGTCGGAATTTCCTATGCGGACATTGATATTGCGGGCTCCATGGCTTCTTGGTTCAATAAGAAAACAGAGCAAGTCATCCAAGGCTTGGATCAATCGATGAAGTCAGAGACCGAAACGCAAAAGGAACTGTTGAAGAAAGAATTGCAGCTTCGACTCGAAGCATCATCCAGAAGTTTGGAATCATTCACGGAGGAGCAGAAGCGAATTCGTCTTCAGGCTCTTGGACAGTATGCGCAATCTTTGCTCGCCAGTACGGATATCAAGACAGCACAAGATCGTCAGCAAATCTTGAATAAGCTCCAAGCGATTGTGGATAGTGCACAGGGGGCAATGGATACATTAGCGAACAGCTATGTTCCGCCTGCACTCGTGTTCACACCTAGCCCGCCGGTTGTCTTAGTTCTGCCACAAGGGGCACCGGCACCGCTGCCTGCACCAGCAGGACCTATTCAACCACCAGTGCCTGTGCCAATGCCTGTACCAGTCCCTGCGCCACAGCCGCCAACAGTAACGGATGATGTCTATGGACAGCAACCAAATCCAGCAACCGTGGTTCATGTCACGTACAACCAACAATAATTGAACAGACTTAAAAGTTGAGGTGAGCAGATATGACGGAAGAAGTCTTAGAGCTTAGACAGCCCGTAATCAAGAAAAAAAGTGAAGTATGGGGCTGGATTCGATTCATACTACTCCTGACACTGGCCTTTATTTTGATTAACAACATGATTGGGCTTACGAAAGTTTCGGGTAATTCCATGAATCCTTCGTTACAGAACGGCAATGTGCTGCTGATGAATAAAATATCGTTGTTCTTTTCAACGCCCAAATATGGAGATGTCGTCGTCATTAAGGATGAGCGACTAGGTTTTAGCATTATCAAACGTGTTATCGCTGTTCAAGGGGATCGCGTACTCATTCGTGATGGCGTCATCTTCGTGAACGAAACTCCGCTGCCTGAGCTGTATACAGCTGGAAAGTCGGAAGATATGGCTGTACAGACAATTCCGAGTGGACACCTGTTCGTTGTCGGAGATAATCGGAATTTGGGTGAGAGCAAGGACAGTCGGGATCCTTCATTAGGTCCTGTTCATATCAAAGATGTGAAGGGTTATGCGGTCTTCTCGTTATTTCCTATGCATAGTATCGCGGAACCGCTTGACCTATAAGGCAAAAAGATCCGGCGGGTTATCCCGACGGATCTTTCATTTTATTATCGCTGCATTTCAAACTGCACGAGTCCTTTGGATAAGGCATATAAGGCGGCTTGCGTACGATCAGCTAAAACTAATTTGGCTAGCACCTGACTCACATGCTTTTTCACCGTAAACTCTGTAATGTAGAGGGCGCTGGCGATTTCCTTATTGGAAAGTCCTTTGCCAAGAGACATAAGGACTTCTAGCTCTTTGGGGGTTAGTTCGGAGAGCTCCTGCTCTTCGCTGTGGGATTTATCGCCCATCATAGATCCCATTAGGACAGGATCATAGTATTTACGACCACGAGCAACGCTTTCAACTGCATATAGCAAGTCTTCGGGAAATGCTTCTTTCAAACAGATGCCCTCAACCTGTAAAGATTGGGCTAATTGAAGCTCACTTCGAGTTATCGAAGAGGTTAAAATGATATATTTGCAAGTATGTCCCGATCGTCGAGCCTCTCGAATCAAGTCCAGTCCATTTTCATTTCCCAAATTTAAATCAACGAGTACTAGGTCAGGCTTTGTCAGCTCAAGAAGCCGTAGAGCCTCCTTCGCATTCGCGGCTTCCCCAACAACATTTATCGATTGGCCGGATGATACAACCGTGCGAATTCCTTTGCGAACAAGCGGGTGATCATCAAGGATAATCATATTAATCAAGCGGGTTCCCTCCAAAAAGATCTCAGCTATGTTATACTAAAATAGTGCCAAATACCTATTACTATGTACCTACGCCTCATCAATTGGCTCCATTGTATAACAAAATATGCCAAAAGACCATTAAGAATTCATAAAGTTTAGGAGAAGTTAGGACATGTCCTTACATAACAGAACGGGCTTATATGTATTTTTTGGCTGCAGATGGGCGTTGTTGCTGTCTGGACTCATCCTGTATTCAAAGGATGGCGGTGTAACGCCTGGACTGCTGTTGGCTGCGGTTCTTTTTCAGACGATATACAGCCTATTACAGTTAAATAAAATGCGTAGAAAAGTGGCGATCATGGCCGCTATCGCGGATGTATCCTTTGGGATTTATTTACTTGGGCAGACGGGCGGCATTTCCAGTCCGTTTTTAATCTATAGTTTTACAGGTCTCTGGATGGTCAAACAATTCGTGAGCTGGAGACAGTACTATCCGATCCTCCTGTTTTATGTAGCGGGTATCCCGATTCTGTTTGCTTTGACATCTGATGTTCTCATATATAGATATGTACTGGCTCATTTTGATTACGGATTTATCGTATTCGCATTCTTTTGCGTAGTAAGTCTAGTGCATTATGCAGCGCAAAATGTACAGAAACAATTTCGCAAGCTTGTCATGATCTATTCTTCTCATCACATGAACGTACAGCCAATGAAGCAAGGAACGATTTCCTATGTAGAGGAACTGCTTCAGCATATTTTAGATGAGCGGGAAGTTATCCTTTGCGTGGAAAATGCCGGTCGATACGAAAAGGTTCAGAGTTGGAAGCATACATATTTTACGAATTATATGAAACAGAATAGGGCGAATATCCAGAAGATTTACACCCAATTACCATCGCCTACAGGTGAAGCTGTGCCTTATTACGTCCAAGTCCTTCTAGACCGTAGTGGGAAAAAGTATGGTTGGCTGCTTGTTAAAACAGGCAAGAATGAATTGTCTATTTTACACAAAATTTATATTCAATTTATCCTCATGAAGCTGGAAGCTTTCCATTTCGTCAACGAGGAATTGCTAGATGCTCAAGAAAATGCTGTCGCCCTTGAACGCGATGCGATTGCTCAAAATATTCACGATGGGATCGCTCAGGAGCTTTTCTTTATCTCTATTCAGCTGTTTCAATTGAAAAATGCGCTTCCCCCGGATGTTCGCGAGGAGACGCTTCCTTATGTGACGGAGATCGAGAAAAAAGTGAAAGAAAGCCATCGTGATATTCGTCAATTCATCATCGAGCTTAAGGATGAGAAGAGAAAATTCAATCTCCATAGTGCCATTGAGAAGCTGCTGCACCGTGTTACTGAACATACCGAGGTGGTGCCAATCTTTGAGAACATTGGTTGGGTAGCGCGTGAGCAGCTTGATATCGAAGAAGCGATTTATCACTTGGTAGAGGAAGCAGCCAACAACGTCATTAAGCATGCCAAGGCCAAACATATCCATGTGAGGATTGAAGTCACGATTGTACAATGGTCGATTACCATTAAGGATGATGGCATCGGAATGCAGATATCCGAGGTGTACGAGCAGGGGCGATTTGGGCTGAGAGGCATGGAAAATCGAATTAAAGCCTTGAATGGAGCCATTTCTTTTCAATCCGAAGCTGTCATGGGTACGACGGTTACAGCCTACATCCCACGTGAAAGGAGTATCGCCTATGTATAAAGTAGTCATTGCTGATGACCATTGTATCGTAAGAGAAGGTCTTCATATTTTGCTCAACAGCTGTGGGAGTTACGCGGTTACGGGTGAGGCGACGAACGGAAATGAAGCGATTGCGCAGTCGTTAGCGTTAGTGCCCGATCTTCTTTTAACGGATCTGAAAATGCCTGGTACTTCTATTATTGAAGGGGCTAAGACCCTTAAGGTTAGGTATCCGAAAATGAAAATTATCATTTTAACGGCTGTTGATGAGAGTGAGGATATTTATCGGGCTTTCAAAGCGGGGATTGACGGTTACTTGATGAAAGATACGAGTCCTGAAGTGATTCTATCCACCATTGCGGATGTCATGAAAGGTGCCTCTATCTTCCAGTCGAAGGAGAACATAAGCGATCAACCAGATTCAAGAAGGAGTTCACTATGATGAATTTACAACGATTCGGCCAACTGCCGGTTCATCAACTATTGATGGCTATCATTGGTAGTATGTCCTCTATCTGTACACTGAGTGGCTTGTCATACTGGTTGGTTAACGGTAACTCCGAATCTAAGCTGTATATGATGACCTCGTTTACCGTTTCCCTTTTTGCCTGGGGGATGTACGCGATTCAGAAAAGTATGCCAAAAGACAGTCCATATACGAATCTGATAACCCCCTCATTACTATTCTTAGTGATTGTTATCATCACATTGTATAACCCTATGGCTTTGCATCAGATGTGGGTTGCTCTTATCTTTTTCCCTGTTATGCTCAGTTTATTGGTTGAATTCAGGGTTTATCTATATGGTTCTGTCATTTTTCTGTTGTATTTCTTACTCTTTCAAATTTTTGGTCCTACGTATGGGATTAACGACGGGTTCTCTCCCATTATTATGGCGACGACAAAAGGTGTATATGCATTAGGCTGCGTGATCTTAGGCGGAATTATTATTACAGCCTTTAACCAACATAAAAGGCGCGTCGAGGCCGCCGCGTTTCAGCAGCAAAAACAGCAAGTGATTAACATCTTGCAATGCTTCATCCCCGTAGGAGAACGGAAAACACAAACGTCGCGTAAAGAAATCGGTGAAATGAGTGTGCTGCTCAAAGCACTTGTGAATGAATATGGAAGCTTGCGGGTGCAAGATTGGGAGATTGATTTATTGTCACTCTTGCATTTTGTAAGCAGGGTCAAGCTGCCGGATTATATGTTTGAAAAAGAAGAGAAATTGACAGAGTTTGAGTTCGAAGTGGTGCAGGAGCACTGCTTCATGGCGAAGGAATTGTGCGAAGGCATCCCCGATTTTCAAGAGGTCGAGAAAGCGTTCCTTTATCATCATGAAAAAGTAGATGGCACCGGCTATCCGTATCGTCTCGCGGGCGATCAGATACCGCTGCTTTCGCAGATGCTCGGCTTAGTGGAAGTGTTCCTCGCCATGACGACGCCGCGGTCATACCGACAAGCCACGTCCCCAAGAGAAGCGTACGCTGAAATTAAGAAACTAGTCGGACATGCTTTTCGGTCTGACATTGTAGAAGCTTTTGGGAAAGTGATAGATTGAAAAAGAACACATAATCTCCATCTAACATGTGGCATATTAGTAACAGTCTAATCAGACTGTACCAATCCACAAAAGGCAAGGAGTGAATGTTCAACCGTGAAATACATGCGAATTCTGACGATCGTACTCGCCATGCTGCTCGGGCAAGCAACGATGGCATCTGCCGATGGGTCTTATCATTTTGGATTTAAGAAAAGTACGAAAGGACAGCCCCCGTCGATTGATGAAGAAGGCTTCAAAGGCCTTTTGAAGCAGCGAGGGGCTATTTTCACAGGAGATCCAGCTTTAAAGGAATTGTACTTAACCTTCGATAATGGCTATGAGCAGGGCTATACCGGTAAGATTTTGGACGTGCTGAAGGAGAAGCAAGTACCCGCGATCTTCTTCGTTACGGGGCATTATATCAGGACGGAGCCTGAATTGTTAAAGCGGATGGCACAGGAAGGTCACTTGATCGGCAACCATTCTTGGAGCCATCCGGATATGAGTCAAATATCGGCAGAACGCATTCAGAAAGAACTGAATCAAGTGAAAGACGAGGTCAGAACTCTCACTGGACAACAGGAGATGCGCTATCTGCGCGCGCCGCGAGGGATATTTAGTGGCCAATCGTTAGCGGTTAGCCAGGGGCTTGGCTATACGAACGTATTCTGGTCCGTTGCTTACCGCGATTGGGAGCCCAAGCATCAGAAGGGCTGGGAGTATGCGTACAAAAATGTGATGGCGCAGCTGCATCCAGGTGCTGTCATTTTGCTTCATTCGGTGTCCAAGGATAACACGGAGGCGTTGGCCAGAATCATTGACGATGCGAAGAGTCAGGGATACCAGTTCAAGAGTCTCGATGAGATGCAAAGTCGGACGCCATAAAAGCTAAGAAGGATGCCCCGGTATGGGCATCCTTCTTTTGTATACATTAAGCATCTTTGCTCAAGTAGTTCTCAACAGTCGATTGCGATTTCTTCTCTTGCAGCCAAGTAGAAGATAGGGTAGACAACTTTTGGTTGGTTAATGTTGTTTTAATATCCTCCTTTTTCTCCTCCATTGTAGGCGTGTAGGCCGCTTTACGGTCAGTTACTTTAATAATGTCGTATCCAGTACTTGTTTGAACGGCACTGCTTGTTTCACCTACAGCTAAGGCGAAGGCCGCGGTGTCGAAGGTTGCTTCCATTTTACCGCTAGAGATGTAACCAAGAGCTCCGGCTGTATCTTTGGTTGCAGTGTCTAGGGATTTGTCTTTGGCAAGCGTTGCAAAGTCCGTACCTTTTTTCAACTCAGTGAGAATGGCATCCGCTTCTTCTTTGGTCGTGACCGAGATGTGAGAAGCCTGAATTTGCTCAGGGACCTTCAATGATTCGATATTCTCATCATAATATTGTTTGATTTCATCATCCGAAATCGTAATTTGAGGTTCTAGAATTTTCTTCAAGAGAACTTGAGTCTTCATATTTTTCTTTAGATCGTCTAATGTCATGCCGTAAGAGGTGAGTGCTTGCTGAAACTCATCATTAGAAGCGTAGGAACTTTGAATGGATGAGATTTCTTTCTGAATATCTTCATCTGTGATTTGAATGCCCGTCTTCTGTGCTTCTTGGTTAATAAGTTCATCAGTGATTAAAGAGTCCAGTGTCTGCTGGCCGCCACTTACTAGCATCGCTTTATAGAGCTGATCCGTGCTGATATTGACGCCATTAACCTTAGCTACGGCTGATGATGCTGCTGATGCCTGATCGGTTTTCTTAAGAGGAGGATAGACGATGAGATAAGCGATAAGACTGAGCAGCAGAAGAGAAGATACCCATTTCCTTGTACGATTTGCTGATATACGTTTATTCATTATGAATGCTCCCTTCGGTTTCAGTAATTGGAATGACTTGACCTGATGCCTATTATGCCGATTGAAACTGAAGCCCACTTGAAAGCTGACTGAAAGTTTGATGAATAGATAGGCTGAATCTGCCATTAACAAAGGGGATCATCCCTAAATTTAGATTGTATACAAATTAATTGTTGACAATGTTAAATGGAATTGGTATGATTCATTCATAAGGTTGTTTCAAATTAAATTGCTGACAAATAAAACAAAATCATACAATTACCACGAAGTATTAAAGGAGGCGTTCCTATGCATCACAAAGCGATCATTATCGGAACTGGACCAGCGGGGTTGACCGCAGCGATTTACCTGGCAAGGGCGAACATGTCGCCTTTAGTCATAGAAGGCATACAGCCTGGGGGGCAGTTAACTACCACCACGGAAGTAGACAACTTCCCAGGATTCCCGGATGGCATCACGGGGCCGGAGTTGATGGACAATATGCGTAAACAGGCATTGCGTTTCGGTGCAACGATTCAGCCAGGTCGGGTCTCAGAAGTCGATATGTCCAAACGGCCATTCACCTTGTTTTTAGAGGATGGAGGTCAATTGACAGCGGACTCGCTGATCATTTCCACAGGCGCAACGGCCAAGAAACTGGGCATCCCCGGTGAATCCGACAATATTGGTAAAGGCGTTAGCACCTGTGCAACTTGCGATGGATTTTTCTTTAGAAACAAGAAGATTATCGTGATTGGCGGTGGGGATACAGCGATGGAAGAGGCACAGTTCTTGACTCGGTTCGCTTCTGAAGTGCGCGTAGTGCACCGTCGTGACGATCTGAAAGCATCGAAAATCATGCAGGATCACGCCCGCGGCAATCAAAAAGTTGCCTGGAGCCTCAATCGGACACCGCTTGAAGTCGTAGCTGGCCCTCTTGGAGTGACCGGACTTAAGGTGCTCAATAACGTAACCGGCGAGGAAGAGCTGCTGGAGGCAGATGGTATTTTTCTAGCGATTGGGCATACTCCGAATACTAGCTTCCTAGGCGGACAGCTGCCAACAGATGAGCTCGGATATTTGCAGGTTATTCCCGGAACATCGCAAACGACTGTACCTGGCGTATTCGCTTGTGGGGATGTGCAGGATCGCATTTATCGCCAAGCCATTACATCAGCAGGAAGCGGTTGTATGGCGGCACTTGATTGTGAACGATTTATTTCCGAACAGCATGCTAAATGCTTTTTAATATAAAAATATAAAAGAACCTTTAGGAGGAATTAGCCATGTCAGTTAAACAAATTTCCGATGCGACTTTTAACAATGAAATTGAAGCGGGTATTGTACTTGTAGATTTTTGGGCCCCTTGGTGCGGACCTTGTAAAATAATCGCTCCTATTCTAGATGAGCTATCTGCTGAGATCGGCGATGCAGCCAAAATTGTAAAAATCAACGTGGATGATAACCCAGAATCCGCTTCTAAATATAACGTTATGAGTATCCCTACACTGCTCGTATTCAAAGATGGTCAATTGGTTGATCAGCTGGTTGGGGTACAATCCAAAGAGAAGCTTAAAGCGGTTATTGAGAAAGCCTAACAAACAACAAATCTAATGACCTAAAACATATAAAATCCCAGGAGGAATACGAATATGACACAAGTACAAGAACGCACAGGGGTAGCAACAGTTGGAGGAAATCCAGTTACTTTACTAGGACCGGAAATTAAGGTTGGCGATCAAGCGCCAGATTTTAAGGTGAATAAGGATTTGATGACAGAGGTCAGCCTATCGGATTATGCAGGCAAAGTGAAGCTGATTTCGGTCGTCCCTTCCGTGGATACAGGCACATGTGATGCACAGACGCGTCGTTTCAATGTGGAAGCAGATAAGCTAGGAGATAATGTCGCCATTTTGACGATTTCGGTGGATCTTCCATTTGCACTAAGTCGTTTCTGCGGGGCTGCAGGCATTGATAAAGTCGTAACCCTATCTGATTATAAAAGTCGCGCTTTCGGCCAAGCGTATGGCGTTTTGATTAAAGAGATTCAGCTTGATCAGCGTGCGATATTCATCTTGGATGAGAACAATACCGTTCGTTATGTGGAGTATATAACGGAGATGAAGGAGCATCCGAATTATGATGCGGCTTTAGAGGCTTTGAAGGAACTTGTGTAAAAAAAAGAGAGCAGCATTCCCAAAGGGGATTGCTGCTTTTATTGATTTAGGGGGTAAGGTGTAGATTAATGCCTATTTAGCATGGTTAGCTATGGGATTTGCTGAGCTGAGTGAGATTGTGGATATATGCATATTCATCGGGCTCGGCCGGAAGGCGTTTTTTTGTTCAACGTGAGTCCTTGCTGAAAGTTGGAGCCTTGATGGGGAAATCATCCATCGAAAAGCTTAAGTGGGCATGTAGGCATGCTCGGCTAGCGAGTGAGCGAAACCATGCGGCTGCCCTTGACCATCGCTGCGCTGCACAAGGGGCACGCCTTCGCCGCAAGCTTCGCTTCCTGCGGCGAAGAGATGCGTGACCAGGCCTTGCAGCCGACCTGCTCGCAGATCCACGCCGCGACCCGCTCAGTCGCGGCGGCGGGTTTCCCAGCAGCGGCTGGGCGCCGCGCCGCTGCAGAACCCACAGCCGCAGCAGGCTCGCGGCTGACAACAGGGTCCGCGCCAGGGAACGCGGACAGCAGGAAGCGGGAAGGCTCCGCCTTCTTCCCGCGATAAAACGCCGGCGAGCTGATCAGCAGCTCAGCCTTGGCGCGCGTGACGGCGACGTAGGCCAGTCGCCGTTCTTCCTCCAGCGCGGCGGTTCCCTTGTCGCGCCCCGTAACCCCAGCCATCTTTACATCGTCTAGATGGCTGGCATCGAGTGCCGAGCTATGCGGCATATTGCCCTCAATCGCACAGAGCAAGTACACGATCGGGAACTCCAGTCCCTTCGATTTATGAATCGTCATGAGCGAAATTTTATTCGCGAATTGTTCTTTTTGGAGCCGACTCATTTCGGTGCGTTTTTCCGCGACCTCATGGATAAAATAAAGAAATTGCTCCACCGTATCGAATCGCTTGGCCGAAGATTCCAGCTCGTCCAGCGTTTCCTTCAGCATTTCTCTGTGACTCGTCAGCTTGCTGCGCTTGTTCGTCTCTAGGAAAGCATCATAGAAATCCTTGCGAATCGCCTGAACGGCTGCGAGTGGCTTCATTTCAGCAAGCGATTTAATGAGCCGGATGCGACTTTTGAGCTTTTCTTTCTGAAAATCTTTCAGCTGAGGCAGACCGAGCAGGTGGATGAGCGGCCACTTTTTCGCCTGAATCGCTTCCTGATCTTGAATAATCCGCATGCCTTGGTCCCGTCCTATATATAATGAAGGGAGGACACCTTCTATAGCTTCGAAATTACGCCGCTCATGGGCAAGCCTTAAGTGATCGATAATCGGCTTCACCATCCACTGATCGTAGAAGGAGTCATTGCTACCGTAATCCACAAAAGGCAAATTATGAAGAATCAACTGCTCGATAATCGCCCGACTGTTGCTGGCTGTCCGATACAAAATAGCGAAATCGCCATACTGGCTGCCACCCTCGGCTACTTTAATCCGAAGATCGTTAATTAACCAATCGGCCTCGTCGTCACTATTCGTGGGTTTCACATATTGCGGCTTCCGATCACTTTCCTTCGTGGCGAGGAGGGTCTTCGACTTCCGCTGCACATTGTGTTTGATGATGGCATTTCCCAGACCGACGATGCTTGAAGTAGAACGGTAATTAATATCAAGAGTGACCGTCGTGGCAGCAGGATACTTCTCATGGAACTGTAGAATAAATTCATTTCGCGCGCCATTGAACGAATAAATCGTCTGGTCATCATCACCAACGACCATCAAATTCTCGTGGTCCTTTGCAATCATTTGAATGATTTCGTACTGCACGGTATTCGTATCCTGGAACTCATCGACGCTGATATAAGTGAACTTTCGCTGCAGCGAGCGCAAGACATCGGTGTTTTGCTTTAGTAAATGGTACGCTTTGATCAAAATATCATCGAAGTCAATCTTCTGCTGCTCCATTTTCCACTGCTCATACTGCATGAAAATCCGTTTCACTTCTTTGTCTTCTTCCGTTCCTTCTGGGAGGTCTTCAACCTCAATCAGCTGCATTTTATAAGAGGAAAGCAAGGAAATGAGCACTTCGGGTTGATATGTATCCTGCAGCCCCATGCCTAGCATGATGCGTTTGAAGACGATTTGCTGATAGCGGCCATCACTCAGAATCTCTTGTTGTAACCCGTTCATTCGCAGTAATCTGAGACAAAAAGCATGAAATGTCCGCACCTGCATCGTATTGGTCATACTATGATCAAGACCCGGCATGGACGTGAGGCGTTCCCGCATCTCTTCGGCGGCCTTTTTCGAAAAAGTAATCAACAACATATTCGACGGATGAACCCGGTGGACACGCAGTAAATAAGCCACTCGGCACACCAGAACAGTCGTCTTCCCGGAACCGGCTCCAGCCAGGGTAAGTAAGGGACCTTTGAAATGGCGCACAGCCTGAACTTGCGCTTCATTCAACAGAATCTGATGGCTTTCCAAGTCGCGGAAAAAGTAAGCGTCACGATCGCTATCTGACACAAAATCGGAACTATTCGTTAAAAGCGCCATACGCGCATGCGGGATAGGTCGCTCTGTGGTTTGTTTCGTACCTAATGGTGTAGGGTAAATAGAAAGAGAACTCAAAATCATCACCTGTTTCATAGCAATACTGGACTATCTATTCTATCACATTTATAGACCGATGAAAGGACCTATATACATATGGGGATATCTTACTTAAAATTGCTTTGGAATCAGTTCGAAAAGCATGATGCCACGGGGCTTGCAGCCCAATGCGCTTACTATTTTTTGCTATCGTTGTTCCCATTTCTTCTATTTATTCTAAGTCTATTGGGGTATTTACCGTTCTCCTCGGATGATGTCATGGGGCTCATTAAAGAATATATTCCGGGGGCAGTCGCCGGGTGGATCGAGGAAACGCTTAGCAATCTGTTGGATGTGAAAAGAGGAGGGGCACTTTCCTTCGGGATCATATTGGCCTTGGTGAGTGCCAGCGCAGCGATGAATGCGATCGTCATTGCCGTTAATAAAGCGTACGGGCTGCCTGAGCGCAAAAGCTTCATACACTCGCGTTTTCTCGCTGTGATGCTGACGCTGGGCATGCTCATTGTCATCGCTT
The DNA here is from genome assembly GCF_013141715.1 of Paenibacillus phytorum. Lineage (GTDB taxonomy): Bacteria > Bacillota > Bacilli > Paenibacillales > NBRC-103111 > Paenibacillus_E > Paenibacillus_E phytorum. The sequence continues at coordinate 97,636 of NZ_WHOA01000004.1, read as the reverse complement.
CAGCGCTGCTGCTCAGCGTGTTTGGTCATTGGATCGGGGATTGGACGCTTGCCAACATTCCGATTTCAGTGAAGCACGTGAATTTGTGGAACAACCTGCGCTGGATCGTCAACTTTGTCATTGTGTTTGTGGTTTTCATCGGTATTTACTATATTGCACCCAATACATGTCTCACCTGTAAAAGCGTCCTTCCTGGAGCGATATTCGCTGCAGTTGGATGGCAATTAACATCCTTCGGTTTCTCCTTCTATGTCAATAATTTCACCAACTACAGCGCGACTTATGGCAGTGTCGGGGGGATCATCGTGCTCATGACGTGGTTCTATATTTCGGCGCTCATCATTATCATCGGCGGTGAAATTAATGCGATAAAGCATGTGAAGAGCCAGATTCATACAGTACCATTGGATAAAAAGGATTCGACAGCGAATAAAAACCGCTTCTGAGTTTTGGTCAGAAACGGTTTTTTGTTCTACCACGTCAAAACGCCGCCATCCACTCGTTTCACGCCGCGAATTTTTCCAAGCTGTTCCGCGAGCATGAACAGGGCTAGATCCTTCATTTTGGCTTCAATCATGACGTCGATGCGGGGGAGGCCAACCTCTTTGCAGCTTTTCAGAAAAGGGATGAGCTGATCGAGTTCAATGTAGTCGGAATGAGAACGGAATTCTTTCTCATCCTTTGGCGAGGAGACGTGAATTTTCATCGGAATGTCGCCCCAGGTCTTAGCGATGTCTGGCAGTAGTTCGATGGGGGAAGCTGCGGATGGGTTGCACCAATCATGGTGCAAATCCAGCATGCAGGGGCGCTGCAGCCTTTTGCTCACGGCCAGTGTTTCCTCTAGCGTGTAAGTTTTGTCGTCATTCTCAAATGTAAGACGCCGAATGACATGCTCGGGCACCTCAGGTATCTTAACAAATAGCCGCTCCGTGGCGGCTGCTTTATCTCCGTACATACCGCCAACGTGGATATTGATGATAGCTGACTCATCAAGCCCCATCCCATCCAAAATCGCAGCGTGATAGTGCAAGTCCCTTATAGCGGCCTCCACAACCGAGTCACTCCCGTTTAGCAGCGTGAATTGATTAGGATGCATACTTAGGCGGATTCCCTGACTGTTGGCGAAATCGCCAAGCTTTCGAAGCTCATCTCTATATTCGGTGGCCACATCAATCTGCACATCCGGATGAGTAGCGAGAGGAATCAACGACGACGATAGTCGAAATAAACGAATACCATGAGCGGCATTATAGTACAGAATTCGCTGAGTTGCCTCGAGATTTTTGCGTCCGATCTCGAGGGCTCGCTGCATGGCCTCCTCCCGCGGACGCTGAGAGAAGAGCTTATATGTAAAAGTGGAGCTAGGGGTGTTATTAAAAATCGCCATTGCTATAGATACGAATCCAAGTCGGATAATCATGGGGCCTCCGTTATTCCATCATCATTTAGCTAGATTAGTCTACCCCAAATGGGAGTAAGTATCGAGCGTATAGGGGAGGATCAGAGGGGAAAAGGATTAAGAAATTGCAAAAGCTCAGGCTGAGTTCTTCATTGGAACGCAGCAAGTGGAGCTTGTTCAAACAAATTTGCTGTAAAACTTACATCAAAATTCACGGTAGCTGCACTTACCGCGTAGATTACCTGCATTTCCTGCATCAAATTTTCCGCTTAACGAGGGTTTTCAGCCTTTTTGGCGAAATCAGCTGCACATTTTGCAGGTAATTCCATCCGAAAGGGGATAAACCCATAATTTTGATGTACGAAATGCAGGTAGTGTCACCCTAGGCGAAATTCAGGGGAGATTCCCAAGCCACCCAACAAAAAAAGACACCCAGAGGGTGTCTTTTACAGAATTGTCTGGTGAAAGATGCAGCAGACGGTTAATTAATGACTAAACCCGCTCAACCTTCAACAGGTTAGTCGTGCCTGATTTCCCTACTGGGATACCGGCGGAGACAACAGTGATGTCGCCCTTCTTCACGTAGCCGAGCGTCTCAGCTTGCCCGATGGCAGAGCGGATCATCGCGTCAGTGGAGTCGCAGAATTCGCCAAGAATCGGGATAACGCCCTGCACCATGCTCAGGTAGTTGATCGCATATTCGTTGGACGTCACCGCGATAATCGGTGCTTCTGGGCGGTACTTTGCGATCATCCGAGCAGTGAAGCCGCTCTCCGTAGGCGTCAAGATCGCTGCAGCGTGCAGCTTGTTAGCGGATGATACGACCGCTTGGCAAAGCACTTCAGTCACTTCGTTGTTCGACTGAAGCTGTGCGTCGATCATGGAGCTGCGCTCCATGGTTTGCTCTACGCGCTCGGCGATCGTCGCCATCATCGTCACGGACTCGATGGGATACTTGCCTGCAGCTGTCTCGCCGGAAAGCATGACAACGTCGCTGCCGTCAAGCACCGCATTCGCCACGTCACTTACTTCTGCGCGTGTTGGACGAGGGTTGCGCTGCATGGAATCCAACATTTGCGTCGCCGTAATAACAGGCTTGCCTGCTAAATTACAAGCGCGAATCATGTCTTTCTGCGCAATCGGAACTTCCTCCGTCGGAATCTCAACGCCGAGATCGCCCCGCGCAACCATGATGCCGTCAGAAGCTTCAAGGATCGAAGCGAAATTCGTCATGCCTTCTTCGTTCTCAATCTTCGAAATAATCGGCGTAAACGCTGCACCATGCTGTTCCAAAATCCCGCGAACTTCTCTAACGTCGTTTCCGTTACGTACGAAAGACATCGCGATGATGGAAATATTCTCTTCAACTCCGAACTTAATATGCATCACATCGCGCTCGGTAACACCGGGTAGGGAAGTACGCACGCCCGGCAGATTAACACCTTTACGCTGCTTCAAGACACTTTGATTCAAGACGCTGCAAGTAACTTCTGTACCGTCAATCATTTCTACACGAAGCTCGATAGAGCCGTCATCAATAAGAATAAGATTCCCCGGCTTAACATCCTGCGGAAGGCCAGGGTAATTCACAGAAACACGTTTGGAATCGCCGATAATTTGCTCAGTCGTAAGCACAATGTGATCGCCGCTTTGCAAATCGTAGGAAGCATCCTTCAATTGACCGATGCGGATTTCCGGACCTTTAATATCCATCAGAATAGGGATGATGACACCAAGCTCAGCAGCTGCTTGACGTACGCGCTGAATGCGTCCCCGATGCTCATCTAAATCGCCATGAGCCATATTCAATCTGGCGACGCTCATGCCCGCACGAATTAATTCTTTAAGAGTAGGGACGGAATCACAAGCGGGTCCCATGGTACAAATGATTTTTGTTTTACGCATGGTGTTTAGGACTTCCTTTCGATAGTAACGAATGAATTTTGGCTTCATTATATGCCTAAATGAGCCGAAGTTCTATGAACTATAGTATGATGTATGTACTATAGTATGCAGGAAGGTGCCATTATGCAGGTAATAACCTTTACGTATGACAAAAGCAGCAATTGGTACAAGGAAGAGTTGGAGGGATGCCCCAATTGGACGCTCGTTCTCGTTACCTATGGCCGATGTGTGTATTGGATCAATGAGAAGAAGCAGGTAGTTGAGAAAGGGCAATGGCTGCTCATACCGAGCAAAACCCCCTTTTATGGAAGAAGTGTACCGACCCAGATCCATGAAAAGTACGTCGTTCAATTCACTGCTAAGGAAGCAGCAGAACTGTTCCCACTCCTCCAACTGCAGCATTACACTAGCCGAATAACGGGTAAATATGAGTTGATTGTCGATCGTTTGCGCCTTATCCATCAGCAGTGGCAAGACAAGCAATCCTATTACCAAACGCTGTGTGAAGCGCTGCTCAAAGAGATGTTTGTTTATCTCCATAGAGAGTGGGACCAAGATACTACAACGACCGCTACAGCACAGCTAGTGGAGCAGATGAAAAGCTACATTCAGAACCATTATCGCGAGCACGTGACCAAAGACGAGCTTGCCGCGTGTATAAGCCGATCTCCGAACTACACAGCGGTACTTTTTCGCAAAGTGACAGGTCAAACGATCAGTGAGTTCGTCCATGCTATAAGGATCAAAACGGCCATCTACATGCTTAGACATTCTGCGCTATCAGTGACCGAGATCTCCGAGTTCATCGGGTACAATGACCCGTCATATTTTTACCGTGTATTCAGGCGTCTAACCGGCTTAGTGCCAACGGATTTAGTATCCGACCGTGAAACGATTCGCAAGTAGTATTAACTTACATCGTACCGCCGCCGCGGCGTACTTCGGAAGGGATCTGTTCAGGTCCTTTATCAATGTTCTGGTAGATGAACGTTCCCACACTTGCTTCGTCAAACTTTTTTAGCTGCATCGTTTTCGTCCAAGCGGTTACGACGACCTCTTGATCACTAGGTACATCTGGATTCGGTACAGCTAGTACACCGGCTCCGGCTTTCTTAAAATGCGTTAAATAGTCGAGTCGATCTAGTAATTCTTTAGGAGCATCAGGGTGGTAATGAATAATGATATCGCCGTGCTCTAAATTATGAACAAGCATTTCATAGGAAGGTCTTTCCTTATAAAAGCCGAACTTTAAGTCATGTGGACTGTGTGTACCGGAGGTCGGGATTTTCATTTCATAGGTTAGTGTACCTTCAGCATGCCCTCGTCCATAATCTTTATCTGTTACGACCTGGATAGGAGCATTAAAATTCAATTTTTCTACACTGTATTTGCTGGGATTTTGCTGAATTAGCGAGGTTCCCACACAGCATATCGCGATAATAACGAGAGTGTGAGAGAGAAGCAGCAAGGTCTTTAGCTTTTTTTGCAAAGCCTGTTTCTCCACCTTTTTCAATCGACTTGTGTTCTGCTTGTGCGCTTTCGCGGCCAACATATAGCCAATAATCGACAAAACAAAAATAGCCAATCCTATGTAGAGCAAAATAGCCATAAAATCAGGTCCGTGCTGCATGGTTGAATGATCCATTATAAATGATCTCCTTTTTGAATAAATTTTTAAATATCAACACTACATATTGTAGTTATACTATTGGCTAGAAGTCAATTTCTGCGTAAAGATTTGCTCGTTATCATTCGAAATAGAGGATTTTTCAGCCACTTGTTGAATGATGTAATAAAATGTCATTTCATGTAGAAAAAAAGGAGAGAAGTTCCAGTGTCAGAACAACGATTAGAATTACACAGAAGAAATGGATTAATGGTCAAGCTTTTATGGGGATGCTTGGTGCTTGGAATCGCCGCAGCCTATCACTCGCCGAAAATGATCATGACTTTGCTCTCTTACGGAGCACCGATTGCTCTCATATGTACTATCTTAACTTGGAAAAAAATCTGGGTGCCTTACACGATGTATGTCATTGCTATAGGTTTTAACATCATTTCTTATTTTTTTATGGCCCATGTCCCCGCCCTGTCCAGTATTCTAATCTTGTTTCTCGGTTTGACCCTCGTTTCTTTGTATATGAACTTCCGACCGCTTTTGCTTAATGCCGTGATTGGACTTATTAATTTGAACTATTTTTGCTCCACATTACCCGGGGATTTCAGCCTAGTAACCATTAACGCTTTCTACTTGTTGACCATTTTAACATTGGTAGGGCAAGGCCAAATTGGAACTAGAATGCTTGCTAATGTAGTTAAAAGCGTGAAAGAGTCTGAGGTGTCGCGTGTGAAGTCAGAAGAAATTCTGACAGGCGTCCGTACAACAACAGAAGTGCTTGGAACATCCAGCAATACGCTTCAAGAAAATGCGTCCGTTACGGGCAGAATTACCGAAGAAGTCGTGGCTGCTTTTCAAGAAATATCGATTGGCATTGAGTCGCAAGCAACCAGCATCACGGATATTACAACCGCTATTCAGGAAGTAAATGAGACCGTTGAGATGACCTCTTCCGCTTCGAACACGATGAGCAGCAGATCCCGTGATACAGCGCAGATGACGAATGAAGGCAAGAATCAGATGGAAGATTTGTCGCTCAAAATCAATGATATTACCGTTATCGTGACCGAAACGTCAGAAATTATGAATGCGGTCAATGAAGAAAATGTGAAAATCGGAAATATCGTAACAACGATTGCCGAAATAGCGAATCAAACGAACCTCTTGTCGTTAAATGCTTCCATCGAGGCTGCCCGCGCAGGTGAGCATGGCAAAGGCTTCTCCGTTGTTGCGAACGAAATTCGTAAGCTGGCGCAGAATGCACATGTGGCATCCACAGATATCTCGGAAATTCTGGGCTCTATTCAAAATAAAGTGGAGACAGCTGTGGAGAAGGTTGCCGTCGGCATTACCGCCGTAGAATCAGGTAAGAAATCAGCGGAGAGCGTCGATCAGTTGTTCGAAGTCATCAACAATAACACGGCTGAAGTCATGGAACAAGCGGAAAACCTGCAGCGCATGAATGCTCAATTGCTAACTTCGTCGCAAAGAGTTGCTGAGGAAATGACGTCCGTTGCAGCGATTACTGAGCAATCCGCAGCTTCCGTACAAGAGGTGCTCGCAAGTGCCGAAGTGCAGCAAAGGCGTGTGGAAGATATCGTAGACAGCATTCGCCAGCTGAACGGATTAACGAATGATTTGCAGCATTTGATTGAAAAATAGAGCGAATTCCCCCAAAAAAAGCATTGCCAAAAAGTTGGCAATCCGCTACAGTTAAGCCAAATGAATAGCAACACGGGTGCTTGATGAAGTCAGGCTGAGATAGTGGCCCTATGCCACTGACCGTTAATCTGATCTGGGTAATGCCAGCGTAGAGAATGAAGTGCCTTGTATGCACTAATTTTATGCCTGCCGCTACCCGGTGGGCTTTTTTTTCGTGTTCGCCTATTCATTTTACACATTTAAATATGAAAAGGAGTCGAACAAACAGATGGCGCAAAAAGAAACAGCAGCAAAGGGTTTGAAATTGACGGATATTTTGATCACCATTGTGATCTCAGCGGTGTTTGGTGTGATTTATCGCGTATGGGGGCCTATGTACGATATTTTGAAACCATTCGGCCTTCACGCGGAGCAGTTGAGCTATGGCATGTGGTTTATGGCAGCAACCTTCGCATTTCTGGTTATTCGCAAACCTGGCGTTGCCTTATTGGCTGAAGTAGCGGCTGCGACGATTGAGGCGCTTTTTGGTGGCTCTTGGGGTGTTTCAACGTTGGTATATGGATTGCTGCAGGGGCTTGGTGCCGAACTCGTTTTTGCCCTTTTCCTTTACCGCCGTGCAAATGTGGGCGTGACGATCCTAGCGTCCTTCGCATCCGCAGCTTTATCTTTGCTCGTGGATAATTACTATGGTTATATTGATCAACTCACGTTCTGGAACTACTGTCTGTTTATTGGACTTCGTCTGTTGGGCAGTGCTTTGATCGCCGGCGTATTCGCTTACTACTTAGCTGGTGCATTGGCTCGTACCGGTGTGCTCAGTCTAGTTCGTCCTGTTTCAAAGAAAGATTACGACGTATTGAGGTAACGTGATGAGCAAAGGAATGAGCGTTACGAATTTAAGGTTAAAATATCCCGGAGAAGACGCCCCCCTGTTATTTCAGGGGGTTTCCTTTTCGATTGAACCTGGAGAGAAGGTACTGCTGCTGGGGCCGAGCGGCTGTGGGAAATCAACCCTGCTTCAAGTGCTGAGCGGTATTGTACCTGATATTGTAGAGATTCCGCTCAAGGCAGATGGCATCCACACTCCAAGCCGCTCAGGCTATGTCTTTCAAGATCCGGAGACACAGTTCTGCATGCCGTATGTGGATGAGGAAATTGCTTTCGTCTTAGAAAATTTACAAGTCCCTCGTGAGGAGATGCCTGCTCGTATCGCATATTATCTGGAGCTGGTGGGGCTTCAACTAGAAAACACCCATACCTTGATTGGGAATTTGTCACAAGGGATGAAACAGCGGCTGGCTATTGCAAGTGTGCTCGCGCTAGAACCGGAAGTGCTGTTCCTTGACGAGCCTACGGCGCTTCTGGATGAAGAAGGCACTGAGCAGGTATGGGAAACGATTCGAAGGATTAGTGCTGAGAAGACACTGGTTATCGTGGAGCATAAAATAAGCGGCATCCTAGGATTCATCGACCGCTTGATCGTCATGTCACCAGACGGAGGACTGCTAGCAGATGGTCCCCCTCAAGAGGTCTTCGAAGCTTACAAACAGCAAATGATCGAGTACGGGATCTGGTACCCTGGTGTTTGGGACGATAATGAGTTGGAGCTAAAAACAACCTCCGTCCTTCAGACTGCGGCTCCGGTCATGACCCTTCGCGATTTTGAAGGGCTGCGCGGAGGGCAGATCAAGACCTCTGTGGATAACTTGAGCGTCTATCCTGGCGACTGGATTACCGTTGTCGGTGCCAACGGCGCTGGCAAAAGCTCGCTGCTGCTAGCGATCATGCGGCTCATTTCGACCCACGGCAGCTGCTGGATCGAGGGGGTTAAGGGCAGCAAAGTCGAGCAGCTTGCAGAGCAAGTCGGCTTTGTGTTCCAAAACCCCGAATTCCAATTCGTCACGAATTCGGTGGAGGAGGAGCTGGCCTACTCCTTGCCGGAGGCGGAGCAGGGGCGGGATGTGCAGCGGGCGGCTATAGAGCGGCTGCTTAGGGAATACGACTTGCTCGCGCTGCGCAAAAGGCATCCGTTCCAGCTGTCGATGGGCCAGAAGCGGCGCTTAAGCGTGGCGTCCGCGATGGTGCGCGGCCCAAGCATTCTGCTGCTGGATGAGCCCACCTTCGGGCTTGATGCGCGCGGTACGCTGCGCATCTTGCAGCAGCTGGAGCGGCTGCGGGCGAGCGGAACTGTGATCGTGATGGTCACGCACGATCCGGAGATTGTGAAACGCTGCGCCACTCGCGTTTGGCAGGTTGAAGCAGGGCATGTGAAGGAGTTGCCGGCTGAGAAGCTGCCGGGCTCAGTCGCACATGCTCCGGAAGGAGCTGCGATGCTATGCAAATAACTTTCGCGTATCGTGAAACCTGGCTGCACCGGGTGAATCCGGGTGTAAAGCTTATCCTGTCCATCTTGCTGTTTGTTGTTGTCGTGTTCACGCATAATCTGAATGCCATGATGTATTTGACCTTGGGCGCACTGGTACCGCTCTTCTTGTTCTCAGGCCATCCGATGAAGCGGCTGCTGTTGTATGCCTCACCGTTCCTGCTTATCTTCCTATCCTCGTCCACGGGGATGATGATGTTCGGCAGCGGTGATACGCTTTGGTACCAGCTGGGCTTCATCCGAATCACCGAAGAAAGCTTTTATCGCGGCATCCATCTGGGCTTTCGGGGCCTTCAGGTTGCCGCGGTCGGGCTGCTGTTCAGCTTGACCACACGGCCGGTTGCGCTTTTCTATGCCATGATGCAGCAATGGAAAGTCGCGCCGAAATACGCCTACAGCTTCCTCGCCGCACTGCGCATGCTGCCGCTCATGCTCGAAGAATTTCAAACCCTTCGCTATGCGCTGAAGGTGCGGGGGAAGAAAAAGCGTAATCCAATCACCGGATGGTATACGACGCTGCGAATGTATGCCATTCCGCTGCTTGCCCAAAGCATACGCCGCGCCCACCGGACGGCTGTGGCAATGGAAGCGAAGCGTTTTTCCGCGCAAAAAAAACGGACATTTATTATGTATCTTCCTATTCGATGCTAGATGTTTATTATATCTTTTATTGGATTGTGCTCGTCATTCTAGCTAATTGGCTGGGGAAGGTATGGCCATTCTTGAACGCAGCGGACGTCCGATAAGAATTATGAAGAGCAATCCAAGCCAACGAACAAGTTGGTTTCGATTGCTCTTTGTTTTTGTCATTTGCCCCATTTTAGGGACAATACTATTTCACAGCACTGTTTCTCGGGGACGCGAGGATCGATAGTGAAATGAACAACGCTTGGTGTAAATTTAGTCAGTATGATGGACTCAATGCCAAAAGTATGGATAATCCGATCCACTTCTTTCTGATTGCCATTCTGGGCATTGCTCATCAATTGGCCGGCTATAGCTGGGTCTTCCAGCTTTCGAATTAAGAGAGAGGCGTCTCGAAGGAGGGTCTGAGAGGTTGCAGCCGAATGTGAGAGTACCTTCGTATCGACTGGAGGAAAATCACGATGCCAAGCCCAGTAAGCAGGGTAGTATGCAGCAGGAATAGGGTAACGATCATAGGGCGAATTGGGGTGTGTGTAATAGGAAGGAGGATAATTCATGGATGATCTCCTTAGAGTTTTTTGCTAGAAATACGCTACACCAATATATGTGGATGGGGGTTGGTGTGGTTCCTGTAATTTATGTATTCGTCAGGTGAGCGCAGCGCCAAGAGTGTATTTTCTTGTGAATTGGACGTTTTCAGCCCGAACTCGGAGAAAAGCGAAAGTGGCCTCATCAAAGGAGCTTCTAAAAACCCACCCCTTTGAGGGTGGGTTTTTAGAAGCGGCAGCTTAATATGTTGTGATCAAATATGACTAGTATGAAAGAAATTACCTCTAGAAAGCGCTTTACAAATAAATATCGATCACATATAATCATAAATGAGATCAAACAATCAAACGCATGACCGTATATGCGCAAATCTATGAAATGGGATAGGGGGGGTCGTGATGCTGTTTGAGGAAGAACGTCAGCAGAAGATCGCCGATTATGTTCAAGTAAAAGAGCGTGCGTCCGTTCAAGAGCTGGCTCAGCATTTTCAGGTGTCTGAATCAACGGTCCGCAGAGATCTGAAGATCCTTGAGGAAGAAGGCAAGCTTCGCCGTACGCATGGAGGAGCTGTAGCTTTTGTCAGTGACAATTCAGAGCCTACTTTTGTGGAAAAAGAAGATCGCTATCGTTTACAAAAGGAGCTGATAGCCAAAGAAGCCGCTTCTATGGTTCGAGAAGGCGATTCCATCATACTCGATTCGGGAACTACAACTTATTATTTGGCTAAGGAATTGAAAACATTCAAAAAGCTTACGGTAGTAACCAATTCCGTTGCAGTAGCTCAAGAATTGTCTGCCAACACAGGAATCGATTTGATTCTTACGGGCGGCACCTTACGTCATGAAACGTTGGCGATGGTAGGTCCGTTAGCTGAGAAAGCGCTAGAATCCGTACATGTAGATAAAGCCTTCGTGGCTATCAATGGTCTAGATCCTGTCATTGGATTGACAACGCCGAATATGTTGGAGGCTTCGACCAAAAGGGCTTTCTTCCGTTCAACCAAGCAAGTGATTTTACTCATGGACCACAGCAAATACGGAAGAGTATCTTTTGCTAAGGTTGCGGCATTATCCGAGATTGACCAGCTGTTGACGGATGACGGTATATCGGACAATGCACTGAAAGAGCTTGATACGGCTGGGGTTACCGTTACCGTCGTACAGACAGGTGGGAGGAAGTCATGAAGCCTGTCTTGACGATTACATTGAATCCGGCCTTGGACAAAACGGTAACTGTGGAAGATTTTGTTCTGGGCGGATTGAACCGAATTAAAGAATGGAGAATGGATGCTGGAGGAAAGGGCATCAATGTCGCCAAGGTATTGAAGAATTTTTCCGTTGATGTGACGGCTTGGGGCTTGTGTGCAGGGCGCCAGGGGAATGTGCTGACGGATACACTTACGAGTCTAGGCATCCCAAATTGGTTTGTTCAGGCGAAGGGTGAAACAAGAACGAACCTAAAGGTCTATGTGGAACAAACCCAAGAAACAACGGAGTTGAATGAGCCAGGATTCACGGTAGACGATGACGTGTTAAGTCAATTTCTTGATCGTTTCAGAACCGATATTCATCATGTTTCGTTGGTTGTCCTGGGGGGCAGTTTGCCAAAGGGAGTACCTGGTGATTTCTATAAGACACTTATCCAGATTGCGAATGAGGCAGGTGTTCGGACCGTATTGGATGCCGATGGTGAGCCTTTCGTCCATGGTATTGAGGCTGTTCCCTACGCGATCAAGCCGAACATTCATGAACTGGAGTCGTTCTTCGGAGAGTCCTTCCGGACGGATGAAGAGATTATTGATGCGGCAAGAAGATTAATCGTTAAAGGGATTGCTTACGTGGCCGTTTCTTTAGGTGGAGAGGGATCGATTCTTGTAACGAAGACGGAGGCCATTCGCGCCAAACCTGCTCCAATTACTCCTCTAAGTACAGTGGGGGCTGGGGACTCCATGGTAGCCGCGCTCATTTATTGCATGCTGCATGGCATGTCGCTGGAAGAAGCTGCGAGGTGGAGCTCGGCTGCAGGAACTGTTACGGCTTTGAAGCCGGGAACACAGGTTTGTACGCTTGCTGAAGTGGAAGAAAAACTGGGCAGTGTGAACATATGGTCTATTCCAAAAACAACAAATTCGAATTGAAGGCGGGGGCGTCTATGAAAAAGATTCTTGCTGTTACTGCTTGTCCAACCGGTGTTGCACATACGTATATGGCTGCTGAATCCTTAGCGAAAGCAGCTAGAGAAAAGGGCATTACGATTAAAGTAGAAACCAGAGGAGCTGTCGGAGTAGAAAACAAGTTTACCGAGCAGGAGATTGCCGAAGCTCATGCCATTATCGTAGCTGCGGACACGGATGTATTAGAATCCCGTTTCGCTGGAAAGCCGGTTGTTAAAGTCCCTGTCGCGCAGGCAATCAAAAACCCGGCAGGCCTTCTCGATGAAGCGTTGAACAAAGAAGCGGCCTCTGCTGATGATTATCTGAAGCAAGTAGAGCAGTCGAAATCTCAGCGCAGCGCTTCACGAACCGGAGCCTATAAGCACTTGATGACAGGCGTTTCAAATATGCTTCCTTTGGTTGTTGCTGGCGGGTTGCTAATTGCGCTATCTTTTATTTTCGGCATTGAGGCTTTTAAAGAACAGGGTACTTTTGCCGCAGCTTTAATGGACATTGGCGGCGGAGCAGCTTTTGCGCTAATGGTACCGATCTTGGCGGGATTCATCGCCTTCTCCATTGCGGAAAAGCCAGGCTTGGCGCCGGGTCTTGTTGGTGGGATGCTTGCTTCAAAAATGGGAGCTGGTTTCCTTGGCGGAATCATTGCCGGATTTCTTGCGGGTTATGTCGCGAAGCTGTTGAAAGATTATATCAAGATGCCTAAGAATTTTGAAGGCTTGAAACCTATTCTAATTATTCCTTTATTGGCTACCGGAATTACTGGACTTTTAATGATATATGTCATTGGCGAACCCGTAAAAGCAATTATGGATGGTTTGACGGTATGGCTCAAATCGCTCGGATCCACGAATGCCGTATTGCTCGGTCTCCTGTTGGGAGCGATGATGGCATTCGATATGGGCGGCCCTGTGAATAAAGCGGCTTATACGTTCGCGGTAGGGTTGTTGGCCAGCAGTGTATATGGTCCCATGGCAGCAGTAATGGCTGCTGGAATGACACCTCCGCTTGGTTTGTGGCTGGCAACCATACTAGCTCCGAAGAAATTTACGAAGGAAGAGCGAGATGCCGGTAAAGCGGCTTCTGTTCTAGGAATTTCATTTATCACGGAAGGTGCCATTCCGTTTGCCGCAGGCGATCCGTTCCGCGTGATCCCTTCGATCATGGTTGGCTCTGCTTTAACAGGCGCTTTATCCATGCTGTTCGGCGCTACTTTGCGCGCGCCTCATGGAGGGATTTTCGTCCTGCCGATCCCGAATGCCGTTGGCCAACTGGCTATGTATGCTTTAGCTATCGTAGCAGGAACGGTTGTTACAGCCATTATGCTGAATATATTGAAGAAGCCTGTAAGAGACTAAATCTTTACACCAATTAAATCTAATCACGCAGGGGGAATCTCTTCCCCCTTTATATTTAGGAGGATACCCATATGAATATTCAAGAATTGCTGAATGAGCAAAGTATTTTAATTCCATTGGAAGCAACAAGCAAAGAAGAATGTATGAAATCCATGATCGACGGACTTGCAGCCGCTGGCTGTATTACGGATAAAGCAGCATATCTGGAAGCGGTTTTGAAGCGGGAAGAGACCGGTTCTACAGGTATAGGCTTCGGGGTCGCTATTCCTCACGGGAAGTCGAACGGAGTTAGCAAGCCCGGCGTTGCTTTTGCCAAGTTGACTGGGCCTCTTGATTGGAAATCACTAGATGACCAGCCCGTGAGGATCGTCTTCATGATCGCCGTGCCAGAGGCCGCCGCAGGCAATGAGCATCTGCAAATTTTGATCGCGCTCTCCCGTAAGTTGATTCATGAGGAGTTCCGTGAAAGCTTGTTGAAAGTAACAGAAGCGCAGCAATTAATAACGATTCTACAAACCATCTAAGAGGAGAACAAAAACATGATTTCGAAAGAACTTACGATCCGGAACGATTCCGGCTTTCATATTCGCCCTGCCCAACTATTTACTGAAAAAGCTGCATCTTTTCAATCAACCGTAAAGCTTGAATATTACAATGAACCTAATAACGCGATCATAGACGGGAAAAGTATTCTTGGTCTTATGACGTTAGGGCTGGAGAAGGGCTCGGTTATTACACTGACAACAGAAGGGCCGGATGAACAAGCGGCGATGGATGCTTTGGCTGAATTGGTGGAAAGCGGCTTTGGAGAAGTATAAGAGCTGCTTATAGCAGCTTGAGGGATAGGAGATGCTAGTATGACGGAGAGAGCATTGCAAGGACTAGGGGTATCCGCCGGCATTCGCACAGGTAAAGCATTCGTGTACGATCCAGTGCGACTAACGGACGTAGAGAAAAAGAAAACACAAGATGTCGATACCGAGGTTGAACGGCTTCGGGAAGCCAAATCTGCTTGTCAGGCTGAACTGCAAGTTCTGATTGAGAAGGCGCAGCGTACTCTTGGGGAAGAAAAGGCTGTGATTCTGAAAGGACAAATCAGCTTTTTGCAAGATCCAACTTTTTATCCACCCATGGAGAAATTAATAGTAGGCGAACAGTGGACAGCGGAAAGCGCGATACATCAAGTGGTCACGCAGGTTGTTGCTCTGTTCGAAAGCATGAAGAATGAATATATGCGGGAGCGCGCGGCAGATGTCCGTGATGTAGGAAACCGGATGTTCGCTCAGTTATGTGAACGCAAAGGAACACAGCTTTCCGATATCGGGGAGCCTGTCATTCTCGTAGCGGATGATTTGACACCTTCTGATACGGTTCAGTTGGACAAAAATTTGGTGCTCGGGTTTGTCACTCGTATAGGAGGCAAGACTTCCCACACCGCTATTTTGGCCAATTCATTAGGAATCGCAGCGATTCTGGGATTAGGGGATGGGATTGACCAGATTCGACATGGAGATGAGCTTCTTATTGATGGCTCGACTGGAAACTGTATCTTAAACCCATCGGCACCAACCAAAGAATCCTACCACGCTCTCATGCAGCGTGATGAAGAAGAGAAGGCCGAACTGCTGGCCTATGTGGAACGGGATGCTGTTACGAAGGACGGCTTCCGTGTGGAACTGGCTGCAAACATCGGTACGGTGGAGGAATCGGCAAGCCTGCTAAGCCAAGGGGCTGAAGCGGTAGGGCTGTACCGTACAGAGTTTTTATTTATGGGGCAATCTCAGATGCCTGACGAGGAAACCCAATATAAGGCTTACCGGCAAGTAGCAGAAGCAATGAAGGGACGTCCTGTTGTTATTCGAACGCTCGATATTGGTGGCGATAAGGAGCTTCCTTATCTGGATTTGCCGAAGGAGATGAATCCCTTTCTTGGCTACCGGGCCATTCGACTTTGTCTGGACCGTAAGGAGCTGCTTATAACCCAGCTTCGTGCGATTTTGCGAGCGGGGGTTCACGGTGATGTGAAAATCATGTTTCCGATGATTTCGGGCATGGAAGAATGGCGTCAGGCGAAAGAAATCTATGTGCAGACTCGCGAACAGCTTAGCCAAGAAGGAATCCCTTATGCGGATTCTGTAGAATTGGGAATTATGATTGAAATTCCGTCAGCAGCATTACTCGCTTCCAGATTTGCCAAGGAAGTTGACTTCTTCAGCATCGGGACGAACGATCTTGTGCAGTACACGGTTGCTGTCGATCGTATGAATGAGAAGGTAGCTTATTTATACGATTATTTCCATCCCGCGGTCATACGATTGATCAAGACAGTCATCGATGCTTCTAATGCTGTAGGCAAATGGAGCGGAATGTGCGGTAGTATGGCAGGTGACCCGATTGCTGCACCGCTTTTGCTCGGCTTAGGTCTGCATGAATGGAGTATGGCGGCTTCATCGCTTTCCAAGGTGAAGAAAGTGATTACGGATTTGAACCGCAGCGATTGCGTGGCGTTAGTTGAAAGGATTCTGGAAATGGACACGGTGGCCGAGGTTAGAGAGGCATTGCTGGCGTTTAAGCCATAATAGATGAAAAAGACCGCCAGAGTGAATGCTCTGACGGTCTTTTTTTGGTTCTACTAGTGGTTAAGTGTCACGTAGCTTGTTGCTTTTTCACCTGTTGAAGTTACAGCAGTTAATTCGAAGGAAGTCACATTACCAGTCACAGTAACGTTTCCAGCCGCGTCAACCGCTACGGTTCCTACAGCTGTTCCGGCATTCCCCTTAATATCATTCGTGATGAAAAGGGTGCCTAGTGCGAAATTGTAGCGTTTAATGTCATCACTTTTATACTTAATACCATAGTTATCTGTGATGGAAAGATCCATTTCCGTATAAGCATTGAAGGTATAAACACTTCCTGTTACCGTCTTGTCAATGGAAGTTTGTCCTGCTTTTATTTCCTTGGCAGTGATCGCGTCGCTTTTAACCGTGACAGTAACGTGTAATTGCTTTGCGTCGCCATTTCCAATTTGGACAAGGACAGTGATTTCTGCAGTTCCCGGCTTGTTGCCTAGAACGTAAGCATGATGGTCTGAGGTAAGACCCACTTTAGCAATGCTAGAATCAGAGGAATGAACGGATTGAACAACCCCAGGGATCGCAATGGGATCTCCACTAGCCGATGTCACTTTAATTTCAATTTCTTTAGCTAATTTACTTTTTGTTGGATCTTCAGCAGTTGCTTTGTCAACGAGATCATTTAATCCTGTAGCTGCATCTGTTAGACCGCTATCGAGCACACTAGCTAATGTGTAGGTACCGGTAATCGAAACGTTCCCTGTGCTAGGAGCAGTAACGCTAAAGCTGCCAGTTGTTGTTTGGACAGTGGAAGCATCGAGTCCGCCAAGCGTTACCGTGTAATCCCCGGCAGCAAGCGCAAGAGTAGTCGTTAATGTTACCGATTGACCATCACTAGCCCACTCTGTTGTCGTAGGGACGACTGTTGTACCATTTTTCAATGTGAGCGTTGCTTTGCTAGCATCCACTTTTTTATTGAAAGTAACTTGAACCTTCTTATTATCGGAAGAAGAAGCTTGCGTTTTTGTAATCGAAATGCGTGTTTGATTCCCGAAAACTTGCTGAGCTGTGTAGGAGCTTAGAACAAGGTCAGCGCGATTGGCAGGCTGGTCGCCAGATTTACTAGTAGGGTGAATGCCAAGATCTGTTGCTTGTTTCACAGCATCTGCGTACCAAGGTGAGCCTGTCATGGAAATCTTTTTGCCTAAACCTTTAAGCAGAACGGTATCCAGCTGAGCTGTTGTTACAGAATCGCCGGGAACGAAAGTAGTGTCTGTGACACCATCTATAAGACCAGCTTTTTTTGCTGCTTCAATATAAGGGATGGCCCAGCCATTCGCTGCATCATTGGCATTAACATCAGAGAAACTGGACACCTTAACGGTAGGATCAACAGTGATGTTGTAAATCAATGTGGCTACTTTGGCAAATTGAGCACGAGTCATATTTTGCGTAATGCCAAATGTGTTGTCCGAGACGCCTTCAAAAATACCAGCTGCAATCATCGCATCAATCTTAGCTTTAAGCGCGGCATCACTACCAGCCAAATCTGTGAAATCAGCGCTTGTTTTGGCTGCAGCGGAAGCCGGATTAGAAAGTGTAGCTGAAGTAAATAAGGAGAAAGCCATTGCGGCCGTCGCGATCATCGTAAGTTTAGTGGATTTCATAGTACCTCCCAAAGGTTAATTATATATTTTGAATCTAGCAAACTATCGTTCATGTTCTGTTGCTATAACTATACCTTGCATGATGGAGTACGTCATTGTCAAATTCTTGGCAGTCTCGGCAGGAGAGTGCTAACGAAGTGTGGACGAGTGTAATGAGAATGATAATTAAACTCATTTACTAACTTTTAATTATTCGCTTTACAATTGTAAGTAAAATAGATATAATTACCTCAGCACCACAAACAAGTGAGGAGGCTGAGATCATGGGTAAATGCGCATGCGGAAACACACAAAACACTGAAGGTAACTGCGACGGTTCACACGCTAAAAAAGACAAATAAGTCTCGTAAATATAGAGGTAAAAAAGGACTTCCGCGAATGTTAAATTCGATGAAGTCCTTTTTTTATGTCGTCTAATGAAAGTTGATTGAAATTAGCGGCTTTTGATAAAGGGTAGAGTGAATAGAAAGGCAAGTTGTACAACGTACAACAATTTCCCTGATTTCTTCTGGGCAAGCTATGAGATGTTGTATGTTGTACAACAATTCAGTCGTTTTAGAGGGTATAGAGCGATTTTTGGCTGAAATTGTTGTATATTTTGCAACAATCGCGTGGAAAACGCGGGTTTGCTTGCCTAAAGTTGCACAAAATACAACACTCTTACGAGAAAGGAAAGCTAAGAAGCTTACCGAGATCTTTCAAGGAAAGAGTCTGATTGTAAAAAATAGGATGTAAACTCGAGGGCAGCTATGCTATACTTTCTAAACAGGAGATGATCTGATGAATTCGAAGATGTCATTCCAGCCGCTTAATAGGCCTAAATTGGTTGATGATGTTGTTAATCAATTGCAAAAGAAAATATCAGAAGGCGAAATGAAACCCGGCGATAAGATTCCAACGGAACCCGAGCTTATGCAGCAATTCGGTGTCGGACGTTCGACGATCCGTGAAGCGGTCAGAGTGCTTGTGCATGCGGGTTTGCTCGAAAAGAAGCAGGGCTTCGGCACTTTTTTGACGGCTAACACAGGTATGCAGGAGCCGCTTGACCATAGGCTTCGCAGAGCCGAGATTCTGGAGGTCTATGAGGTAAGAAGGATGCTCGAGCTGGAAATCTCCCGATTAGCCACTGAGCGCCGCGATGATCATGATTTGGAGCAGATGCGAAGCGCACTGGATCAACGGTCGGAAGCACTGGAGAAAGGCGATACGAGTACCTATCTGAACTCAGATGTAAAGTTCCATCTGTCCATCGCCATCGCCAGCAAGAATAGCGTTGCTATCGACCTATACCGGACTTTCTCAACTGTGCTCCTTGAAACGTCTTACAAATTAGTGAGCGTCCAGAGTCCACATGATTCCCACAATCTCCAGCACGAAAATATGTATCAAGCGATTAAAGACAAGGATGTATCGGCTGCCGAGTACTGGACCAAACAAAATCTAGAAGATACGGTCAGCCAGCTTAAAAAGTATCTTAACCAGGAGTAGCTTTATTCTCCTCTAATTTTAAACATCAGATGATATGATGAAAGGGGTTTGAGATCACATGTCCGTTTCAAACAATGCCCGTAATAGTACCGTTTATGCTATTTTATTTTCAATAAGCTTGGTTCATTTGTTGAATGATGCGATTCAATCCGTTATCCCTGCTGTGTTTCCAATTCTACATGATTCGTTGCAGCTCAGTTTTACACAAATCGGGTGGATTGCCTTCACATTGAATGTGACGGCCTCTATGTTTCAACCCTTGATTGGTCTGTACACAGACGCGAAACCGAAGCCATTTCTGCTGCCCGCAGGTGTGTTTTTCTCTCTTATAGGAGTGATTGTCTTGGCGGTGGCGTCTTCGTTCGCGCAGGTTATTTTAGCCGTTATCCTAGTTGGTCTGGGTTCCTCTGTCCTTCATCCGGAAGCATCGCGTGTGGCTTATTTGGCTGCTGGGCCTCGCAGGGGACTGGCGCAGTCGATATTCCAAACAGGCGGTAACATCGGGCAGGCTTTGGCTCCTGTCTTTACAGCCCTTATCTTTGTACCGTTTGGTCAATTCGGTATCATCTGGTTTTCATTTGTAGCTGCGGCTGCGATTGTGGTTCAGTTTTTCGTTGCAAAATGGTATCGAAAGGCGGGAAGCCGTCCGTCTACAGCCAACAGAAACGAGGGTGTCAGAAAGAAACTCCCTCGTAAAATGGTTGCGTATGCGATATTTATTCTAATCATGCTCCTATTTTCCAAGTTTGTTTATGTGGCCAGTATGACAGGATTCTACGCCTTTTATTTGATTGAACATGACCAGCTTTCGGTCGAAAGAGCGCAGCTCTTCATATTCACCTTGCTTGCTGCCGGAGCTGTAGGTACGTTCATGGGTGGCCCCTTAGCGGATCGTTTTGGGAGACGGAATATGATCTGGTTCTCTATTCTAGGCACTGCACCGTTCTCGCTGCTTCTGCCTTATGCCAATTTGTTCTGGGCAGGTGTCCTTTGTGCGTGTATTGGGTTTATTTTGTTATCGGGTTTTTCCGTCATTGTCGTTTATGCACAAGAACTTCTGCCAGGCAAGGTGGGTACGGTATCTGGATTGTTCTTTGGATTGGCCTTTGGTTTAGGCGGGATCGGATCCGCTGTGCTGGGGACGCTGGCGGATGCAACAAGCATCGCCTTTGTTATTAAACTCTGTGCCTTTTTACCGTTAATCGGATTGTTAGCAGCCTTCCTTCCGACAGATAAAAAGCTAAATTTGCATGATATTGAGCTGCCGCAAACTGCAGTGAAAGCATGATTCATTGAGGTACAGGGTAAATCTCATAGCTACTAGGACGATGCTTCCCATGAGGTTTGCAGAGGGAGCTTGGGTCGTGCAACAATAGAAATAGAATTAGCAATAGGGAAAGGAGTGGGATTCATGGATATGAAAGAAGCGATTCGCCATCGACGCAGTATCGGGAAGGTCAAACAGGATCCTGTCGACAAATCACTAATTGAAGAAATCCTTGAGGCAGGCACTTGGGCGCCTAACCATTGTCATACAGAGCCATGGAGGTTCTGGGTCATGACCGGTGAAGGCAGAAGATTGTTAGGCCAAGGCTACGCCGAGGTTGCCGCTGCAGAAGCGGATCCGACGCTTTCTGAGGAGGAGTTATCCAAGCTGAAAAGCGTTCAGAAGAAGAAAGCATTCCGCGCTCCTGTTGTTATTGCCGTGGCCGTAACACCCTCAGTAAAGCCTGTAGTTCCGGAGATCGAGGAATATGCGGCCGCGCATGCCGCTGTGCAGAATATGCTGCTTACAGCGTACGCACTAGGCCTAGGAACGATATGGCGGACGGGTGCACCTACCTATCATCCGAAGATGCGGGAGGCGTTCAGTCTAGTGGGAAAAGAGGAGCTGGTCGGATTCATCTACATCGGCTACCCGGACATGGAACCACCGAAGGCAGCGCGGGTGCCGTTCGCGCAGAAGACAACATGGGTAAGTGAGTAAGCGTAAAGATTTATCGAACCTAAACGAACCGTCAGGGATATTCCCTGGCGGTTTTCTCTTTTTGTGTAAACAAATCGTCGAACCGGTTTCATGATTTTTTGTCATAGATAGCAAGGAAATGCCCATATTTCCTTGGTTTTTGATTAAAACGATCATCGAAAGTACGTGTTTCCTTTACAAATCATTATCCTCTATTTAAAACTCTGTTGATAAAACCGGTTTAATATAAAGGAGAAGTGAGGCGAGCTCATATGGCCAACATAGATGATGTTGCAAAAGTAGCTGGGGTATCCAAGAGTACAGTGTCCAACGTGTTTAGCAAAAAAAGGCCGATCAGCAAGGAAGTGTCGCAGCGTGTACTGGAGGCAGCTTTAAATTTGAATTATAGACCCAATTACTGGGCTCGCAGTTTAGCCAATAAAAAAACGAATATCATCGGGTTAAATATGGCTGGTGAGCAAGTGAAATTCAGTCAGTTCCATCTTGGCCTCTTTAATGGTGTGTTGAGAGAGTGCTATAACCAGGGCTATCGTTTGCTGGTAAACACCCTGTCTACTGAATTCTCCAGTCAAGTTGAGCATTTGGCTACAGATCCCGTAGATGGTGACATTCTTCTGGATCCTGCCGCAAATGATGAGCGAATTTCCGAACGAATAAAGCGTAACGTGCCGCTTGTCGTGATAGGAAGACCACAGGAGGAGTTCGAATCCAGTGTCTCCTATGTGGATAACGACAATATAGGGATGGGACAAATCGTTACCGAGTACCTTCTGCAATTAGGTCACAATCATATCGCGTTCCTCAATGCACCGAAGGAAAGAACGGTCGCACAAGACCGCGAGCATGGTTACTACAGAGCCTACAATAAAGCCGAGCTGTCGGTTGAGGCAAAGTTCATTGTGTATAAAGATAACAGCTTAACGTCCACTGTCTACGGCTACCAGATGACCAAGAAGCTATTAGCAGCTTATCCGCATATTACAGCCATCATTACGGATACAGATAAAGTGGCATTAGGGGTATACCAAGCGGCTGCGGAGCTTAATTTGCAAATACCGCAAGACCTTTCTGTCTTTGCTTTCAGCGATGATTCTGTCTTCGCACCTGAATTCAAGCCACCTCTTACCGGGGTCAGGCTCAATGGGGAAGTACTGGGAAGCGAAGCAGCCAAGCTGCTCATTGAACAGTGCCGTCAGCCCAACGCCATTGCCAAACGCATATTAATTCCTGCCAGTTTAGTTTATAGAGGCTCATGTGCCCGAGCGAGAGTTAGCGATACCCTAAGACCCCATAAATAGATAGATAAATAGGAGGCCATACCCATGTTCAATAAAAAAGCAGGAATCATCGCAGCCGTTGTGTTATCGACAAGTTTACTAGCCACTGCGTGCGGCACGAATACTGATAAAACAACAAGCGCTGGTAGCGAAACTTCCAAGCCGGCCAAACAAGAAACCCTTCGTATTCTAAGTGGAGTGGCAGGGGGCAAGACGCCGGAAGAGAATGTCCTGTTTGAGAAGGAAGTAGAACGACTGACGGGCATTAAGGTCACCATCGAAAAACCTGCAGCCGACTATGATAAGAAACTATACGCAGCGATTTCTGCTGGCGAAAAATATGACCTCATTTATATGGGCAAAGGCAATATGGATGTCCTTGTTGATCAAGGTGCGCTGATGCCGCTAAACGATAAGATCAAAGCTTCCAAGATTTTATCCGATCCTAAAGTGATCCCTACCAAGGAATGGGACATGATCACTTATAAAGGCGGTCAGATCTTTAGTGTATTTAATAAATCAGAAGGCGGCACGCTGCCTACCGTTCGTCAAGATTGGATGGACAAGCTGAAGCTGCAGCAGCCAAAATCATTGGAAGATTTCTACCAAGTACTGAAGGCATTCAAGGAAAAAGATCCAGACGGCAACGGTAAGGACGACACCTATGGCTTGTCCACGGCTGGGTTATACGACATTCAAGGGTTTATGAGCGCAGCAGGCGTGAAATATAAATATGTGATTGATGCTAGTGGCAAGCGCTCGATTCCTTATGCAACAGAAGCAGCGGTTCCGATTTATGAGTGGTTTGCGAAGCTGTACAAGGAAGGTATTCTAGACCCGAACTTCGCTACCAACGATTCAGCAAAAATGAGAGAGCTCTTCTTAACGAATCGAGTGGGGATGGTCACGTACTGGGATGCATGGGTAGGTTTGTTCAATAATATGAAAAAAACGGATGATCCTAACTTTAAAGCCAAAGCCATCGCTGGGGCTGTAGGGCCAGATGGCAAAATCATGCTTCGCCGCGGCGACCCAAGTGTTTGGGGAATTCCAGTGAATGCCGAGCATGCCGATACGGCGGTTAAATTTTTAGAATTCTGGCACTCTGAGAAGGGGAACATCCTTAGCACATTAGGGATTGAAGGCGATGATTACACCGTTAAAGATGGGAAATATACACTAACGGATGAGGGAGTTAAGCATGGTATGGATCATGGTGCTCCTTTCCCGAACAACACGAACTTCAAGAACCCGATTGGTACGCTGCCAGGTGCTATCGAAGGCCGCCAAGTTATTTTCGACAATAATGCAACGATTGAAAACCCAACCAAAGACTGGCCGAGCGCTGAAAAAATCGTTACCAACTACGCTTTCCAAGCGATGATGGGCAAATTGCCAGCAGCAGACGCCGTGAAAAAAATGAATGATGAGCTTAAAGCAGCTAAACTGATTGACTAGTTGGAGAGAGCGGAGGCGGGTAGTAACTCCCTAGCCGCCGCTTTACTTTTCATAGATAAGGGGGAAGTCTAGTGACCGCATGGGCACGTTATCGCGTAATGTATATCATGATGATTCCCGTTGTGATTTATTTTTTGATTTTTTCTTATTATCCGCTCATTAAGGGCTTGCAAATCTCCATGCAAAATTTTCGGATTATTGGAAATCGACCGTTCGTTGGTCTTCAGAATTACATCGTGGTTTGGAACGATCCGGTATTCTGGCGCGTTTTGGAAAACACCTTAATCATCGGAATCGGGATGCTAATTGTAGGCTTTTTTGCCCCGATTATTACGGCTCTGTCGTTAAATGAAGTGCTTAAAACATGGTTTAAGAAGCTGACGCAAATGGTTATTTACTTGCCGCATTTATTTTCTTGGGTTGTTGTAGGAGGCATCTGGATCATCATGCTGTCTCCGGACGGAGGATTTGTTAATGATTTGTTGAAGCTACTGGGTGCTGCGAAACCAATTCATTTTTTTGCGGAAGTCGACTATGCCCAAGCTTTAATGGTCTTAACGAACACTTGGAAGGAAATGGGTTTCACCTGCATTCTTTATTTGGCCTCTATCGTGACCATTTCCCCTTCTTTGTATGAAGCCGCGCGTATGGATGGAGCTGGACGCTGGCAGCAAATTCGTTATGTAACCCTGCCTCAGCTCATTCCGACGATGAAGGTTGTGACCTTGCTGAATATGATCGGGATGCTTCGGATGTTCGACCAAATGATCATTCTAAGTAATCCTGTTATTGCCCGAAAAGTGGATGTACTGATGACGTATACGTATCAAAAAGGAATTCTTGAGTTCAAAATGGGCGTCGCATCAGCGGCAGGCTTTCTCGTTGTCTTGGCAACGCTGATCTTAGTGTTCGCAACCCGCAAATTGATTCGTTATGACGAGGAGTGAAATCGTGTTATGAATAAATCGTTGAACGGCAGGGACTTGCCCTTCCATTTAGTAAACAGCCTCTTCCTGCTGCTGCTTGTAGCGACGATGATCCTGCCTATTTGGAACACCTTTGTCATCTCCATATCCTCTAACATCTCATCCATGCATGGGGGTATTCGATTATGGCCTTCTGAGCCGAGCCTAGAGGGATATCGCACAGTGTGGCAGCGTATTGAGCTGTGGAGACCTTTCGCTTTGAATGTACTGGTGACGTTGGTGGGTACGTTTGTCCATGTGCTGCTATGTGCAATGGCCGGGTATGTGCTGCTGCACAAGGGGCTGCCTGGGCGCAAGCTGATCACTAGCTTTATTTTGCTAACCATGATGGTTCCGAATGAAGCCGTGATGATCCCCCTTTACGTTGTAAATAAAGAGCTGGGCTTATTGAATTCCATAAATGCTTTGATTTTATATAGTTTGGTTTCAGGTTTCAGTATTTTACTAATGAGAAATTTCTTTGGAGCTGTTTCGTACGAAATGGCGGAATCCGCTAAAATCGACGGGGCGGGTGAGTTTCGCATTTTTTCCACGATGTATGTGCCGCTTGCTAAGCCAGGATTGGCTACCGTAGCTTTGTTTGAATTCGTCTCTCGTTGGAATCAACTGACGCCTGGACTGCTCTATATCACCGATCAGAAAATGTTTACTTTGCAGGTAGCGCTGCGCTCACTCGTCATTCAGTCCGACTCTACCAGCAGCAACTTGTTTATGACGCCTAATGTTCGCATGGCCGGTGTCATGCTAGCTTTGATTCCATTGGTAGCTATTTATCCATTTGTGCAAAAATATTTCGTAACAGGCCTTATGGTCGGCGCTACAAAAGAATAGGGGGAGCCTATGAGCATCGTGACGATATCTCGTTTTATTACAAGTGAGGAAGCCGATCGTTATGTGGAGGTTCCTTTTCAAGTAGCCTCAGGCATGGAACGTATTCACGTTAGCATAGAAGTGGAAGCCCATGGACCAGGAGACTGCGTTATTGATCTCGGTTTAAAGGATACGGATCAAGTAAGAGGCTGGAGCGGGGGCGCCCGAACCGAGTTTTATGTGGAGCTTGAAAAGGCGACTCCCGGATATGTACCTGGGTACTTGGTGGACGGGGAGTGGTGTGTGCTGCTCGGTACGTACCGGATTCCACCGGCAGGATGCACCGTCATTGTGAAGGTTACCTGCACACCCAAGGAAGGGCGTTGGCTGAAGGGCGATCTTCATATGCATACCGTCCACAGTGATGGAGCCCTGACATTATCCGAGAATGCTCGGATTATGGAAGAGTTGGGCTGCGATTTTCTAGCAATGACGGATCATAATACGTAC
This sequence comes from Paenibacillus phytorum, assembly GCF_013141715.1. Taxonomy (GTDB): domain Bacteria; phylum Bacillota; class Bacilli; order Paenibacillales; family NBRC-103111; genus Paenibacillus_E; species Paenibacillus_E phytorum. Next base: position 71,194 of record NZ_WHOA01000004.1, on the reverse strand, counting down.
AGTCAAAATCTTGCTTATCCGCATGAAACGGGCGTTGTTTTAATTCCTGGTATGGAATTGACAACGAATCACGGCCATGCGAACTTCTTAGGTGTTGTTAAGCCTGTGGTCGATTTCCGTGCGACTAGCTCGGAGCAGGTGCAGGAACGTATACGTGAAGCAAGAGCGAATGGCGCTCGCGTCGTGCTGAACCATCCCCATTGTCCGAACTGCGGCTGGGAATGGGACTGGATGGTCGATTATGATTGGGTGGAAATTTGGAACGGGCCTTGGCGGGAAGCTAACCGCAAGACGCTCGACTGGTGGCATGGTCAGCTTTGCATGGGCAAACGCCTCATCGCCGTAGGCGGCAGTGATATGCACCGGTTTGGAAGCTACATCAGTCACAGTTCTCCGACAACCTGGGTGTATGCATCCTCTCGAAGCGTTGACGGCATACTGGATGGTATCGACACAGGGCGCGTTTTTCTAAGCTACTCCCCAGATGGTCCGGTTATGGAGTTGAACGCAGGGAAGTATAATATGGGCGATGTGGTGCCTCAGGACGCACTTGAGCGTGAAGGAAATGCAAAGCTTGTGGTGTCAGGTTTGCTTGCAGGGGACGAGGTAAAGCTCATCTCCGATCGAGGTGTCGAGCGCTCATGTGTCGTTTACAATGAGCAGTCGCTTGAGTTATTTGGTGAACTGGCAGGTCGAAGCTTTTATCGGGCAGAGGTTTGGCGGTATTTTGTTGAGGTGCATGAAATGCTTCTTGCATCTGTAAGCAATGCGCTGTATTTGGATTAAGAATAGCCATTAAACGTAAAAAACGAGCCGCCAGAAATTCTGGGGTTCGTTTTTTGACCACATAAGAAAGTATAAGTTTTTCTAACAGAGAAACTTGACTTTCTTATTGGCGATAAAACCTACATTTAAACGCGGTCGCTCATCTTCGAAAGGCCTCGATAGAGGTTTTCTCATAAGCGGGGGCTTATTTGTTTTTAAGGGCAACCGCAACCTGCGCGGCCGTTTGTGCGTTGTGGTAAACGAGCGCGATGTTCGTCTCCAAGCTGCGACCTTCGGTCAGCTGTTTGATGCGCGCTAGCAGGAAAGGCGTGACCTTCTTGCCGGTCACGTTTTGATCTTTGGCCTCAGCCAGCGCTTGCTGAATGACGCCTTCGATCTCGTTATGGGCCATCGCGGATTCCGCGGGGACCGGATTGGCGATGATGGCGCCGCCGGCGAGGCCAAGCTCCCACTTGGTGCGCAGCATAGCCGCAACCTGGGCTGCCTCATCGAGGCGGAAGTCTACGCCGTAGCCGCTTTCGCGGGCGTAGAAGGACGGGAACTCGCTCGTTTTGAAACCAACCACGGGTACGCCGTGGGTTTCCAAATACTCGAGCGTACGGCCAATATCGAGGATCGACTTCACGCCTGCGCAGACGACGGCGACGTTCGTTTGTGCCAGTTCCGTCAAGTCGGCGGAGACGTCCATCGTCACTTCACCTTCGCGGTGAACGCCGCCGATACCGCCGGTAGCGAACACTTCGATGCCGGCAAGCGCCGCGCCGATCATCGTTGCAGCTACAGTCGTTGCGCCGATTTTGCCGGACGATAGGATGTAAGGGAAGTCACGACGGCTGACTTTTTCTACATTGGCCGTTGTCGCGAAAGCCTCAAGCTCCTGCTCGTTCAAGCCGATCTTGATTTTGCCATCCATAATGCCAATCGTTGCTGGAACAGCGCCGTTATCGCGGATGATTTGCTCAACCTTTTTAGCCATTTCAATGTTCTGCGGATATGGCATCCCATGGGAAATAATCGTTGTCTCCAAGGCTACGATTGGCTTATTGTTCGCGAGAGCATCTTTCACTTCGTCGGTAAATGTCAGGTAGGATGTGTTCATAATAGGGATCAGTCTCCTTTAGTTATCGATTGTATGGTTTGTTGCAGTCGTTCTTTGGTTAGCTCACTTGCTACGGATTGATCGGTTTGAAGCGTAATATGTGCCGCAGCGAGACCATAGGAGCAGGCCTCCATAAAGGTATGTTGATGCGTTACACCATAAGCGATACCAGCGAGGAGAGCATCGCCTGCGCCGGTTACTTCCACGACGTTGGTAGGAATAGGAGGGAAAAGCTGCTCGCCTTCCTCGCCAACATACATGACACCCGCGCTGCCGAGGGTTATGAATACGTGTTTCACACCTCGTGCCTGAATAGCTCTAGCCAGCTTGGCATAATCTTGATCGGTTTCTACCGAGGAATCAGCAAGCAGACGGGCCTCTTCAAGGTTAGGGAAAATCGCTGTAATACCATGAAGCTCCTGCGGGAGCTTTTTTGCTTTTTCGGAAGAGACAGGGTCGATGAATAGCGTGATGCCTTCTTCTTTACAACGCTTAATTAACTCTTGGAGCGTATCCGCAGGCAAATTCGTATCGGCAATGACGAGCTGTGAAGCGGCAATATGGGACCATTTGTCCATCAAAAGCTGGGGTGTACATTTATCGTAAATTTCCATGTTGGCAAAAGCTAAAAACATCTCGCCCGTGGCATCGAGCAGCGCCGTGTAGGTCCCCGTGTTCTCGCCCTGTAGGACAATCGTTTGGCTGACGTCAACACCGCGCTTTCGTGTTTCTTCAAGCACCCACTGGCCAGCCTTATCGTCACCGACAACGGTTAGGAGTGCTGTCCGGCAGGATAAACCAGCGAGTGTTTCTGCGATATTGCGCGCAACACCACCGCAGGATTCGGTGACCGTGACCGGGTTCGAGGAGGCCAGTCGAATGGCCTGCTTGCTGACCGCTTTGCTGTCGAGGTTCGCGCCGCCGATACACATGATTGTAAGCTCATCAGATGTGACATAGGCTCGGCCTCGGATCGTACCTTTCTTGGTCAACGCAGCAATATAACCGGCAACAGCGGATCGAGAAATGCCTATCATACTGGCTATTTCATTTTGGGAAATGAATGGATTTTGACGTATGAGCGCTAAAATTTGCTGTTCACGATCCATGAAAAGCTCCTTTCAAAAGAAGAACTACCTTTAGTTTAACGCAAACCAAAACAAATGTCTATAGTATAAACAAATGTCCGCATACAATCTGGTAAAAACAGAAAAAAGCCTTCCCTTAAATCGGGAACAAGGCCTCTTTAACCAACCTTCAAATTTCACACTAAGAAGTCCGGGAACGTTTGCCGAGTCCGATCAGTCCAAGTAAACCAAGCAGACCTAGGTAATTCCACCAAGTCGAAGCTTTGTCTTTCGCTCCACTTGCTGTCTGGGTATGGACTGTTAAAGCCTTCATCGATGTTGGTGGTGTAAGTCCATATGCAGCCGAATGACTATTCATGTTGTCCATTGTACGCAAATTACCATCCGCGCCAGGCATGCCGAAAGGATTCGTGTCAAAGAAAGTCGGTGAGCCTTGTTTAGCTGCTTCCCAACTATCGGCTTGCGAAATCATTTGCTGGTCAGGAGAATGCATACGATGATACTGATGAGCCCCAAGGAGAGCTGTGATTGACAAAAAAGAAACCATCCCCAACTTCATAAATCTAGAAACCATGATCCATACCTCCAAGATTTGTTGAATGGGTTCTGTAAGTGTAGGTATGGATATATTCCCCTATGTACAAGAAACTATGCTGCTTTCTGTAAAATTGAAAAAAACCGCTGTTCCCCAATTTGGGAACAACGGTTTCAATGGTATTACTTCGTAACTGTCACTTGTACAGTCGTTCTCATGTTGGAATATGTGACCGTAATTCTAGCAGTCCCTTTGCCGGTTGCTCGGATGATACCATCCTTCACATCAGCAATCATGATGTTCGACGATGTCCATAATGCAGGCTTGGTTACATCTTCTTCAGACCCGTCTGTGTAGGTAGCCAACGCCTCAATCTTAGCCGTTTTGCCTTCTTGCAGCTCGATTTTGACAACATCTGTTTTCAAATATTTCAGTGAATCGATTTCCACGGGAATAGCGACCATTTTGCCGCCGAAGGATCCGGTGATCGTTGTTTTGCCTGAACCAGTTGCTGTGAAAAGCCCATCCGTGACAGTTCCTAGCTTGTAGGACATGACTTTCCAGGTTGCTGTCTCAGTGACATCTTTGGTAGAGCCATCCGCTAAAGTAGCGGTTAATTTCACTTGTACTTGATCGCCGCTTTTGGTGACGATGAAAGATTTATCAGCGACTAGTGTCTGTATCACGCCAATTTCAACCGGAATGGATACACTTTTACCGCCATAAGTTGCCGTTATGGTTGCTTTGCCTCGGGAAACCGCTGTTACAACACCCTTGGATACTGACGCGATGGCGGCGCTGCTTGATTTCCACTCAGCCTCATTGGTGACAGTGCGAGCCGCGCCGCTTGCATCTGTTGCCGTCAGAACGATAGATCTTGTTTCATTTAAGTCAAAAACTAGATTGGCGACATTCGCCGAAAGGTCGCTGGCCATATCGACTGTGACCGAGATTGTAACTGTCTTGCTATCCAGTTGAGCAGTGAGGGTCGTTTCACCAGAAGCTATAGCTTTTACTTTACCTCCGTCAACAGTGGCAACTTTGAGATTACTGCTTGTCCAGATGACATCTGCGGCTGCATTGCTATTTTTTGTATCATCGGTATAAATAGCTTCTGCTGTCAAAGTAACAGAATCGCCTTTTTTCATCACTAGCTTTTCTTGACTGACCGTCAAACTTTTCAGTACGCCAACTGATACTTGAATGCTAGTTGTGCGTGTACCGTATTTCCCTGTAATCGTTGCTGTGCCGGTAGAGATCCCTGTGATTTCTCCGCCCCGTACTTCGGCGATATCTTTGGAGCTAGTCGTCCATTCTGCCAGGGATGTGACATCCAATTCTCTGCTGTCTTTGAAATAAGCGGTCAACGTGACTTTATCGGACCCGCCTTTTTGTAAATTAACGGCTTTTTTACTTCCTTTGATGGTCGTAGGGATATCGACTTCGACTTTGGTTGTCGTTGTTTTACCGCCGTATTTAGCGGTTACCGTGGCTTCACCGGATTTATAAGCTTTAACTAAACCTTTACTGACAAATGCAACGGCGTCGTTATCCACGCTCCAAGTCGCGCTATCTGCGATGGTATTGTCGCTTGTACCATCGGCATAAGTAGCAGTCAGAGTAAGGGCGGGAAGCACTTGGCCTACTTGCATTGAGAGTAGGTCGGTACTAACGACTAAACGGCGAGGAACTTCAACATCAACGTTAGCTGTAACTACTTTATCACCATATTTGGCATAAATCGTCGCTTCACCGATGGATATGGCAGTTAGCTTACCTTTGGTGACTTGGACGATATCTTCATCACTCGAAGCCCATTCAGCGCGATCTGTAAAGTTAACAGGTGTAGCGCTGTCGATGTAGGTTGCTTCTAATTTCAGATCTTTAATTGCATTTTTCTTCATTAAGACATTTGGTTGATCTAATGTGAGTTTCAACGTACTGTCCACATCAACTTTAACCGTTGTCGACTTAGTACCGTATGTAGCAGTCAAATTAGCTGTACCTACACCGTAACCTTTAACTGAACCATTAATTACATCAGCAACGTTCGGTTTGTCAGTGGTCCATACTGCTTTAGCGGATATGTCAGCGTTTGTACCATCTGGGTAGGTAGCGTTCAGTACGATTGGTTCCGTTCCATTAAGCAGTAAGGATATACTGGATTTCACAGCATCAATACGTCTTACAACTTCAACATCGACTGGCAATGTCAGAGATTGATTCATGTATTTAATCGTAATCGTTGCACTGCCGGGATTTTGTCCCTTCACTAAGCCATTCGTTACCGTCACAATGGAGCTGGTATCAACGGTATAATCAGCTTTGCTCGTTACATCTTCGGAAGTGCCGTCATCGTAAAAAGCTGTAATCTTAACTTGATCAGTCGCATTAAGGCGAAGAGCCAGGGACTGTTTATCTTTGGTTAACGATTTTACCTTTTTGCTAACATCAACGTTAACGATTACAGTCTTACCCATATATGTCGCAGTTATTACGGCCTTGCCTTCTTTTTTGGCTGTCACCACACCCGCATAGACGGAGGCAACATCGGTCGAACCTGAATTCCAATCGGTTTTGACGGTTGCATTCTCGGTAGAGCCGCTTACGAAAATGGCGGTTGCCGTCAGATTAGCTGTATCTCCGACTTGCAAGGCAAGTTCGTTTTTATTCAGGACGAGTTTAGAAATCTCATCAGCTGCAAAGGCGGTTCCTGTTACTAAAGATTGCGTAGCTAGAATTAATATAAATACCAAGGATAACCACTTGCTTTGTCTGGACTTCATGCTCTGATTCCCTCCGATTATGTTCCTCAATGATTATGTATATGAAAATTATGGAACCTGTTTATTATCGGAATCTAGGGGTTTAAAGTGAATAGTTGTTACAATAAATACCCAAATTCATCCATGGAATAATAGTTTCAAGTTCCACACTCGCCAGCAAGTTTGTACGTCACGCCCTTCCTATTTGGATCATAAGGATAACTGATGAAAATAAGTTCATATGTAATTGGTAAAAATTACTTAAGTTTAGACGGGAGGCTGCAAACAAAGGTTGCAGCAAGTTGTTATTGTTTACGGAGGAAGGCTGAGGTTAGAAAAAGGAGGATCCGCCAAAGGATCCTCCTTTCTTTAACCTTATTTATTTGAGTTGGGAGTAAGGTCGAAATATCTGAACTTGAGGGATTTGATTGGATTATATTCAATGATGTCTCATGACATCGGCGGTTTGGGGTTAGTTCCATTGGATTTATACAGTGGAATATGTAGAAATAGCTCAGAAAAGCTGGTTTTAGAGCATTCTATTGGATTAACTCCAATGAAAGCGGGCAAATAGGTTGAATGAGCCTGATTTGATTGTATTTTATCCAATGGAGCAAACGAGGGGAGTTTGTTGGTTATGCATCTACAGATATTAACCGTAGGGAAATTGAAGGAGCGCTAATCTCGGACGGGATCGCGGAGTATGTGAGGCGCATTGGGCCGTATGCCAAGGTGCAGATGATAGAAGTGCCGGACGATAAGGCACCGGAGAACATGTGCCTTGCTGTAGAACAGCAGCTGATGCGGTTGGTGCTGGTGGAGCAGGTTAATCGCATGATGCGGATAAACCGCGGGGAACCGCATCATAAGTAACGGCAAGTTTTTATTGTACAACTCGAGTCAAGTATGCAAAAAACGCCGGTGATATGATCAAAAGGAAAGGAGGGAAGACTTCTATGTGCGAATGGAATTAAATGGAACAGCTAGGAGCTCCCCGATCTATTCCGTTGGCTATTCGTCAGGAGGTATTCTCGCCTTATCATTATTTGATCAAGGAGCCAGATAAGATGAATAAGGTACATTTACAACCGGCAGAGATCAAAGTCGAGTTCATTCCGGCGCTTTTATGAGGATAGTTGAGAAGTAGCATGGAAATTTGACCCCATTGAAGTTGGTTGTAAACAGTGTTACTCTAACAACGGTAAACTCAAAATCTATATTTTGCAATGCATCTAACAATAGTTACTATTTTAGTTATAAAGAAAGGTAACACTATGATAAAAGTTGAAAACTTATCCTTCTCATTTCCGCAAAAAGAACTATATACAAACATTTCATTTACGCTTGAAGAGGCGCAACATTGCGCTTTTATAGGAACAAGCGGCAGTGGGAAAAGTACATTGATCGATATACTGATGGATCCAGAAAGATATTTGTTCGAGGGTAAGTTAGAAATAGATCCGACTTGTAATATTCGGCATGTAAGTCAATTCCCACAATTCGACAAAACGAAAGAAACAACAGTTTTTGAATATATAGGGGAAGAATTTATTAAGATACAGAATGAAATAACAGCTATTTGTACGGAAATGGAAACATCATCGGATATGGATGCGTTATTAGAAAAGTATCAATTGGCTTTAGACACATTTGATTCAATCGGTGGGGCTGATTTTGAAAGCAACATTAATAAGAAACTAAATCTAGCAAACCTCATGAAGCTAAAAGATCTTAGGGTATCCGACCTGAGTGGTGGGGAATTCAAACTTATTCAAGTGATGAAGGAAATGCTTAGTAGTCCAGACTTAATGATTATGGACGAACCAGATGTATTTTTAGACTTTGAAAACCTAAATGCGCTTAAAAATCTGATTAATTCTCACAAAGGAATGCTGCTAGTTGTTACGCACAACCGATATCTATTGAATCATTGTTTCAACAAAATTCTACACCTTGAAAACATGGAGATCCAAGAGTTTGATGGGCGATATATTGAGTATAATTTCTCATTACTTCAGACAAAAATTGAGTTGCAAGAAATCGCAGTTGCTGAACAAGAAGAAATTGAGAGATACGATAACATTATTGATAATCTTAGAGCTATCGCAACGTATAATTCAGAAGCATCTAGAGGGAGAGCATTAAAAGCTAGAGTTAGGTTTCAAGAAAGATTGGAAGCACGTAGAATTAAAGCGCCATTTGTTGATATTAAGCAACCTAAAATTAGTTTTGGTATTGAAAATGAGATTGAAGACACCGTTGTTGTAAATGTCAATAATTATAGTGTTACCTTTGATGAGTTGCTTTTAGACAATGTTAACTTTGAGATAAAATCTACGGATAAAGTAGCCATTATTGGTCCAAACGGTACCGGGAAAACGACTTTACTCCGAGATATCTTTACAAATAATCATGCTTCAATTGAAATAAATGCTGATGTTAAAGTGGCTTATTTATCTCAGAATCAAGGCGAAGTGCTAAAGGATTCCAATACAATACTAGAAGAATTCATCGATGCTGGGTTTAAAACTTATGATGAGATTAGATCGTATCTTTCAAACTATGGCTTTGAAGGAGAAATCGTTAATCAAAAGATAGAATCTTTATCTGGTGGAGAAAAAAACATGCTTCAATTGGCTAAAGTTTCTGCCAGTAAAGCAAACGTATTGCTTCTTGATGAACCGACAAGCCATTTAGACACCTATACGCAAATAGCACTGGAAAAAGCCATTGAAGTCTATAAAGGTGCGATTCTCATGATTTCTCATGATTTCTACTCTGTTGTAAATGGTATGGATTATGTTTTAATCATTGACGATAAGACGATTAGAAAAATGAGTATGCGAAAATTTAGACAGATGATTTATGCGAGCCATTTTGATAGAGACTATCTAGAAAATGAACAAAATAAAAAATCAGTTGAAATGAAAATAGAATTGGCTTTAAAAGATACTAATTTTGAACTTGCAAAAGTATTGGTTGATGAGCTAGAAGAGCTGATTAAGTTGCTTTAAATTACAACCCTCTGATCGAAATGAAGACCCCACAGGAATTAGAAGAGAAGTTTAAGTTTGCCCGGCAGAATTCTAAACTAGCGGGAACCATTAGGGGTTCGTTTTTTGTGATTAAAGGAGAATATTAATGTAAGCGAAAGCGCAATTGGAGTAATCCATACACTTTTTCTTCTTGCAAAAGAGATGCGAGATCAAAGAGAGGGCCATCCTAAACGGGATGGCTTAAAACTTGCCGTTTCACCTAGCGCGGTGAACCCTACCATAAGTAAGGTAAATTGTTTGGATAAAATTGTATCGAAACAAGGATATGAATATAAGCAGATGCGCGTTAAACCTAAAAAGGACCGTCAGGATGATCTTTCCTGACGGTTTTTCTTCATAAGTGCGTCGCTTCCATCAGTTATTAAGATCGTTTCACGACTTTGAAATTTTCCTCAAGCAGCAGCCAGTTTTGCGGGAATTTAAGACCGAGCTTCCAGTAACTAATACCGCGTAAGCCAAGCTCTTTCAACAAGCGGAATTTCGCTTGAATGGAGCGTGCGTCCTCGAACCAGACCGTGTGCTCCTTGCCAGCATCGTCCCAGTAGTTGAAGTGCGGGGCTTGCGCCGTGTAATCGTATAGGATCTGCGCATTATACTTGCGGGCCAGATCAATAGCCGCTTGCGGAGAGACGGCCTTAGCAAAGGCGCCGCCGTGGACATAGGGCAGCGTCCAATCGTAGCCGTACAGATTTTGGCCCATCATGACTTTGGAAGCGGGCATCTCGCTGATGGCGTACTCGAGCACTTTACGCACGGGACCGATGGGGGAGACGGCCATAGGGGGGCCGCCGCTGTAGCCCCATTCGTACGTCATGATCACGACGAAATCGGCGATCTGGCCATGCGCTTTGTAATCATGCGCAGAGTACCAGGCACCGGCTTGAGCGGCGCTTGTTTTCGGCGCGAGCGCCGTAGACATCAAATAACCTTCTTGATGGAGTTGTGTCGCGGCTTTACGAAGAAAGCGATTGTAGGCATCACGATCATCGGGGAACAGATGCTCAATGTCAAAATGGATATCGCGGAATCCATATTGTTTGGCAGTGCTTTTAATAGTCTGAAGCAGACGATTCTGAACGGTTTCGTCGGTGAGGATGATATGTCCGAGCTCAGCGCTGAATTGGTCCTTTTCGAGATTGGTCACAACCATCATCAAGGTGACGCCATGCTGTGAGGCAATCCCGCGAAGATCATCCAGCTGAGGGGCTTGGAGGGTGCCGTCCCGTTTAATACGGAAGCTGAATGGAGCTAAGTACGTAAGATGAGGGGCTGCTTCCTTGGCGGATTGAATGAGAACGGGCGATACGTCAGACCCGCGAGGCTCTAAATAGGCATTCACTTCTGCCTGCGTACGAGGGGTTGGCGGAATATAGAGACGAAAGCCTACAGGTAAAGATTGATACAAGGTTAGTTTATTGACGGAGGCGAGGGTTTGCAGGTCGATTCCGAGCTTTCGGGCAATCAGATAGAGCCCTTCACCGGGCTGTACCCAGTAGTACGAGCCAACAATCGGAATGACTAATGCCTGTCCGATGACCAGGGATTGGCTGGGGGTCATCTCATTGGCTTCTGCGATCGTATCCACCGACACTCCATACGTTTGCGCAATGCGGTATAACGTCTGTCCCTTCTGGACAACGTGGATTTGCATAGGGTTCCTCCCTTTCTTCGTAAGCAAAGGCGTTATATCCGAGCCTACTTTTTTCTTTACCTTATTCGAAAGGAAGGAGATGGGTGTATGTCTACTGGAAAATGTCTACTGGAAAAAAGCAAAGAACTCGATTGACAACCATGCCGCGCTACGGCAAGAAGAATCGAGTTCTTGCGATAATGATTATAGACCTTGCTGCCTCAGGAGCTGAGCGGTCAGCGCCGGATGCGAGATAGGGAAGTGGTGAGCAGCCGCTATCTCCACCGTGCGCGCGGAGCGAAACGCTCCGGCAGGTGGGACGCCCGATCCTGGGTTCCCCACAGGATCGATGCCTCACGAAGCAGCAGCGCATCTGGCTGCTGCAGGGAGAAGCTCTCTGCGCGCGTCAGCGCAGAGAGGGTCTCCGCAGTCGTCTTCCGCACACGCGGCGACTGCAGCTCGGCCAGGACATAAGTGACATACGCGGGCGGTATGTCACTTATGTCCGTGAAGCAGCTCTGCGCCAGCAGCTGCTTCCGCAAGCTAGCCGCGCGCAGCATGCGCAGCGCGGCTTCGTTGATTCGCGCGCTGCGGTACCTCCGCGCAGCGCTGTGCAGTGCAGGCTGCAGCAAATGCAGCCTGTGGATCTGTTCCGGTACGCGAGCGTAGGCGTGGGCGGCGAGCAGTCCGCCCAGCGAGTGCCCCACGAGCGTAACCGGGGTCTCGAAAGACCGAATCGCCTGGACAAGCGATTCGATATGCCCCTCTATCACATCCGCACCGTGGTGATAGGGCGAACGACCGAAGCCTGGGAGATCGACCAGGCAGACGGAAGACTCAGGGAATTGCTCGGCCAGCGGGAGCAAGCAATCAGCTCCGCTTAGAGTGCCGTGAACGAACAAGATCGGAGGCTTCCCTTTGTCTGATCCCACCCGTTCCAGTGTGGCCAAAGGCCCTCTTTTACCTCGTATATAGCCATCTGCCTGAGGGTTGGAATGAACGAGACGAAAGTCAAGATCCGAGATGGTATAGGGCATAATCGAGGAGTTTACCACGTGCTCCAATCCGTATTTTCGCTGCATGTCTTGTGCGGCAGTTAGGGGATAGGCCTGATTGACATCCACGATGAAATCGAGGGATTCCTTAGGAATTCCGATTTTTTGTCCAAGTGGACTCCCCAGAACCTTCGACAACAATTTAGGCGAGATTGCTCCCAATGGTTTACTAACACGAAGTTCCTTGGCTATGCCCGACACGAGCTCCATGATCGAGGGACTTTGCTTCTTTTCATTAAGTAAGTAATAGGTTTGACTAACTGGATTCGATTCCTTCGTCAGAGTGCTAATGAACTCGGCAGCGTGATTGATGTGAAATAGGGGCAACCAATGGGAGTTACCGCCGGGTGTGATACTCATCAACCTACGCGCGGTGGCCTGTACGAGAATACCGAGTCCGCCGGTTTGCGGGGTATCCCCGTGCTCTGAGCTGCCAATCAGAACGCTTGGATGGACGACAGATAGTGGAAAACTTAGCTGCATCGCTCCTTGGCGAATGCGCAAATCAGCTAGGAATTTCATGCGCTCATAAGGAGATTCCTGCTCTAAACTAGCGATAATAGGTGCTGGATTGTGGAAATTATCATCGGTAAAGGGGCTTTTGAAGCCGACAATATGGATGAAATGCTGCAAACCTTTGCTCGTTTGAATTTGCGAAGCCAAATTTAGCAATTCCTCGGCGGCTTGCAGAAAAACCGCACGGGCCTCGGACTCCCCGATCCGAATATCCATCGGTCCTCCCGCGTGAATGATGACATCTGCCGTCAGCACTGACGCCATGTCAGGTGCGCTTAATCCAAGACCGGGTAAGCCTAAATCTCCTATAACCGGGGAAAATCGCTCTTTTCCCACGTTAGTTTCCCTCTGACCATCACCGCTGAGCCAACCTAATTGCTTGCGGATCTGCTCCCATCGAGCTTTGGAACGAACGAGCACCGAAACGGTATGATCCTCACGGGATAGCTGCTCTAATGTTTGTGTTCCTATGAACCCTGTACCGCCTGTGATGAAAATATGTGTCATCTAGATTACCTGCCCTTCATTATTTTTTAGTACTATTTAGTACTAATGGTGGTTAAAAAAATTACTTTAGCAACAAGGCTAAAGTAGAAAGTGTTTGATCCAACATGGCTGGATCTTGGTTTGCATGCTGTAGGAACAGCCCACCTTCAATCGTCGAAACGATCAATTGTGCCGTGGCTTTTGTCGGCAGGGTGGATGAAAACTCCTTGTTATGAGCACCCTCGATGAGCAGGGCTTCCACCGTAAGCATTTGGTCCCGGAAAAAAACGCTCACTTTCTCCCGCAGTACATCTGCATCAAGCGGCATCTGTGTGTAGAGCGTGAGAAACGGGCATCCGCCTAAGGAAGTCCATTCAAGTCCTGTCAGCACTTGTAGGAGAGCAGTGAAGCGCTCCTGCACACTTAATTCCGAACGTGACACGGTCTCCTGGATCATCTCGTTATAGGTGTGTATAAGTTGTTCAAGAATTGCGGTCAGCAGGTCTTCTTTACGTTTGAAATAATAATAAATATTCGTTTTGGACACTTTGCTCACTGCAACGATTTCGTCCATGCTGGTTGCTAAGTAGCCTTTTGTCAGGAACAAGTCCGTTGCTACTTGAATCACAAGATCACGATTGGTTAATTTCTTTTGCTTTTTCATAAATAGTACTATACGGTACTAAAAATCGATTGTCAAATCCGAAATGTATATCTTACATTCGAAAGAAGATAATAGCATTATTGGAAACTGATTCATAAGGATGCTGCACATGAGAAGCAAGTCACGCCGTCAAATTGCTTTTGTCGGTTTATTAGGGATTACCCAATTGCATTTACGCAATCCACTCATTATTGTATGGTGGGCTGCAGCCTTTCCGGGCTTTGGTCATTTACTGCTATCCAAGTACTTTCGCGGCTTTATCCTCATTGGATGGGAAATGTTGATTAATACCCAGATGCATTTGAACGAAGCGATCGTTTACACCTTCACAGGTCAATTCGACCGGGCTAATGAGGTGCTGGATATTCGGTGGATGTCACTTTATGCGCCTGTTTATTTATTTGCGATCTACGACAGCTATCGAACCTCCGTGGATTTGAATCATCAATTTATTTTAGCTAAAAGGGAGAACGCCCCGATTGATTGTTTTAAAATGTCCGGTATGGAAATTAACTACCTAGATAAACGCTCGCCATGGCTAGCGATGGTCTGGTCGCTGTTAATGCCGGGAATGGGCCAGCTTTACTCCCATCGGATTATCAATGCTTTTTTTATACTTGTGACCTGGATTTCGCTTTCCTATTTGTCTCATTTACTCGAAGGAATTCACTATTTACTCATGTGGGACTTAACACAGTCGGCTCGTGTAGTGGATATGCATTGGCTTATATTTTTACCTTCTATTTATGGTTTTTCCGTCTACGATGCTTATGTCAATACAGTAGAATATAACAAGCTGTTTGATCACGAGCAGGTTTGCATGCTCCAAGAGGACTATCAGAATCCCCAATTTCCATTTCCTAAATCTTCGCTTCGAGAATGAGGGTTACACCATGCATGTAATAGCATCATTTGAACATTCGATCTATTTGGAGCTGGCGATTACTGCTCTTGAAGAAGCGGGTATTCCCAAGGAACACATTTATGCTGTTTCTTTGCAGGCGAGACCCAACAAACCGAAGATGTTCGATACGATCCATCGCTCCGATGGCGTTAGTTTATTTGATGCTGGGACCGCCCTGGCAACAGCGCTCACGGTAGTTGGCTCAACCTATGGCTTTATTTTAAAAGGAGGGGCCATTCTTTGGGGCCTTATTGGCGCAACTGTGGGTTTTACCATTGGAGTCTTAATTGATATTGCTCATAAAAAAAAGAAGAAAGCCAATCTGCCATCCCGAGATAAAATAACGGAAGTTATTCTGCTGGTCGCTTGCGTTAAAGAGGAAACTAAGCAAATTCAGGCTATCTTCTGGGAGCATCACGCCTTCGGTGTAGCCATATGTGAATGATTTTTACTGCGCAAAAACCACGATAGACCGGTGCCGAGATAACGCCTTCTCAACGCGCGCGGTATAGCACTGCCGCATGTCGGTGGTCAACCCCGAACGGGTTATTTTTGAAATAGTTGGATCAGAGGAGAGGCGATAGCTTACCTCTATTTAGCATGTTTAGTTATGCATTTTTGCTGAGTTAATTGAGATTGTGGAGATATGATAATCATTCGTGAAGTGGCTATGCGTTCTGGGGTGCTAGTAGTGTGTTTGGTTGTCTTGTCTCGTTTGTTTATTTTTTCTGGTTTGATTGGTTTTTCCTCTTGTTTGGTTTTCTTTGTTTATTGTTTGTGTTTGTTAATGGAATGTGGGATTTAAGAAGGCGAGTTGCACAACGTACAACAATTTCCTTGATTTCTTCTGTAAAAGCTAAAGATGTTGTAGGTTTTACAACAATTTTGCCGATTCACAGGCATTTGAGCTACTTTTGGTTGAAATTGCTGTATTTTCTGCAACATTAGCGTGGAAAATGTGAATTAACTTGCAAAATGTTGTACGGCGTACAACACTACCCCTACGAAACAAATTAATACTTAAACAAATAGGCCTTAAGCGGCATAATGTGTTTAACATCAACCTTTGCAGCACTCGCTTTCTCAACGCGCGAGAGTCCTGGGCACCGTTGTAGCACCTCCACATTAGTATGCTAAAGCACTTGGGTACTATTGGTAAATAGTACTATCTGGGAGGGGAGTTATCTCCTATACTAAAAAACAAGAGCAAGACACTAAAGCGTTGCAGCAGCAACCACAGGGGGCTTTTTGAGATGATGGATAATCGGAGACGGAATACGACAGCATTTACTTTTATGGCATGGGCATCATTCATTGGGGCATTCCTGGCGATGTTCATCGGGATTTATACATTGGAAGAATCACTGAGTGTTAAAGGTTACTTCGCCGTATGCGCGTTATTCCTCACGATGTCGGCTTTTGTCTTACAGAAGGTCATTCGTGATAATTTGGAGGATGGCTACGGTTCACGCAAACGAAATACAGCGGCTTTCACCTTCTTGGCATGGAGTTCTTTCGCTCTTGCGCTTCTGGGTATGTTTATTGGCATTATTAATCTAGAGCAGCTGCTTTCTGTCAAAGGTTATTACGCTGTTACGGCCTTGTTCCTGACGATGTCTTCCTTTGTTCTCCAAAAAACGGTGCGTGACAACAATGATGATGAGCTCCTACAACCAGTTGAAAATAAAATCGAAAATAAATTCGAAGAGCTATAGAACACAGCACTTTACCAAGAAGTTTAGTTCATAATTGATGAACTAAACTTTTTTCAATTTTTGCCTATAAGACTAAAAGGATGGCAGGAACACGCATGATGTTGCTATAATGTCGTCAAGGGATTGGTCAATATTAAGATATAGGGGTAAATGAGATGAGATCATGGAGTCGACTTTTACTAAGCATTAACCGCAGCTTCAGGGTAAAACTGATTCTCAGCCTATCCGTCATCATTTTGCTGACCTTTGGCGTTACGGGCTATTTAACTTATCGCTATAACTTGTCACTGTTTGAAGAAGAAATCAGTAAGCAGTTTTCGAGTACGAACGAAGAGGCACTGGCGAAGATGGACCTGAAAGTACAGGAGGTTGTACGGATCTCACAAACGGTCGTATTTAATCCTGAAATCGAAAAGGTCATAACATGGATTAATTCGAGCGAAGATTCCGATCCATATAATCTGTATTACAATAAAAAGCAAATCGAAGAACAGATTTTCCAGATAAAATCGGATGCGCCTTACATTACGGGTATGTACTTATATGACCTCAAAGGGAATCCTTCTTATTTCAGCTATACCACTTCTTCGATTAATATGCCGAATGAGAACGTATTCAGCACAATTCGTTCCAAAATCATCGACACCTATGGGGACCTCGTATGGATTAACATGCCATTGTCATCCTCCGTGGAACCAAGCGGGTTCCGAAACACAATCATTGTGGCTCGATGGATGAAAAATAGCGCTTTGAACACATATGGCGTGCTTGTGATGGCTTTTGACGAATCGTTCTTCTCGGGTTCTCTCAAGGAACTGACGAAGAATGGAGAAGGCGAAGTCTATTTGTTCAACAAGAATAATGAGCTGTTATTTAGCAATTCGCCGGAGAGCTCGATAGATAAACGGGAACGCCTGAAAAATTTGAATCAAACACAGGTTATGGATCAGCATTTGTTCGTTCAAGGACAGTCGAAAGTGACTTCCTTCAAGCTGGTCAGCGGAACTTCGCTTACGGCTATCCAAAGCAAGAATCGAGATTTATTTCAGAAAATCGTATACTCTGGCCTGATCAGCATTCTTCTCACCAGTGTGTTGATCGTACTCTCCACGGGCAATCTGCTGCGGCCGCTCAAGGATTTGCTGCAGGGTCTGCGCAAAGTAAGATCTGGCGATTTCGATACGCGCATTGAGATTCGAACCAAAGATGAGCTGGCTTATATCGGAGAGAGCTTCAACGCAATGGCCGAACAAGTCGGAAGGCTGATCAAGGAAGTGTATTTGACTCAGTTAAGTGAGAAGGAAGCAGAGCTTAAAGCACTGCAGGCCCAATTGAATCCACATTTTCTGCATAATATGTTTAACGAAATTTATTGGAAGCTTTACCTGCAAGACGAGATCGAAACGGCGGCCTTGATCGCGGCCATATCGGAGATGCTCAAGTATTCGTTGATGCCTGTACGGACCCTAACCACTGTGAGGGAAGAACTACAGCAGATCCGTAACTATTTGAAGGTACAGAAGGAGCTCTTTGAAACGGATTTGGAGACGATTATTCAAGCGGATGATGACGTCCTGGACGGTCAGGTTATGCGTTCTCTTCTCCAGCCATTAGTAGAAAATGTGTTTATGCATGCCTTTCGCAACAAAGTGTCGCATAAAGTGCTGTTGATTAAAGCGAGCAGTCGCGATGGCTTTCTTGAGATTGAAGTTACGGATAATGGCTGCGGTATGGACGAAGTGGCCATTTCGCAAATACTGGGCTACCAGGGCTCCTCTTTGCCGCAGCGATCAGATGGGCGAGAGAGTCTCGGGGTTCGCAGTGTTGTAAGGAGAATTGAGCTGGTCTATGGTACGCCTTATCGTTTGGAAATCAATAGTGTGATTGAAAGCGGTACCACCATGCGTCTTGTTTTGCCTTTTGTAAACAACGTCGAGACAGGAGGTTCTGTAGCATGAGAATCGGGAGAGTATTGATTGTGGAAGATCAGCCGAATTTTCGAAAAGGGCTGATGAAGATGTTAGAAGGCAGAGAACTGGGCTGGGAAGTGGTTGGTGAAGCTGGCAATGGGCAGGATGCATTAGCGCTTCTGGATGAACTTAAACCTGATTTAGTGTTGACTGATATCCGAATGCCCATCATGGACGGGATCGAATTTGTAGGGCATTTGCGACAGAACCATCCTGAGATGCTTGTCATTATTTTGACGGGATACAAAAATTTTGAGTATGCACAAGCGGCCGTTCGACATGGTGCGTTAGATTTTCTGACCAAACCATGCACGGAGCAGGATGTTCGTCAGGTGATGAATAAGGCATCCGAGAGGTTCTACGTTAAATATGCACAGCAGCAGAAGCAGCAAATGCAGCTGCGGCTCCAGCAAGATCAGGAGCTTCGAGCGGCTTTATTGGACTTGCCTTATGAGAAGAGTACAGCAGCAAGGCTAACCGTTGGTCTGGCTGGTAGGGAGCTGTGGCTTCTGCAAATGAACAGCGAGGATTTGGCAAATAAAGCGTATGGGAAAAGCGACATGAGCCTGCTGCAGTTCGCGTTCTCCAATATCGTCGAGGAGCTTCTAAGTGTAGCGGGGGTGGAGGCGCAGCTTCTATTGGTGGAGCATGACAGCTTTGTACTGGTTTCGGCACAACATGGTGTCGATGAGAGCTTGCAAGATGCCATTCAAAGCGCTTCTTTCGAGTATTTGAAGATTCGCTTGCATATGATTTCAATGGGGATTGGTCCTTCTGCTAATGAGTTAGCGGATTTGTATAACTTGACCAAAGGGATTGTCTACGTACCTGTTAACAGCCTTCCTGAGAGTGGTAGTGAGACAGGATCCGGGATCATGTTGTCGCTGAACCAAGCGAGGGTTAGAGAAATGGAAGTTCAACTGATGTCTGCCATTCTGGTCGGTCAGGAGGACAGTCTTCAGCTTCTTTTGGATCGGGTGCTGGCAGAGCTGCCTCTTTCGTCGCCAGAGGAGATGCGAATTGGGGCGTTATCACTCTCCATTGCTTTGCTTGGAACGATACAGAAGCAATTTGATCCTGAGGATAATAATGCACTAGCCAGAATCCCTAACGAAATGCCGCAGACGCATTGGACCTCGGAGGATGTCCTTCAATGGACTGCCGAGCAAGTGAAGAACTTCTTGCAGCAATTTAACAACTGGCAGGCGGCCAAAAGTGACAATTTGATCGAAAGAGCCGTCAAGTACATTGAGGAGCACTACAATGAAGAATGCCGATTAACGGATGTGGCGTCGCATATTCATTTAAATCCAAGCTATTTCAGCGTCGTATTTAAGAAAGCTACAGGGGAAAGCTTTACACGCTTCGTTACCCGATTCCGTATGGATAAAGCGGCTTTGCTGCTCCGAAATACCGATATGAAAATATTCGAGATCGCTTCTGCCATCGGGTTTGACGAGCCGAATTATTTTACGAATGTCTTCAAACAGCAGTTCCAAATGTCACCCAAGGAATACAGGAATGGCAGAGCGACATCATAAGTTTAAGAGCTATAGGATGCCACTGTGCCATTGCCATTTCTTCGTCTATGAGTTTTTTTTGTAAAAGGCATTGCGGTCGAAATAAATATGTTGTACTATCGGATTAAGCGCTTAACCTCGACAGATTAAGCGCTTAACCTTTATCGTGAAAGGAAGATGGTCATGAGTACGATTCGACTAACGATGGCACAAGCGCTGCTGCGTTTTCTGGACCAACAGTACGTGTCTGTGGATGGACAAGAGACCAAGTTTGTACGTGGTGTCATGGGGATTTTCGGTCATGGCAATGTGACAGGACTTGGAGAAGCCTTGGAACGGAGCGCAGGCGACCTTACTTATATACAAGGCAAGAATGAACAAGGGATGGTACATGCCGCTGCGGCTTACGCCAAGCAGCAAAACCGTCGGCAAATATATGCCTGCACCACATCGATTGGACCAGGTGCTCTGAATATGGTGACCGCCGCGGCAACAGCGACAGTCAACCGGATTCCGGTGCTGCTGCTGCCAGGAGACAATTTTGCATCAAGACAGCCGGATCCAGTGCTCCAGCAGCTAGAGGTTGTTGGTGATTATACCGTGTCGGCCACCGATCCTTTCAAATCAGTCAGTAAATATTGGGACCGGATTGTTCGCCCAGAGCAGTTGATGAGCGCGGCTATTCAGGCGATGCGAGTCTTAACAGACCCAGCAGAAACGGGAGCGGTTACCCTAGCTTTACCCCAAGATGTGCAAGCAGAGGCGTACGATTATCCGGAAGCCTTTTTCGATAAGAAAGTCCACTATCTAGATAGACGTCCGCCAGCAAGAGAAGCAGTGAATCGCGCTGTAGCCTGCCTGGTAGGTAAACAGCGTCCGTTGATTATTGCAGGCGGCGGAGTCCTTTATGCAGATGCGACGAAGGAATTAATGGAATTTGCAGCTGCTTTTGGGATTCCTGTAGCAGAAACGCAGGCAGGTAAAAGCTCGTTGCCTTGGAACCATCCGCTGAATGTTGGCGCTATTGGTGTTACAGGCGCACTCGCAGCGAATGTGCTGGCGAAGCAAGCGGACCTGATTATCGGCGTAGGGACGCGGTATTCCGACTTTACAACGGCATCTAAATCGGCTTTTGCGAATCCGAAGGTGCAGTTTATTAATATAAATGTCAGTGGATTTGATTCTTCGAAAATGAGCGGGATCAACATTACGGCTGATGCGAAGGAAGCGTTAAGTGCACTGAAAGATGCTTTGACGGCGCAGCACTATGTTAGCGGTTACGAGAACGGTTACATAGGTTCTTTGAAAGCGGAGTGGGATGGCGAGGTTGACCGTTTGTACAATGCGGAATGTGAAGAGGGCTTCGCCCAAACTCGCGCGCTTGGGGTCATTAATCAAACGATTGATCCTTCAGCTGTCATTGTTTGCGCAGCGGGGAGCCTGCCGGGGGATTTACACCGCTTATGGCGATCGTCGGAGCCTAAAACCTATCATATGGAATATGGCTTCTCCTGCATGGGTTATGAAGTTAGCGGTGCTTTCGGGGCTGCTTTGGCTGAGCCGAATCGTGAGGTCTATGCCGTGGTCGGTGATGGAAGCTACCTGATGCTGCACTCCGAGATGATTACAAGCCTCCAAGAGGGCCAGAAATTCACTGTGCTGCTGTTCGATAATCATGGCTTCCAATGCATCCATAATCTGCAAAGGGGTCACGGCAGCGACGGGTTCGGGAATGAGTTTCGATATCGTGAAGCCGCTACGGGCAAGTTGACAGGCGAATATATGCCTATCGATTTCGCAGCGCATGCTCGCAGCTTAGGTGTGAAGACGTACAAAGCAAACACGCCTGAAGAACTAAAGGAAGCGCTGCTGAAAGCGAAGGAAGAAACAGTCACGACGCTGATCGAGATTCCTGTTGTTCCGGGAACGAACACACAGGGTTATGAATCCTGGTGGCAGGTAGGTGTTCCTGAAGTTTCCGAGAGTGAGAAAGTGATTGCAGCGCACGAAGAAATGAAGAAAAACATACAAGCGGCGAAACCCATTTAACGATAAAGGGGAGGGAACATATCCATGAAAGACCTGCCATTTAAGCTAGGTGTTCATCCAATTAATTGGGTGGGAGAAGACGTCAAAGAACATGGCGCGGATACCACATATGAACAAATTTTAGATGATATTCAGGCGTTGGGGCTGAAAGGTACCGAGATGGGCCGCAAATATCCGACGGATATTGAGGTGCTGAAGCAGGAGCTGGATAAGCGAGGGATAAGCCTCGTGTCACAATGGAAATCCGTGCTATTCTCTGATCCTGCTTACAGGGAAGAGGAACTGAAAGCCTACAGGGAGCATGTCCAGTTTCTCAAGGAAATGGGAAGTACGGTCATCAGCACAGCGGAAGTTGGGGGCTCACTCCACTTCGACCCGCGTCGCTCCCCGAACGAGAAGGAAGTGCTGCGTCTAGACGAAGCCGGCTGGCAAAGCTTAGCCGAAGGACTGAACCTTGCGGGAGCAATCGCGCAGGAGTACGGTCTGAAGCTGACGTATCACCACCATGGTGGAACGGTTGTTGAAAGTCCGGAGGAAATCGATAAGCTGATGGAGCTTACGGATCCATCGCTCGTATACCTGCTCTTCGATACTGGTCATGCCTATTATGGCGGGGCGGACCCTCTCACTGTGCTGCGCAAGCACGAGAAGCGGATTGCTTATATCCACTTGAAGGATATTCGGCAAGCCGTGTTAGATGAAGCGCGCGCCGAGAAGGTCGACTTCGTGACTTGTATCCGCAAAGGGGTGTTCACCGTTCCTGGTGACGGCTGTATCGACTTTGCTCCTATATTTGAGGAGCTGCTATCTCAAGGATATGCGGGATGGGCGATGCTTGAAGGCGAGCAGGATCCGGCTGCACACAACCCTTATGAATACGCTAAGCAAGCACTTCAACATATAGAATCCCTCATTCCACAAGAAAGAAGGTAATGATCCTATGACCTATGTTTCCTTTCCACAGTCGAAGCCGCTGGATTTTGTAGCGATTGGTAGACTATGTATAGATTTGAATGCGAATGAAATTAATCGTCCCATGGAAGAGACTATGACCTTTACCAAATATGTAGGGGGTTCTCCCGCTAACATTACGATTGGCATGGCCAGATTGGGCATGAAAACAGCCTTTATTGGCAAAATTGCCAACGATCAAATGGGACGTTTCATCGCTGATTATTTAGAGCGGAACAACATCGAAACAACGAATGTCGTGACTGACAATACCGGCGCGGTTACGGGACTAGCCTTTACAGAAATCAAAAGCCCAACGGAATGCAGCATCCTTATGTATCGTGACAATGTGGCGGACTTGCTGCTGACACCAGCCGAAGTACAAGAATCACTGATTGCAGAATCGAAGGTACTTCTTATCTCTGGTACAGCACTTGCGCAAAGTCCGTCCCGCGAAGCCGTCTTTCAGGCATTGGATTACGCGAAGAAGCATGGGGTCGTCATCATTTTTGATCTAGATTACCGTCCATACACATGGAAAACATCAGAAGAGACAGCCGTTTACTACAATCTGGCGGCCGAGAAATGTGACATTATTCTGGGTACCCGCGAAGAATTCGATATGATGGAACGCTTTGAGAACAATCCTGAGAAAAATGATCAGATCACAGCTGCTAAATGGTTCGACTATTCGGCGAAGATTGTCATTATCAAGCATGGCAAGGAAGGTTCTATCGCTTATACCCCAGATGGTATTGGTCATCGTGCCAAGAGCTTCCCGGCTAAGGTGGTTAAGACGTTTGGTGCCGGCGATTCCTATGCAGCTGGCTTTATTTATGGCATCATGCAAGGTTGGACGATTGAGAAAAGTATGGAATACGGCAGTGCCGCAGCTTGTATCGTGATCTCCAGTCACAGCTGTTCTGATGCGATGCCGACAACTGACCAAGTAAATGACTATATCGAGCGCTGCAACCGCGGTGAAATTACAGCATCTTAACTTATTCGAACCATTAGAGGAGAGTCCACATATGACAACAACTTTGAAAAACTGGATCGGCGGCGAATGGGTCGCTTCAACATCCACACAAACAGAACCGGTTTATAACCCTGCAACAGAAGAAGTTCTAGCTAATATTCCAATTTCGACGAAGGCAGATGTGGATCACGCTGTTCGTACGGCTCAAGAAGCATTCCAGACCTGGAGCCGCACACCTGTACCACGTAGAGCACGTGTATTATTCAAATACCAACAGCTTCTGGTGGAGCATTGGGAAGAGCTGGCTCGGATCGTTACGCAAGAAAATGGCAAAAGCTACAACGAAGCTTACGGAGAAGTGCTTCGGGGCATCGAGTGTGTAGAATTCGCAGCTGGGGCGCCATCGCTAATGATGGGCAAACAGCTTCCAGACATCGCGTCCAATCTTGAATCCGGTATGTACCGTTATCCAATCGGTGTTATCGGTGGTATCACACCATTTAACTTCCCGATGATGGTGCCTTGCTGGATGTTCCCGCTTGCGATTGCTTGCGGAAATACCTTCGTGCTGAAGCCGTCTGAACGCACACCTCATCTTGCAAACCGCTTGGCTGAGTTGTTCCATGAAGCGGGCTTACCAGCTGGCGTTCTCAATATCGTTCATGGCGCGCATGACGTGGTCAATGGGCTTTTGGAACACAAGGAAGTTAAAGCCATTTCGTTCGTTGGCTCCCAACCAGTTGCCGAATATATTTACAAAACAGCCTCTGCAAATGGGAAACGCGTTCAAGCGCTTGCAGGCGCTAAAAACCACTCGATCGTTATGCCGGATGCCGATTTGGACATTGCCGTGAAGGAAATCGTCAATGCAGCCTTCGGTTCTGCTGGCGAGCGCTGTATGGCTTGTTCCGTCGTGGTGGCGGTTGGAGAAGTGGGCGATACGCTTGTGGGCAAGCTGCTTGAAGCCGCTGATCGGATTACGATTGGTAATGGATTGGAAGAAGGCATTTTCTTAGGGCCTGTTATCCGCGGTCAGCATAAAGAAAGAACGTTAAAATACATCGAAATCGGCGAAACCGAAGGAGCTCTTCTTGTCCGCGACGGACGTAAGGACGCTGCTTCTGAGCAACAAGGCTATTTCGTGGGTCCTACGATTTTTGACCAAGTTGAGTGTGGTATGAAAATTTGGGAGGACGAGATTTTTGCTCCAGTTCTCTCCATCGTTAGAGTGGCTACTCTTGAGGAAGCGATCGAGCTTTCCAATCGTTCTGATTTTGCCAATGGCGCATGCCTCTTTACTAAGGATGGCAGCAATGTACGTCAATTCCGTGAAAATATCGATGCTGGTATGCTCGGTATTAACCTAGGCGTTCCCGCACCGATGGCTTTCTTCCCTTTCTCTGGCTGGAAAAAATCGTTCTACGGCGATTTGCATGCGAATGGGACGGACGGCGTGGAGTTCTATACGCGTAAGAAAATGGTCACAGCTCGCTGGTAACAGCGGGTTAGATCTTATCGACAGGAGAGGTGAACTTCATGACGCTCGTTTCAATGAAAGAGATGCTGCAGCAGGCTTTGGAAGGGAAATATGCTGTCGGGCAGTTTAATTTGAATAACTTAGAGTTTACACAAGCGATCTTACAAGCTGCTCAGCAGGAACAAGCGCCTGTTATTCTAGGCGTTAGTGAAGCTTATATCCCTTATATGGGCGGACTGCCCTGTATTGTAGGAATGGTGAAATCACTGATTGAGCACTATGGGGTAACGGTCCCAGTAGCTCTTCATCTAGACCACGGAACCAGCTATGACCTATGTATCCGTGCGATCCATGCCGGTTTTACCTCTGTTATGATCGATGCTTCTCATCATTCGTTAGAGCATAATATCGAGGTCACTCGTCAGGTGACACAGGCTGCGCATGTGCTGGGTGTATCGGTGGAGTCCGAGCTGGGCCGGATTACCGGACGCGAGGATGACTTAGTCGTAGACGAAGCTGAAGGCATGTACGCTGTTGCCGAGGACTGCGTTCGTTTAGTGAGGGAAACGGGAATCGATTGTTTAGCTCCTGCTCTTGGATCGGTTCACGGTCCTTATCGGGGACAGCCAAAGCTCGGTTTCGATCGAATGGCGGAAATTAGAACGCTGACTGGATTGCCGCTTGTACTTCATGGCGGAAGCGGTCTGCCAGATGAAGAGATCCGTCAAGCGATCGCTTGCGGTACAGCCAAAATCAATGTGAATACAGATAATCAAATTGCTTGTACAGCCGCTATTCGTTCGTTCTTGAATGAGCATCCGGAAGCTTACGATCCAAGGAACTATTTAGTGCCTGCACGGGAAGCGATTATCGCCTCCGTTAGAGCAAAAATTCAATTGTTCGGTTCTACAGGTAAAGCGGGAGGGAACGCATGATGAATAAAATTAAAATCGGTATTATTGGTGCTGGCAGAATTGGTAAAATCCACGCAGACAATTTGCTTCGAATACCTCAAGTTGAAATCATTGCTGTGAGTGATTTATTTGCAGGTCCTGAGTTAGAAGCATGGGCTGCTTCACGTCAAATTCAGACGGTTACAAAAGACAGCCATGAGCTTATTGATAACCCTGACATCGACGCCATCTTTATTTGCTCATCCACGGATACGCATGTCCCGCTCATTCAACTGGCTGCACTAGCTGGTAAACATATTTTCTGCGAGAAGCCAATCAGCATGGATATCACCCAAACCGAAGCGGCTATTGCAACGGTTAATCAGGCTGGTGTGAAGTTGCAAATCGGCTTCAATCGCAGATTTGACCACAACTTCAAGCGCGTTCGCGAGGTTGTTCAAGGAGGAACAATTGGCGATCCGCATATCGTGAAAATCACCTCCCGTGATCCGAATCCACCTCACGCTGATTACATCAAGGTGTCGGGCGGCATTTTCATGGATATGATGATCCATGACTTCGACATGGCTCGCTATGTAGCGGGGAGCGAGGTTGAGGAAGTATACGCGCAGGGCAATGTGCTCATTAACCCGGTTTTCGCCGAGCACGGCGATGTCGATACCGCAATTGTAACGCTGAAGTTCCAGAACGGTGCTCTCGGTGTCATCGATAACAGCCGTCAAGCGGTATACGGCTATGACCAACGAGTTGAAGTGTTTGGCTCCAAAGGCAGTGTAGCGGTAGCCAACGATCACCCTAATACAGCCGTAGTTAGTACGGCGGATGCTATTATTAGCGAAAAGCCGCTGCATTTCTTCCTAGAACGCTATCAAGCTGCCTATATGGAAGAAACACAAATTTTCATCGATTGTCTATTGAATGATAAGCCTGTACCTGTGAGTGGCTATGACGGTATGCAGGCGGAGCGGATCGCTTTAGCTGCTAAGCTGTCATCCCGTTTGGGCCGGCCAGTGAAAGTAAGTGAGGCGTTAGATTTGCTTAAACAGACCTCGGTATCTCAATAAGGGAGGGAGACGTTAACATGAACAGGTCCAAACTGATCGTAACGCCTGCCTCCTCCCCGAACGAGGAAGGCAGCCTTTTAACAGTGACTCCGGAATCAGCGGGATGGAAATATGTGGGTTTTGAAGTTGTGCGGCTTGCGGAGGGGCAATCCTTGAGCCGCGAGACAGCTGGGCTGGAAGTTTGTCTTGTCCTGCTCACTGGTAAAGCCGATGTGGTTACTAAGCAAGCGGAGTGGAAAAATATTGGGCAGCGGATGAGCGTGTTTGAGAAAATACCGCCATATTCCGTCTATGTGCCTAACGATGATCGCTACGAGGTTATTGCACTGACAGCGGTTGAGCTTGCTATTTGCTCCGCTCCTGGTGCTGGCAACCATAAGGCACGTCTGATTGCACCTGATCAGGTAGGGGTAGAAACGCGTGGTTATGGCAATATAGAGCGCCAAATTCATAACATTTTGCCAGAGCAGGAGCCAGCGGATAGCTTACTTGTGGTTGAAGTCTTTACACCGAATGGGCACTGGTCGAGCTATCCGCCTCATAAGCACGATCGCGATGCGCTTCCAGACGAATCGTTTCTGGAAGAAACGTATTATTATCGCGTCGATCCGGGGCATGGCTTTGCGGTCCAACGTGTGTACACGGACGACCGATCGCTTGATGAGACGCTGATTGTTAAGAATGGCGAAACCGTGCTCGTTCCGCGTGGCTATCACCCTGTTTCGGCGCCTCCAGGCTATGATGTGTACTACCTGAATGTTATGGCGGGACCTACCCGAACATGGAAGTTTCATAATGATCCGGAACATGCCTGGATCATGACGAAGCCGCGCGAAGCGTAAACCGGTTTGCAAGTTCCCGTCAGCCCCTTCATAATGGAAGAAAAAAAGTATCCTTCAAGAAAAATGGGGTAGTAGGATGAAGGCAACCATCTATGATGTGGCTAGAGAGGCCGGTGTGTCCATTGCGGCGGTCTCGCAGGTCATGAACGGCAAAGGAAAAATAAGCGAAGAACGACGCGGTGAAATCATAAAAATTATGGAGCGGCTCAATTATCAGCCTAGCGTTATCGCGTCAGCGCTGACTGGGAAAAAGACCTATACATTAGGTCTGCTTGTGCCCGATATTTCCAATCCCTTTTTTGCGGAAATTGCTCGAGCTGTAGAGGACCAAGGCCATCATATGGGCTATAGTCTGGTCATTTGCAGCAGCGACAATAAAGATGAACGGGTGGAGCGATATTTGAATTTGCTCCAGCAAAAAAGTGTGGATGCCATGATCATTGGTACGGGGATGGACAATAAAGACATGCTGACTCCATTGATGGAGAGAGCGATCCCTATTGCTATGATTGCTAGGGAAATGCCTGATATCGACGTTCATACTGTCGTGGTGGATGACTTTGTCGGAGGTGCGTTGTCCGCAACGCATCTACTCGATTTGGGTCATCTGCGCATGGCCATCCTGGCTGAGCACTCGAAAGTAAGCAGCAGCCGTGAAAGGGTGCGTGGCTTCAAGAGCAAGCTGGAAGAAGCAGGGGTTCATCTGCCGGAAAACAGCGTACGCAACTGCCACTACGTTGTAGCGGATGGAAAGCGTGAAGCGCTGGAACTGTTGGAACAATCGAACCCTGATCGGCCGACCGCGCTGTTTTGTTGTAACGATTTGCTCGCAATCGGTGCGCTTCAGGCCGCTAAACAGCTTGGCCTGCGCGTGCCAGAGGATCTATCTGTGATCGGTTTCGATAACACAATTCTGGCTTCAGTGACAGATCCGCCGCTTACGACTGTCGCTCAGCCGATCGAGCCGATGGGGAAAATGGTCGTTGATTTGTTGATTCAGGAATTGAAGAAAGAATCGAAAGCCAAGCAACGTGTTGTGATGCGTCCTGAGCTGATTGTTAGGCAATCAACTGCGGCTCCAACGGCATGTGATTAGTATATTTGTAACTTTTTAGGCTGCTTCCCTTTGCGGAGGCAGCTTTTTTTGTATTTTAAGTTGGGCTAGGGGGAGGCTTAAGCTTCGTCCTATTTTGGCATGCATGGTTAGTTGTGGATATTGCTGAGATGAGTGAGATTGTGGGAACATGCCTAATCGATTAGATAAGTGATTATGTTTTCTTGGTGTTATTTGTTGTTTGAGTGAGAATGTGGTTGTATGCATAAGCATTTGTTTCGTTAGGTGGCAATATTATGCTGATGTTTTGCTTCCTGATGTTTAGTTTTTGATGTTTAGTTTTCTAGTGTTTTTGTTTCAGATGATTTGTTTTCTAGTGTTTAGTTTGCTGGTTTCTGGATGAAATGGAGAATTAGCAAGTCAGTCGAGCCCAAGATTCGCGAAGTTGTATAACGTACAACAATTTCCTCGATTTCTTCTGTGAAGGCTTGAGATGTTGTATGCTGTACAACAATTTAGCCTATTTTCGTGCCATAGAGCTACTTTTGGCTAGAGATGTTGTATTTTTTACAACAATCGAGAGGAAAATGCGGATTAGCTTGCTTATTGTTGTACGAAATACAACATTACACAGATCAGCACGCGAATGCGTCTTGCGAGCAGCCTCCGCGAATCTTGGGCACTCGTTGTCTCATCTCATGGCAATGGTCAAACCCAAACGCGCAAAGTCGGCGTAAGTCATTTATTCCGTGTTATCAGATATCCAGATATATCTACTTTGCTACCACTCCCGCCAATAACCACGTTCGAGCTGACAGTGACACAGATCTCATCAGAAGTTCTCTAATAAACTTCGGAATGAGTTATAAAAAAATATATTTAAATTAGATATACTATATTGTAATATATATTTCAAAAGATATATCATTCTGTATGTGGCACTTATAAAATGACTAAGGGAGTGGGCACAACGATGACGAATGTATTTTCGTTAGATAGCACTGCAATCACGAGAATCGAAGAAAAAATGCGATTCAAACGAGGGGTGGCACAAGCCAGGGAGAAAGAGCTTTTTGACATTTTTGAGAAGCCGATGAGTGAAGAAGAAGCATGGGCTCTTAAATTTTTATATGCTTACATGCCGCTGAATGATTTGGCGGATTATGAGGGATGTCTCTTTTTAAACCATGTGCGAACTACTCTTGAAATCCGTGAAGACGTGCGATGGGGAAGACGTGTGCCCGATCACGAGTTTCTGCATTTTGTGCTTCCATACCGAGTAAACAATGAAAACATCGAAGACAGCAGGGGATGGTTCTTCGGACAATTAGTTGATCGGGTCAAGAACCTTTCAATGGAACAGGCCATATTGGAAATCAATCACTGGTGTCATGAGAAAGCGACCTATGTCGGATGCGACCCGCGAACGGTTTCCCCGCTGACGATGGTCCGTAATACGCTGGGAAGGTGTGGAGAACAGTCGACTCTATTGGTGGCAGCACTAAGGAGTTTGTGTATTCCTGCCCGCCAGTGCTATACACCGCGATGGGCGCATTGCGATTCCAATCATGCTTGGGTGGAAGCGTGGGCCGACGGGAAATGGTATTTCCTTGGCGCGTGCGAGCCGGAGCCTCGGCTGAATGAGGGGTGGTTTCGGGGGCCGGCTAAGCGGGCGATGCTCGTCAATACTCGCGTTGCAGCCAACTATCCAGGTCCGGAGGAACTTACATTAGC
This sequence comes from Paenibacillus phytorum, assembly GCF_013141715.1. Classification (GTDB taxonomy): domain Bacteria; phylum Bacillota; class Bacilli; order Paenibacillales; family NBRC-103111; genus Paenibacillus_E; species Paenibacillus_E phytorum. The sequence goes on along the minus strand of NZ_WHOA01000004.1, from coordinate 40,341 downwards.
ACATCCTTGGTACTCTGAAATCAATTTATTGAGCCCTTACGCTCCAAGCAAAAAGATTACGATCAGGGTCAAAGACGAGAAGGGAAACCCGGTGCCTGGGGCCACTGTCATTTTCCAAGTGTACAACTATGCTGATTTTTCTCCTATTGCTACTATACCAGCAGACGAGCGAGGGGAAGCTTTCTTAACCGCAGGCCTTGGTGATTTGTTGATTCATTCAGTCTCGGGAAATTTTTGGGGGACGAAAAAGATTAGTGTGAAGGATGCCGATGTGTTCGACATTCAATTGTCCGATAAACTGCCGCAGAATGGGATCAGCGTCTTCGACATGGTTCCTCCACAGGAACTGGCAGATGCAACGGAAGACGCTATCACCGAAGCCGAAAAACAAGAGAACAACCGTCGTATTCAAGAGGGCGCTAGCATCAGGAAGAAATATGAAGCTTCCTTCGTGGATACCCTTCAGGCAGAGGAATTGGCGAAAAAGTTATCTTTGCCCGCGAGCAGGGTCAGGGACATATTGGAGAAAGCGCGTGGTAACAGTCACGAAATCGCTGCTTTTTTACAAGAATATACGCCGAGATACGGCGAATGGACTTTGAGGCTGCTAGAGAGTTTGAACGTTAAGGATTTGACGGATACCTTTGGTTTAACGCTTGCCGACCATCTTATCCAGTCCGCTGTGTTTAAAGAAATGTTTGATGAAGAAACGTTTATGCGTTACGTCCTTTGTCCAAGAGTTCATTTTGAAATGATAAGGCCTTATAGGAAATTCTTTCTGGAAATATTTACGGATTCGGAGCAACGAAGTTTCCGGGATGATCCAGTCAAGCTGGTTGGTTGGCTTTCGGAGCACTTTGAGATTGTGGAAGATTTGAATTATTATCAGGGAATGGCTACACCTATAGGGAGCTTCCGATTGCAAAAAGGTGACCGTTTGAGCCGAGATATTCTTTTCGTAGCGTTGGCACGAAGCTTAGGGATCCCAGCACGTCTTGAACCGAGCGAACGGAGTCCTCAATTTCGGTTTGGCGAGTCTTGGAATGACGTTGTATTTTTACAGCAGGGCGACCCAGAACGGACGGACTTGTCAGATAACAAGGAAATAGGCAGCATCAGGTTCATTGCAAATGCTGCAGCCGATAATGACTTGGAGTATTTCCGTAATTTTTCATTAGCGCGCTTTGAAAATGGCCAGTACAAGACGCTTCAATTTACCGCTGGCAAAAAGGACTTCTATGAGGAGTCGCTTGTTGTGAAGACCGGCAGTTACCGGTTAACGACAGGTACGCGATTGCCGGATGGGACAGCTAGGGTGCAATTCGCGACGTTTACTGTATTACCAGATAGAACTACGGAAATTATACCTGCTCTTACCAAGGAATCCGTTCAAGCGCCTGTACTGGGATCGGTCGATCCAGATTTGTCTTTCTCATTTTTCAATGGTAAAAGAAGTGCGCTAGGCGAATTGGCCGAACGTCGCGGTCTACTCATGGCGTGGATCGATCCGGATAGGGAACCTACAAAGCATCTGATCCGGGAACTCCGAGAGCTTTCTAAGGAGTATGATGATTGGGGTGGCTCCATTTGCCTAGTTGTTGAGGATGATAAAGTGACTGCTGCATTTCAGCCGAACGCTTACGAAGGCTTACCTGCCGAAACAGATTTTGCTAAAGACGTCTCTAGCAAAGGCCTGCAATCCGTGTTGACTGGTATCCAGTCGGAGCTTCAATACAATCTCCCGCTTGTTTTTGTGGTGGACCGAGAGTGCCGCATCCGGTATCTGTCTGCCGGCTATAAGCTGGGTATTGGTAAAGAGGCGCTGCAAGTTGTAAGGCAGTTGGATGAAGAGTCTGTTTGGGCCCGATAAGCACGCTTGATAATTTGGTATATTTAATTTACAATGTTGGTATAGATTTTTATATCAAATTGTCTAAGAGATGCCTGGACAACTGGAAGTGATGTGTTGGAATTGGATAGTAAACCGCTTTATATGAAGATTTTGAGTGATTTGAAAGAAAAGATTAGATCCGGGGAGTATGTGCCTGAGCAGCAGCTTCCGACCGAAGTAGAGCTTGCGACGCAGTACGGCGTCAGCCGGATTACTTCCAAACGCGCCCTGATCGAGTTGGAGCGGGAAGGCATGATCTACCGCAAACGCGGCAGCGGAAGCTACGTGAAATATCCAGAAGATGCCGTTGATACGGGTATTCCAAACGCAACGCACCCCATCATCGCCATGATTTTGCCTTATATGGCTACAAGTGAGCTTGATTATATCAAAGGAGCCCACGATTACTTGGACTCCAAAGGCTATTATTTGAGCATACACAATAGCAACTGGAAAAAAGAAAAAGAAAAAGAGATACTGGCCAAGGTGCCGAAAAGCGGCCTGAGCGGTATCATCGTGTATCCAATTAGCACGATCAGCAACATCGATGTGATCAATGCACTCTATTGGAACGATTATCCGATTGTGACGATCGATCAATATTTCGATAGCTTGCCTATCAGCAGTGTCGTATCCGACAACTTTGAAGGTGGGTATATGACTGCCAAAAGATTGATTGAACTTGGGCACGAACGGATCGCTTTTGTTTCCAGCGTCAGCATTGAATACCGTAGTTCTGTAAGAGACAGGTACCTCGGTTATTGCAAAGCGCTAAAAGACCATAAGATGTCAATCGATTCGGATCTCGTGATAACGGATTTCTATCGTGAGTTGAGTGGGGCAAACGCAAAAGCATTTTACAAATCGTTGATTGCGAAATTGAGGCATATGAAGGTTACCGCTCTTCAGGTTGAGCATGATCATATTGCAGTCGAACTGCTCAAAACGGCTTTGGAAATGGGGATTGGAGTTCCCGAACAGCTATCCATAGCGGGCTTTGACGACCATGAAATAGCCAGGCATGTCGAAGTGCCATTATCTTCGGTCGGCCAAGATTATTACTCCATTGGGCGCCAAGCGGCGGAAATCATCATTCGAAGGATTGAGAACGCCGATACCGAACAATACAAAATTAAGACTCTGGTACGATGGGTTGAACGCGAATCCACGGGGCCACGCCCGAATCCGTATACGACTGATCTGCCAGCCGTACAATTATAAACAGCGAACCTTCCCAGGTGTCATGCCTACCTTCGGGAAGGTTTTATATTTACAGGCCTGAATTTTTAGGGGTTAGGGAGTAAGGTGATGAAGCTTACCTTATTTAGGATTGTTGGCTGCGGACTTTGCAGCGCAAAAGGCAAGCATGCTCAACACCCGGACGGTTATCGTCCAAGCGCTTCTGGAGCATCATGGAGCATAATTGTGATTGTGGATATGCATAATCATTCGGTAAGTGAATATGGTTTCCTGGTATTATGTTTGTTTTTGTTGGGGAAATGGTGAAATAGCAAGGCAAGCGCGCCCTGGATTCGCAAAGTTGTACTTCGTACAACAATTTCCTTCATTTCTCTTGGGGAAGCTAAGGATTGTTGTATGTTGCACAACAATTTGTCCGTTTTAGAGGCTAAAGAGCTACTTTTGGCTAGAATTGTTGTATTTATTGCAACAATCGCGTGGAAAACGCGGAGTAGCTTGCTAAAATTTGCACAAAGTACAACTTCACACGTTCAAGTAAGCAGTACGCCACTTAGGCGAAACTGCTTTGCATCAACCTATATAAACACGCTCAACCAAGGACGGCGTAAGCCCTTGATTGTGCAACGGACAAATTGAGTATAACCAAATTTATATATTTTAACAAAAGATATATTAACTATTTACAAAGATAGGTCATTTCGCTATAATCTTAATAAAGAACGAGGTTAAAGGTATATCTAATTGTGTCGATTCTCCTGAATTAGGAGAATTAAACATTCGTGGAACTATTTTAGTTGGCATACATAACTCGGATGTGCACATTGAGATTCAACTTGTTCTTGTAAAGAGATTGTTTTGTAAGCGTTTTAATTTTTTCAAATCCAAAGGATAGTGAGGGGTTCGAATGAAAGCGTTTAAATTACTTGCAATTCCAGTAGCTCTTACGATGGTCGCGGGTGTAGTTGGTTGTTCTCAGGGTACAGCTAGCAAGACCTCGCCGACACCACAGCCAACTGCACAAACAACAGCGGCGCCGCAAAGTGCGAAACCGGATGAAAAGAAAGCCGATTTGAAAGGTCAGAGCATTAAAATTGGTGCCTGGTATGACGGAGCCGACCCAAGAACAGCGAAAGAAAAAGGCCCAGCAGAAGAAGCACAAATCAAATTAATTGAAGCTGCTGAGAAGAAATATAACTGTAAAATCGAGTTTGTTAAATTCGGGGATTACGACAAATACGTGGAGAATTTCACGACAACTTCGCTTTCTGGACAGCCGTTCGCGGATATCGTGCGTATGGAATTATTCTGGTCGTTCCCACAGCTTGTGAACAAGGGATTTGTTCAGCCGATCGACCAATGGATTAAAGCATCCGACCCGAAATATATCGATTGGATGAGAGTAGGCGGCAGCTACAATGGTCATCAATATGGCTTGGTTGATTCTTCTCCGTCCCCGTATGGCATTTTCTATAATAAAACACTGATTCAGAAGCTGGGTCTGGAAGATCCGTACGAACTACAACAAAAAGGTCAATGGACGTGGGAAAAATTCCGCGAGTTCTCCAAAAAAGCGACGCAGGATACGAATGGTGACGGTAAAACCGATGTATGGGGCATCACTGGCGCTTATGGCAAAGTGAAAGCTTTCGCGGAGCAATTAGTTTACACGAACAAAGGGGCTGTGGATAAAGATGCGAGTGGAGCAATCAAGTTCTCTTTGAACAGTGAAAACGCCATTCAAGCACTGCAATACGCGTCTGATTTGTTCAACGTGGACAAATCAATCGAACAGCCGATTCCAGAAGATGCAAGCAAAGAGTTCGTAGCGGGTAAAGGTGTCATGTACGCGGGCTTCAGCTGGGAACTCGGTGGTTTGAAGGATAATATGAAGGGCCAAGAACTAGGTTACGTTTTCTTCCCGAAAGGTCCGAAAGCCGACAAATATGTGTCCTACACGCCATTCGGCAACATGTGGATGGTATCCAAGTATTCGAAGAATGCGGAAGTTGCTTTACATATTATGGACGAAATCAGCTTGAACGAAGAAGGCAGAAAGCTTTCAGAGCAATCTTGGCAGCAGTCCTACCCGAACAAAGAGTCCATGGATACTCGTAAGCAAATGAGTAATAACATTAATTACATATCTTACTATGGAATTCCTGATGGAGAGAAACTGTTCGAGGGTATTGTGAAGGACATCACCGAAGGTAAAGTATCTCCTGCAACGGCGGTAGACAAAGTGAAGCCGCAATTCGAAGCAAAGATCAGTAAACTGCTCGAGGATAGCAAATAAACACGCATGATGCCATGCCCCTAATTCCATGCAAGCAGGGATTAGGGGCAAGCTTAAAAAAAGGGGGAAAACCCATGCGCCGAGCATTCGCCAAAGTGTTCCTCATATTCGTTTTGTTTTTTGCAACCGGGTTCGTACCGTATCAATGGCTCGGCGGCGGTTCCCGCCAAATCGCTTCAGCGGAAGAGCGTCCAATAAGCGGCACAGCGCTATCGGCTTTGGCAGATACATATAAAAAAGGCAGCTATGCGGAATATTTGGCCAGGTATAAACAATCGACACGCCCGAGCGCTGAAACCGTCATCCCCACCGAACAATTCCGTTCAGCCCAAGGCATGAATGTTTCTGTTCTAGACAATTATCAAGGGGAAAACGGGAAGTCCATTCTGACTTCGGATACGGGGTCTATTGAATGGCAATTTACAGTCGAGCAAGAGGGCATGTACAACATTGGCATCCAGTACTACACAGTAAGCGGGAAAGATTCGGATATAGAAAGAGAATTGCGCATTGACGGTTCGGTCCCTTTTGCCGAGGCCAAAAGCATAACGTTTCAACGAATATGGAAAAACGATAAAAATGAGTTCGAGCGTGACGAGCAGGGCAACGATTTGGTTCCTTCTCAAGTGGAAGAGCCGATGTGGCAGGCATCGTTATTAAAAGATGCGACCGGATTTAATGAAGATCCTTATCTGTTTTATTTTTCAAAAGGCAAGCACTCCATCATGTTTACTTCGGTACGAGAACCGCTCATTATTCATTCACTTAATCTCACAAACTCGGCAACAACGCCCTCGTATGATACGTTGGCGAGCACATATACGCAAAAAGGTTACCAGCTTGCGAAAGATGTGATGCTGCAAGTTCAAGGCGAACGCGCCTTATATAAATCTTCTCCAACACTTTTACCTTATAATGATCGTTCCAGTCCCGCGATAGAGCCGTATCACGTATCTAAATTACGGAACAATGCAATGGGCGGGTGGGCATGGCGGCTTCCTGGTCAATGGATCGAATGGGAAGTGGATGTGCCAGGCGACGGATTGTATCAGATAGCGGTGAAAAATCATCAAAACTATTTGCGCGGGATGGCTTCGCTTCGGACGATGTACATCGACGGCAAAATGCCCTTTCAGGAGCTTCAGCATGTCGGCTTTCCTTTCAATAGTGAATGGCAGACGACGGTGATCGGCCAAGATGCTGAGCATCCATACTTGTTTTATTTCACGAAGGGCAAACACAAAGTCCGGCTCGAGGTAACATTGGGGGATTTGGCCCCGATTCTGAATGCGGTGGAAACGAGCATTTTGGACTTAAATGCGCTGTATCGTAAAATTATTAGCTTTACGGGGACGGTGCCCGACTCGTTCCGGGATTATCAGCTGGAACAAAGAATTCCCGAGATGGCTGGGGAGTTTCGAAAACAAAGCGACTTGTTACATAAAATTACGAAGTTGATTCAAGGACAGAATGGAAAGAACGACGAGCGTACCGCGATGTTGAATACGCTGGCTTATCAGCTCAGTGATATGGCAGACAGACCGGATACGGTGCCATCCCGGATTGATCAGTTCAAAACCAATGTAGGGGGACTCGGGGCGTGGCTGCTTTCGGTGAATGAACAACCGCTGGCCGTTGATTACTTGACGCTAAGCTCGCCGCAAGCCAAACTGCCGAATCCGGAAGCCACAGCGTGGCAGAAATTCAAAAGCAGCTCAGCAGCGTTCTTTGCTTCCTTCTTTGAAAATTACGATCAGTTATCGAATACGAAAGAAGGAGCCGATTCGGTTTCAGTATGGGTAACCTCAGCACGTGACCAAGCGCAGACCATCAAGAAATTGATTGACGAATCCTTTACACCAAAGACAGGAATAAAAATTAATTTGAAGTTGGTATCAGCAGACATTTTGCTGCCTTCTACGGTAGCAGGTAAAGGGCCGGACGTAGCGCTGCAAGCTCCCAACGATTTGCCTGTCAATTATGCAAGCCGCAACGCGATGCAGGATCTATCGGTGTTTCCAGATTTCAACAGCGTGAAATCACGATTTAGCGAAAGCTCGATGGTTCCGTATGAGTTTTCAGGAAGTTATTACGCGCTTCCGGAAACGCAAACCTTCCCAGTCCTCTTCTATAGGAAAGATATTTTGGAGGATGAGCTGAAGATGAAGCCTCCGCAAACGTGGGAGGACGTATACGATTTGCTGCCTACCCTGCAGAAACATAACTTGCAGTTCGGACTTCCGCAAAAACCGCTCAACACCTTCGGTAATGACTTGGAAACCAGGGATATCATCACACTCCCACCGAATCCGGCTTTAGCCATGTTTTTATACCAGCATGATGGACAGTTTTATAAAAACGATGGAGCCTCCAGCGGTCTTGATTCGGAAACGGGGATCAAGGAGTTCAAGCAGTGGACTGATTTTTATGTGAATTATAAAATTCCGATCGCAGCTGATTTCGCCAACCGTTTCCGTACAGGCGAAATGCCTATTGGCATCGCCGACTACACGATGTACAACAAGTTGTCCGTTTTTGCCCCGGAAATTAAAGGATTGTGGGAATTTGCACCCGTTCCTGGTACGAAAAAGCCAGACGGATCCCTTCGTCGCGATGTCGGCAGCGGGGGATCGGGCGTGGTCATGTTCAAACGCACGAAAAATAAAGACGCTGCGTGGAAATTCATGGAATGGTGGACGAGCAAAGAGACGCAAATCGCGTTTGGACGTCAAATGGAAATTCGCATGGGATCTTCGGCTAGGTATCCGACGGCCAACATGGAAGCTTTAGCCGCTCTGCCTTGGCCTTCCAGAGATTTCGACAGGCTGAAGGAGCAGATGAAGTGGGTGAAAGGGATACCCGAGGTTCCGGGCGGTTATTTGACGGGACGTAACATTGATAATGCATTTCGTAGAGTCGTCGTTCAAGGTGACGATCCACGCGAAACGATGGATTATTACGTCCGTTATATCAACGACGAAATTGCTTTAAAACGGAAAGAGTTTAATCTTCCCTACGAGAAATGAGGGGGCGCCATGAAACAACAGCCTGCAGTGAACCCTAGCCTGCCACGTGATACTGGAACATCCGTGATGAAATCCAATTCGGCGTTCCGAGGTAAATTCGGCCGACTGGGTATTGAATTCAAAAAGCATAAGCATGCTTATATTTTAATAGCGCCATATTTTCTTATTTTCCTTACATTTACGGTATTTCCCGTATTAATGTCCGTTTGTTTAAGCTTCACGAGCTTCAATATGCTTGAACCGCCCAAATGGGTGGGCTGGCAAAATTACGCCAGATTGTTCGTACAGGATGACATCTTTTTGATCGCACTCAAAAATACGCTGCTGTTTGCGTTAATTACCGGGCCGATCAGCTATATGGCTTGCTTCCTGTTCGCTTGGCTGATTAACGAGCTGCGGCCTAAGCTGCGCGCTGTTCTCACGCTAATTCTGTACGCTCCTTCGATATCGGGTAATACGTATCTGATCTGGCAAACCTTGTTTGCCAGCGATTCTTACGGATATGCCAATTCATTCCTGATCAAATGGGGGATGATCCTGGAGCCGATCCAGTGGCTGCAGGATCCGAGGTTCGTTCTCGCGATTCTAATCCTCGTACAGCTGTGGCTCAGTTTGGGAACATCCTTTCTAGCCTTTATCGCTGGTCTGCAAAATGTAGATCGCACACTGTATGAAGCCGGTGCCATCGATGGCGTGCGCAACCGTTGGCAGGAGCTATGGTTTATCACACTGCCGGCCATGCGGCCACAGCTGCTGTTCGGTGCTGTTATTCAAATCACGCTCGCCTTCTCCGTGGCCGAAATTTCTATCTACATGATTGGTTTCCCGAGTGTAGATTACGCAGCACATACAATTGTGACCCACTTAGTCGACTATGGTTCGATCCGTTTCGAGATGGGGTACGCCTCCGCGATCGCGACTGTCTTGTTTACTATCATGTTTGCAACAAACTTCTTAACGCGTAAGCTGCTAGGAAAAGTGGGTGAGTGACCAGAATGAAGCTGACATTAAAGATGCCAAAGCGTTTAAACCGTTCTTGGGCGGTTGATATTTTACTGTTCCTGCTGCTTGGCGGCATAGCCTTCTTTATGGCACTGCCGCTGGTTTTTACCATTAGCAATGCGTTTAAACCGATCGATGAAATATTCGTATTTCCACCAAAGCTATTAGTGCGTAATCCTACGTTCAAAAACTTTACAGATCTGGTGAACATTTTTTCCGATTCATGGGTGCCGTTCTCTCGTTATGTGTTCAATACGTTCTTTATTGCCATCGTAGGCACCGTGGGTCATGTCATCATCGCATCCGCTGCTGCTTATCCGTTGGCCAAAATCAAGTTCCCAGGCAGGAACATCCTGTTCAATCTGGTCGTTATGTCGCTTATGTTTACGGCTTATGTCACACAGGTACCCAATTACATGACCATTTCTTGGCTTCATCTCATTAATACCTATTGGGCGATCATCTTGCCGTCCTTCGGCATGACACTCGGATTGTATTTGATGAAACAGTTTATGGAGCAAGTCCCAGACTCTCTTCTGGAAGCAGCGAAAATCGATGGTGCCAGCGAATATCGGATTTTTTGGCAGATCGTCATGCCGATCGTTAAGCCTGCGTGGCTGACGCTGGTCATTTTTTCACTGCAAAATTTGTGGACGAATGGTTCTGTGACGAGCCATAAATATATTTACAGCGAGCAGTTGAAGACCGTTGATTATGTGTTCGGGCAAATAGCTAGCGGTGGATTGGTGCGGACAGGACCGGTGTCAGCCGTTACCCTGCTAATGATGGCCGTGCCTATAACCGTGTTTATCGTGACACAAAGCAACATCATCCAAACCATGTCCACTTCTGGTCTGAAAGAGTAAACAGGGGGGAGCCACTTGAAAAGAATACTTATCATGATGTTCGCCGTTGTGCTTTTCATCGGTATGGCCGCTCCTGTATATGCCGCACCTAACAACGATACGTACAATTACAATTTTTGGGGACAGAGCGTCCCGGCTCCGAGTCCTTATGAGCTGGGGCAGGTTATGTATGGAACAGACTGGAAAACGGGCAATCTGTCGTCACCCCAGGATCTATTCATCGGCAGTGATCGTCGAATCTACATTGCGGATACCGGAAACGATCGAATCGTCGTATTGAATGATCAGTTTCGGGAAGTTCAGGTTATTTCCGGGTTCGAAAATAACGGAAGCAAGGAAACGTTCAACAAGCCGGAAGGCGTGTTCTATAACGGAACCGACGGTCATCTTCTTATCGCAGATACGCAAAACAAAAGACTGGTGGAATTGAACGGTCAGGGAGCGTTGGTACGTGTAATGGGGGAGCCGAAGTCAACACTACTGCGAGAAGGATTCCAATACATGCCAACTAAGCTGGTTGTCGACAAGGCGCAGCGGATCTATGTTATCAGTCGCGGATCCTACGAAGGCATTATGGAATTTGATACCGATGGCGAATTCAATGGGTTTATCGGTACGAATCGCGTGAAGTTCAATCCCGTGGATTTGTTCTGGAAACGGATTTCGACCAAAGCGCAGCGCGAGCAAATGCAGTTGTTCATTCCGCTTGAATTTAATAACTTGGACATTGATGAAGACGGTTTTATTTATACGACCACTTCAGAGGAAAAATCGGATCGCCCGATCAAACGGCTGAATCCGTCTGGTGTGGATATTTTAAGGGATAAAGGGTATTTCCCGCCTAAAGGGGATATCCAAACGCTGGAAGTCGGTAGCGCGCCTGGAAGCTCCATTTTCATCGATATTGCTAAGGATGAAGGCGGCATGTACAGCGCAATGGATTTGAAAAGAGGTCGCATATTCACTTATGACAAAGACGGCAATCTGCTGTACGAATTCGGCGGACTTGGCAGCGAACAGGGGAAATTCCGCACGCCTTCTGCGATTGCGATGCTCGGGGACAAGGTACTGGTGCTCGATAAAGACAACAACCGTTTGTCTGTTTTCCAGCCTACACGTTATGGAAGCCTGATACGTGAAGCAGTAAAATCGCTCTATAACGGAAAAACAGATGCCTCTACCGCTTCATGGCGGCAAGTACTTCAAATGAATGGTAACTTTGAGGTGGCTTACATCGGGATCGGTAAATCGTTATTGAAAAATGGCGACAACCGCGGGGCGATGAGCTATTTCAAATTAGGAAATAACCGAGACTATTATTCCGAAGCTTTCAAACGGTACCGAAAGGAAGTCGTGTTCGCGCATTTTGGCACCATCGTACTAGGCTTTGCGCTTGTCTTTGGTCTTGGTTATACAGCTGTGAAGCTTGCTGGCAGAAGAATGCGTGGTAAGCATTACACGGAAATCGGTGTGTTGAAAAATCCTTTTTATACGATGGTGCATCCGTTTAACGGATTTTGGGAGATGAAGTACGAACAAAAGGGCAGGTTGAAGGTTGTGGTCATCTGCTTACTCCTCCTTGTGCTCTTCACCATTTTGAAACGACAGTATAGCGGGTTTGTTGTCAATATGAACAATCCTCTTGAACTGAACAGTCTCAATGAGCTGAAATTCATCGTTCTTCCGTTTCTGCTCTGGTGTATTGCGAATTGGTCTTTGACCACTTTGATGGATGGGGAAGGCAAGTTTAAAGAAATCGTAATGGCAACAGGCTATGCACTGATGCCGCTCATCCTGATTTACCTCCCGCAGACGCTTTACAGCAATGTGATTACAGGAAGTGAAAGCACGTTTTATTATTTGCTCGATGCGATTGCGTACATCTGGTTCATCTGGCTGCTATTTGTTGGCACCATGACGGTTCATCAATATTCAGCTTCCAAGACGGTGGTCACGATGATTCTGACGCTTGTTGTCATTGGTATCATCATCTTCCTTGGGGTATTGTTCTTCAGCATGCTGCAGCAAATGATCAATTTTATCACATCCATTTACCGCGAACTCTCATTCAGATTTTAGCGGAACACGATAGGTTTACTAAGATTATGTTTACGAAGAAAGTTTTCCTTCGGAAAACGCTAAGGAGGGATGAAGGTGTCCAGCAAGATGAAAATATCCCTTGGCATCCTGAGCGCCGGTTTGGTGGCCTGCAGTCTGATCGTGATCTATTCGCAGGATCAATCCGTAAGCATGGCGGAAGCTCAATCCCAGGTCAAATCAGTTCTTCCAGATAAATCAGGTAAGGGTAATCCCGTAACTGCCGCAAGCGCGGAGGTTCGTGCTGCAGGTGGAACAGTTGCAGTATCATCCAATACAACCGAGGAACAGAGGGCTCTTCAAGCCATGGAGCTAGTGGCCCAGAATGAAATTCTGATGCTCTACGTCAAACGCGAGACGGCCGAGGTTGCTGTCAAGGATAAAAGAGACGGCTATATCTGGTTTTCTAATCCAGTGGATCGAGAGAAAGATCCCAAAGCTTCTCCTTTGTATAAAGCAGAACTATCGTCCCAACTGTTAGTTACCTATTACAACGAAAAAGGGCAGCTTAATACGCTCAACAGCTACGACGATAGCGTAAAAAAGAAGCAATTTAAAATCAGCAGCGTGGACAAAGGCATCAAAATCGTATACCAGCTGGGAAATATTCCGAAAGATTACGGCAATATTCCTAAGGTAATCGGTAAACAGCGGTTTGAGGAACGTATTCTGGGGAAGCTGACGGACAAGGACACTCGTGAGGATGTCGCTTTTAAATTCCGATTGGACGAACAGAAGCAAGTATATGAAGTTCGCAAGCTGCAAGATTTTGTAGCGGAGGAGCTGTCCAAAAAACTAGAGGCAATCGGTTATACGAACGAAGAAGCCGCCAAGGACAATAAGGACAATGGAGCGGGAAGCAGCGCCCAAGAGGAAGGTCCGAGGTTTACGGTTCCGCTTGAGTACACTTTGGACGGAGAGCATCTTGTTGTCAAGACAGCTGGCAAGGAGCTTCAATATACGAATGCTTATCCGATTGCCATGCTGCAGCTGCTCAAATATTTCGGGGCTGCCGATGATAAAAAAGACGGTTACATGCTCGTCCCTGACGGGTCTGGCGCCTTGATTCATCTGAATAACAACAAAAAGAACGCGGAAGCCTACAACCTTCCGGTTTACGGTTCCGATGGCACTTATGACGTTAAAGAAAAGATTCAAACGAACGAGATCACGAGACTGCCCGTCTTCGGCATCAAGCAGAACGATCACGCTATGCTTGGTATGATTGAAGGTGGAGACGCGATGGCCAATATCACGGCAGACATCTCCGGCAGAAACGATTCTTACAACACAGTTGGCGGGAAGTTTAGAGTCATGGATATGGACTTCTATACGCTAACGTCAGGAACCAAAAAGAGCTCCGTACCGATGTTCGGGCAGAAGCCGTTTCAAGGGGATTATCAGATTCGATATGACTTTTTGTCAGGACCTTCATCCAACTACACGGCTATGGCAGGCAAGTATAGGGAGTATTTGGTGAATAAATACGCTCTGAAGAAGCTAGAGCCTGCTAAAGCAAGTCCATTCCTGCTTGAGGTGGAGGGGGCGTTCCAGAAACAAGCGTCTTTTGTCGGTATTCCGTATCAATCAACGGAAGCACTGACCACCTTTGATGAAACGCAATCGATGCTAACAGCTTTGAAAGAAAAAGGAGTCAAGGATATCGGGCTCCGCTATGTGGGTTGGTTTAATGACGGGATTCGACATACGTCTCCATCGAACGTTGAAGTGGTCGGTGAGTTAGGCGGTAAGAAGGGATTCCGCAAGCTGATCGATTATATGTCAAAGGAGAATATCGATCTATTCCCGGATGTAGCTTTTCTTGAAAAATATAAAGGAGCTTCAGACGCAGCTTCCTTTTTAGACAGACAGAAGGCCAAAATTTACAAGTATGACCCTGTGATGTATGTCAAAGATACATCGAAGTTCTCACATTACTTATTATCGCCGTCTGTGCTGGCAAAAACAGTGGACGGATTTGTCTCCGACTACGCGAAGCTTGGCCTTACAGGCTTGTCTCTTAGGGATTTAGGAAATGAAGTGAACTCAGACTTTAGCCCAGATCATCCGATTAACCGGCAGGATGCGCTAAACATTGCCGTTGGCGGTACCGACAAGCTGAAGCAGCAAGCCAACAAGCTAATGGTGAATGGCGGCAATGCCTACAGCTTGCCGTACGCCAACATTATTGTGAATGCTCCGACCAAAAGCAGTCGCCTGAATCTGACCGACGAAGACGTACCCTTTTATCAAATCGCGCTTCATGGTTTTTATGATCTCGCCGGAGAGCCGTTTAATATGCAGAGCGTAACCGATTCACGCGTTTCCCTGCTGAAAGCGTTGGAGACGGGATCGAATATTTATTACCAGTGGTACTACAGCGATTCGTCAGCGGTTAAGGATTCGGATTATAACGAACTATATGCGCTGCATTATGGAGATTGGCTGGATCAAGCGGCCGATTTCTACAAAGAGGCTGGCACTGTGCTGAATGACGTTCGGCCATATGTGATTACCGATCATCGTAAATTGGCAGAAGGTGTGGTTCAAACGACCTTCGAGAATGGGAAGAAGATTATTATCAATTACAACAGCGCTGCGGTACAGGTGAACGATAAACAACTAGAGGCCATGAGCTACTGGGTAGGAGGTGAGTGATTTGCGGAAAAAAAGATTATCGTTGGAACAGACGAAAGCGTGGTACGGCGTTTTGTTCGTATCTCCCCTCATCCTGGGGATGGTCATGCTTTTTCTGCTGCCGCTCATTCAATCGTTCCGATTCAGCTTAAGTTCCATACAAATGGTAGAGGGCGGCTTTGCCGTACTGCCTAAAGGAATTAGCAACTACACCAGCTTATTTACCTCCAATCCGGATTACCCCCGGTTATTGGTGGAGGGTGTCGTCAATATGGTTGTGAATGTGCCGATCATCATTATTTTCAGCTTGTTCGCTGCCGTTCTGTTGAATCAAAAATTTAAAGGGCGCGCCCTGGCGCGCGCGATCTTCTTTTTGCCGGTCATTCTGGCATCAAGCGCACTTGCTAATCTAGATATCAGCAGCTTCGTAGGAGGTTCGGCCCTCAGTGGAAGCGGGAGCGGAGACGGCGCTAATATGCTGCAAAGCTTTGAACTAAAAAAAATGCTGCTGGATTCGGGCATTGCTCCTATCGTAGTCAATTATATCACTGGAGCGGTAGATCGAATTTATGAAATTATCAGTTCTTCTGGTGTGCAAATTTTGATTTTTTTGGCAGGGCTTCAATCGATCTCCCCGTCCTTGTACGAGGCATCCAAAATCGAAGGAGCAACGGGATACGAGATTTTTTGGAAAGTGACGTTTCCGATGATGTCCCCGCTCATATTAACGAACCTGGTCTATTCCATTATTGATTCCTTCAGCAGAAATAAAATCAATACGCTCATTTCACAAACGGCGTTCAAAACCTTCGATTTCGGTTTAAGTGCGGCAATGTCCTGGGTGTACTTCATTGTTGTGGCTATCATCCTTGTCATCTCCACTGCGCTTGTCTCAAGAAAAGTATTCTATTACGACTGATGGAGGGATAGGACTATGAAATCGCAGGCTGTACGTATGGACGGATGGATTAGCAGGCGTAATCCGCTGGAAAAGGCGAAAAATTGGGCATGGCAGATCATACGCGCCGTCTTGGTGCTCGGCTTTTGTTATATTATATTGTTTCCCATATTTTTAAGACTATCGGTTGCCTTTCGTGACAGAATCGACATTTATGATCCAACTGTGCTGTGGATTCCCCGGCATTTTACACTCGAAAATTTAGCGATAGCAATCTCAGCAACAAACTATTTGTCAGCTTTATGGAATACGTTCCTTATCTCGTCTACGACAACGCTGATTCAGGTTTGTTCTTGCGCGTTGGCGGGATACGCTTTTGCGAGATTGAAATTTAAAGGCAGCGGGCTTTTGTTTGGTCTGGTCATTTTCACCATTGTCGTGCCGCCTCAAACGATCATGATTCCGCTCTATTTAACATACCGGTATTTTGATCTTTTCGGATTAGTCGGGCTATTTTCAGGGAAGAGCAGTATCAATCTGATCGACACGTTTTGGCCGTTTCTTATCTCTTCTTCCACAGCGATGGGGCTGAAAAACGGGCTTTATATTTATATTTTCCGTCAGTTTTTCCGGGGTATTCCCAAAGAAATCGAAGAAGCCGCCCTCGCGGACGGAGCGGGAATTTTCAAAACCTTTTACAGGATAATGCTGCCTAACGCCATTCCTGCCGTTGTCACTGTCGTTTTGTTCTCGTTTGTATGGCAGTGGAACGATAGCTATTATGTGTCTCTGTTTTTGAGTAAAGTGAAGGTGCTTTCGACACAGCTGACGGATATGGGGCCAGCTCTGGGCAAAGAGCCGGATCCGGTGTACCAGTCTATGCTGCTCAACACGGGCGTACTGCTGATGATGGGACCTTTGATTGCGTTGTATTTGTTCGTTCAGCGTTATTTCGTGGAAAGCGTAGAGCGAACAGGATTAGTCGGTTAATAAAAATAAAGATACGGATAGGCTGGAGGATAACATATGCAAAAAAATGGATGGCAGCTGAAAGGATTCCATATGCGCTTCGGATCGCATGAGGATGTCGGTAATCTAAAACGAGTGATTGAGGAAGCGTTGGCGCCTATGGGCGTAAATGTTTTGATACTGGAATGCAACACTTCATTTCAGTTCCAATCTCACCCGGAAGTATCGGGTGGCACTTTGACGAAGGAAGATGCGAGGGAACTGTCCAGCTTATGTAAGCGGCACGGCATCCGGTTGATCCCTTTGTTTGATTGTTTGGGGCACCAAGGTTGGGGCGGAGCGAGGAATTCGCTCCTGCGAGCGTATCCGGAGTTCGACGAAACCCCGCATGTGCCGACGGATGCTAAATGGCCAGAGTTTTATTGCCCGAGCTGGTGCCCTTCCCATCCGGACATTAATCCACTCGTGTTCGATCTGATGGATGAGCTGATCGATGCCTTTGAAGCAGATGCGCTGCATGTCGGCATGGACGAAGTGTTCGCGATCGCGGATGACGGGTGCCCACGGTGTCGAGGGAAAAATAAGGCGGAATTGTTTGCGAAAGCGACGAATGATTACTACGAGCATTTGGTCGGCAATCGGAAGGTTCAGATGCTCATGTGGGCGGACCGGTTGATTGACGCCAATGGCATGGGGTATACAGAGTGGGACGGCGACATTTACGGCATTTGGCCGGCTGTGGATCTTATTCCGAAGGATATTATATTATGCGATTGGCACTACGATAAATTGGATGCTTATCCGTCCGTCGGGCATTTGCTCGACAAAGGATTTGAAGTATGGCCCAGCTGTTGGAAAACACCGGAAGCGGCCCTTGATCTGCTCGAGCAGTCCATCCGCCAAGCGGAAGAGTGGGGGGCGATTGATCGCATGCCGGGCATGCTGGTGACCGGCTGGAATGCCAACGGCGACAAGCTGGTGACCGCACTGCTGGGAGATGGTGACTTAGGCGAAGATACGGGTGATATTAAGGGCATTGCAGCTACGCTGAAAACAGTCATGGAGGCGCTCCGACTACGGACATAGCATCTTGAAGCAAAGAGCTGATATTACATAGAAATGGAGACAACGCCATGACACAGTCCAAAACCGTACATATCATTTCGCATACACATTGGGACAGGGAATGGTATTTGCCCTATGAAAAGCATCACGTATTGTTGATCAAGTTAATGGATACGTTAATTCAAACCCTTGAGCAAGATGATGGATACCGCAGCTTTCATCTGGACGGACAAACGATCATATTAGAGGATTATTTGCAGATACGACCGGAAATGAAGGAGACGCTTGAGCAATTGATTCGCAGCGGACGCATTCATATCGGTCCGTGGTATATTTTGCAGGACGAATTTCTTACGAGCAGCGAAGCGAATGTGCGCAATTTGTTAATTGGTCACCGCGATGCGAAAACGTATGGCGTTATCTCGAAGCTGGGTTATTTCCCGGATTCCTTCGGCAATATGGGACAGGCGCCGCAGCTGCTGCGACAAGCAGACATTGAGAACGCTGTGTTCGGACGCGGTGTGAAGCCGACAGGATTTAACAACGAGGTATCAGAAACTAAGGCTTACGAATCTCCATATTCGGAGATGTTTTGGGAAGCGCCTGACGGCTCCAGGGTGCTGGGCATTTTATTTGCCAATTGGTACAGCAATGGGAATGAGATTCCTGTGAATCCAGAAGCGGCAGCCAAGTATTGGGATCGAAAACTGGCGGAAGTATCCAAATATACATCTACACCGCATTGGTTGTTCATGAACGGCTGTGATCATCAGCCTGTGCAGACCGATCTCACGAATGCAATCAGTGTAGCTGAAGAGCTGTACCCTGACATTCGATTCATCCATTCCAATTTTGAAGATTATTTGAGTGATGTGAACCGAACGATTCCTAGTGACCTGTCCGTCATTCGCGGAGAGCTGAGAAGCCAGCATACAGACGGCTGGTCTACGCTCGTAAATACGGCATCTTCCCGCGTTTATATCAAGCAAAAAAATCAAGAAGGCCAGACACTCTTGGAAAAAGTGGCGGAGCCTTTGGCTGCCTTTGCCTATCAAGCAGGATGCCCATATCCCCATCATCTGTTTACCTATGCTTGGAAAACATTGATGCAGAACCATCCGCATGACAGTATTTGCGGGTGCAGTGTCGACGAAGTACATGCCGAAATGATGACGCGTTTTGAGAAAAGCAAGCATGTAGCTGAATCTATCATTCAAGATAGCCTGACTTGGTTGGCGGAACGAGTGGATACGTCATCTTTTGCCGGTTACGGTAAAGAAGTGGCGCCGTTTCTGGTAACGAATACGACGGGGTGGGAACGCAGTGGTACCTTGACCGTGCAGCTGGAATTAAACAGGATCTACTTCCGTGATGGCAGGGATTTCCGGGATATGAGACAGGACTTGAAGGATAAGAGCTTGGACGATTATGTGTTGGTTGATGTGGATGGGAAACCTATTCCTTTTGGATTAGAGGATATGGGGATTCACTTTGGGTACGATTTACCTGACGACAAGTTCAGGCAGCCTTATTTCGCGCGTGCCGTCCGTGTGACCTTCGAAGCAGCTAATGTGCCGGCTTTAGGATACAAAACGTATGCATTGACCCGTGATGCCTCATTAAAGCTGCTTCTTTCGCCGACTTCTTTAATCGTTGGTACATACGCGATGGAAAATGACTATTTGAGTGTCCAAGTCGCTGATGACGGCTCGCTGACGGTAACGGAGAAGCTTGAAGGAACGGTCTACAAGGGCTTGGGCGTTTATGAAAATACGGGAGACATCGGTAATGAGTATATGTACCGCCAAGCTTGTGGAGACACGGCCATAACTACGCGAGGTATACCAGCATCCATTCGTATTCAGGAAGATACGCCTTTCCGAGCTAGCATAGAGATCGTTCACGAGTTGGAAATACCGGTATCTGCTGAGGATTTATTGGATACGGAACGCAAGGAATTGGTCTGGTTTACGCAGCGGAAGTCGGCTCGATCTGACACAAAGATAACTTTGAAAATCACGACCGTCGTATCCTTGGATAAAAACGGAAAGCGTGTTGATATTGCATCAACCTTTAACAATCATGCCAAAGATCACCGTTTGCGAATGCTGTTTCCTACAGGATTGGAAGCAGAAACCCATTTTGCTGATTCCATCTTTGAAGTGCCGGAGCGGAGCAATAAAACGACAGTCGAATGGAAAAATCCGAGCAACTGCCAGCACCAGCAAGCATTCGTAATGGTGGCAGGGGCGCGGCAGGGGCTTACTATCGCCAACCGCGGTTTGAACGAATACGAGATCGTTCGAGAAGATAGCGGCCAAACCATTGCGGTCACACTGCTTCGAGCTGTAGGGGAACTAGGCGACTGGGGATACTTCCCAACGCCAGAAGCACAGTGTCTAGGCGAACACACTGTGCACCTATCCGTTATCCCTTATGCTGTGCCTGTCGAGACGATGGAAGAGGATCCGCTAGTTCATGGCTCCGGTGCCATACAGGCTGCCCATCAATATCAAGTTCCTTGGTCCGTGAGGCAAACTGAGGTACATCATGGAGAACTGCCACCGACTTATGCTTTTGGGGGCTGGGAAGGTTATGCTATGGTATTTTCCGCCATGAAAGTTTCTGAGGAGACAGGGGATATCATTACGCGGTGGTATAACATCTCTGCACAAGAGCGAGCTCTGAAGATAGATCTCTCTGAGAAGTTCCATCATCCTTATAAGAGCGATATTCTTGAACGGCGTTTGGATCGTCTGCAGCATGAGGGATCGGACGGATTGTCCGTATCCGTTCGTCCAGCAGAAATTGTTACGATTAGTTTTGAACAACTATGAAAATTGTAGGAAAAAAGACTGTTTCAAAAGCGGATGCCAAGTCCGTACATGAAATAGTCTTTTTTTTTTAGGTTAGACGGGTAGGCAAGTTGTATAACGTACAACAATTTCCACGATTTCTTCTGTGAAAGCTCGAGATGTTGTACGCTGTACAACAATTTAGCCTATTTCCGTGCCATAGAGCTACTTTTGGCTGGAATTGTTGTATTTTTTACAATAATTGCTTGGAAAACGTGGATTTGCTCGCCTAAAGTTGTACGAAATACAACATTACATGGATTAGCAAGCGAATGTCATACCCAATGAAATTATAGATTCTTCTATAATTTTTTAAGGGTTTTTTTGATCAAAACTTTTATTATAGGTATATTACATTGAAGTAAGGAGTGAAGCAGCCTTGAACGGAAATATCAATGAAGCTCCTAGACTCTCCCTAACGACAAGTGAGCAAAAAGCTTTGCGGCTGAGACGAAGAAGAAGATTAAAGCAAAACATTCCGCTTTTTATCATGCTTATCCCTGTCATTGCTTACTACATTTTGTTCAAATACTGGCCTATGGGCGGACTTGTTATCGCTTTCAAAAACTACAATTTTGCGGATGGGATTTTGGGCAGTCCCTGGGTGGGGCTGAAGTATTTTAAACTTTTGTTTTCTAGCTCCAATACGCTCCAAATCATTTGGAACACGTTTTGGCTTAGTCTTTTGAGTTTAATTTTCGGATTTCCGATTCCAATCTTTCTAGCCATTCTGCTCAATGAAGTAAGAAAATCGTGGTTTAAAAGATGGGTACAAACGATTATCTATTTACCGCATTTTTTCTCTTGGGTCATTGTTTCTGGTATCGTGTTGTCATTATTTGCAACAGATTACGGTTCAATCAATAAGGTGCTCAAGATGTTTAACATTGAACCGATTACCTTCTTATATGAGTCGAAATCTTGGGTTAGTATATTTATCGGATCAGGCGTTTGGAAAGAAATGGGGTTCAGTACCATTATTTATTTGGCCGCACTAACGACCATTGATCCTTCCCTTTATGAATCTGCGGGTATGGATGGGGCAACGAAGTGGAGGCAAATGTGGCACGTAACGCTCCCAGGTATTCGGCACACCATTATTCTACTGCTTATATTAGCGATGGGTAAGGTGATGGAGGTTGGTTTTGACCAAGTGTATAACTTGCAGAACGCCGCGGTATCGGACGTATCGGAAGTTATTAGTACCTACATTTATAAAATAGGCCTAGGTAGTTCACAATTTAGTTTAACGACTGCAATGGGATTCTTCGAATCCATTATTAGTTGTAGTCTCGTGCTGATAGCTAACCGAATCGCTAAAAAGTTTGACCAAGCTTTGTTCTAGAGAAAGGAGGGACCCTCATGAAAGCGACAAAAGGCGAAAAGATTTTCTACGCTACGAACTATGTGGTGCTCGGATTAATTGCCTTAACGTGCATTCTGCCGTTTATTCATATTGTGGCGCTATCGCTCAGCGAACGGTCGGCGGTAGACTCAGGTCATGTTTTCTTCTGGCCGGTAGGACTGCAGTTCACAGCGTATAAAATTTTCTTCATCGCTAGCCCAGCTTTTAATGCTTTTAAAAATAGCATCATCATTACACTTGTCGGTGTCGCACTGAGTTTGTTAGGTACCATATTAGCTGCATACCCGTTGTCCAGATCGTATCTGATTGGCCGTCGCTATCTTGTTCTAGCTATGGTGTTTACGATGCTCTTCTCGGGGGGGTTAATTCCAACTTATCTGGTTATTAAGAACATGCATCTAATCGACTCCTATTGGGCATTATGGCTTAGCGGATTCATTAGTACCTATAATATGTTACTAATGCGAAGCTACTTTGAGAATATTCCTTATGAAGTGCAGGAAGCAGCGCGAATTGACGGATGTAACGATACCTCGCTTCTCATCCGTATCATACTTCCACTATCACTGCCTATGTTGGCTACGTTGGCTCTGTTCTACGGGATTGGCTTTTGGAATTCATTTATGAACGTGCTAATGTACATCAACAAGAGCGATATGCAAAATTTGACCGTCATCGTCCAGGCGATGCTGCAACAAAACGATCTTCTGAATTCTCCTTCTCTCAATAATGAGGAGCAGGCGGCAGTCGCTACGGAGATGGTTAAAGCAGTTGGGGTCGTTGTAATGGTAGTTCCTATGCTGGTGGTTTATCCCTTCCTGCAAAAGTACTTTGTGAAGGGCGTTATGCTTGGATCTGTTAAGGGTTGATGAGAAAGGTGTTCCCGTTTAACAAAACTTCACAATAAAATTATTGGGGGAAAAATGCACATGAAAAACAAGAAACTGTGGGTTGGTATGACAGTAAGTGTTGTAGCATTAGGGGCAACATTGGTTGGTTGCAGCAGCGACAAGAAGGAAACGGCTACACCGGCAGCAACGACCAAAGCGGGTGAGAAAGCAGCAGTTAAACGTAGCGATGTAACCGTAACCATGTATGATCGCGGTGCAGTTCCTGCATCGGAAGGGTCGTATGAAGAAAATCGCTGGACCAAATGGATTAACCAGAATGGACCGGAAAATGCGAAATTCGTACCCATCCTCCGCAGCGATTCAACTAAAAAATTAAACGTATTGTTTGCTTCTGGTTCCGCTCCGGATATTGTTAGCGAGTATAATACACCGTTTCGTGGCAGTCTGTATGATCAAAAGCAGCTGCTGCCCATCGATGACATTTTAAAATACATGCCTGAATATCAAAAATTACTGACCCAATATCCGCAGTTGAAGAAAGCGGGTACAAAACCAGACGGGAAGTTGTATGAAATCGGTAAAGTAAAAGAAGCTACACCTCAACATCTCTTGCTCATTCGTACAGATTGGTTGAAAAAGCTGAATCTATCGATGCCTACAACAACCGAGGAATTATTGGCCGTGGCTAAGGCATTTGCAGAGAAAGATCCTGATGGCAACGGAAAGAAGGATACCTATGGGCTTAACATGAGTACCTATTCGGAACAAGCGATCAATGAGATTTTCGGCGAAGGCTCTTCGAAAGACTTGTTGGCCTGGGGAGTTAAAGATGGCAAAATTATTCGTCAATGGGATAATGAGCTTGCTTCCCTAACCTTCAAAAAGCAGCTCTACGATGAGGGTATTATTGACAAAGATTATATCAATGACAAAGATGGTGCTAAGGCTAAGCAAGACTTTCTAAATGGCAAAATCGGAGTTTACGTGAAGTTTTCAGGCGGTTGGTATGACTTTGCAATGAACGACCTTCCTACGTTAAAGAAAAATGTGGCTGATGCGGATGTGGCTCCGCTAGCTTATCCAAAATCACCACTCGGGACATTCACAGGGGCAATCGATAATCCTGTTCAAATGACGACAGTCATTAACGCCAAGGCGAAAGATCCTGAAGCTGTAGGCCGTTATCTTGACTTTATGATGAAACCGGAAACGGCTTTGAAAGTGATTAATGGTGACGAAGGTACTCACTGGAAGAAAGCGGCGAATGGCTGCCCGCAGGCTATAGATCCGGCAAAGAACAAAAATGAGGTTGGCTACGCATTGGACTACGAAATGTTCTACTCATCGGGACAAGATAAATGTAGTTTTGTTTTGAGCGGCTTTAATCCGGAAGTGCCTCAGCAGAAGGCCGCTATGGACATGTACAAAGAAATCCAGAAGATCTATTTCGATCCGCAAAGAGGATACCCAGGGCTCACGGTAGGGGAACATATGCCGGTGTATAGTGCTGATCTTCAAATGATTAATACAACGATTCTTAAAGAAAAAGGCGACCTCTTTGTTAAGGCCATTATTAGCGGAAGCAAGTACACCCCTGAACAAGCAATTAAAGACTCACAAGCGGCTTGGGATAAAGCAGGCGGTAAGCAGCTCGAAGACTTCATGAACAAATGGTATCAAGAAAATAAAGATAAAGCGTTCCTTGCTAAGGATGTTATGGCAATCGCGAAACAACAAATGGAAACAGTAAAGTAATTCATTCTTGATGAAGGAGCTGGACATGGATATGCGTTTGCCTGCCATGCAGACAACGCTGAGATGTCTAGCTTCATTTATTTTTCGTATCATCGGATCGATGGAATCACATCATGGGGGGAAATAGGAATGAACAAGGTGAAAGTCGCCATCATTGGCTGCGGCGGTATAGCAACAGGTAAGCACTTACCCAGCCTAGCAAAGATAGAGCAGGTCGAAATTGTTGGTTTTTTTGATATCGTGCTTGAACGCGCTCAGCAAGCGTCAGAGAAGTTTGGTGCTCCCGGAGCGAAGGTGTTTGAGAACTATTATGAGCTTCTTGCTGATGCTTCGATTGACGTCGTTCATGTCTGTACCCCAAATGATTCGCATGCGGAGATTTCGATCGCAGCTATGGAAGCAGGCAAGCACGTCATGTGTGAAAAGCCGATGGCCAAAACAGCCGCCGATGCTCGGCGTATGGTTGAAGCTGCCAAGCGTACAGGTAAGAAGCTGACCATTGGCTACAATAATCGCTTCCGAGCGGATAGTCAGTATTTGAAGAAAGTGGTTGAAGACGGTGATCTAGGCGACATTTATTTTGCCAAAGCGCATGCCATTCGCAGGCGTGGGGTTCCAACTTGGGGTGTATTTCTGGATGAAGACAAACAAGGCGGAGGCCCGCTGATCGACATCGGTACACATGCTCTCGATTTAACGCTGTGGATGATGAATAACTACGAACCTAAGGTGGTGCTTGGCACCGCTTATCATAAGCTTTCCCGGAAAGAAAATGCCGCTAATTCCTGGGGTCCTTGGGATCCTGAGAAATTCAAAGTGGAGGACTCCGCCTTTGCCATGATCGTGATGAAAAACGGCGCGACTGTGATGGTGGAGGCGAGTTGGGCCTTAAATACATTGGATACGAAGGAAGCAAAGTGCACGCTTTGCGGTACAGAAGGCGGAGCCGACATGCAGGATGGCTTACGCATAAATGGTGAAAACCACAGTCGTTTATACGTCAATCAGTTGCAATTCGATGCCAAAGGTGCAGACTTCTACGAGGGTAAAAAAGAGAGCATGTCGGATAAAGAAATCCGTACATGGATTGATGCTGTAATGAACGATAAGCAGCCTATTGTAACGCCAGAGCAATCGTGTGTGGTTTCTGAAATTCTTGAAGCCATTTACGAATCCAATAGAACGGGAAAAGCGGTCTATTTTGACTAAAATAACCCGAAATGAGGCCATTCTTTCATGATTAGAGTAGCGATGTTGAGCTTTTGGCATGTTCATGCAAAAGATTATGCACGTCTAGCTGCCGAGCACCCGGGCACCGAAATCGTGGCTGTATGGGATGAAGTTCCTGAACGAGGAAGGCAAAAGGCAGAGGAGCATGGTGTTAACTTTTATGCCGATTTGCATGCGCTTTTGGCCAATCCGGATATCGATGCCGTTATTGTGGATACACCGACGAATCGACACCGAGACGTGAGCATCGCAGCAGCCGAAGCGGGTAAGCATATCTTTACAGAAAAAGTTATAGCTACCACGACGAAGGAATGTAATGAGATATTGGCTGCGGTTGATGCGGCTGGGGTCAAGCTAACGGTTTCTCTACCTCGTCTGTATACGGGATTTACGCAAGCTGCATACAACTTCATTCAGGAAGGGCTGCTTGGTACTGTATCGACGGTTCGTATACGGCTTGCTCATAACGGCGCATTGCGAACAGAGAAAAATCCGAATGGTTCACTCCCATCCCATTTCTTCAACTTAGAGGAGTGCGGGGGAGGGGCATTGATGGACCTTGGCTGCCATCCGATGTACTTGACACGCCTATTTCTGGGCTTACCGGAAAGTGTTAGTGCCAGCTTCGGTTACATCACGGATCGAGAGGTAGAGGATAGTGCGGTAGCGACTTTACGTTATCCCAATGGGGCAATAGGCATTGTTGAAGCGGGATTTGTTAATAACTACTCACAATTTGATATTGAGGTGCAAGGAACGGAAGGCAGCCTCATGTATTCGAGATCGGATGATAAACTGTTAGTGCGAAGCCACAAGCTTGAAGGTGAAGCAGCAACAGGGTGGCAAGAGGTCACGAATCTGCCTGCGAATCTCCCTTCTCCCTTCGAACAATGGGTGTCACATATTCGAAATGGAACGATTGCTTCTGAAAATATACAATTAGCTCTTGATTTGACCCGTTTAATGGAAGCTTCGACTTTATCGGCACGCTCAGGTGCTGTATGTAGGCTGAGTGAACTGGCGGAATAAAGAGGCTTCCTTGTGGAAAGGCCAGATCATTCCCTGCAAAGAAATAAGGGTAATCTGGCTTTTCTTCATTTGAGGGAAATGATGACAACGAAGCTCTAAGGAGGAACAGACATGCTGGACAAAGGGGAATACTCATTTTCTACCTGCTGGAATATTAAGAAGCATACGATTGGAAGGAACATGATAGAGGAGATCAAAGAGCTCGGCTTTCACAATGTTGAACTGAATTATAACGTGACGGAAGAGATGATGAAGACGATTGAGCCGATGATCGATAAAGGGGAAATTGGCGTATCCAGTGTCCACAATGTGTTTCCTTTCATCAATGATAAGGATTACGATACGGACTCGGTCATGCTGGGTTTCGATGATGAGGTGAAGCGCAAGCGATCCGTGGAACTGTTGATCCGGTCTATGGACTATGCGAACCGCTATGGAGCGAAGGCCGTTGTCGTACATCCAGGTGAAGTGCCTTTTGAATATAACATTGATTCGGATTTGAAAAAGCTGTACAGGGATCACGGAAAGGATTCACCGGAATATCAAAAGCTTTGGAAGGACATGTCCGAAAGACGGGAGCGGTTGAGCCCGCTCTACACCAAGCGGATTCAAGACAGTCTGGAGGAAGTAAGCGAGCATGCAGCCAAACAAGGATGGTCAGTAGCCATTGGCATCGAAACACGCTCAAGGTCCTATCAGATGCCGACCTTGATGGAGGCGAAAACCATTTGCGATAACCTGAAAGGCAGTTCGGTTTACTTATGGTACGACATCGGTCACGCCATGATGATGGATCGGATGGGCTTGTACGATAATCTCAAGGAGCTGCAGGAAGTGAAACGCTATATTTATGGCGTACACATCCATGAAACGCTAGAGCTTTCCGATCACTGGTGTCCTTATGTACACAGCAAGGATCTGCAATATTTTGATCATTTTTTGGAGGCAATTGATTTTGCCAAAGTCAAGGTATATGAACTGAAGGCTGTTTGCCGGCCAGATGAGATTGATGAAAGCCACAGGCTTATTACAAATAAAATTGCAGCTATGAAAGGTTAAAAGGTGATCAGCATGGACGCTACTTATAAACAGTTAGTACACATTTATGACGAACATACAGCAGCTACGCTGCAGCGGCAGGTGCTTGATCCTACATCCAAATATTACGGCGGCATCATCGACGAAACGGGCATTGCGCGTGTTAATCATCTCAGCACGCCAAACGTTTTGGCTGTATGGGCTTCGGCTATCGTTAATCCAGATTCACGTTACTATCACGATGAGACACTTTTGGCCGCTTTCGACAAAGCAGCAGATTTTATTTTGAACCGTCAACATGCTGACGGAACGATCTCGTTAGGTTCAACTAATTATAATTCCCCTCCAGATACAGCCTTTGTCGTAGGCGGAATTACACAAATTTATCAACTGCTTGAGTCGCATGACTGGGCGGCTGTGAAGCCTGCCTCAGCCAAGCTGAAGCTCTTTCTGGAGCGTACGATCCCTGCTATGCTGACAGGCGGATGTCATACACCGAACCATCGCTGGGTTATTACTGCGGCACTTTCGCTGCTGTATGAGATTTTCCAAATGCCTGAGCTGGTAGCAAGAGCGGATGAATGGTTGGCAGAAGGTATGGATATCACACATGACGGCGAATGGACGGAGCGCAGCAATGGCATCTATAATGCCGTCAGCGATATTGCTTTATACCACACGGGGCGTGTGCTAAACCGTCCAGAATTATTAGAATGTGTGCGTCGCAATCTGCGCATGATGGTGTATTTAATCCATCCATCTGGTGAGGTGGTAACCGATTATTCAGGACGCCAGGATTTCGGACAGACGTTTGATATGGCGCCTTACTTCCTGATTTATCGCTTAATGGCTGCGCATGATAAAGATCCTTTGTTCGCTGCGATGTCGGACTATGCAGGTACCTTTATAAAGCGTGCGGAAGCGGTAAATAACAATGCGCTCTTGGGTTTATTGCTGTATCCCGAAGCAGGTATTTCCGATTTGGAGCGCACTCCGCTTCCTGATCGTTATGTCCAAGTAATCAATGAGCACCATCCAATCAATGAGCATTTAACGCAGATCGATGGCGTGGGTCACCATATGAAAATTGAACACAGCAGCATGCACTTAGCCTTCGGCGCTCCGCTTGTGCGCATTCGAGAGGTTGATCAGAGCGTGACGATTATGCCGCAAACGCCGTCATTCTTCTCCCTTCGCCATGGAAAAGTAAGGCTGCTGGGCATTAAGTTGTCTACATCTTTCTCACCTGGGATTGTGAAGTTCGCACATCTAACTGTGGAGGAAGGCGTTTATAAGCTAGGAACCGTATTGGAAAAAGGATATAACGGACCGATCCCGCGTCAATTTCTGCCGGAGTCCGCAGAGAGATCGACACTCAGTCCTTGGTACTTGCTTCCTCATCAGCATCGGCCGATGACACATCTGCAAACTCTAGAGTTTCAAGCAGAAATTACACAAGGAGACGGGGAATGGACGATTCGTATCCTTTCCGATGAGCGAGAAGATGTATTCACGCAGTTATCCTTTATTTTTGGAGATGAGGGTACGGTTAGCGGCAGTGATCTCGCCCAAGCCGAGGCAGGAAAATATTTCTTGGAAAATGGATCTATGAAATATGCGGTGGATGAAGATGCGATTGAGATTTCAACAGGCGCCTACGAGCATTTGCTGCCTGTGCTTCGTGAAGACCAACATCCGACCGGCTGCAAATACGTCCATGTGAACCTGGTGACGCCGTTCGACCGAACATTTACGGTTCGTCTACTGTAGAAAGGAAGGCCGATATGACGACTTATTTTAATGAACAAGAGAGTATAAAGTCTCGCTTAGGAGACGACGATAATCGAACATTGAAGGTGCTTGCGGACCGCTACATTGGGGCTAATCCGCCCGTTCCATTTGCTTTCCGGGCCTTTTACAGATCTGGCGTTTTGCAAAACGAGGATGGGATGTTTGATTTGAATTTGGGGCGGAGATTTCCCGAAGCAAGACCTGGCCAATTTTCGTATGCGTTTGGATTAGTATGGAGTGATGGTGAACGAAACCTGGATGTGTTGTTCCACTGTTTGGGGCCGATTGAGTTCTATTTCAATGATGAACGTACCTATCGTTCCAACGTAATAGATGAAATTAAGCCAGATGCTAGCGTTAAGCTTAATCTGAACTTTGTGAAAGGCTGGAACCGACTTTTTATCAAAGGTAAGCATACGGCTGCGGGTTTTGGCTGCTTGTTCGGATCTGATGAAGCCAAGGTACGGATTCTGAATGTGCTTACTCCGTTTGCCGAAAGGCAAGGACAGGCGGGATGGGTGTACTCTGAACCGACTGACACTGATGTATTCGAGGGTAGTCCACTGCCAAATGGTTTGGCGTCAGAGAAGGCGTACGGGCTGCGCTGGCTGCCGACCTGTGAGTGGAGTGAGAGTGAGCTTGTGAAGCTTGTTTGCGAGCGTTTATTCGGCTTACAACCTGGTAAGCAAGTGTACGCGTGGACGAAGCTGAACAAAGTAAGCTCAGGTGAAGAATCATGTCTGCTGAAGGGCCATACGGCAGGTCCGTTGACCGTTTGGCTGGATGGGAAGCAAGTATTGGAGCTCGCGGAAGAAGGCAGCTTTCAGGTGGAAGTGCCGCTATCTTTTGGCAAACATGATCTGTTAATCCGCAGTATTTGTGGAAGTCATGCTTGGGGTTACACACTTCATGCCTATGTTAAGGGAGAGGTTGTCCCTTTAAGCGCTCCTCATAAGGTTCACGGTTCAGCTGAGCCGTGGTTCTATGTGGGACCACTGGATTCCAGCATTGAGTTAGCATATGAGGAATTAATAAGAACCGATCGCATTTATGCAAAAAGTTCAGAGTCAGACGCTGCAGGTGACAAGACGTACTGGCAGTTAGACCGTCCAGACGCCTGGATACGTCCTTATTATGAGAATGCCATGCTTAGCAATAAGTGGACCGTCGGCAACGTCACGAATTATGCCCGCTGGGATTATCCGCTTGGCGTTACCATTTATGGGCTGCTGCAAGCAGGTCGGTTGCTGGAGCGGTCTGATATTATTGGGTATGCCCTCGATCATGTTCAAAGCTGCACAGACATGTTCGAATACTCCTTATGGGATCGAGAGAAGTACGGGTTCCCGGCGATCAATCAACAGTTAGTCATGATGAAAATGCTGGATAACTGCGGTTCCTTTGGTTCCGCAATGTTAGAAGCTTATCAGGAAGACAAGGATCCGGGCTTCTTGCCGATAGCGCAGCGAATTGCCGACTTCATACTCGTGAGGTTGGAACGTAAGGAAGATGGTGCATTCTATCGGATATGTCAGGATGAATATTCGGAAAATACGATGTGGGCCGATGACCTCTACATGAGTACGCCGTTTCTGTGCCGTTATGCTGGGATAACCGGCAGCAGCGAGGCACTGGATGAAGCGGCGAAGCAATTTCTGTTATTCCGCAAGTATTTATACATGCCGGATCAGCGCATCATGTCGCATGTCTTTGATTTCAAATACGGCATGGCTACCGGCATTCCTTGGGGTCGTGGGAATGGTTGGACACTCTTCTCGCTGACAGAGGTGCTGGAGGTTCTGCCCGAAGAGCATGAAGCTCGCCCGGAGTTAGTGCATTTCTTTAACGAGCTGTGCGCGGGATATGCTGATCTGCAAGCTGAAAGCGGGCTGTGGCATCAGGTGCTGAACGATCCCGACGCTTATCAGGAAGCCTCGTGTACCGCGATGTTCGCTTATGCTTTTGCGAGAGGCGTGCGATTCGGCTGGCTGGAGCAGCCTGATCGGTTCATCAACGCTTCGCTGAAAGCATGGGACGGTTTGACCCGTCTGGCCATCGACGCTCAGGGCAACGTGCATGGCGTTTGCAGCGGCTCGCGGTATGCTTTTACCGCTGATTATTATAAAAAAGACCTGCTCACCGTAACCAATGACAACCACGGGGTTGGCATTATGATGCTGGCTGGCACAGAAGTCGTGAAGCTGAAGCGATGGCTGTCGCATCCGGAGGAGCCGGCCACCAGTTAGCGATGGAAAACATCGTTACAGAAAGAATAGGAGTTATCCACACAAGCCATCAGACAAACAAAAAAAATCCCGCTCACGCCTAACGGCTGGAGCGGGATTTTCGACAATTAAGTATTAATCAGGTATTGGTTAACCGTCGCTTTAATCAATTCCAAACGACCGGATTGATTCACGATAGTGCTGTTGTTCTCAAGCGCATAAGCTTCAAGCGTCTTGAAATCCGCTTTGCCGGACACAATGTCGGCGCCGATGCCGGATTTGAAGGAAGCATAGCGCGTGTCGAGGATGTTATCGAATACGCGGTCTTCGATCAATTTGGCAGCGACTTCTAAGCCGCGAGCGAAGGCGTCCATACCTGCGATGTGGGCGTAGACGACATCGATAGGCTCGAAGGAAGTACGGCGAACCTTGGCGTCGAAGTTCACGCCGCCGCGGCCGATGCCGCCTTCGTTCAAGAGGATTTCGTACATCGCGAGTGTCGTCGAGTACAAGTCAGTCGGGAACTCGTCGGTATCCCAGCCGAGCAGCAGATCGCCTTGGTTCGCATCGATGGAACCAAGAACACCGTTGATGCGCGCGACACGAAGCTCGTGCTCAAAGGTATGACCAGCAAGCGTGGCATGGTTCGCTTCCAGGTTTAATTTGAAATACGGTAGCAAGTCGTATTTTTGCAAGAAAGAAAGCGTTGTAGCCGCATCGAAGTCGTATTGGTGCTTGGAAGGCTCTTTTGGCTTAGGCTCGATCAGGAATTGACCGTCGTAGCCGATTTCTTTGGCATAATCAACCGCCATGTGCAGGAAGCGAGCAAGGTTATCAAGCTCCAGGCCGAGGTCCGTGTTAAGCAGAGTCTCGTAGCCTTCGCGTCCGCCCCAGAAAACGTAGTTTTCAGAGCCGAGCTCTTTGGCATGATCTAATGCTTTTTTCACTTGGGCAGCAGCGTAAGCAAATACGTCCGCATTATTCGTCGTAGCTGCGCCGTGAACAAAGCGCGGGTTAGTGAACATATTAGCTGTGTTCCAGAGCAGCTTCTTGCCGCTGGATGTCATTTTATCTTTGATCAGGGCAACGATCTCGTCGAGGTTCTTGTTCGTTTCTTGCAGCGTGCTGCCCTCAGGCGCGATATCGCGGTCATGGAAAGCGAAGTAGTCGACATCCAAAATGTTCAGCAGCTCAAAGCAAGCGTCAACGCGAGCTTTGGCCAGCTCAAGGCCGGAGTATTGATCCCAAGCGCGGATCGCTGTGCCACTGCCGAATGGATCGGAGCCATTGGCGGAAAAAGAATGCCAGTAAGCGATTGCAAAACGCAAGTGTTCACGCATGGTTTTGCCTAAAATAACTTGATCGGGATTATAAAATTTAAAAGAAAGCGGGTTCGTCGATGTGCGGCCTTCGTACTTAATCGGTTGAATGTTGTCAAAGTAGCTCATGAATTCAGCCTCCATAAATTAAGGAATAAATGCTTATGCAGTCATCATAGCACCAAATGAATAGTTTGTAAATTCATTAAACAAACTTAGTTAATGCATGAAAATGTCTTTCATGTTAAAATCAGTTCATTAGAAAAGAGCGACAAGCAATTAGAGCAATATGGGGGCAAACATGAAGCAAACAGGCGATTTGAATCTTGTGAAAAAAATAAATAAATCTATCGTACTACACCATATTCGCACGAATTCTCCAATATCCCGCGCACGGATTGCAGAAATTACAGGGCTGACCAAGGCGACGGTGTCGAGTCTTGTGAACGAATTGATCGAGAGCAGTGTCGTCGAAGAGATTGGCGTTGGTGAATCAAGCGGCGGGCGCAAGCCGATGATGCTGCTTTTTAATGGAACGGCTGGCTATGCTATCGGGGTTGACCTAGGGGTTACTGATATTCTCGCGGTGCTGACGGATTTAAGCGGTAAGATCATCCGCGAAGTAAGATTGCAGCATGACAATGCTTCTGTAGAAAAGGTCGTCCAGCTGTTGAAAACGACCGTCCGCGGACTGATCGAAAGCGCGCCGGAGAGCGTCTACGGGATTATAGGAATCGGCATCGGTGTGCCGGGTATTTGTGATGAGAGCGGCAATCTGCTTTTCGCGCCGAATCTGGGCTGGGAGAACGTGCCTTTGCAGCAGCAAATCGAGGAAACGTTCAACATTCCCGTTGTTATTGATAACGAAGCGAACGCAGGAGCTGTGGGGGAGAAACAGTTCGGAGCCGGTAAAGACACGGCGAATCTGGTGTATGTGTCGATCGGCATCGGGATCGGTGCCGGGATCATCATTAAGGGCGAGCTGTACCGCGGAGCGACCGGCTTCTCTGGTGAGATCGGGCACATCTCGATCCAGCACGACGGGCCAAAGTGCAGCTGCGGCAGCTTAGGCTGTTGGGAGCTGTATGCGTCGGAACACGCGCTCCTCACGCAGGCGCGCCGCGAGCTTAACGATGACGCTGTGGATCTGGAGGCTTTGCTGATCAAAGCCGAAGCCGGAGATCCGACGGTGATCGCACTTTTTGAGCGCCTTGGTTATTATCTCGGTGTAGGCGTAGTTAATATTATCAACGGATACAATCCCGAATATATTATTCTCGGCGGCCGCTTAGCAAGTGCCGAGAGATGGCTGATGAAACCGCTGCTGGCCCTGCTCGAGAAGCGTTCCCTGCCGCATCCGCGCAAGCAGCTGAAAGTGGCGTTCAGCGAGTTGAGCGATCGGTCGACAGTTCTCGGGGCGGCATCTTTTGCAGTGGCCACATTTTTCGTGGAGACAACGGTTTCGGTTGATCGGAACTAAGCTAGTAGTAATTCCTGCCATTTGGTTGACCGAAGGAAGGTCACTTTTGTACAATGAGAAAAGTGCTAAAAATTCGAGATCAAAGGACGGGAACCAACGATGTTTCTACGTTCACTAGTTATGTGCTGCTACCTCATGGGAGCATATTGGGCTTCCTACCATTTCCCATCCATGAAGATGGTGTTTTATCCGACACTTGGGGCATTCTGCTTTCTTTTTATGCACCGGGTGGACCAAATTAAGGACATTGGGCGCATCACGATGGGTGCCATCATAGCAGTGACTCTCGGCAGCAGCATGTATGCGATAAGCCACGGCGCCATATCATTTTTCATAACAGCTATACTTACCATCTTTCTTATTCAGTGGTTCAAATGGAACGCGGCACCGATTCTGTCCGTTTCGTTCATTCCCTATTTTGCACATTCCGTCTCATTCTGGGCACTGCCTGCAGCTGTCCTCGTTTCTCTCTTAGGGCTGGTGGGATCGATTTGGCTCATTGGCAAGGTTGAGCAATTGAATTGGGTCGCCAGATTGTCACTGGTACTTTCACCGCTTCGCACGAAGCTGGAGCCGTTAAAAAAAGAGATGTAGCTGGTTAGCAGCTAGGAACCATAAACAAAAAGCGATCAGCAGTGAATGCTGTCGCTTTTTTTCATAATGAAGGAGAATGGAAATGAAACTGCACAAAGGAGAAATCCTATTCCGCCAAGGAGACACGGGTCCACTGTACCAACTCCAAACCGGTCTTTTGAAAATAGTCCGTGCTCATGAGGACGGGAATGCGACACTCGTAAATATTATTGTGCCAGGAGAGACGATTCCACATCATTCGCTCATTAGTCCAAGTCCTTACTACGGTACTGCGATTGCGCTTGTCACTTGTGACATTGAGGTGCTTCCTGCTGCGCAGTGGTACGAGGAGCTGGAGCGCAGCCCGGAGCATTTCCGCACGATTGCGCGACAATTACAGGATAAACTGCGCATGATGCAGCAGCGAATTGATCAACTGACAGCAGTGACTCCCGCGGCCAAGCTGATGAAGCTCGAAAGCTGGTTTGGGCACTACCTGGGAACGTTGAAGCTGACAGACGTGCTTACGCAGGAGGAAATCGGTCAGTTCATCGGGCTTCGCCGGGAGACCGTGAATCGTCTACTGAGGGAGAACCTTAAACTGTAAAAAAGAATTCCAATCGCCCATCCGTTTACAAAGTACCCGCAGGACCAAAAAATTCATAGTGGCGGTCCGTATCAGGTACATCCCATTCGCGGAGCGCTTGGTTCACTGCTTTCATAAACGGTACGGGTCCGCAGAAATAAAAGCTAGCTTCCACAGTCGGTACAATGCTTTGGAGCCATGGCAAATCGATATATCCTGTTTTTTGAAAAGCTTGCTCAACTGCATCGGCTTCCGTCGGTTGCTCATAGCACCAGGCAACAGTCACTTGCGGATGCTGCATGGCGAGTTCTTCAACTTCCCTGCGCAGCGCGTGATGCTGACCGTTCTGAGCCGCATGGATAAAAGTAACCTGACGATTCGGC
Organism: Paenibacillus phytorum; assembly: GCF_013141715.1. GTDB lineage: Bacteria > Bacillota > Bacilli > Paenibacillales > NBRC-103111 > Paenibacillus_E > Paenibacillus_E phytorum. Next base: position 3,916 of record NZ_WHOA01000004.1, on the reverse strand, counting down.
GACGTGGTTGCAAGGGTATGAAGCATGCTGACCATTGGTGTCAGCCCAACACCGCCGCTGATAAGTACGACAGGCCGAGCATCCTTTTGATCCAGTGTAAAATCGCCAGCAGGCGCGGACAACCACAGCACATCGCCTTCTTGCACCTGGTTGTGCAGATAGACCGAAGCTTTGCCTGCAGGAACAGCAGGATTGTGATCCTCGCGCTTTACAGAGATCCGATAGTAAGGCTGACCGGGTGCATGCGAGAGGCTGTACTGCCGAATATGGGTATGTTCTTCCTCAGGAATCTGAATTCGGATACTCACATACTGCCCCGGTTCAAATGCTGCGAGTGCGCGTCCATCTTGGGGTGTCAGGTAGAAGGAAGTGATAACGTCGCTTTCTTTGTTTTTGCGTACGATTCTGAACGGTCTGAAATCCTTCCAACCACCGGGTTGTTGCTCAGACGTATCATACATCTCGGCTTCAATACTGATAAAAGCATCCGCAATAACCCCATAGGCTTCAGCCCAGGCTTGAAGAATTTCGTCGGTTGCAGCATCGCCCAGCACTTCTTTGATGGCTGCAAGCAGATGTTGGCCTACAATCGGATAATGCTCCGCCTTGACGCCCAGGCTGCGATGCTTATGGGCAATTTGTTTCACAGCAGGCAAAATGGCCTCGAGCCGATCAATATGCAGGGCTGCCGCATACACGGCGTTGGCTAGAGCGGTTTGCTGCCGGCCTTGTTTTTGATTCGCATGATTGAATATATTCAGCAGCTCGGGATGAGCTGTGAACAACCGCTCATAGAAACGTTTGGTTATCGTTACACCGTGAACTTCCAGTACGGGGACTGTGGATTTAATAACTCGGATGGATTGCTCGCTTAACATAAAGGATCGCCTCACTTCACAAAGATTAACTTGATGCCTTAAGTATAACGAACAAGACGAGGGAGCCTGTGTGATTATAATCACAGGGAATAGCAACAATCAGTGTCATAGGCATGATGCTGAATCCGAGGTATACTGGATAAAATAAACAAATACAGGAGTACATATCGATGCCTGATTGGTCTTATCACGCGATATTTCGTCCGTTGTTATTTCGACTGCCGGGGCGCATTGCCCGGAACTTGACCCTTCATGCCATAGGTGGATTAAGCCGTGTCCCAGGTGGAACATTCGTGATCAAAACAATGGGTCATATGGAGCTGTCGCCGATCCTCGAGGATGAACTGGCGGGGGTGCCGATTCAGTGTCCTATCGGCTTAAGCGGCACGCTTGATCCGCACGGGACCGCGCACAAGGCGCTGGCCCAGTTCGGGTTCGGCTTCATCGAGATCGGACCTGTGACGGTCCGAGAAGTGCGCTGCGATGCGCCGATCGAGCGCGACGCATTGTGTGAGGCCATCGTGTACCCCGATGGCTATGTCAATGACGGCGCGGACGCGATCGTCCAGCGCCTGCGCAAGGGCACGGGGCATCGCCTGCCGCACTTCGTGCGGCTGCGGCCGATGCCGGGCAGCTCGCCGCGCGAGGCGCTTCGAGAGCAGCAGGAGCTGCTCGAGAAGCTGGCGCCGTACGCGGCGGGGTTCTACATCGATGGCCTCGCCGAAGGCTGGCCACCGGATGAAGCCATAGCGTACCTCCGCGAGGTACGCCAACTCGCACTAGCAGCGGCCCCGGGGAAGCCGCTGCTGCTCTACCTGCCGCAGCCAACTCCCATTGGGATGCTGCGTGAACTCACCGACACCGCCGAGAGCTTCAGCGGTGTCGTCGTCGGCGAAGCGCTGCGCGAGTCGGGCACCCGCCGAGAACGCGTCGGCGGCGATGCGGAGGCGCTCACCGCGCAGCTGAGCCAGGTCAGGCTGCTCCGCGAGTCGCTTGGCGAGCGGAGCACGATTGTCGCGGCTGGCGGCGTTCATCAGCCGCAGGATGCTCTAGAGCTGTTGGCAGCCGGAGCGAATAGTGTCCAGCTGCATAGCGGGCTGGTGTACGCGGGGCCAGGGCTGCCCAAGCGAATCAATGAAGCGATCATTCATGAGCGCATCAAGCAAACAGCTGAGCCCCAGCCACCTTCGTTTTGGGCCAACTGGGGCTGGATGAGCCTGTTGGGTATCGGCATGATGATTGGTGGTGTACTCGCATGGCTTATTGCGTCCACAAGCGTCCTCTTGCCTTACGACGAAACTTTTCTTGGCGTGAGCCGAAGTGTCATAAATCGATTTAATGGGCATATTATACATTTCATGTCCCATGACCGCATTACTTTAGCCGGAACGATGATTTCGATCGGTATCTTTTATTATCAACTGGCTCGTCATGGCTTGCGTTGCGGGCTTCACTGGGCGCGAACTGCGGTAGTTACTTCGTGTACAGTGGGGTTCAGCAGCTTTTTCCTTTATCTCGGCTATGGCTATTTTGATCCTCTTCATGCCACAGCTGCTGCCGTGTTGCTGCCGATGCTGCTGCTGACCTTGCGCGGATTGAAAGATCATCCCTCCCGTAAGAAGCCAGGCGTGCTGAATGACTCTGTTTGGCTCAGATCGCAGTGGGGGCAATGCTGCTTCGTTGTACTCGGATTTGGTTTAGCAATCGGCGGCTTGACGATATCTTTCGTCGGGATCACTACCGTGTTCGTACCGACAGATTTAGCCTATCTCGGCCTGACAGTCCAGCAGCTTTCTGCTTGGAACGATCACATCATTCCGCTCATTGCTCATGACCGAGCAGGATTCGGCGGAGCGCTCTTTTCACTAGCGGTAGCGATTACAGCCTCCGCTTTATGGGGGGTTAACCAAGGCGAGAGCTGGTTGTGGTGGACGTTTCTCTGGGGCGGTCTTCCCGGATTTGCGGCCGGTCTTCTGGTGCATGTTCACATTGGCTATATGGACTTCATTCATTTGTTGCCTGTTTATATAGCTGTTCTGCTGTATGTGGTTGGATTGTATCTGATGTATCCGTTTTTGGTTGGCAGAGCGGGCGGGGAGAAGCATTAATTTCACGTAACGAAAAATATTAACATAAAGGCAGGTGGGTCGATGGAGAAACTAGCCATTATTTCAGATATCCATGGTAATATGCCTGCATTCGAAGCGGTTATGAAGGATATTCAGCATCGACATGTTACAGAGATCATTTGTCTAGGGGATTTAGTAGGGAAGGGACCGCATTCGGATCTCGCTGTTGATCACGTACGTGAAGTTTGCGATGCGGTCATTATGGGAAACTGGGATGATTTCATCGGTAATCCTACCGAAGATCCGGTTTTACTTTGGCAGCAAACTAGGCTTGGACGCGAACGGTTGACTTATTTGAAAGGGCTGCCTTTTTGCTATGAGTTCTGGATGAGCGGGAAGTTCGTGAGGTTATTCCATGCTTCGCCAAGAAGCGTATATGAACGTATTCAGCCATGGGACCAGATGGAAAGCCGTATGTCGATGTTTGAGTCATCGGACTTGTGCGGGGAGCCTTTGCAAGCTGACGTAGCAGGCTATGGTGATGTTCACAACGCCTATTTGCAGATTCTTAAGGGTAAAATGCTTTTCAATACAGGAAGCGTAGGGAATCCGCTGGATTTAACACAAGCTTCCTATGTCCTACTTGAGGGGAATTACCACAGCAAACAGCCCGCGGCGTTCAATTTACAACACGTGAGAGTGCCTTACGACATTGAACTCGCCGTACAGCACGCGAAGGATGAGCGGATGCCGGATTCAGAGGCCTATATCTTGGAATTGCGGACGGGTCAATATCGCGGGAAAAAGACGAAAGAGTAAAAAAAAGAGGCTGACTCAAAAGGTTAAAACCTTGGGAGCGGCCTCTTTTTTGTTCCGATACGGAGCGAAATCTAACAGGAATTCCTCCCGTTAATTTGACGTTAATTGTTCTAAACGGTCATCTAACTGGAAAACCTCCCTCTAATTTTT
>NZ_WHOA01000166.1 GCF_013141715.1 Paenibacillus phytorum | reverse complement strand
CTTTAAGTTAGCGGATAAAGGTTATCACCAACTTAATTGCACGTTCTCACACTGATCTTAGTGCGGTAATGGAACCTATCCATCGTTTATTATCGTTGATTGACGTCGCTACGTTAACGGGCAGGTTAATTCTAATAGAGGTTTTGGGGAAAGTTGGAAGAATACATTATTAAAAATCTATATGGAGGCTTGTTTGAATGGTTGAATTAGACAAATTTGCCCCGAGAAAAATACATATTATAGGTTCCGTTGGGAGCGGTAAAACAACATTAGCCAGAAAACTATCAAATAAACTGAGTATTCCACATTACGAATTGGATAATGTTGTTTGGAAGAGACATAAACCGAGAGACATTAAAAGGACTGAGGAAGAAAGAGATCAACTGTTGAGCACAATTATTCATTCAAATACTTGGATTATAGAGGGTGCTCATTATAACGAATGGGTGTTCCAAAGTTTTAATAATGCTGATTTAATTATATTTTTGGATACTGATAATTCGAAACGAAAGTATCGAATTATCAGAAGATTTATCTTACAGTTACTCAGAATAGAAAAATCAAACTATAAACCGACTTTTAAAATATTCAGGAACATGTTTATCTGGAATGATAATTTTGAAAGTCGAATTAAACCGAAGGTTATAAATAAGATGGGACAATATTCTTCTAAGTCCATAACACTAAAAAATACAATCGAAATTATTAGCTCATTAAACTAAAGGGCAGTTTACATAAAAAGGAATTTGATCCGTAATAACGAATATAAACGAGGAATATACTTTTCACTTTCAGGGGGGAAGAGCTATGAAGAGAGGAAGGCCGAAGTCACTTATAATAGCGGTGATTGGGGCTATTGTTTGGATATTTAGTGCAGTAATAGGCTTATACATTCAGATAACCTCTATACCATTCCACCCAACATTCGAGGAAGCTCTTGAACCTCATAGTCCAGCTCCATTTTTTATATGTTTGGTAATTGCAGGCATTGGCTTAGTAGTTGCTGTTATATCAGGTATTAAGTATCTACTAGATCGATCGGCGCATCGTTTAGACAAATAAGTTAACCAACAATTTATTCAACTAACGGGAAACTTTAGTTCAAAACGTTTGAGGTGAGGTATATGCTGGAGGAGATATTTTCAATTATTTTTGGTGTTGCAATCTTCCTAGTATTTAAATTCAAATTAAGCAAAGACAAATTTTCATGGAGAGATTACATATTTGAGTTAATCGGGATTACGGTTTTCATTTTAATAATAAAGTGGATAATATCTTTTTTTTAAACTAAATTCTGCTGCCGACATTAATGGATTCTCTTTATAACTTAAATGATGACGGAACAATAAGAGAATTAACAACTTAGGTGCTGCAGCCATTATTGCGAGGGCATTAGTTAAAATTAGCCCCTGAGGGAAAAAATTATCTTCGGGATAAATTAGGAGTAAGAACTGATGACAATGTTAGATTACATTAAGAAATTCAAATTACTAATAAGTGGCTCATACATCAACCGAGCTAATGAGCTTGATGAAAATAAAGGAATATTTTTAAAGGAGATTACATTCGAAGTCAAAGCCAATAAAGGGGATTTAGATACTTTCCCTAATGGACTAATCCCCTGGATCAGTATAGAATCACCAGAAGATGAACTGGCACGATTGAGTAAAAAGGACGAAGTAGTTTTAAATTATAAAAGCATTTATATAGTCATAGACTACCCATTAAAAAAGCCCAAAGTGTTTGAAATAAATAATTCCAGACTATTAAGATCAGATTTAATCAATCAGATCAGTAAAATATATCATACTATTTATCAAGAAGAAGAAGATACTTCCAGCATTAAAACAATTCCAATGATGGAGAGAGGTAAACTTAAAAACAGGAATGAAACAAATGGCAAATACGGTATCTGGGGTCATGATCTTCGAGATCTAGATCTAAGTTCAGTCAATGTCGTTAAGAAAAACAATGGAGAAAATTATTTATACCTTAATATCGAATCTTAACGAAAGAATTAATTGTGAATATTTTTTTAAAGAGCATGTATCGAAACCGATGAAGTTCGCAGAATAGATGTTACACGACAGAACTGGTCAAAACATTTATAATTTAAGGGAGCAAACCTTAGTGATTAAAGGAATATTCGAAACTCATATTCATGTATCAGACTTGGAAAGATCGGCTAGTTTTTATTAAAATATTTTAGGTTTTGAGGTCGGGGCGATTGATAACAATCGTCGATCCCGATTGTATTGGGTAGGCAGTAGAGGTAGCTATATGTTTGGAATTTGGGAACGAAAAGATATTGAAATAGTAAGTCAACATTTTGCATTTAATATTGCATTAGAAGATATGGGTAGAGCAATTTCTAATTTAAATAATTACGGTATTGATACATTTGATTTTTTGAAGGATGGAACTTATAAACCGTTTGTATTTGGATGGATGCCAGCAGTATCAATATATTTTAAGGATCCGGATGGCCATGTAGTGGAGTATATTTCAATGCTATCTAATGAACCGAGACCTGACTTGGGTGTGTTATCGGTAGATGAATGGAATTCAATAAATGGACGGAATCAATAACAGAGAATTCAAATAAATGATAAATATTTTTGTGAGCATATTTGTGAGGCTATGTCCTTTGGATGGAAGTTGAACATTAAACTAACGGTGAACGAAAGCTCAATAATAATACAGGCTGCCGGTATATTCGGCAGCCTGTTCAAGTAACGGGCATGATAATTCAGTTAAGTATGGAACTCTATGGGTTACTAACGTCTATTAGAGCAAGGTATTTTTAATCATAGGGGGATTCTAGCAGTGTACGAGATCGTGTTTTTTGATGTTGACGGGACCATATTAAGTGAAGTGGATAGATGCATACCTGAAAGCACAAAATTGGCTATAAAAAGGCTTAGTGAAAAAGGTATTAAGGTCGTTGTTGCAACGGGGAGACCACATAATTTGTGCGAAGAACTAATTGCACTCGGCATTGATACTTTAATATCAGCAAATGGAGCACTTATTAAAGAAAAAAATAATGTTATTTATAAGTCAGCGTTATCTGTAAAAACGGTTCGTGAACTATCAAGTTTTGCCGAGCTAAATGGACACAGTCTTTCCTATTTTACAGATTTGATTTCAATGAACGGAATAGGAGTAGAAGAAAAACGTGTTAGAAGTGCACTATTAGAGACCCTAGGTCTTAGTCATTATCCTAAGAATTTAGATGCACTCTCAGAAGAGATTTACTGTATGTGTTTGTACGCTGATGAGAGTGAAGCTCAAAAATTCATTGATAACTTCCCGCAACTGCGGTTTGTACGTTTCCATAGATATGTAATAAACATTCTTGAAAAACAAGTGGTCTCTAAATCGGAAGCAATCAAAAAAGTGCTGGATTATTACAACATTGCCGTTAGTAATTCTATAGCTTTCGGCGACGGTGGTAATGATTTAGATATGCTAGAGTTCGTTGGCCTCGGTATTGCCATGGGTAATGGTGAGGAGAACCTTAAACAAAGGGCGGATTTCGTAACCAAAAAAGCAAGTGAAGATGGCATATACTATGCCCTAACTAAATTTGGCGTTATTTGATTCTGAACGAACTATATCATTGAACTAACGGAAACGATAGTGGAATAAACAAAAAGAGACCCGCTTGCATCTTCTGCAGCGGGTCTTATGTATATTTTAATTAAAAGGGGGTCACTTATTATTATAAAGAGTGGACTTTACCAATCGATGAATGTGATATTTCATTTTTGTTACAAAACAGAACTTCGACATCACCACGTTAGTTAGATTTCAGACTCCCTTACGATTCATGGGAGTTGGTGTCCCGGCAACCGGGAACCTCAGGAAACAGGAAGCCGCCTTGCGATATGTGCAAGGCGGCTTTGTTTTTATCGTAAACCCTTCATATAACTTTGAACTTTCGGGGCAAGCAGTAGCAAGATGAAACCAAGGATTAGTGATATCGCTCCAATGACACCGAAGTAACCCATTTCGTTTTCTGGTGTGTAGAACTTAACAATCTGTGCATTAACGGCCTGAGCGGCAGCGCTTGATAAGAACCACAGGCTCATGCTTTGCGCGTAGAAGGCGGCGGGCGCTAATTTGGTCGTAGCGGAGAGACCTACAGGTGATAAGCATAATTCACCGAGCACACATATGAAATAGCTCAGAACGAGCCATAATGGATTAACCAAAGACCCGGTGCCGCCAAAGTAAGCAGGTAATAGAATGATAATGAAGGATAAACCGGAGAACAATAAGCTTAATGCAAATTTTACAGGGATGGATGGTTGACGTTCTCCAAGCTTTACCCAAAACCAGGCGAATATGGGTGCAAAAATGATAATAAACAACGGATTTAACGATTGGAACCAAGCAGGTGAAATATGAATGCCTGCAAAGTCTAACTGTGTGCGTTCATCGGCATAATTGGCAAGGATGGTTGATCCTTGTTCTTGGATCGCCCAGAACATAACGGAAGCAATGAACAGCGGAATGTAAGCAATGATTCTGGAACGTTCGATAGCTGTTGTTTTAGGACTTCTGTACATGACAACGAAATAAAGGGTTGGAATGAGAATCCCGAGAATTCCCACTAACTTAACAAAAGTACTAAATGTAAGCAGCCCCATTGGAATTGTAATAGCCAGTGCTATAGCGACGAGAGCAACACCCAAGCCAATCCTGAAGAACGCTTTTGCCCTTTCAGCCGGTGAAAGAGGATTGGCGACGAATGTGCCGGCAAGACCGAGATTTTTTTTCTTGGTGAGCGTAAAAACGACGAGCCCTAGAAACATCCCTACAGCTGCAAATGCAAATCCTAGATGGAAGTTATATTGTGTGCCTACAGTTCCGACAACCAAAGGAGAAAGAAATGCTCCAAGGTTAATCCCCATATAGAAAATGCTGAATCCGGCATCGCGGCGGTTATCTTTTTCACCGTAAATTTCACCTACAACACTGGAAACATTAGGTTTTAACAAGCCTGTACCCAGCACGATGAGCACCATGGAAACAAAGAACAACGTGACGCTTCCAGGTACTGCAAGAACAATATGGCCAAACATAATCAAGATCCCGCCGTAAAATAAGGCTTTTGAAGTGCCGAATATTCTGTCGGCCAGCCAGCCGCCGATGATGCCGGACATATACACCAGCGAACCGTAGATGGACATAATGGCTAGAGAAAGGGTTTTGTCCAGTCCCAACCCACCTCTTGATACCTCATAGTACATATAGAAAACAAGGATAGCCCGCATACCATAATAAGAGAAGCGCTCCCAAAACTCGGTAAAGAAAAGTGTAAATAATCCCTTTGGGTGTCCGAGAAAGCCCTGTTGGGGGACACTCTCGACAATTTTTTGTTTATTTGCATCCGACATAAAATCAACCTCATTTATTTTTTTCTATTTATTGCCAATAAGTTATTAATTCCCATGTTGAGTATGATTTATGTGTTCAACACAAGTCGATTTAACTAACGGTGAACGATAGTTGAGGGGCTTGCTTCAAGGCAGCTCCTCTTTTGTTTATTAAAGTAATGGGAGTTTAAAATAAGTAGAAATTGAAACTTTTACCTTATAATTTGCGTCTAAACTTCTAAAGAGAATTTATTAGCAAGTAATCACTTTAAACCAACGGGTACACACGTTTGATTTCACCTAGAAAATTCAAATTACGATTCTATGCGTCTCAGAATGTTTGCTTATTATTAATTCGGTGCTATTAGGAGATAAAAATATGAACAAAAAGTGGATTACTATTACAATTTCTGGAGCGGTTATTACAGGAATACTCTCGCTTACACCTGCATTCGCTACTTCTACTCCAAAAGAAAATGCAACGACCTTTAAATTAGTAACTGTACCAGCAGAGCAACAGCAAAAGAAGGAAGTCGTAGATCGATTGTACAAATCATGGGAAAATGGAATTATTAAGATTGAGGAGAGTAAAGGTGAAAAATTTAAAAAGGATGACTGGGATTTAATTTACGGAGTTGATATTGACAGGGATTTCACAAACCAACTTTCAGATGTTGAAGCACAATCGTTCTTTATGGCACTAAACGAGGCTAAAAAAGAATATATAACGGGTGACTCTCAATATGGAATTTTGTTGAGTAAAGATCACAAGGCAGCCAGAGTAGTATGGGAACGTTCTAACGGAAGCTTTCATATAGCGGATATCGTTTTAAAAATCAAATCCACGATATTGAATAAAGAAGAAAATATATGGACACTGGTTAATCAAGAGGAACTGCATTAGGTAATGACCACGGTTCATCTGTTTTGTTGTAGGCATTTACAATTACTTTCTTAATGTTATTTTGACCCAAAAAAAGAAAACCGTCCTTTGAAAAGGCGGTTAATTTAAACCAATTGATTTTAAATATAGAGACGTCTTTCGCTGCTCATTGTAAACCCAGCGAAAGACGTCTTTATTATGTGGATAGACTAGGGAAAGGCATATTAATATCTGGCAGGTTAGGATGTCATTGGAGGAATCGTGTGCAAACCGCCATGTCATCGGAAAGTAAGTGATGTCTCGGAAATTCAATAGTGGGTAGACTTCAGCACTGTTATCTATGATTTCTTCGTTTACCTTAATAGGATAAGTAGGCAATACAGCTGTAAAGCACCGTTGCTATCGTTATTACCGACAAGTCTTGTTTCATTTCGGTCATTCCAGTTCCTGTGTTCTGAATCTCAAGCCCACCATCTTGGCTCCAATTGATTGTTAAGCCCAAGGCTTGGCAGTAATCCCAAGTCAGCGGGAAGTATGTGATGTCTTTAACTTTTACAGCGTTGTACTGCCCAGGAACAATAGACCAAACAAGCGGGATAATGATTGATCCAGGAATAACAGTCCAAAACTTTGATCCACTATTTAAGCAATAATGAATCGTTCAACTAACGAGGAACGTTAGTTCAATACTGACATGTAGGTAACTGATGAAAGGGGATGAGCTGTGATGAAGGGCATGCCGAAGCCGTTCAAATGGGTATTATTTTTTGTTTTCGGCGCTGTTTTAACCAGTCTTGATTTCCTGGCATTCTTATTCATTGGCTCTCCTGTACCCAGTGTAAACGAGCATTCAGAAGTACCTACAGAAAATGAAATTAACTACGAGGGTAGTAAATCGAAAGTTGAAATGAAATGGTGGAGTCCATTAAATAACCGTACTGAGCAAAAATGACCATATCGTAATCCTATTGGTCGGCTGATCTAACGAAGAACGTTAGTTGAATAAAACAGCGACAGTCTAGGACTTTATTTTCCTGTCCATGACTGTCGCTGTTTCTATTTCAGGGTCAGTCTAATACTTTTTTTACGGGACCTGACGTTCTAAATATTAAAAAGGCCGCGTAGGATCGGCAAGGTCAGTCTAATACTTTGTTTTCCTTCTTACACCGACGCAAGAACCGCAGCTGCGGTATGCAGAAAACAGTAAGTAAAAAGTAGTGCTTTTGGAAAAAGTATGGTATAGTAAATTCAATAACTGTAATAATTTATATGACAGTTTAGGTGGCAAGGCTTATGAAACCAGAATTTATTCATAATGGAGGTAATGCTAAAATGAATAATCAAAAAATCCAACCTGCCTCCAAGCTAGGACCTTTATTCGAGTCCTCCAAGCTTGGAACTTTGAACCTAAAGAACCGGGTCGTCATGGCTCCAATGACGAGAGCCTTCTCTCCAGGAGGAGTGCCGGGTCCTGATGTGGCCGCTTATTACCGTCGCCGTGCTGATAACGGTGTAGGGCTTATTATTACGGAGGGTACCCTGATCAACGATCCGGCTGCCACCAATAATCCGAATATTCCGAATTTCCATGGGGAGGAAGCGCTGAAGGGTTGGGCTCGCGTCGTCGCGGAAGTACATGAAGCCGGCGGGCTGATTATGCCGCAGCTATGGCATATCGGCACGGACCGTAAGGTAGGAGCCGTTCCGAACCCGGAGGAGCTGCCGATCGGACCTTCAGGCTTGGATCTCGCGACCGGGGAAAAAGTCAATGAGCCGATGAGTCAGGAAAGGATCGATTCCGTTGTTGCCGCTTACGCACAAGCGGCGGCGGATGCCAAACGGATCGGCTTTGACGGGATTGAGCTTCATGGCGCCCACGGCTATTTGATCGATCAGTTTTTCTGGGAGAGAACGAACCAGCGCACCGACAGCTATGGCGGAGACCTTGTGAAAAGAACCCGTTTTGCGGCTGAAATTATTGCGGCTTGCCGTCGCGCGGTAGGACCCGATTTCCCTATCCTACTGCGGATATCGCAATGGAAATCAAGTGATTATGAGGCGAAATTGGCAGCCAATCCGGATGAACTGGCCAAATTCCTTGCGCCGCTTGTAGAAGCGGGTGTTGATGTATTTCACTGCTCGACCCGCCGCTTCTGGGAACCGGAGTTCGCCGGTTCCGACCTGAATTTCGCAGGCTGGGTTAAAAAATTAACCGGCAAACCTACAATCACTGTGGGCTCCGTAGGTCTAGATAATGAGTTTCTATCCTCGTTTAGAGGGGAAAACGCAGGTACGGCGAACGTGGATACCTTGACCGACAAGCTTAACAATAGAGAGTTCGATCTGGTTGCAGTCGGCCGTGCGCTGCTGGTTGATCCGGCATGGGCGGCTAAGGTCCGCGATGGCCGGCTTGACGAGCTGAAGCCTTTCACCCCTGAAGCGCTGCGTTCGCTATCTTGATTCTGCTGTAATTCTAACCTTTTGTTTATATGATTGGGCACTCCGAGTTAGTGGGAGAGCCCGTTTTTTTTGTTTGACGACTTAACATGTGTTATAGCAATTCCTGCAATTGGCGATAGCGGGCGGAATTGATCGGTGGCCTTTTCTGAACGGGCAGATTAGTTTAATTGTGATATGCTGAACCGTATCATAAGTAAGTGAGGTTAAAAATAGAACCACTTAGAACGTTATTGTGACAACGGTTTAGGTGGTTGTTTTTGAAAGTAATCATCCAAATTCAACTATTTACAATGTAACAAAATCAGGGATAAGTTTCAAAACTTGCTCAAAGCTCGAAAATTTTTCCTCATTTGAATATAGATCTGTACCTAAAAAACATGACCTAACCAGAAGACTGAGGTTGGTTGATCAAATTATAGGCAGACTGTATCTTTACTCTCCTTCGAGTTATTGGCGCTTTAGTTGAGTAAGGCACAATAAGATAGCTCTTTTCGTATTTTATTATTTAACAATCTAGGCGCATAGATCTAATAGATCAAGCGTCTTTTTTTGTGTCAGATTGTGTAATTCTACGGACTGTTCTTGAGAGAATAGATGATTACGTTAATTAAATGATTTTCATATTTATGAAATTATTTCATATTATATTGCGTGTTACTCTAACATATATTATATTATTCATAATAATGAAAATTCGAGGTGAAGTGATGAATATAGGAATGGAAATAAAGAAATTGAGGACTGAAAAAGGAATTACTTTGAAAGAGTTAAGTGAAAAAAGCGAACTATCTGTTGGATTTCTGTCTCAATTAGAAAGGGGGCTTACTACCATAGCAGTTGATTCACTTGAAAAACTAGCTGATATTTTGGAAGTACATTTAACACATTTTTTTGATTATCCACTTAAAAGGAAAGATATGGTTTTAAGAAGTTATGAACAAGAATTAATGGATTCAGTAGAAGGTGGTTTTATTAAGTATAGTTTAAGTACAAATTTAGAAAATAAACAACTTTTTCCAAGGCTTATAGAAATTCTTCCTCAAAAGAAAGATGAAGAAATATTATCCTATAAGCATAAGGGAGAAGAGTTCATTTATGTTTTAGAGGGTATATTAACAGTTTACATAAATGGTCAGAGGCATGAAGTATATCCTGGTGACAGTGTTCATATGGACTCAAATATTGCCCACAATTGGGCTAATTATACGAACAAAAAGGTCAAGCTTATAGCTGTTAATACGCCTAATTATATCTATAATAGTGGGTTTTATACTACAGATGCTGATTAGTAAAGACATTATATAAAGTAAATAGAAAGTGATCATAACTATGGATAAATTTGTATTATATCTAATCGGTTCTTTTTTTGTAATCGGAGCTATTGATTATATTACCGGAAATCATTTGAAACTGGGTGGGAAATTTGAGGAAGGCATAAAGACCATGGGAGCTTTAGGGCTTGGCATGATAGGAATACTTTCTTTAGCCCCTATATTTACAAATTTTTTATCCGCTGAGATTATTCCAATCTTTAGAGTTTTTCATCTAGATCCTTCTATCGTTCCTGCAGCATTTTTAGCTGTAGATATGGGGGGCTATCAAATGGCTAATGAGCTAGCATTGACAGAGGAAATGGGGGCATTCTCAGGAATTATCATCGCATCTACATTAGGAGCCACAATTAGTTTTTCAATACCTGTCGCGTTAGGGATGCTTTCTAAAGAGGATGAAAAATATTTTTCTAAGGGTGTGTTGGTTGGAATTATTACTATACCAATAGGATGTCTTGCAGCAGGCTTATGGCAAAAAATAAATATCAATATATTAGTATGGAATCTGGTACCTATATTTGTTTTTGCCATTATTTTAGGAGCAGGATTATTAAAAGCTCCTCATGTTTTTATAAAAGTTTTTAATGTATTTGGAAAGCTTATAATGAGTTTGAGTACTGTTGGATTACTTTTACAAGGTATAGATGTGATATTTGGTGTAAGGCTTGTCTCAGGATTAGCACCACTATCTGAATCTACTGTAATAGTAGGCAAGATCGCATTTGTTTTAGGTGGAGCATATCCTATGCTAGCACTTATCAATCGAATTTTTAAAAATAGTTTTAAAGAAATAGGGGAGAAATTTGGAATTAATTCAGTGTCAGTAGCAGGCATTCTAGGAAGTTTGGCTAGTAATCTGTTGATATTTGGAACATTTAAGGAAATGAATCCTAAAGGAAAAGTGGTATGTACTGCCTTTGGAGTAAGTGGAGCATTTGTATTTGGAGGTCAATTTGGATTTGTATCAGGAGTAGCCCCAGAAATGTTAGGAGCGTTTATCATATCAAAGCTTACAGCAGGAATAATTAGTATAGTACTAGCTGCATGGCTATATGATCGTGAAAATAAAGAATTTAGTCTTAAGGAAAATGGAGGTATTAGTAATGAATATCAGGGATAGGGTCGAAAAGTTAAGACAGCTAATGAAAGAAAATCAAATGGATGCTTATATAATTCCCAGTTTTGATGCACATCAGAGCGAATATGTAGCAGAACATTGGAAATGTAGACAATGGATATCAGGATTTACAGGGTCTGCAGGTACTGTAGTTATTACATTAGAGGATGCTGGGTTATGGACAGATGGTAGATACTATATTCAAGCAGAAAAGCAGCTTGAGGGCTCAGGAATCAGATTATTTAGAATGGTGGATCCAGGGGTACCATTTTATTCAGAATGGCTAGCAGATGTTCTTAATGAAGGAAGCATTGTGGGCTTTGATGGAAATGTTTTTTCAATTAATATGGTTAAAAAGATGGAAAAAGATCTAAAAGCAAAGAGAATCGTATTAAAAATGAATCAAGATTTAATTGGTGATCTGTGGGAAGATAGACCGGAGATTCCTAAAGGACCAATTTTTACTCATGACGTAAAATATGCAGGCAAATCACAAGTAGAAAAATTAAATGAAGTAAGAAAAGAAATGAAAAATATAGGAGCAAATTATTATATTTTAACTTCCCTTGATGACATTGCATGGCTTTTGAATATAAGAGGGGCCGATGTGCCTAACAATCCAGTTGTAATAGCTAATGTAATCGTAGCAGAACATAAATGTTATTTATTTATTGATTCTTGCAAGGTTTCCCCTTTGGTTAAATTAGAACTGGAGGCTGAAGGAATCAAGTTAAAAGCGAATCATGAAATACAAACTTTCTTAGGAAATCTTTCAAGCGGAGATACCATTATTTTAGATACGAATAAAACAAATAGCAGATTATATAATGCCATTAACAGTATTACAAAGAAAATTGAAAGTCCTGACATCACGACTAATTTAAAAGCTATTAAAAATGAAGTTGAGATTAAAAATGTAAAATGGTGTGAAATAAAAGATGGTTTAGCCATGGTGAAATTTATAAAATGGCTAAAAAACGTTGTAGACAAAGAAGAAATTACAGAGATTACTGCAGAAGAAAGATTAGAAGATTTCAGAAGGGCGCAGGAAGGATATGTTGGACCTAGCTTTGATACGATAGCAGGTTATAGAGAACATGCTGCGATGATGCATTATAAAGCCAATAAAGAAACGCAATTTACTCTTAAGAATGAAGGTCTTTTTTTAATTGATTCAGGCGGACAGTATTATGATGGAACAACAGATATTACACGAACGATTGTTTTAGGAAAACTTACCGATGAACAAAAAAGAGATTTTACTTTGGTGTTAAAAGGATTTATTGCATTAAGCTCAGTAAAATATTTATACGGAGCTACAGGCTCTAACTTAGATGTTTTAGCAAGGCAACCAATATGGCAGTATGGTTTAGACTATAAATGCGGGACAGGACATGGGGTAGGTTTTTTCTTGAATGTTCATGAAGGACCACAAAGCATAAGGAATAATAATAATAATAATGTTACATTAGAAAAAGGCATGATTATTACGAATGAACCGGGAATATACCTTGAAGGTAAATATGGAATTAGAATTGAAAATATGATGTTAGTAGTTGAAGACGAGAAAACAGAGTTTGGTCAATTTATGAAGTTTGAAACAATTACGTATTGCCCAATTGATTTAGCCGGTATCAATAAAGATATGTTAACAGAGAGTGAAAAGCAATGGTTAAACAATTATCATCAAGAGGTAAATATGAAGCTAGCTCCTTATTTAAATGAAGAAGAGAGCGGATGGCTAAGGGAAGAAACTAGGGAAATATAAATAGGTATTGCCGAATACAAGTAATATTTTTCGCCTTAAAGTATAAAATCAATGATATTCACTAACCTTTATGCCGATTCCTTTAAAGTACAAGTAGAAATTACAAAAGAGACATATGGATTAAATAGAATTCCGGGTGTTTTTAACCAGTTATGCAGGTGGTTTATGGAGGAAGGAATGGCTGCTTCAACACGAGGGGTCTTATAAAAAGGAATAGGAAGGGATTAAGAATACTAGGTACTCACTTAGGTTCGTTACAGAGAACCTTATCACAAGTAGGGCGAAATTTGTTGGAGAGGAATTGCTATTCCTTTGTTGTGGAACATCGGGTCTCCCTGTTTTTCACTTCTCCGCCATTATTTAGCACTCCACAATTTTTTATTTGTGTCACATTACGCAGCCCTTTCCCATCATACAGGTACAAAATGGAAAGGGATGATTCTGATGCTAAAATATGATGTAGCAGTTGTGGGTGGAGGAGTGTCTAATAATTTGGGGGAAAATTCAAGAAATGACAAGCAGGCATATTTTTGCCTGCGCTTTTTTATTTAATTGTGGGAAATGTCGGGTGACAAGAACATATAAGCTTAAAAGTCGCGCAGTTGCGGCTTTTTTTGTTTTAACGATATATGTTCTTGTCAAAAGCCAATGACAAGAACATATATCGTTTGCCGAATGATGACAAGAACTTGAATTGTTATGCACAACTGAAAACCTTTCTCAACAACTTGTTAAATTAGATGAATTATAAAACGTATGTTGGAAAGAGGCAACGATTGAGCTAACGGGCAGTTTAATGCAGCAAGAATCAATTTTATTCAATCTGGAGAAAATACCTAAAAAAAGGGTGGCGATTGGATGAAAAAAACTTTAGTGATATTAGTGACTCTTTTGCTTATTTTAACAACATCAACATCATATGCCTCAGAAGAACAATCAAAACGAGAAGATGTATTAGAAGACGCATTAATTGACCTACTACAACCTCAAATGTATCAAGCAGTCCAATGGTTTGGTGTTAAAAGAATACAAGGTAAGAACAAGAGAATCTAAAGAAATATACCAATGTAGAGGACCAGCTTAGTATTATCTATTGAACGAAGAACGATAGTGAAGGAGCTTGCATC
>NZ_WHOA01000165.1 GCF_013141715.1 Paenibacillus phytorum | reverse complement strand
CTGTGGTCTTATTTCATGAGGTGCCCCGATATTAGAAAGGATAAGCAATATTAGCTTGCTTATTTAATCTGGAAGACCGCTATCCGTGGTTTCTCATAAGCGAAACGGAGCACCTTCCACCCATCCAGAGTGAGTCCCGCGAATATAAGCGAAGTCCAAATAAGACTGCAGTCCATTCAGGACCGCAGTCTTATTCTTTGTTTTGTAGAGAATGTTTAAATGCTGTTTTTTCGGATGATCCATCGCTCCCAAAAAGATAGATCCGGTTCGATAAGAGGTCGACTGAACCGGCGTACCCATTCTTGTAACAGCAGCCAGGTAATTGCCACCGCAAGCAGTAGAACGAGAGCCAATTGTGTAAAGGTGTGTATATACGAGAATAGTCCCATCGAAATCGCAGTTTTCGTAATAAACGCATGCAGCAAGAACACGTATACCGTATATTTGCCCCATTCTGTAAGGATGGACTGCTTGCGAGGAACGAAGCTTAAGAAGCAAAAGGAAGCGATAATTTCCAACGCATACACGCCTAAACGATATGCTCCCGTATGCCAATGAAAGGCCCCTAGCTCCTTATAAGTAAAACTGCTATATAACCATTTTGGATCAAGTGGGGTCGAGTTGAGAAAGACCAGGACACCTAGAAGGCCAATTACGCTTAACCACTTGTTCATGCGTACGAGCTGTTTAGGAATCATATCGAGGTGGAAATAATATCCGGCCAAGAAGAAAGGGAAGAAGACGAGCGTCCTGGAAAAACTGAGCAGCGTCCCAGTGAAAGGTGCATATCCAGCGAGTACTCCTAGAATGACAGAGACCACAAGCGGATGCTGCATTTTTATAAAGAGCAGAAGGAGCAATCGCCAACAAAAATGGCTGAATAAAAACCACAGTAACGAATACGGAATGAAAAAAGAATAACGGACACCCGGCGCATGGAAGGCCAGCGAATCGAGCAGAGAGTAGAGGCTTTGGAAGATCAGATAATGATAAAAAATCATCTGCAAACTTTTGATTCCTGGGATATCTAAACGGAAACTTTTGGAAAAATATCCGGTCACCATGACAAACATGGGAATATGAAAAGTGTAAATACCCAGATATAAGGAATGGAAAGCTGCACTTTGTTGAATCAGCGGCTCTATACAATTAGCGATGACCACAAACAAAATGAGCAGAAACTTAGCGTTTAACATATACGTATTCGAAGCAGCATTGTCTTCTCTATCCACGATGATTACCTCCATTACGGTATCTATTCCTTTTCTTCTAATGTAAACCTAGCTTCAATTTGCGGCAGTGATTAAAGTCACGAAACAGAAACATGCGTTGTGATTCTCCTCACAGAGAAAGCTGAGATAAAGGTATACAATGTGATTACAGCAATAAAAGGAGGAATCATGTATGGTTATTGATCTTGGGATGCCGTTAGATGACGCTCGGACTTCTAGTCTTCAACAGATTCTGGAGCGATTAAAGGACGAACATAGCGCGTTAAAGAAAGAGCTTGACCATGTTCAGGAAATGACAAGTCATATGGTCGGCATGCTTGGCTCGGAAGAGTCAAGGCGTTTACTTCAAGAGATTCGTAAACAAATGGAAACCTTCATGCAGCAGTTGGGGGCTCACGAACACTGGGAAGAAGATGAGGTTTTACCCCTCCTTGCCGGGTATGCGAATCAGGGGATGGAGCCTACTTTTTTGACCTCAACCTGGGTTCTGGAAGAGGATCATAAACAAGCGGAACGATTTGTCCGCTCATTTCTTGAATATGCGGAGCAATGTAAAGGTGCCGACAGCATAAGGCTGAAAAAAGCGATTTCGCTGCTTAGTGTGGCCTGCTCTGTATTATCGGAGCATCTGCTGTCCGAGGAAGAGATGTTTTTCCCGGTTGCGAACCAAATGCTTAAAGATATTCATGCAAAAGCTTAGGATTGAACAGGAGGATTTAACATGGAAATGAGCATTCAATTAACCGATCGTGTGGGAGATATTGTGAAGGGTTATCCCAAGACGGCAGAGGTGTTTAAGGAATACCGTATTGATTTCTGCTGCGGAGGCAATAAATCACTTCTTCAAGTGATTCGAGACCAAGAAATCGAGGAAGAGGTTTTGTTAAAAAGCCTAGTTGAAGCGGCAGTATCCGCTAAATCCGGCAGCTTAAATTTGAGTGAATTAAGCTCAAGCGAATTAATCGATTATATCCTTCGCGTCCATCATGGCTATTTGAAAACAGCACTACCGCACTTAAGTGAATATGTGAAGAAAGTGGCACGCGTGCATGGACATCGCCATCCGGAGTTCCTTCAAGTCGATCGATGGTTTGAAGCATTGAAAAGTGATATGGAACTTCATATGGAGAAAGAAGAAAGAGAAGCATTCCCAGCTGTCATTGCCTTCGAGCAAGATCCCACAGAACTGAAAAGAGAGCGGCTGCTCAGAATTCTGGATACACTCGAACATGAGCATGAGAGCTCGGGTGATCTTCTTAAGCAAATCAGGGAAATCACCAAAGACTACGAACTGCCAGAGGATGCCTGCACAACGTTTCAACTCACCTACTTGAAGCTGGAGGAATTGGAATCGGATATGTTTCAACACATCCATTTGGAAAACAACATTTTGTTTAATCGGGCTTAGGGAAAAGTGTCCATGTTCGGTCTTTCACTGCGGCATTCCATTAGATCTAAGTAGATCTGAAGGAAGGCCGTTTTTTTGTCCACTTCGTGACATCTGAAAAAGTGTGTTTGAGATCACATATACGGTTGCTGAAAATAAGTATAGTTGAATCAAGCACCTAACATGAAGTGGGTTCAGAGTGATTTTTCTCACAGTGCTGAAGGGCCGACTCATGGTTTAATACAACTATGAGATCACAATTGAAGGGGCAATGATAAATATGGATCGAGCGTTCGCGTCAAAATTCGCCAAATGTGTCTTCTTAGTTGTTAGTGGGTTATTCATTCTTATGGGAGTCGGTTCGAGGTTTTTTACACATATTGACTTGGCTTTATATGGGTATATGGTAGGTACGGTCGTTTTCATTTGCGGATTCTTTTATCGCTTTATTGCTTGGGGAGAACGTCCGCCTACGAAAATTATTTTGAAAAAAGGCATAAGGTTGATATTTCGAAAAAGCACGCCTCAGACAACTACGGAGCATCTAATCACGCACCGTTTTATCTGGAATCGTGGGTGGTATCGCTGGACACAGCACGTTCTTCTTGGTTGGGGATGTATCTTATCCGCCTTCGTTACTTTTCCGCTGGTGTTCGGTTGGATGTACTTCACGATGGCAGAGAACGGGTACTACACGGTTGTTGGCTTCGGGATCGACCTCATGAAGATTAAAGCAGATGGTATTCTCGGATTTTTATTTTATAATGCGTTGAATATTACGGCCTTCATGGTTATCGGAGGTGTGTGCATGGCCCTGTATCGCAGAATCAAGTCCATGCAAGCTCGCGCGGAACAAACACTTATCTATGACTTTCTTCCCCTATATATGTTGTTATTCGTGAGCTTGACAGGATTGCTGCTTACCTTCTGCAATATATTCCTTCACGGCTATGGACATCCGGTTGTCACATTAGTCCACCAATGGTCTGTTATCGTGACGCTGATTTATATACCTTTCGGAAAACTGGCTCACATACCGTTTCGTCCTATGAGTGTGTTTGCGCGGAACTACAGAGAACATTACGCAGAGCAAGAGATGAAAAGCTGTAAGGTTTGTGGAACAGGCTTTGTGTCTGTCGAGCAATCCAATGATGTCATCGCTGTGCTTAAAGTGAATGAGATTGAATTCAAAACAGAGGAAGGCTTCCACTTGGCAGAGCTTTGCCTCCCATGCCGTCGGAAGTACAGAATGTCTCGATTTACAGGCATACCGACCCATCAGATACGCGTAAAGGAGAGCAATCAAAATGCAAAAGGATAAATTCTTTAAAGTCATCGCGAATAAAACCCACCCGAACGAAAAATTGGTTAAAACCCATTGCTCTTACTGCGGCATGCAGTGCGGGATGAATTTGCGGGTGGATACTTCTTCAAATAAAATTATCGGCGTCGAGCCGCGCTATGATTGGCCCGTAACGTTAGGCAAGATGTGTCCCAAAGGTGTGACGGCCTATCAGCAAACGAATCACGATGATCGCCTGCTGCGTCCGTTAATCCGTGACGATGCATCGCTCAAAGGAACGAAGGAAGGCTTCCGCGAAGCCAGCTGGGAAGAGGCCTACGCGTTGATCGTTCAAAGATTTCAAGAGCTGCAAGGCAAGTACGGCAAGGACTCGCTTTCTGTATTCAGCGGTGTATCGATGACGAATGAGAAATGTTATCTGACAGGGAAGTTCGCCAGAGTAGCGCTGCAGACTCGTTACATTGATTACAACGGCCGATTCTGTATGTCAAGCGCAGCGGCAGGTTTCCTTCGCAGCTTTGGCGTCGATAGAGGATCCACATTACCGTGGACCGATTTGCATGAGACGGATTGCTTGTTCATCGCCGGCAGCAATACAGCTGAGTGTCACCCTACTTCGATGTTCCGCATATGGGAAGTGCAGAACCGCGGTGGTTATTTGATTGTAGCAGATCCCCGGGAAACGCCTATCGCCAGGCGGGCGGATGTTCATCTCGATTTACGTCCAGGTACGGACTTGGCGCTTGCCAATTGCATGATCAATTTGCTGATTCAAAATGGTCACGTAGATGCTGAATTTGTCGCCAATCACACCAACGGCTTTGATGAAATG
This sequence comes from Paenibacillus phytorum, assembly GCF_013141715.1. Taxonomy (GTDB): domain Bacteria; phylum Bacillota; class Bacilli; order Paenibacillales; family NBRC-103111; genus Paenibacillus_E; species Paenibacillus_E phytorum. The sequence goes on along the minus strand of NZ_WHOA01000165.1, from coordinate 187,703 downwards.
AAAGAGGTTGTGAAGGAATTCACACCTGAATATACGAGCGAAATCACGGGAGTTTCTCCTGAGAAATTGATTCGGGCCGCTGAGATTTATGGTAAAGCGCCTAACGCCATCGTTATGTTCGCTCGCGGCATTGAACAACAAATTAAAGGATCTGATAACGTATCCGCCTACACAAATATGTGCTTGGTGACTGGCAAGATCGGCCGTCCAAAGTCAGGTGTAGCCACTTTTACCGGGCAAGGAAATGGTCAAGGCGGAAGAGAGCACGGACAAAAAGCCGATGCCCTTCCAGGGTACCGCAAAATAACGAATCCGAAGCATGTAGAAGAAGTATGCAGCGTGTGGGGAATTAAACCTGAAGAAATGCCACAGCCCGGCGTATCGGCTTATGAAATGTTTGAGCTTATGCAAGATAAGACAATTCGCGGCTTGTACCTTCTTTGTTCAAATCCAGCCGTTTCTGCGCCAAACCTAAACTTCGTCCGCTCTGCTTTAAAAAATCTGGACTTCATGGTCTGTTCAGATATGTACTTATCCGAATCGGCCGAATTTGCCGATGTTGTACTGCCATCCGTAACCTGGTCAGAAGATGAAGGTACAGTGACGAATCTGGAAGGACGGATCATCAAGATTAATAAAGCGCAAGAGCCCGTTGGCGAATCGAAACCTGACTGGCTGATTCAAGTAGAGCTCTCGGAGCGACTAGGCAGAGGGCAGTATTTCGGCCATCTGAAGACAGCCAGGGATGTAGCGGACGAATTCCGTCTTGCCTCCAAAGGCGGATATGCCGACTATTACGGAGCCACTTGGGAGAAGATCGACAAGCAGGACGGTGTATTCTGGCCTTGCCGCGATGAAGCAGATCCGGGTACGCCGCATATGTTCCTGGATCACAAGTTCTACCATGCGGACGGCAGAGCGAAGCTATGCGCGCTCCCTTACAGACCGTCTGCCGAGGAGCCTTGTGAGCAATATCCGCTTCGTCTTACGACAGGCCGGGTTGTCTATCATTACTTATCTGGAAATCAAACAAGAAGAATTCCTTTCCTGCGTGACATGTGTCCGGAGCCTTACGTCGAAGTACATCCGGAAACAGCGGAGCGATATAACATCACACATGACGAAGTCATCCGGTTGTACACACGTCGTGGGGAAGCCTTTTATAAAGTGAAAATCATAGAAGCGATTCGTAAAGATACCGTCTTCGTTCCTTATCATTTCGGCCACGAGCAGTCGATTAATCTGCTTACGATAGCGGCGCTGGACCCCATGTCCAAAATGCCGGAGTTTAAGACTTGCGCAGCACAGATCGTAAAGCAACCTGAGAGGATGAACATCCGATGAAACAACATCTATACATTGAAATGGATAATTGCATCGGCTGTCGAAGCTGTTTGGCTGCTTGTACACAATGCGGAGGCCACGATGAACGAAATCGCAATTATGTATACGACGTCAATCCGCTTGTAACCCGCCAAACGATTCCTTTGATGTGTCTTCACTGTGTGAATCCAGCCTGCGCGAGAAGCTGTCCGGCCCAAGCCATTCAGATCACCGAAGAAGGTGCTGTGCTTTCAGCATTAGTTGAGAAATGTATCGGCTGTCAAAATTGTACCATTGCATGCCCTTATGGAATCCCTAAATTCGATGAAGAGCAGAATCTGATGTATAAATGTGATCTTTGCTACGATCGTACCAAAGAGGGCATCCCTCCCATGTGTGCATCCGTTTGCCCGACGAATACACTTCAATGGGTGACAGAGGAAGAACTAGCAGCGAAGAAAGCTCAGCATAAGCTGGGAAAATGGACGGCAAGTCATCAACCTTTCGATCCACTAGAGGGTGAAACGAATGTGAAGATCAGCCTACCAGGTATTCTGCAAGGGAAACAAAAATTGTTCTAATCTACTTGTGATGGGGTGAGCCTGTATGGAACAGGACAACAAGCAAGGCAATAATCATAGTCCTTTTAAAGAAGATAATTATACCCACAATATAAAAAAAAATGATGAAAGAAAATTGGATCGACGCGGCTTTATGAAGACGCTGGTCGGTGCAGCCGGAGTGTTCGCTGTATCCACGTTGCCCTGGGGAGCTCTTGCTGCCAAAGAACTGACAGGACTATCGAAAAAATCCTATCCCCAGCTGAAAATCACGGACATCAGCTCGCTTGCGGTTGGAGATGCGGTTGAGTTCGCTTATCCGGGCGAGCACGATTCGGCTCTACTCATTCGCCTTGGCGAGAACGAGTACAAGGCTTATCAAAATGCGTGTACGCACCTCAAATGTCCCGTGTTTTGGAGTAAAGAGAAGGATGAAATGGTGTGTCCTTGCCACCACGGCATTTTCGATGCCAGAACCGGGTCGCCCACAGCAGGGCCACCAAAGAGACCTCTGCCAGAGGTTCTCTTGAAGAAGGAGCAAGGCGCGATTTATGCGACGGGAGTGAAACGATATGAAGCGTAGCTACGTCGGCGTTATTTTGTTATGTATAGTCCTGTTTCTTAACATCGTTTGTACACAAAAGGCAGTGAATGCTTACTATTTCGAACATTACCGTACAGTGATTGTTTATGCTTTATTGAACGGATTGTTATTCCCTGTTGCAGCTTGGATCTATCGTCGGGAGCGTGATGTGAAATGAATATCAAAAAAGTACAATTGCCTCTTCAAACTGTCAGTCTTGTCCTAGGTTTCATGGTATGGGTAATCCTATCATCATTAATGCCATTTATTAAAGAGACGATTAAGTTAACCCCCTCGCAACTCACTTGGGTAACCGCTATTCCTATCTTGTTCGGATCCGTGATGCGGGTGCCTGTGGGGTATTGGACGAATCGATATGGGGCAAGAAAGCTATTTACGATCAGCTTTATTCTATTGCTTGCGCCTGTTTACTGGGTTAGTCAAGCTAACTCCTTCGGGGATCTGATTATTGGGGGATTTTTCCTGGGGATTGGTGGAGCTGTGTTCTCCGTGGGAGTGACCTCATTGCCTAAATATTATCCCAAAGAACGGCATGGCTTCGTTAACGGGATTTACGGGATCGGTAATCTCGGAACAGCACTTTCCACCTTTGGAGCACCCGTCATAGCGAATCAAGTAGGCTGGTCCAAAACCATTATGCTTTACAGCATTTTGCTTATTGTTATGGCCGCATTGAACTTTTTGGCCGGTGATCGCAAAGAGCCTCCGGTGCAAACATCCCTTGTCGAGCAAATAAAAGGGGTTTCCGGGAATTCCAAGCTATGGTTCTTATGCTTATTCTACTTTCTTACTTTCGGTTCTTTTGTTGCTTTCACGGTCTATTTACCGAACTTTATGGTCACCAACTTTCATCTGTCCAAAGTAGATGCGGGGATGCGTACGGGTGGCTTTATCGTGCTGGCGACAGCTATGAGGCCAATCGGGGGCTACCTAGGGGATAAATTTAACCCTTTCAAAATTCTTATGTTTGTTTTTGCAGGCTTGACGGTTTCTGGTATCCTACTCTCTTTTGCACCATCGATGACTTGGTACACAGTAGGTTGCTTAACCATTGCACTGTGTGCTGGAACGGGTAATGGTACCATCTTTAAATTGGTTCCAATGTATTTCACCAAGCAAGCTGGTATTGCGAATGGTATTATTTCAGCGATGGGTGGTTTAGGTGGATTTTTCCCGCCACTGCTGCTTACCTTCCTATTCAAGCTGACAGGTCATTATGCGATTGGATTCATGGCCTTATCACAGGTGGCTTTGGCCAGCTTGATTCTCATTGTGTGGATGTTTTATCAGGAGAAATTAGGTCTATCCGCTAAGATTATTGAAAATACGGTAGAGGGCATCATGGTGACCGATACAAAGGGAACGATTCGTTCCGTTAATGCTGCCTTTACAGAGCTGACAGGTTATGAAGCCAAAGAAGTAATGGGTTTGACGCCTAGTGTATTGAAATCAGGGAAACAGGATCGTGCTTTTTACGATACCATGTGGGATAAAATTCGCGGTCAGGGCTTCTGGCAAGGTGAGATTTGGAATCGTAAAAAGAATGGCGATGTGTATCTGGAATGGCTCACGATAAGCGCAGTCAAGAATGATGCCGGGGATGTCGTCTATTATTCGGGAATGTTTAGCGATATTACCAAACAAAGAGGCTTTAAGTAGGAGGGAAGATGAACCATGCCGAGTGAGTTTACTTTGGATTTATGCTTTATTCGCGAACATGCAAACTCTCCCTTTTCTACGATAATCGAACGACAATTGAATGAACTTTTCGCTGGAAAAGGAACTTGGTATATGGATTTGAGAGTAGAAGAGGGGCTCGATATCGCTGTTGCCGAAGTCAAAGGGATGGCGATTTGGGAAAGTGAAGATGAGGTTCTTCGCTATATAGAAGATTCCGCCCAATCCGATTTGACTTCTGAATACGATTGTTGGGATCATCTTCATGGGTATCAGGTGAAGGTATCGCCAAAAGCAGATGCAGGCTGCTGCCGCATAAAGAAGGAGGAACATGTATGAAATGGGAAGAAAAATTATCACGGTGGCTTGGCTCTCAGATTGAAGTGCACATTGAGGATCAGGCAGGACTCGACCCTGTCGCATCTCCGAAAAAAATGAAACTTGAGAAGATACGCATTTCCGAAGACCAAGATTATATGCAAATGTATATGAATGAACATCAATTTCTGGCCATTCCCTTAAGGGGAGAAGAACATACGAGCTTAATAAGTTCAGAGCAAGGTACGATTCTCAGATCAGCTGACATTGCGGCGCAATTGGTTTATAAAGTCCATTTCGGTTTTTAGAAAGAATATTGTGATCTTCCTCACATCGTTCAAACTTAGAAAGAGATATGATGAAGGTATCAAACAAACGAGGTGAATGTGACATGTTATATTCGAAAATATTAGTAGCCTACGACGGATCCGAAGCTTCCGATAAAGCGCTCGATTCTGCATTGAAGTTGGCCAAGTTGAACCATTATTCGAAATTGGATATTATTCATATTTTTAATCTTCCCACCTATGTGCTAGGTTCTTCTGTTGTCATACCGCCAATTGTCATTGAAACCAATTATTTGGATTACTCCGAGCAAGTCATTGGGAAAATCAATGAAAAAATTGCTGATTTTTCGAAGGTTCATATTGAAGTGAGAAGCGGTTCGATTACGAAAGAAGTTCTGAAATATGCAGACGAAATTCAAGCGGATCTTATTATTGTTGGCAGCAGAGGTCTTAGCAGTATTGGTGAATTTGTTCTTGGCAGTGTCAGTCACAATGTTGTTCAGCATGCCAAGATCCCTGTATTAGTTGTAAAATAAATTTCACTTAGGGACACAGAAAAAAATGAGGTAGCAAGGTACTTGCCTCCTCATTTTTTTGTTCTTCCTCATGATTTCAGGTGTTTTTCGTCCGAATAATGATTTTTCGATTGTACTATTTGTAAAAGGATGTGATCCTTGAATCTGATGGAGATATGTCCTTTTTCGGTCCCCTTTACATGTGATTTAATTCACATACTTTTATGCAATGCTGCTCTAAACTGAAGTAAATGGCCGTGGAGGGGGAATCAGCATGGGATTTATGAAGCAGGAGCAGATATGGGAACGCACTGTGGAAGCAGGAGTGAAAAAGGTACAGTTTGGGTATAGGAAGCAGCTCGTTCTCGGTTTTTTAGGTGGTGCTTATATTGCCTTGGGCTTTTTGCTGTATATCAGGGTTAGTAGCGTATTCCCGGATCCATGGAATGACGTAGGCAGCATAGTAGGAGCTGCTTTTTTTCCGTTGGGTCTGATATTAACGATCATTGCTGGCGGCGAGCTTCTTACTGGGAATATGATGGCAGTTCCTGCCGCGTTCTTTTCCGGAAAGATCAAATTTCACCAGCTTGTAAATAATTGGGCTGTAATAACAGTTGGAAACTTCCTGGGAGCAGTGTTCATCGCTTATGTATTCGGGCATCAAGTTGGTTTAACAGAACATGGTGTTTATTTGACTAAACTAGTAAAACTTGTCCACGCGAAAACGGCAGAGCCATTCTCCACAGCTATTTTATCCGGTATTGGCTGTAACATGTTAGTTGGGCTTGCAGTCTGGTTAGCCTATGGGACAGATGATGATGCAGGTAAAATAATGGGTATATGGTTCCCAACAATGGCTTTTGTAGCGATCGGGTTTCAACACGTCGTTGCCAATATGTTTGTCATTCCTGCGGCAATTTTCGCAAACCAGGCAACCTGGATCGATTTTATGGGAAATCTGGTGCCGGTTTACATGGGGAATTTAATCGGAGGGGCTCTATTTGTCTCGGGAGTTTATGCATTGGTTTATCGTCATTCTAACTAGAGTGTAGTGGAATCTGTATCTAAAGTTAGTTCAACAAATGTTTACTGCAGCCATTCCATTATGGCCGGGTACCATTCTTTTTCTATTCGATCTATGTGATTTTCAATAGGTTGAATAGTCAACCTTAAGCAGCGGCTTAACTCTTTGGCTTCTTTTTTGTTTGGCAATGGGGTCATACGCAGAGTCTTTTGATAAAACATTCTTAACATTGGAAGAAGATACTCAACTTCTGATTCGAACATTTCGTTCGTTTCTATATTAATTTTAGCAAAAGGAACAGACGTAAGTAAAAGCATATCCCTCTCTTTTTTTTCAAGAAGAGAAAGTTCATCCAATAATCCTCTGACTTCTTCAATTATTTTTTTGATGAAATTTATCCGCGTTATCGAAGTTATTTCGGACTCTATGTTAATTGCAAGTCCATTGATAAACTTCAATTGTTGATCGATATCTGAGTGAAGTCTATGTAATAAACGAAACTGATTATCCAACATCCAGTGCCAATGCATGTAATTGGCAATTTCATTACTAACGGAAGTATGTGAATAGTACCCCATGTTTTGAACCTCCTAGGTAGTGTTTTACACAAAGTGTATTCTTTTTCATTGAACGAGGCAGTGAGATTGATCACAGAAAATAGAACAAATCTGTGACATATCTCATAGAGTGCGAATTTGATAAGTAGTACATTATAAGCAGCCATTATGAATGATAGGAGTTGATGATGAATGATTACTTGCGAACAATGCGGTACGACGAATGGGTTTAGGAAGTTAGAAAACAGTTGGGTCTGTGAAGATTGTAAAATAGGTGATGTTAAAACGACCTTGATGAACAGTGGTGGCAAAGTGACTATTGTTAGAGAGAAGATAACAGGCTATGAAAAGGAAGGTGAGTCATTATCAGATACCTAACGATTCATACCCTTAATTCTATATAACTCCTTTTGGGATAAACCCTATGTAAGGCAAAGTAAATTAAATGTAACCGTGCTTAAACATAAAACAACACCTATTCATATTAGTAGTGTAGGCGTTATACTAAATATATAAGTAATAATGGCAACCGTTCAGTGGACGGTTGCCATTATACATTTGTTCCAAGGGGAGAGAGAATGACAATGAACAAGAGGCAAATATTTTTCTCTTTGCGCCTGAAGTTTTTACTTGCGTTTACATTGTTTATTGTGGCTCCCATTTTATTTATGATGTATCTTTACTTCGATCAATCGGACAAAATATTTATGAGACAAATGACCGACACGCAAACCCAAGTTCTAAAGCGGGTTACGGATCGAGCCGACGATATGCTGAATAGGACGTTAAATGTTTCGAATTTGCTCACGAACGACTATGATGTCTTGCAATTGCTAAGAAGTTCGGGGCAGTCGGATTTAGATGATTATCCTACCTACCAGAAGGTAGTTGGTCTACAGAGCAAGATGGACAACCTGATCTCCTATATTTTGGACAACCATGCCATTGTTGCGGTTTATGGATTTAATGGCAGCATCTATGCGACCAATCAAGATGAAGCGATACTTAAAGTGATGCCAGATTATGTGAAACAAGCCAGAGAAAAAAACGGTGCTCCAGCTTGGGACGTGAACCCTTCTTTGAAAGTTAAAGGCCTTGAAGGCAACCAAGAAGGGGGCTTTATTACCATGGCCCGGTTAATTAAGGGGGAGACGACAAAGGGGTATGGCTTAGTCTTTATCGCATTTCCAATCAAAGAAATGTTTCTCGTCTCCAATGGCTTAGAGGTGAATTCCCCCGCCCAATTCCTGATATCCGATAAAACCCGTCTGCTGTGGGGAAAGAAAGATTTATGGAATAGGACTGAATCAGGTGAGGAACGATCCACTTTTACACAAATCTTAAAAGCAACCGGTTGGCAATTGCGATGGATCCCCATGCAGGAACAATGGGTGCAGCAGCTGAAAAACGTGCGTTCGACAACGACATGGAGTGTCATTGTTTTATTCGCATGCTTTCTCTTCATCTATGTCATCTTTACCCTTCGTTTTATGAAGCCTATTCGCTCGCTCGTGCAGGCAATGGGGAAAGCATCATCCGGAAATTTCGAAAAGCCCGCTTTGGCGGGAGGAAACGATGAAATCGGACTACTGAGCCATCATTTCAACCGTATGCTGTCGAGCTTGAAGGAATTGGTTACGACTCTTCGAGAAGAGCAGCAGCTTAAAGAGGAAGCAAGGTTTCATGCCCTGCAAGCCCAAATTTCTCCACATTTCTTGTTTAATGCACTCAATTCGATTAAGTGGCTGGCTTTATTTTCAGGAGCTAAGAATGTAGGGGATATGATTACTTCCCTTGGTATTATGTTGAACTACAGTATGAAGCAGGAGAGCGAAGTTGTCACACTGAGAGATGAACTTGATTTTATACAACATTATTTTGCGCTGCAAAAAATTCGTTTTAACGATAATATAGAGTTGTCGATTGATGTTGATGAAAATCTGTTGTCTGCTCGAATTCTTAAATTTACGCTGCAACCGATTGTGGAAAACAGCATCATTCATGGGAATCGAATGCCTCTCATCATCAGCATCGCGGCTTATCATGAAGATGATTTATTATTTGTCACCATTACAGATAATGGACAAGGGTTGTCTGAGAGAAAGATTGCCAGTGACGCTCTTGAGAAATCCGACCCCATAAGGCAAGGGAAATATAGTGGAATTGGACTTGAGAATGTTCAAAGTCGGATTCGCATGCATTTCGGGGAACCATTTGGGCTATTTATACACAATGGTATTGATGCTGGAGCGGAGACGGTTATTAAGCTGCCTTGGAAGCGGATGGAGGATCCAGCATGACGAAGCTTTTATTAGTGGAAGATGAATTTTTGGTGAGGCTCGGACTCAAGACGTTTATTCCTTGGGAGGAATTCGGCTTTGAATTGATCGGCGAGGCGGTAGATGGATTGGATGCGCTTACCATTCTTTCTGAGAAGCCCTGTGATCTCTTGATTACTGACATTTCCATGCCGAATATGGATGGGATCTCACTGATGGAACGGGTGAAGGAATTATATCCTCACATCAAAGTTTTAATTTTATCCAACTACAATGATTTTGGGTATGTCAGGCGGGCCTTGCAGCTTGGCGCTTCCGACTATATATTGAAACTGACTATGCAGCCTGATGATCTCCAAACCAAGCTGCAGCAGATCCGAGTGGAAATTGAGGATGAGCGTAAGAAGCAGGAGGAATCGTTACAACTTAACCGGACTGCGTTTCAATATCATCAAGAAATAACCATTGAAAAGCATTTGCGCGATCTCTTGACCATGCAATACTCGAAGCGGGAAGCGGATGATCTCTCACAGGAATATGCGAATCTTCTACCTCCATTTCCATGGACGATTTCAATGATGAAAATTGACCGATACGAGTCTGTAGTAGATGAGAATCGCTTTAAGAGTGAAAAGTTGCTGCGTTTTTCTGTGATGAATATACTTCGGGAAATCATGCGCAAATATAAGGCAGGACACATTGTGGAAATGGATGGAGGGCGTTTCGGTATGATATCCGTCATGGGGGCGGAGCCGATGCTTCAGGAGATGACGGAATGTATACAACGTTATCTCAAATTACCTGTCTATTTCGGTACTTATTCCCCTGTTGAACGAGCATACGACCTGCATGAAGCGTGCGGGTTTGCTGAAGAAGCGCTTTTGGAGAGATTTTACAGTGACTCGAATCATGTCATTCACTATAGAGAGCAAATGTTTGCTAACCATGCTTCACCTATTTCATCACAGGATGAATTTCTCGATTTGATGGCCCGACAAGACAAAGAAGCGCTTCAGAACGCCATAAGGAATATGGCGGATGCTTATTTGGAAGACAAGATTCCCAGACCTTATCCTGATCTGGCCAGAGAACGTTGGCTGCATATTGTACATCTATTCGAGGTGTTCCTACAACATAAAGGAGGAGACCTTTACTCGATCATGCCTTTCGAAGGGAAGTATCCTCATCATGTCGTGAGGCTATCTGAGTCCATACAAGAAATAAGTGAGTGGTTGATTGGTTGGATTTCAGTCTTCTTCGAGCATTTGCGCGCAAGCACGGTTCATCAGCCTCGACCCGAAATTAGGGCTGTTCAAAGAATGATTGAAGAAAAGTACAGCACTTCCTTTAAAATGTCCGACTTGGCCAAAGCAGTTAATTTTACGGAACCATATTTAAGCTCCTTATTCAAGAAAGAAACAGGCGAAACGATGATCGATTACATGATCCGTATACGAATGAAGAAAGCCAGGGAACTGCTCAAGGATCCCAATGTTAAAATTTATGAAGTCGCGGACGCGATCGGTTATTCGGACCCTAATTATTTCGCTAAGTTGTTTAAAAAAATTGAAGGCATATACCCGCAAGAATATCGTAAGCGCTATATTCACTAAAAGTGGATAAAACAAGACAGGTAAGATCTTAAATGAATTCATTACGCAGGAATGATCACTTTGTTATGCTAATGATGTTCCAAACGGATGAAAACAAGTAAGAGAGGGGTTTTACCTGTATGAAGAAATCGATTTATTCCGCACTATCACTCACAATGGCATTTAGTTTGATGCTTTCCGGCTGTGCAAAAAGCGACAATCAAACAAGCGCATCTCCCACTGCAGCGAACACAGCAAGCTCCGCAGTTCCGAAGAAAGCCGTCAAACTTAAGATTTGGGGCGGCATTCCTGAAGAGAGCGGACCTAAGGATGTGGTCACGAAGTGGAACAGCACACATCCTGATATCCAAGTGGAGTATACACGTTACGTGAACGACGATAGCGGCAACACGAAGCTCGATACGGCTCTTATCAGCAACTCCGATGCTCCGGACATCTTCTTCAGCTATGGAGAAACGAATTACAATCGCCGAGCGAATGCAGGTGTCACCTTTCCTTTGGATGATTTGATTAGCAAATATAAGCTGAATGTGGATGATATCATCGGCAAAGATAATGTCGTCCCGTATAAAGGGAAAACGCACTATTTACCTGCCATGAAGCTGTTATCTTCCGTTATGATTAATCAAACGGCTTTGGAGAAAGCGGGAGAGAAGATTCCGGCTCAAGGATGGACATGGGACGACTACATGGCCCTTGCCGAGAAGCTGCATACACCGGACCAGAAGGGCAGTTTTATCAAGGTTCCAGACGATAATATGGTGCGTTTTGCCATTCTTGAGAATAAGCCAGTGGATTCCTACTATACAGCTGATGGATTATCCACCTTCGACAGTCCTGTCGTCAAGAAGGGCTTGGAGTATCAAAAAGCACTACAGGACAAAGGATTATCGGTCAAGTGGCCAGAAATTATCGCCAACAAACTGCTTCCTCCAAATGAGCTTCTGACCGGTAAAGCGGCCATGATCTTCGGAGGTACACATTTGCTTAGGAATGTGAAGGACACCAAAAGTTTCCCGCATGACTTCAAAACGATTTTTGCTCCGGTGCCCCAGTTGGAGAAGGGCGGCAAAGTGAATACGGCAGGCTTCAACGACTTCATGTCCATTAACAATACGTCCTCGAACAAAGACGAAGCCTTTCAATTTATCTCTTGGTACTTAACAGAAGGCAACCTTCTCATGATTCCTGGTGGACGCCTGCCGTCTTCCAAGAAGATCGATGTGGATAAAGTGGCTGATCTCATGGTTGGAGATGCAGCAAACCTGATTAACGTGGATTCCCTGAAATCTCTAATCAAAGGCGATTACACATTCCCAGTTCAAACGATTTCCACCGCTTTACCAGAAATGACCAAAATTATTAACGAGGAAACAGAGAAATATGTCATGGGTGTTCAGCCCTTAGACAAAGCTATTCAGAATATGAAGACAAGAGCGGATCAAGCGATTAAGGCTGAGAAAAAATAACTGTTGTGTTAAAAAAAAGACCTGGCGGACTTCAAATTGAAGTCTGCCAGGTCTTTTTCTTCGTGCTGAGCCTATATCCATATCCCCCAAATGGTTCGATACAGAAAATAAGGCAACTATGAGTTCTTATTTGTTCGAATTACTGCTGTTTTGGAGGCATAAGAAAGCTACGAGTGCTTATTGTTTGTTCATACGCCAAGAAAGGAAGGAAATGGAGCAACCTAGCCGTAGGCTAGGTTTTTCTAAGTCAGAACGAATACGTCGATCCAGGATCTCCTTCAACGGAAATAACGGACATGTGAGGCATGCTCCAAATCCTAAGAATTGTTATATGAATCTACAAGTTTTGAATCTACTGGCTCCGTCTTTTCGCGTGATACAATCAAATTTAATAACCCAAAACCGGCCATGGTTTTGTTTTGGGCAAAGCGCCTCTTGCTCATGGACAGAGGCGTTTTTGCCTGTTCGAGAAATCCGGCGATTCTTTCGGAGAACGTATACATGCCTCCGTCACGTTTCGTATACTGAAGACATCCGACTACGTTTTGGGGAGTGAATCATTATGATGTCAATCTGGCGCTACTTGCTTCCAAACACCTTGAAGATCAAGCTTATCATGGCTTATATCACCCTCCTGATGGTTCCTTTGTGCGTCGCCATTCTTTATTTGTTCCAACATTTCGAATCCATTCGCCAGAAGGACATGCTGGACCAAATGTCCGAGCGTATGCAGCAGGTTCATGTGTCCTTGATTGATATGATGGCATTCGCCTATAAGGCGAACATCATGTTGAGCCAGGACGAGAGCCTGATCCAGATTATGGACGATCCGGACAAGTATGATCCCTTTGACCGAAAGAAAGTGATCGAAAGCAAAATGTTTGGAATCAACAACAGCTTTTTCTTTCATCAGACGGAGCTGTATTTTAAATTCATCGACCGGAAGGGCAATGTATACACCTCCTATGCTCCCAACGGCAAGTTGACCAATGGGCTGAAAGAAGTACAAGATTGGCAAAATAAGCTGGAAAGCGGATCTCATCCATACCGCTGGGTGGCGGATGATTGGAATGATGTGAATGGCAGCCAAGGGAGCAAGCTTCTGAGCCTGTACACCATCCTGGATGACCAGCTACGGGGAAATTTCGGACTGTCGCGCATCAGCATCAACATACAAGAATGGTTCCGCAGCACGTTAAAGGATAGCCCGGCCAACCAGGATCTGACTATCTTTACCGGCCAAGGAGAGGCCGTTCTGCAAAATAAGGAACCAGCTATCAGTATAGATATGATGCAAAGGATCATGTCTGCACGGGCGCAGGAAGGACATTTCGAGGATGAACGCGCCTTATCTCTTGTCAATTACAGCTATCTGGAGGAACTAGACTGGTATGTGGTTAGCCAAATGCCTTTAAGCGAGCTGCAGCAGGAGATCCAGCGGTTAAGGCTTATCGCTTTCCTCTTTCTGACCATTCTGGTCATCGCCTTCGTGATAGTGACCATCTTCCTGTCGGCCCGCATGACGGAGCCGCTGTATGTCCTGGAGCGGAGCATGGAGGAAGCATCGGATAAGAAGCTGAATGTCAAAATATCCATCGGCAAGGGCGCAACGGACGAGGTGCGCTCCCTTGGCGAGAGCTTCAACCGGATGATCGATGATGTCATCGAACTCATAAACAAGCTTAAGCTGGAGGAACGGCAAAAGCAGGCGGTTCGATTCCAAATGCTGATCTCCCAAATGAACCCGCATTTTCTGTTGAACACCTTGAACACGGTCAAATGGATGGCCAGAAAAGAAAAGCAGGAAGCGATCGCGGGCATCTGTACCTCTTTGGGGTTCATTCTGGAGGCAAGCTTGGGCTCGGAAATTGAGCTGGTCACTCTCAAAGAAGAAATAAAACTATTGCGCTCCTACGAATCCATTCAGGCTTTTCGCTTCCGGGATCAGTTCACCATCCACTATGAAATGGACGAATCGGTTCAATACGCGCTAGTTCCCAAGTTTAGTCTGCAGCCTCTGGTGGAGAATTCCATCGCTCATGGTTTTGACACGGCCAAAGGCTGCTGCACCATCTGGGTCAGGGCCAAGGCGGAGGGAAGCGAACTTATTCTGGAGGTGGAAGATAACGGCATCGGCATGGAGGAGGCCGCCCGCAGGCCGGTAAGGCGAAGCGGACACGGGATCGGACTAAGCAACCTGAGAGAACGGCTGCAGCTGCTTTTTAAGCGGGAGGGCTCCATTGAATTTGTATCCAGCGCGGAAGGGACCTTGGTCCGGATCCGGCTGCCTTTGCTGATTGCGACGCCCTATTCACAGGAAGGAGATGGTGGGCATGTGGACGGTTTTGCTGGTGGAAGATGAAGGTTATGTCCGGGAGGCCATCCGGGAAACTGTAGACTGGGAACGCCATGGCTTTTGTGTTGCGGGTGAGGCGGGAAACGGAAGGGAGGCTTTGGCGGCTATCCTGGAGCTTAAGCCCGATGTCGTGATTGCAGATATTGTCATGCCGGGCATGGACGGGATTGAACTGCTGAAGGAAACACGGAAGGCGGGAATCCGCAGCCGGTTTATTATGCTGACGGCCATGAGCCACTTTGATTACGCCCGGGACGCCCTTCAGTACGGCGCCTTCAACTATCTATTAAAGCTGTCTTTAAATGATGATGTTCTGTTGGAAAACCTGGCGCGGATCAAGGGGGAATTGCTTGAAGAGCTTCGAGGTGCGGGAGAGGCGCTTTATCCTCTTTATCACCGTACCTGGTCGGACATCCGGGGAACAGGCGCATCGGCTCATGAGGATCAGGCCGGAACGGTTGCGGCAGCGGAGAGATTTCTTAGTCTGAGGCTTGATATTATTGCTGTGCTGAGCGGAGTCGTTCCCGCTGCTGCGGCTCAGGCGGGTATCAGGTCAGAAGCGTATCTGTTGGTCCACTCCTTCTATGAAGGGGGACAAACAACCTTCTTTTGCTGGAGCTTTCAGAAGAAGAAGCCAGATCATGCCCACTGGAACAAGCCGAACTGTCCGGCCGGACTGACAGCCGGCAGCAGTCTGGATCGTTTGTCCCAGGATTGGCGCTCTGCGCTGAATCAGTTGAACGGCGCTTGGTACGGCCGTGAGGCAAGCCCGGTGAAGGAGCGGCATGAGCTGCCGCCAATCGCGGAGCTGGAAGCCGAGCTGATCCGCTGCTTTGAAGAGCGCAATAAACCCAAATGCGCTGAGGTGGCAACCCTTATATGGGAGAGCATGGAGGCCTCGTCGTTCTCCCATATGGAAGTGAAAATGCTGGCGGCCCATCTTCTTCATATCTTGGCGATGCTGGCAGGACGAAAATTGGAGGATCTTGAGGGAATCAACGTCAATTCGGCTATAAGCCATGAATCGCTGCTGGCGCATGTTCTGCAAACTATACGGGAGCTTATTCGGCATCTGAAGGAGGAACATGTCAGCTTTACGGACCATCCCGAGGTGAACAGGGTGATTCAATATATGCTGGAGCATTACAAGGAAAATATCAAGGTTACAGATTTAGCCAAACTCGTATCCATCAATGTGGACTACCTAAGCACCGTGTTCGGCAAAAAAACCGGATTGACGCCTATTGCCTATTTGCAAAACATCCGGATCGAACAGGCGAAGCGCTTGCTGCTGCATACCAAGATGACTGTGGAGGAGATCGCCTTTCAAACGGGCTTTGCCGACGATGCCTACTTCATCAAGGTATTCAAGCGCATGGTTGGACAAACGCCAAGTTCCTTCAGGCGGGAGAACAATATCTAAGTTTTGTACTATCAACCTGCAAGTTTCACCCCTTAGAAGCAAAGGCGCGGCTTGGTATAGTTGGGATGAATCAAACATCCGATTACAGGGAGGTTACAGGTAAGATGAGAAACAGAAAATGGTTGAGCGCAGGACTGGCTGCGCTTGTGGCATTGCCTCTGGCGCTTGCCGGCTGTGGTGGCAATCAAGCGGAGGGAACGACTTCGCCTGCGGCAAGCACAGCGCCAGGCGCTGCGGCAAAAAAGGAGCCGATCAAGCTCACCATGTGGGGAGGCGTGCCGCCCGAGAATGGTCCTCAAACTGTTGTAGATAACTGGAACAAGCAAAATCCAGATATCCAGGTGGAGTATGTGAGGTTCGTCAATGACGATGCAGGAAATCTAAAGCTGGATACGGCTCTTATTTCCAACCAGCCCGTGGACATGTTCATGAGCTATGATTACAGCCTCTACGAGAAGCGGATCAAAGCGGGCAACGCTCTTGATCTGAGCAAGTTCACCGACTACAATGTGGACCAAAAAATGGGCACAGGCGCCTCCTTGTGGAAGGTGGACGGCAAGTATTACGGCGTTCCCACCCAGAAGGGCTTGTCCTTTGTCTGGTTGAATAAGGACATGCTGGATGCCAAGGGGCTTAAGGTTCCCACGGATTGGGGACTGGACGAGTTCAGGGATTATGCGAACAAGTTGAAGGGAGACAAGGTTTGGGGAGCGGCGCAATCTGATTATTACTTCAATGTGCCCATCAACGGCTCCATGCTGAAGCAAGGTCTGCAGCTGACTAAACCGGACGGCACCTCGGCCTTCGATAATCCGCTGACGGTCAAGGCACTTCAGGTGTATTCGGACATGATGTTCAAAGACAAGAGCATCATGCCCCATACAGAGCAAATCACCTCGAAGCCGGCCCTGGATCAAATGTTTGTGAAGGGGGAGACGGCGATGATCTTTTCCACCAACCAGATTTTCAGGACCACCAACAATATAAAGGATTATCCCCGTACTTTTAAGGTATCGGCAGCGCCGGCTCCCAAAGTAAACAAGGATCAGACCGACTATATCAACGCCGGCGGCTTGGGCGATGTGCTCTCCATCAATCCCCACACTAAGAATCCGGAAGCAGCCTGGAAATTTATCAAGTGGTATTCGGATACTGGGATGCTGCCGATGGCGGCAGGGGGAAGAGTGCCATCATCCAAGGACTTCCCCGTTGATGAGGCTATCTCTCTAATGTTCAAGGGCGTAGAGAATACCTATGACATTGATTCGATCAAGCGCGTTATGTTCGGCAGCCTTCCGCTCGGATTAAGCCGTATGGACAAGAAAACGGGAATCGAGCAACAGGTCATCTATGACAAGGTCTTCACTCAGAAGCTGACTCCCGATGAAGGTGCGAAGGAACTCGCCCGGGTGCATAACGAGAACTTGCAAGCGGCCAAAAAATAGGATATCTGAATGCCAGAGGAGAGGCAGGGACATTCGTGCCGCGCTTCTCCTTTATCGTAAGCCCATATTATAGAGAAAGGTGGTGACCGATCGTGAACTGGATGAAACGACAGAGGCTGCTTGGCTATGTATTCATCGCCCCAAATCTTATCGGAATGATGATTTTCATGCTGATTCCAGCCCTGTTCTCTTTTTATTTGATGTTTACGGATTGGGTATTCGCTAGCGGGGAACCACCGCATTTTATCGGATTGGACAATTTCAAGATGATGGTGAGAGACGACTTGTTTGCCGTTTCGGTCAAAAACACCCTGTTGGTGTTAATCCCAGTGCCGATTGCGATTATGATGGGTTTTCTGATCGCGGTTATGCTGAACAATCGCGTCTATTTCCAGAAGACGCTTCGGGCCTTCTTTTTCGCTCCCTATTTTACCAGCGGCATCGCTATTGCCTTCGTCTGGATGGTGCTGTTCCAGCCTGCCAATGGCCCCATCAATGCCTTCCTGCGTTCCATCGGCATAGCAGATCCGCCCAAATGGTTTGCCTCTCCCGATACGGCCATGTATGCGGTGCTCGTCATGATGATTGCAGCCGGCATCGGGTACAACATGATTATTTATTTGGCTGCCCTGCAGGAAATATCCTCGGAGCAGTTGGAAGCCGCCAAGATGGACGGAGCGACGTTTGGGCAACTGCTGCGTCTTATTATTTTGCCTTTGGTCAGCCCAACGACATTTTTTCTGATGATTACCGGCTGTATCGGCTCCATCAAGGGCTTTGGCATGATCTATGCCATTACCCAGGGAGGGCCCGCCAACAGTACGACGGTTTTCTCCATTTTCGCATACAAAAAAGCATTTAACTTCTATGAAATGGGATACGCGTCAGCCGTTTCGTGGACCATGTTCCTGCTTATCCTTTGCATTACGCTCATTCAGTGGGCAGGTCAGAAAAAGTGGGTCCATTACTAGGGAAGGGGGAAAGACGCAACATGAATGCAAGAAGCAACAAAATGATCAAAGAGCGGCTGGGTAAGGGCTTGAATACCATTATCATGGTCCTAGTCAGCCTGCTTTTGCTGTTGCCAATGATCTGGATGATCAGCACTTCGTTTAAGAAAGCCAAGGACGTCTTCACCTACCCGATCCAGTGGATTCCGCTTGACCCGGTGTTGACCAACCACATCAAGGTCTGGACGGCCGGAGACGGATTTGCCCTTTTTTATTTGAACTCTCTGAAGATTTCCGTGTTTCTGATGATTGGAGCACCGCTGCTAGCCGCATTGGCCGCATATGGATTCAGCCGCATTGAGTTCAAGGGCAGGAACACCATTTTCTTGCTGTACCTGTGTCTGATGATGATTCCGCAGCAAGTGCTGTTTGTCCCTAAATTCATCATGTTTGAGTGGATGCATATTTACAATACCCATTGGGCGCTGATTCTCCCGGGCTTGTTTACGGTATTCGGCGTATTTATGATCCGGCAGTTTTTCATGAGCATTCCGCATGAAATATCCGAAGCGGCCTTCATTGACGGGGCAGGGCATTTCCGGATTTTCATTCAATTGTTCCTGCCACTCTCCAAGCCCGTATTGGCCACCTTCGCGATCATTGATTTTACATGGACGTGGAACGATTATGAAAATGCGCTGATTTTCCTGCTGGACAAGAAGCTTTACACGGTTCCGCTTGGCATGCAGAACTTCATGCTGGAAGCCGGCGTAGACTACAACTTGATGATGGCTGCCGCCACAGCAGGTGTCGTGCCTCTGCTCATCGTATTTTTTCTGGGTCAGAAGTATATTATTCAAGGCTTCTCAAGCTCGGCAGTCAAAGGATGATAGCGGATACAAAATAGAATAAGGAGGAATGAACGGCCTATGATTAAAAAGTTAGGTGTAATCCTTCTCGCAATTTGTTTGTCTGGCATTTGGAACGGCATTGGACAATTGAATGCGGACCGAGTGTATGCAGTTGAAGAAACGGAATCTGTACAAGAAGTAGTCATGAATACTTCACAACCAGCTCTTGCAGCAGCGGATTTTAACTACTTAATCAGTGATTTTGAGCAAGGAAATGATGAATGGATTTTCAGTCTCGGCGATACGCCTGCCGTAAAGGGAAGCCTAAATGTAATCGAATCGGTTTATAGTTACCAAGGGAGCTATACGGGGCAATTACTAGCAGATTTCAGTCAAAGGCCTACAGGTTCGCCGTATGTGTTAATAAAAAAAGAAATGGAAGATCTAGACATTACCCAATTTGCGTTCTGGGTCAAAACCACGGATCTGAAGTCCGTGCGCATACGAACAACAGATTCGACGGGACAGACGTTCCAGCAGCGCATTACTTTGCAAGACAAATCCGATTGGCAGCAGGTAGTAGTCAGTCAAATGGGATCGAAGTCGTTTACGTATTGGAACGGCGCCAACGATGGGATATGGCATAAACCGGTGAGAAACATATCGATATTCTTCGATCGCTTTGACATTAAGAATGGCGCGTTAACTGCTGCGGTGCTGGTAGACCAGATTACGGCTCAAGTAACAGTTCCGCCGAAGGATTTTGATCATGTAATCAGTGATTTTGAGCAAGGAAATGATGAATGGATTTTTAGTCTTGGCGATACGCCTGCCGTAAAGGGAAGCCTCAATGTAATGGAATCGGTTTATAGTTACCAAGGGAACTATACGGGGCAAATACTAGCGGATTTCAGCAAAAGCCCTACAGGTTCGCCATATGCGTCTATAAAAAAGACGGTGGATGACCTGGACATTGAACAACTTGCCCTCTGGGTCAAAACCTCGGATCTGAAGTCCGTGCGCATACGAACAACAGACTCAACGGGGCAAACGTTCGAGCAGCGAATTACGTTGCAAAATACATCTGATTGGCAGCAGATAGTGCTCAGTCAAATGGGATCGAAGTCGTTTACGCATTGGAACGGCGCCAACGACGGGATATGGCACGAGCCGGCTGGAGCCATTACGATACTCTTCGATCGTTTTGACATTAAGAATGGTTCGTTAACGGCCTCTATTCTGGTTGATCAGATTACGGCTCAGCTCGGTGGCTGGCTGCCGGAGCTGAAAATTCAACAAACTGCGCTTGGCAATATTTTTCTGGATCATGATCCGAATGCTTTTATTGTA
Organism: Paenibacillus phytorum; assembly: GCF_013141715.1. Classification (GTDB taxonomy): domain Bacteria; phylum Bacillota; class Bacilli; order Paenibacillales; family NBRC-103111; genus Paenibacillus_E; species Paenibacillus_E phytorum. The sequence goes on along the minus strand of NZ_WHOA01000165.1, from coordinate 167,102 downwards.
AGATCAGGCAGGCCGATAATAAATTGGACCGCTTATGATATTTATGGCGCGAGAGTCGCTTCGGGAAGCGAGAGGACGAACGCCGGGGAGGCCCGGATAACAGTACCTTTCAGCAAATTAGGCTATTTTACGTTGGAGGTTTCTGCAGAGCAGTCCGGTAGTGAACCGCTAGTCCGAAAAACAGCTTACACGGTCGTTTCTTCCGCTTTGCCGTCCGGTAATGGCAACTCGCCATTTGGCGTCAGCACTCATATGGGCTGGACTGCCTCTGGATGGAGTAAAGAGCTGAGCAAGCTTATCCGATATATGGGCGCATCTTATGTCAGGGATGGCATAGAATGGTCCAGCATTGAGAAGGAAAAGGGCGTCTATACCTTTACTCCTACACCAGATGACTATATGAAGAAGCTTGCGGATAATGATATTAAGCTGCTCTTAGTGGCGGCGTTCAATAATCCGTTCTATGATAACAATGGCACGCCCTTCACGGATGCGGGAAGAAGGGGGCTTGCCGAATACGCCAAGGCCTATGTGGGGAGTTACAAGGATCAACTTATCGGGTTCAACGTGTACAATGAATTCAATGGCGGTTTTGGCAAAAGGGGCAATAGTCCCGCCAATTCACAGCCGGACTATTACTTCAAACTGATGAAGGAGACCTATAATGTAGTCAAGCCGGCGTACCCCGATGTGCCTGTTGTCGGCATCGTCTCAGGGGGCGTCGACTTGAACTGGATTGAAGGTGTATTGAAGGGCGTGGGAGAAGGCGAGGACAAAAATGCCGGCCTGAAATATCTGGATGCGGTGTCCGTACAGACCTATATGGATCCGAACGCTCCTGACGAGGTATTCGCCAAACTGGAAGACCTGAAAACCTTGATTAAGAAATACAATGACGGCAAGCTTGTACCCATCTGGGTGACCGAATTCGGCTCGCCGACACATCAATCCGCCAAAGGGGTCGACGAGAAGACACAGGCCAATTATTTGCCACGCGGATTTGTTAAGGGACTGGAACTCGGACTTGAACGGATGAACTGGTATGATTTCATGAATGACGGACTTAAAGCTGATTATAATGAAGACAACTTCGGTTTGGTCCGGCATAAGGATGACCCGATGGGGGCTTATACACCAAAGCCTGCCTATGCGAGCTATGCTGCCATGAGTAGGCAGCTGGACGGCGCTGCTTTCGAGAGGATCGAGCAATTCAGCGACCCGATTAAAAGTAATTTGTTCTCGAAAGCCGGCGAAGCTCTTAGAGTTGTCTGGGCATCGGAGGAAACCCAAGCCGTGATTGAAACGGGCAACATAGTGGAAGTTACGGATTTTATGGGAAACACAGAAATTTACACACCGCATAATGGCAAGATCTATATGACGCTGACAGGAGAACCTGTTTATATTAAAGGAGTCATAAGCCGGATCGTGAAGGACGACACTTTTGCTGTCTTCGGGGAGCAAGGGGCAGTAGGCGATCCGCATACGTTCACATTAACAGCGAAAAACGAGACTGGGCCTAAGCTCGCTATAACAGCGAAGATGGAGGAAAGCAGCTATCCACTTGTAGCTATGCAAGGACAAATGACAACGCTTTCTCTTACTGTCAGCGAGACGCGGGAAGGCTTCCGCTCGGTAGCGATTCACTTGTTGGACGAAGCAGGCAACAAGATAGGCAAGCTGCAGCATGAGGTTGTTACGGGTATGCCGCACAAGGTTACTGTCAGACCTGCGATGCAGCAGATTGCAGGGCAATACAGTCAAATGTTGAATGTAGATGTAGAAAACTTTAGAAAGGCCGCAGGTCTTACTGTTAGCCGTATAACCTGGCGGGTTGGAGGACAGTCTGGTCAAGAGCTTGTCAACAAGACCGTACTGCCGGGCAGTAAACAGCAATTCAGCATCCCGCTCAGCCCGATTGCGCTGGGAGGAGATCAGCCGGCATCCATCCGCGTCGAGTTTGCGGAGCAGAAGCCATATGTATATGAAGGGAATTTCAGTTTTAATCCAGTCAATCGGGGGACGATTGCGGTCAATGACCGCATCGAGCCGGAAATTGAAGCTTTAGCGCCTACAATCGATTTGTCGCAGGGCAAGCCTGTTTTGCTCTCCGGTCATCGCGGAAAAATTGAAGTGAGCGGGCAAGCCTGGCTCCACTATGATCAGGATCATTTGTACCTGACTGCAAAAATAAAGGACGATGTTCATGCGGCAGCAGCCTTCGGGGCTAATATATGGAAAAATGACAGCATTCAGTTTGCCTTGTCACCTGGAATTCCTGGCGAAAGCCTGGGCTGGTATGAGTATGGAGTATCGGATACGCCTGATGGCCCGCAAATATATCGCTGGACGACGATGGGGGGATTGCCGGCAGGGCCGGTGCATAATGGTGAAGCAGCGGTAACAAGGGATGAGGAGCAGAAGCTGACGATCTATAAGCTTGCTCTGCCTTGGTCGGAGCTGACGCCGATTCAGCCCCAGAGTGGAGATGTTATGAGCTTTTCGCTGCTCGTGAATGAGAATGACGGCAACGGAAGAAAAGGTTGGGTGGAATGGGGTTCCGGAATTGGCAATGAGAAGAGGCCAAGTCTGTTCCGTTCCATGCAATGGATAATGCCGTCCTATAAGCCTTTGATCCAGATCGATGGCATTAGGGAAGGCGAAGTGTATACGGATAAAGTGACGCCTGCCGTACGTCTTCTAGATGAGTCGGGAGACTGGACGATTACGCGGATGGAATTGGATGGAGAAGCGTGGACAACGGGATCTGCCGTGACGGAGAAAGGAAAGCACTCATTTAGCGTGTTGGCCGAGAGCGCTTACGGCCAACAAGTGAGTGAAACCGTTTCGTTCCAGCTGTTTCATAGCATGGCTGTCGAAGTAAGAGACAGCTCGGGAGCATACGGCAATGAAGTTTATTTAGAAGCTGAACTGAAGGATGCGAACGGTCAATCGGTAGCCGGCGGACAGGTCGAATTCGAAGTGAATGGCCTTCCTGTGGGGAGGGCGCTTACGGATGCGAATGGCAAAGCTTCATTGCCGTACGCAATCGAAATCGGTGCAACCGCTGAGACGGATAGCCGATTGATTGAAGTAAAGGCGATTTATGCAGGAAATGAAGAGGCCTATACCAGGGGAACCGAGGCAAACGGCATATTGACCGTAACCAAAGATGAGGTGGCTATTCAATATACGAGCATCCTTGCGGCCCGCACAGATGAGAACCTAGTATTGTCGGCACATGTTATGCGCGTCGGAGGAGGACATGGGTCGGTGGAAGGACTTCCGGTCGAATTCGTTCTTTCGGCGATAAATCCGGATGGTACGGTAACACCTTTACATGCAAGCGTTGTTCAGCAAGTATATATGACGGATGCGGTCGGGAACGTATTCCTTGGCGTCGATTTGCCCGCCGGTTTATACGAGGTGAGAACGAAATTATTGGCTAACGATTACTACAAGGCTTCCGAAACGGTTTCTCACCTTGCTGTTTACGATCCCGAAGCGGGTTCGATTGAACTAAACGGACATTTTGATTTAACAGGCAATTCTTCCTTCCTGGGGAATAAAGCGAAGAAAGCACACCTGAACGTTGAATCGAATCATGTCCGCATTCATGCTGAACCTCAGGGTATTGAATGGACCTTCGACACGGTAGATTGGGTGATTACGGCAGAAGACAGGGCTTACTTGCAGGGCTCGGCGAACTCAAACGGCAAGACGTATACCGTTCGTATGATGCTCCGAACGACGCCGGACAGCCATGGGAAAGCCACCATATCGATGCTAGTCTGGAATGGAAGCGACACGACCGCAGACCCTGTGTTTCAAGTCATCGGCGCCGACCTGAAGGGAAGTTATAAGATCAAGTGACCATTAAAGGAATTGAGCGCTAGCGAAAGCCGCTATAGCGCTCTTTTTTTGTCTATGAAGATTTCCATATGGATGAAAAAACATCCGGGCGTACAGCCGACACGGGAAGGAGCATAAGAATTCCGGTTGCCATCTGCGTATGCAGACAGCCGGAGTTTTTTCGTTTGCTCATATTTTTTTCATTTGTTTTCCTACATCTTAAAATTAACGCTGTAACAACCTAAATCACGCCATTCCACTCTGATTCGCTACTGATTATGATACGGGTATGGATTTAATATTGCTAAAAGAGGTGGCATCATGCGACGAGTGTCCAAACATAACATGAAGGAACAATTGGCGGGTTATTTGTTTATTTTGCCGAACTTTCTCGGCGTTTTCTTCTTCGTCATTCTACCTCTGCTTTTCAGTTTTATGCTGATTTTTGCAGATTGGGATTACTTAAAGGGCTTTGCTGGGCTGAGTTTCGCTGGACTAGGAAATCTTAAAAAATTAGTGAATGACGTTTATTTATGGAAAGCACTAAAGAATAATTTTATTTTAACCGGAGTAACGGTGCCCAGTGCAATGGCGATCGGTTTGGTTGTAGCTGTGTTGCTTAATCGACATGTCTATGCTAAAGGTCTACTACGAACTTTGTTTTTCCTGCCTTATGTCAGCAGTTTGGTTGCCGTTTCTGTGGTGTGGAGCGTGCTTTACAATGCCCAGGATGGTCCCATCAATGCATTCCTAAGATCACTAGGAGTTGTCAATCCTCCCGGGTGGTTGGGAAGTACGGCGTGGGCATTGCCGGCCATCATCATTATGGTCGTATGGACTTACATCGGTTACACGATGGTGCTGTATATGGCGGGACTGCAAGGAATCCCGAAAGATTTGTATGAAGCGGCTTCGATTGACGGGGCCACGGGGATGAGGCAGTTTTTCAAGATCACGGTCCCTATGCTGAAGCCAACTACTTTTTTGATTGCTATTACACTGATTATTTCCACCTTCCAGGTCTTTGCCGTTGTGAATGTGATGACGCAAGGCGGACCGGTCAATTCGACGATGGTTATTGCTTATCATATTTATCTCACTGCCTTCCAAAATTACAAAATGGGTTATGCGGCAGCGATGTCCTGGGTTTTGTTCATCATCATCTTTTCGATTACTTTGGTTCAATGGCGCAGTCAGAAGAAGTGGCAGCAGCATTTTTAATGAAGGAGTGGGTTTGTTGTGGTTTCTTTGCGAAAATTAAGTGTTACCCTTGTCATGTTGGTTTTGGGTGTAATGGTTTTGATCCCGTTTATCTGGATGATTTCTTCGTCCTTCAAAATCCAAGCTGATTTATTCAAATACCCGATCAATTGGATTCCCAAAAATCCGATTCTCTCGAATTACGAAGAGGTTTGGGGCGGCAAATATAAATTTGCTTTGTTTTACTGGAACTCGGCCAAAATCACCTTCTTTACGGTTGTCGGCTCCATCATCACCAGCTCACTGGCTGGGTTCGCATTCGCCAAACTGAACTTTAAGGGAAGAGACTTTATCTTCCTCATGTACTTGGCCACGATGATCATCCCCGCTCAGGTGCTGCTTGTCCCTAGGTTTATCCTGTTCGATCGCATTGGTTTGGTGAACACCCATTGGGCTGTCATTTTACCGGGGATATTTACCGTATTCGGAACGTTCCTGATGAGGCAGTTTTTCAGTACGATCCCGAACGAGCTTCTTGAAGCGGCAAAAGTGGATGGAGCGGGATTCTTCCGAATATATTGGCAAATTTGTTTGCCATTAACGAAGCCTGCCATCGTGACACTGCTCATACTTACCTTTACTTGGCACTGGAACGAATATGAGAATCCGTTGATCTTCCTGCGTTCGAGTTATTTATTTACACTACCGATAGGTCTTTCAAGCTTTGTAGATGAATACGGTGCGAATTATTCATTGATTATGGCTGCTTCTGTTTCGGCGCTGCTTCCTCTCATTATCGTCGTAGCCATCTTCCAAAGATTCTTTGTTGAAGGCATTGCCAGCAGTGGCCTGAAGGGGTAACAGTAATAAAAAAATTAATAAATGCCCTATAGGCGTTAGGGCAATAATGAAGGAGAGATATCAATGAATGATTCCACTAACGTTTTTGATATTGTGATTGTAGGGGCAGGTGTAGGCGGTATTTGCGCTGCTATAGCTGCTTCTAGATTAAACTGTAAGGTGCTGCTTATTGAAAAGATGAGTGAAATTGGCGGGACTGGGGTACATGCAGCTGTTGCCTTAGTATGTAAATTTCGTGATCATCATGGACGGTGTGTGAACACAGGTATTCATAAGGAATTATTCCCACTGGCCTATCAGAACACAGGCTTGACCTTCGACGAGGAAACAGTGCCAAGTTATGATGAACAGGAATTGAAAGAAACCTATCATCGATTAATTCGAAAAGAGAAAAATCTGACCGTGTGGACAGATTGCGAAGTGGATGCTGTGCAGGTAGAAGACGGGAATATTCGTTCGTTGACTGTCACAGGATCTAACCAAACGCGTGTATTTGGTCGTGTGTTTCTTGACGGAACGGCAGACGGGAATTTGTCCGCATTGGCGGGAGCGCAATTTCAAAAGGGTCGAGAGAAAGATGGGAAGATGCAGACGGCGACGGTTACTTTCAAACTCACTGGATTCGATTCCTCTTTGTTTAAAGTGAAGGATGTCACGAGCTGGGGCTGCTTTTTTTGGCTGGAAGAGAAGCTAAAACCATATTATCTTGCTATGAAACAGAAAACGAATAGCACCAATATGCGCCAAGGCGTGTTAGCATTCCCTTATCCAGATGGGAAGGCGTTCCTTTTTAATTCGACTGCTGTGAGCGATGTTGATCCTACAATTCCGGGATCAGTTGAACGTGCGTTTGAAGTAGGGAAAGTTCAAGTATATGAATTGGTTGAAGCGATCAAAGAGCATCCTGCTTTTCGGGATGCCAAGATCGAGACTATTTTTACGAAGCTAGGGGTTCGTGAAGGCCGCAGAGTTATCGGCGACTATATGTTAACTGGAGAAGACTGCTTAAGTGTACGCAAGTTTGATGATATGGTGGCTGCTTGTGCTTATGATGTGGATGTACATGATCCTGATGGAAATAAAAATCAGCAAGAGTATATGACTATTTTACCAAGCCCGGGGTATTATCATATTCCTTATCGCTGTCTCATCGCTAAAGGGTTAAGCAACCTGCTATTAAGCTCGCGCTGCATTAGCGGTACATTTGAGGCTCATGCGTCTTATCGCGTAATGTCAGGAATTAGTGCGATCGGTGAAGCAGCAGGAACCGCCGCAGCGTTAACCGTCAAATCTGGCTTCAGTGATGTTCGTATGGTTTCTGCCGAAGAGATTCGTTACATTCTGCAAACCCGAGGCCAATTTGTAGAAGGTTCTGTAAAGGAAACACATGTGTTGTGTAAGTAAAAGGAACATATAGAGGTAGGGAAAATAGATATGAATTTGACTCATTTGCAAGGCAAAAGAATATCATTAATCCCAATTGAATATGAGCACGCCGATTCGTTATTTCAATGCTCACGATCTCCCGAAATTTGGGAGCACCTGCCAACAAAAGTTCAAACCATAGAAGAAATGCGGAGCTTTATTCATTCAGCGGTTTTGGGAAGGGAAAGCGGAGAAGAATTTCCGTACGCTGTCTTTGATAAAAAATTAAACAAAATGGTTGGAATGACTCGATATTTACGGATTTCGCCTGTACACAAGAATTTAAATGTTGGCTGGACATGGTATTCCCCTGAGGTTTGGAGAACGGCGGTAAACACGGAGTGTAAATACTTGTTACTAAAATATGCATTTGAGATATGGGAAGCTGTTCGTGTCGAAATTATCGCTGCGTCAACAAATTGCCGTTCACAAAAAGCTATTGAACGGTTGGGAGCAAAAAAGGAAGGAATCCTTAGGAAAAAATATAATGGATTAGATTATGTTGTGTACAGTATTATTGATGAGGATTGGCACGATGTTAAGAATCGTCTTAAGTCATTCATAGAATATTCGTACAATTAATTGCCAAATGGCTGAGTATGTGATGGGAAGAATTCATATTATTAACTACTCAGTCTTCCGATTTGAAAGCGAGTATACAGCTGTGTATGCGATCTATATCAACGGAGTGGATCAGACACCACATGTATTTAAGGATCAATTCGCCTATATTTGTGGCCGGATAAACGATTTTTGCGCCGGTATTAATAATAACCTAACGGGAGGGAATCTTCATTCCCGGTGTTTTCAAAAAAAGGACCTGACGGACTTCATTGAAGTCTAACAGGTCCCTTTTGACTTGTTTCTACACATCTGTTTGAAGTATATTTCCCAAGCTAGTCAAGTCTATGAAGTACGATGTCGAAGAAATTAAAAATGTCCCTATACAAGTTAAAAGAGTCCGTATACAATAATTTTCCAGTTAAGTAAAATTGAAATGTAATCGCTTACTAGGAAATCCAGTCAAACTTTGAAGCTGTGTTGAAAAATAAGTTGACAAATAAATAGTTAGGCGCCATACTAATTATATGGCCAACGAAACTAAAATAACAAATGACATTGATGCAATTCCCTCACTTGCACAATCCAAGCGTCAGATTGATCGCTATCATCTCGACATAGACGCACAGGCTGTGCTCGTCGCGTCTAGGCTGATGGCAGCGGGAGCCAAGCTTGGACATGCTTCGGAGATTCATTTCTCCAGATTCGGTTTATCAACAGGGCGATATCGGTTATTAGCTGATCTTGAAGATAATGAAGGAGAAGTGTTGCCCTCGCAATTGGCCGAGCATCTAGGTGTTACACGTGCTACAGTGACTGGACTTATCGACACGCTTGAGCGAGATGGCCTCGTTTCCCGGCGATCAAGTTCTGTCGATGGCCGTCAGAAAGCGGTCATCTTGACAGAGCAAGGAGCGAGGAAGCTCCGTGAAATGGCTCCCGAGCATTTTGCACGGCTGGAAGCCATGGTGGGCTTACTCAGTATCGAGGAACGCAGCGTATTTCTCGACCTGCTCGGCCGAGTTACAAAAGGCATCTCAGCGCTTACGGACGAACCAGTCGGATCAAAGGAACACATCAGTAATGAGTAGAATGGGCTAGTGATGAAGCTAGCCCATTCTCACTCTCATATAGTTAGCCTCCTAATTATAAAGAAAAAGCAATTGCTGAGCAATTTATAAGAAGAAAGGAAGGGTGTAACTGAATGAACAAGACGGGATACCCGAGTAAGGCAGAAAGTCTTATCGACATCAAGGCTGCTGGTTCTAAAACAAAGACTTTAATACTTTGGCGTGAAGTTGTAATGGCTTATGTATCTCCAGCTATTATGGCAGGTATTGGGGGATTGGTCACCGCTGACAAGGGGCTCCAAATAGCGGCCTTGACCACAATCGGCGGAACATCGGCCTTGATAGCCTTGATGCTTGGCCTTTGGTTGCGCATCCGGGGAGGTCGTAAACGGTGGCTCTTCGCCGCGCCTCACTTCATTGTGGTTGGGCTGTTCGCGTTGATGGGAGCCATGTTGGGCCTATGCGCCGCTTGGGCGACAGCCAATTTACTGGGAATTATAATTCCCATCGATAACTTGGCTTGGATCGATCGTGTCTGGATCGATTTCCCGTTATCCGGCGTGATTGCCAGCACGATCGTAACATGGCGGTGGCGACTTGCCGTCAAAACAAATTTTTCATCCAAAGGAGAAGATAAAAAATGATCGTTATTATTGGAGCAACAGGTACGATAGGTAGTGCGCTTTTGAAACGTTTGGTGGATCTTGGTGTGCCCGCCCGGGCGTTGAGCAGAGAGCCAGAGAAGTTACGTGCTCAGATCGGGGATAAAGCCCGGTCGACGATCGAGGTCGCATCTGCGGATGCTTCCGACCCCGAATCGCTGCGCCGCGCTTTTGCAGGAGCTAGCCAGCTCTTCCTTGCCATGTCCAATAGTCCAATACAAATCGAATTGGAGACTTCGATCATTGGGATTGCTGCCGAAGCGGGTATCAAGCACATCGTAAAGATATCCAGTCCTGTCTTTGAGATGAGCTCTCCAGTAGCAGTGGCAGGCTGGCATCAAGAAATCGAGAAAACCTTGAGCGAATCGGGTCTCACTCACACTGTGTTGCGCCCCTATGCGTTCATGCAAAACTTATTGCGTCTTGTACCAACGGTCACAACCCAAAATATTTTCTTCGGCGCCATGGGCGATTCACCTTGTAACTTCATTGACTGTCGCGATATCGCAGATGTTGTCGCAGAGGTTCTGACTAATCGCGAGGCAGTAGGCCAAATCTATACGCTTACGGGTTCAGAGATTTTCAGCTATCCCCAGATCGCAAGTAAACTATCCGCCCTGCTTGATCGGCCGATAAACTACATTAACTTGGAGCCCCAAGTACTACGCAATAATCTAATCGACTACGGGCATATGCCTCCGTGGCTTGCGAGCCACGTTGTGGAAATTCAAACCATGTCTACGGTAGTGCCAGAAAGGCCTACGGACACTATAAAACGCTTGCTCGGTAGAGATCCCCGCACGCTAGATGCTTTTCTACAAGAGCATGTACAATATTTTCGGTAGAAGCGGACTGCGTCTATTTTGAAAATTGTATCTTGGAAAGCTGGGTAAAATGGAAGTGTTTGAACAACAAAAGGGCCTCCGAACATAAAGTTCGCTGGCCCTTCTTGTTGTTCAACCCACTTTCCAAGGCCGCTGCGGGCTGATTTCATCAAGCTCGAGTTCATCCTTCCGACAGGGATTTCTCTGGATACCTCTTCACTAGATTTGCGGGTAGGAGGTACGCACGCCTTCACGGCTGTGGTTACCGGGTAACAATTCCCTAATTTAGCAGGTTGCGATCTATATTTGTGGCCGGATAAACGATTCTTGCGCCGGTATTAATAATAACCAAACGGGAGGGAATCTTCATTCCCGGTGTTTTCAAAAAAAGGACCTGACGGACTTCAATGAAGTCTAACAGGTCCCTTTTTTGACTTGTTTCTACACATTTGTTTGAAGTATATTTTCCAAGCTAGTCAAGTCTATGAAGTAGGATGTGAAAGAAATTAAAAATGTCCCTAAACAAGTTAAAAGAGTCCTTATACAATAATTTTCCAGTTAAGTAAAGTTTAAGTGTAACCGCTTACGATAATTAATTTAGTAATGAAGGTGGCATCACAAGTATAGAACATGCTTCGATTGATTTTAAATACATGATTTACATTTGAAGGGAGAAGTAATGCTATGAAACAAAAGCTTGGTCGTTTATGTTCTTCATTTCTTGTGCTATCTCTGCTAGTAGCTAGCGGGTTCACCCTAATTTCAGGAAAGCAAGTGGCTTATGCGGCAACACTTACTATCGAGCAAAACACAATAGGAAACATTTTCTATGAAAGTGACACCAAGAGCTTCAAAATCAATACGGATGGCGACTCGATTGATTGGGTTTATTCCGATTATTGGGATAACACCGTAAAGTCCGGAAGTCAAGCGGTGAGCGGTGGATCCGTCCTGTTAACCGTTAATCCCGGTAAAATGGGATGGTTCAAATTGGTTATTAAGGCCAAGCAGAACGGGAACGTTATTGCCTCTCAAGAAACCTCGTTCGCCGTCGTTTCGAATTTCGATCTGAGTCAGGTGGCCGATTCGCATTTTTCCGTGCAAACGCATGCCGCTCGAACCGACCTAATTGCTCAAGACCCGGCAGCTCTGCTCCCCATTGCTAAGAAAATGGGAGTTAAGTACTGTGGAGGGTTACAGAGTGCAGCTATTTGTACCCAATTGTATGACGATCTTGTTCTTAGCTATTTCGGTTTAAACCTATTTCAAAAAGACGGGTCCCCGAAAAATCCCACGATTAGTGTTGAGTTCAGCTTATACCGTTCTAGCGATTATGCTGGTTGTAACAGCGGGCCTCATGTACGCTTTTCCTGTATTTAAACTGCCTGAACCGACAGGAGATTTCAAGGTAGGAACGCAAACCTTCCATTTTGTGGATACAAATAGGGATGAGATTTTCGGAATGACCGGGAATATGAATCCGACAAGAGCCGCTTCCATCATCAATGTATATACTCTGAATTTCTTCGACAAGTACTTGAAAAACAAAGACGGAAGCTTGCTTGAAGGACCGAATGGAGAGTATCCGGAGGTGAAATTTGCAACTTCGTTGTTTACTGAGGAATGAAGTAAGATTCTTATATATTAAGAGCTAGTTCTTCGAACGTCTGAAGAACTAGCTCTCTTATTTATTATTCGAATGCTAAACGAACACTGACGTTGTAATTACGTATGATGGTATAATAAGACTAGCTGCCTACGAAGTAATCAATGATTTGTATATCGTGAATGTTCGCTTTACCAACTAGGATCGTTACCGAGATCTTCAACTTTCCAGTTATCTCTCTTTGGTCAACTAGCAACTTTTCGATGCAGCGAGTGGGTGGCAGACGCGGCAGGCGGCAAATTCGGTTGTGCAAAAATATAATAAGAACAGGAGCTTGTAATCATGTTACATATCGGCATTATCGGTACAGGTGGCTTCAGTAAGATGCACGCAAAAATTTTATCCGAGATGGAAGACGTGCAGATCCAAGCGGTATGCGGGACGAGTAAAGCAAAAGCGGAGGAGTTTGCCTCGGCATACAGCATTCCTTCCAGCTATGAAAGTGTTAATGAGATGCTGGATGCCGAGCGCTTAGATGCTGTATATATTCTAGTACCACCAATGTCACATGGGGAATTTGAAATGCAGCTTATCGAGAGAGGCATTCCTTTCTTTGTTGAAAAGCCACTTGGTGTGAATGTCGAGCAGCCCTATCAGATTTTAACCGAATTACGCAAGAAACCCTTGATTACGTCCGTAGGCTATCATTTTCGTTATACAGATACAGTAAGTCAGATGAAACAATTGTTGAGTAGGCAAAATGTCGGCATGATTACAGGCAATTGGATGGGAAATATGCCTCAGGTTGCATGGTGGAGAGATCAAGAGAGATCAGGTGGACAATTCATAGAACAAAGCACACATCTGGTTGATATTCTGCGTTTCTGTGTAGGAGAAATTGACGAAGTCTACGCTTTGTATGGCAATCAAGTGATGCACAAGCAATTTGATGGTGTAACAGCAGCCGATGTAGGAACGGTCACTTTAAAATTTCGCAGCGGCGTTATAGCTAATATTTCTAATACGTGCGTGCTGCCAGATGGTTTGGGCAAGGTTGGTATTACCTGTTATACGCAGGAGGGTATGCTGGAGTGGGATACGGAACGATTGAAAATGATCGAGGCCCATGCAACCTCTGAAATTAAAAAAATGGTTAATCCCTATCTCGTAGAAAATGAAGCCTTCATCCATGCTCTGAAAACAGGGGATACCGTACGTATTCTTTCGGATTATGAGGATGCCTTTAAGACACATCAGGTGACTGTTGCTGCGCTCAAATCAGCGAAATCGGGATTACCCGTTCGCATGGTATGAGCTAAGAAGCATACTTAACAGTGAGAAAATCATTGTTAAGTATGCTTTTTTTTTTTTTGAAAGTCATAATAAATACGGAATTTATAATCCGTTTTAGTGACGATCGTCCGTTGATGAGTTGTCCCGTACCATGCTCCGACTGGAGAAGGAGCTCAAGCAAAGGGAACAAATTACAGAGTTGAAGCACTATTTGATTTGGACGAAAGACCTGAAATCATGAGGAGTAGGAACGTCGATGCGTTATTTCGCAGTTTTTTGCCTCCGGATGGTTCATTCGCTCAAATAGCGAACTCACGTTCCTTTTTTTCGGTTTATAGCGCAGATTTTCCGGAATAACGAATTGAAGTTCCGCTTGAAGGAGCAGCAGTATACAATATAGGCAAAAAAAGCTGTCCTCAAGTAGATCTACTTTTGGGACAGCCTTTTTGTTTTCTACCCTCAATATCATCTGCCTTGGACTGCTTTTGTACGGACGGAATTACTTGGCATGAATATCGATAAAGTGAGTGTTACTAAGCTGATCACTGCGCAAACGATGGCCATACCATGCAGTCGCTGTGTGGTGATTTCATGGCTAAAGATGGCTCCAAGTAAACTGGAGGAGAGAATCGTCCCCATAAATCTGGAGGTCATGAACAAGCCCGAAGCTATTCCTGTCTCCGCAGCAGATACATAGGAATATAAAGCCGTCTGCAATCCGAGATTTTGGAACCCGCTGCTCAAGCCGAATACGGATAGGACTGCAAATATCGCCAAGGAAGCGGAATGTTCATGAATCAGCAATATGAGCAGTGAACCCACTATAACGATAAGCGAACCTGTGATTAGTGGTGTTTTGGAGCCGGAATTGTCAATCCATCTGCCAACCAGTGGTGTAGTGAAAATCCCTAAGCCTGATAAGGCCAGCATCATCATGCCTACCTGCTGCGCATCGAATTGCCGGACTTGCTGTAAATAAGAAGGAATGCTGAACATGATCGAGTAGAATACGATGTTGACGCAAATAAACTGGACATAGACCAAACAAACGTTGAGATTTTTTTTCAAAAAGATCACATCAATAAACGGCTGGGCGCGCTTTAACTCGAATTTATAGAAAACATAACTCAGCACTAAGCTGGTTAAAAGAAACCAGAAGTTGACCCTCTTTTCGAAGGAGAGAAAGAAAAATAGCCAACTGATGATAAGTGCTGCAAAAAAGGCAATGCCCCACAAATCCAGACCGCCTTTGGCGAGTGACTTGCGCGGGCCGTCTTTCGGAAGAATTTTGATAGAAAGCAGAAAAGCAATGAGGATAACCGGAAAGTTCACAATGAAAATAGCTGGCCAATCTCCATACTGGATCAAAAAACCTCCTATAGATGGACCGAGGGCGGCCGACGTAGAAGAAAAAATCGACATCACGCTTAGAGCTCTAGCTTGATTTTCCGTGATGCTGCTTCGAATTATCCCCATGCCGGCTGGGTACAGCGAAGATGTTCCAATCGCTTGAATGACGCGAAAGCCGATAAGCCATCCAATGCTCGGTGCGAGCGGAGCTAACATGGATGATACTGTAACGAGAGCAAGTCCAATTAAGAAGATACGCTTGCGACCGAAGATATCGCTTATTTTCCCCATAATTGGTTGAGCAATGGCACTTGTCACATAGTAAGTAGCGATCAGCCAAGAGATAGCACTATAAGTGACATGAAATTCGGTTTGCAGCCGTGAGAATGCAACTGAAATCATCGACGTATTCAGCGGATTTAAGAGAACTCCAAGGCCTACGGCTGTGATTAGCCAAAGCTGCTTGTTTTTATTAAACATATCATTTCTCTCTTTCTCTTTTTTTAATTCATTATAATCCTAATTAGGTTGGACTGCATGATAAAAATCGGTCTTTCACTAGGTGACGTGCTTGTAGGGAAGGACATTTTGTCGCCTAAAAGTTGACTAAAGCCTCATTTACAAAAGAAAAATTATCGGATATATTTAGGTCAATTGATACAGAATGTATCAAACGAGAAGAGGAGTGATATGCTTGAGAAGGTTAAGAAATTCAATAGTCTTCTTCACCATGTGCTTGTTTGTTCTTGCTTTCGGTGTTGTTCCCGCAGCTGCGGAAAGTAGTGATTTCGATGTTTATCTGAAATTAGACGGAATTTCGGGTGAATCTGTTACGAAAGGATATGAAAAGTGGATACAGCTTCAAGATGTTTCATTTGAATTCGAAAATAGTTCTACATTAAACAGCAGTTCAACCACCGGAGCTGGTGCCGGTAAAGCTGTTCGGAAAGCGATGGATATCAGTAAAAGTTTTGATCTTTCTTCCGTACCTTTGTTTATGGATATGGTCATGGGAAAAACCATTGAGAAAGGCCAACTTGTGTTCGTTAAGACTGGCGAACAAAGGTTCCCGATCGTCACCATCGATTTAGAAAAGATTAGCGTTAGTAAATATAACTTAAATAATTTAGATGAATACATTGAGTTGAATTATGGAGCGATTAACTTTAAATACACAGCCGTAGGACCAGATGGGAAGGCCACGAATACGAATACGGGCGGCTGGGATTTTATTGAGAATATGAAAAAATAAGTTATTCACTTATTTGATTGTCCCAATCCCTTCTGACGGAAGAGGAATACTCTAGCATAGAGGAAGCCTTGTACGGAAGGAGGAATCTCTCATGCGTTTGGTTGCTAATAAATGGTCGAAGTTCTCCGTTTTGTTGGGGCATGCCGGCGTTGCCAAGCATATTCCTACCATGCGCCGTTTTAGCGCTTCGAACCTACAGGTCATGCTGCGACAATATGTATTTGTTGTGGCAAAGCCGATCATTGGAACCGGGGGAAGCAGTGTAGTAAAAATCAAAAAAACGGGTAACGGTTATTTGCTGCACGACAGCGGAACGAAACGAACATTTCGCACTTGGAACGAGCTATTTTCCACGTTAAACCAGATTCGCAAAAACCGCCCGTTTATGCTGCAGCAGGGCATTGACTTAGCTACAATTGACGGTAGGCCCGTAGATTATCGCGTCAAACTGAAAAAAGCAGGTCGGTCATGGGTGATCCGAGCTGTTGTCGGCCGATTGGCGCGCCCGGGAATGTTCGTCACAAACATTTGCCGGGGCGGCACATTACTTAAAGGGGCTCATGCGCTGCGGCGGACTTTCCCTGCTTCGCTAGTCAAATCCAAAATTGACAAGATGTGCGGAGTGGCCCGAACATGTACGATGCTGCTCGAATCTCGCTATCCAGGCATTGGAATGCTGGGTTACGATTTTGGCATCGACAAGCGGGGAAATGTATGGATTTTTGAAGTGAATACGAAACCTCATTAGAGCATAATATCAAAAGGGCTGCCTGGTGGCAGTCTTTTTGATTTTTTCTCGTATTACGTCTATCTTGAACCCAATAAGAATCATATTTAATGATTTTACCCCCTCAGTATCATCAAATTACCTATCACATAAGGAGCTTCGCATCCATTACAATAGACATACTAGTAAGAATAAGGAGGAGAAATTGGATGTTTTGGACCGTGGAGAAATTGCAGTCACGCATAAATGAGTTGGAGTCGTACCGCTATCGCGATGAACGGCACATAGATAAGTTTCGAATCAAACTGGATGAGGATGGCACAATTGGAGCGTATCCGTCGGAAGACGGCGAGTGGATGGACATACGTATAGGTGACCGCTGGAAAGGCCGCGATGTGTACTACTGGCTGGCTGCAGATGTGAGGATTCCCGCTGAGTGGGAAGGAAGAAAGGTACTTGGCCGGTTCTGCCTAGGACAAACTGGAGGTGGAACGAACAGCGGGTTCGAATCGCTGCTATTTCTGAACGGAGAGCCGTATCAAGGAGTAGACTCGAATCATGAGGAAGTTTTTATGCCTGAAGTTGTGATCGGTCATACTGCTCAGCTACGCTTCCGCTTGTGGTCAGGGCTAGGGGGATATGAGAGCCACCGCGAGATGGAGAGCCAGCTGGGGCTGGCTTCTGTTTGTTGGTTGGATGAATACGCGGACGATTTATACTATACGGCTAAAGCGCTGCTGGAAACGGTCCGTATACTAGACGAAAATCGTCCGGAGCGCCATCAGCTGCTTTCTATGCTGGATCAGGCCTTCTTAATACTCGACTGGTCGAGGCCAGGGAGCGAAGGCTTTTACAAGTCAGTCGAAAAGGCACGTGAACAACTCCGGCAGACTTTGTCGTCGATGCCCAAGCTTCACTCGGTTGTGGTACAGTGTATCGGACATACGCATATAGATGTAGCTTGGTTGTGGCAGCTGAAGCATACGAGGGAAAAGGCAGCGAGATCGTTTTCAACCGTACTGCGTTTGATGGAGCAGTATCCGGAGTATATCTTTTTGCAAACACAGCCGCAGCTGTATGAATATATCAAGTCTGATTATCCACAAATTTACGAGCGTATGAAGGAACGCATCAAGGAAGGTCGCTGGGAAGCCGGTGGAGCAATGTGGCTGGAGGCGGATTGCAACTTAGCCTCTGGGGAATCTCTGGTGCGGCAGCTGTTGTACGGAACCCGATTTTTCCGTGAGGAATTCGGTGTGGAATGCAAGTATTTATGGCTGCCTGACGTGTTTGGCTACAGTTGGGCGCTGCCGCAAATTTTACGCAAATCTGGCATCGAATCGTTTATGACGACCAAAATCAGCTGGAACCAATATAACCGGATGCCTCATGACACTTTTAAATGGCGGGGTATTGACGGGACGGAAGTACTGACCCATTTTATTACTACGCCGGATCCCGGTTCGAGCGAAGGAGCCTTTTATTACACGTACAACGGGAAAGTGACGCCTTCATCGGTACAGGGGATCTGGGAAAGCTACCGTGATAAGACGCTCAATACGAATTTGCTGCTTGCTTACGGGTTCGGCGACGGCGGCGGAGGTGTCAATCGTGAGATGCTAGAGATGCGACGCAGGCTGGACGATATTCCAGGCATTCCTCATGTGAAGACGGGGCGTGCTGATGAGTATTTTAACGAATTGCAGGCGAGCATCAGCAACACCAATTCATACGTGCACACGTGGGACGGCGAGTTGTATTTGGAGCTGCACCGCGGTACTTATACGAGTCAGGCTTACAACAAACGGATGAATCGCAAGCTGGAGCTGCTGTATCGGGAAACGGAATGGGTGCAGGTCATGAGCTATATTTTGAATGCCAAAGGTAAAGCGGCGGAAGCCGAAACTTCCCCTGCGCTGCATGAAGGCTGGAAAATTATTTTGCGCAACCAATTCCACGATATTATCCCTGGATCGTCGATCCGCGAGGTGTATGAGGACAGCAGAGTCGAATACGAAGAGGCGTTAACGATAGGTCAAAAGGTGTGGGATCAGTCAGCTTTGCTTTTGACAGCGGGTAGGGAAAAGGGATGCGAAGTGACTGTGTTTAACGGTTCTTCGTGGGAGAGAACAGATCTCGTTTGCATTACCGAAAAGCAAACGGAGGAAGCCGGAGTAGGGTGGTTTGATGCTTCGGATCGACCACTGGAGGCTCAGCTTGTAGGTGGAAACTGGTGGGTAAACGTAGAAAGAATCTCTCCGATGGGATTCGCTGTCATCCATCGAAAGGAACGGGTCGATCAGACTGTGCAGGCTATAGCAGAGAATAAATTCATGAAGTTGGATCATGGGTTTGTGACGCCTTATTATGAAATAGAATGGAATGACTTTGGTCAGATTGTCCGTCTTTACGATCGAATTGAGCGCCGGGAAATACTCGCCGCAGGCGAAACAGGGAATCGTTTCGAAGTGTTCGAAGATAAGCCGAAAGGCCGGCACGAAGCGTGGGATATTGACATCTTTTACACGGAGAAAAAGCAGGAAGTGAATATTCTGACCCGGATCGAAGTAACGGACAGCGGTCCTTTGGCTGTGGTAATCCGTTTCGAGTGGTCCTATATGGATTCTACCGTGGTGCAGGATATGGTGCTCTATGCGTACAGTCGCAGAATCGATTTCCAGACCCACGTTAATTGGAATGAACAGCGCAAACTGTTGAAAGTAGCTTTTCCGCTGCGAATCCGGGCAACGGAAGCGACTTACGATATTCAATTCGGCAACGTGAAGCGTCCGACCCATTGGAATACAAGCTGGGACTATGCCCGGTTTGAAACGGTTGGCCATCAGTGGGCCGATTTGTCCGAACGCGGATATGGCGTCAGTCTGATGAACGATTGTAAATACGGTTATGATGTAAAAGACCATGTGATGCGTCTTACCCTGATCAAGTCCGCTATGGTTCCAGACCCGACGGCCGATCAAGGAGAGCATGAATTTACGTATTCACTCTTCCCTCATGCCAGCGACTGGTATAACGGTGGAACGGTGCAGTCCGCTTGGTCGCTTAACAATCCGTTAACGTTTGTGCTCGGCAAGTCTACCGAAGACTCGTTCAGCTTGTTCCGTCTATCGAGCGATCATGTTATGATCGATGCGGTAAAAAAAGCAGAGGATCATGACGCGATTATTCTCCGAATTCACGAGTTTGCAGGTATTAGCGGCCAAACGCAAATTTCGAGCGATGTTAAGGTCATGTCCTGGCAGGAATGCGACCTGCTCGAAAGGCCTCTTGGTGATTGTCATTACGAATCATTGATTGATGTTCAGCTGAACCCTTACGAGATCAAAACGTTTATCATTCATATTTGCTAGCATAATTTGATATATTCTTGAACAAGCCGCTGAGATAGCTCTGCGGCTTGTTTCCGTTTGCCGATGATGAAAAGGTATCCGATGGACTAACACTGTTTACCGGAGGGGATTTTTTATGCTTTTTTGGTTGTTTATTACATAGCTAAATGTATAAATATTTTTATGGATAAACATCAAATATCTAATTGGATTTATAGATTATCTAAAGATACAATAGGGCTTGTAACAAGAAAACAGATACAGAGGAGAGGAAACAAAATGAAAAAAAATATATTAATCGTGGTCACTTCAGCCAGTCAAATAAACAGTGAAAAGTCTACAGGACTTTGGCTTTCGGAATTTGCTGAGTCTTATATTGAGTTTTCAAAGCAAGGATTTGATATCACAGTAGCTAGTCCTTTAGGCGGTAAAACACCTATTGATAAAAATAGTTTGAGTGCTGATTTGCATCAAGAAATATTGGATACTGAACAATTTCTTGCGGATACTATCAAACTAAATGAGGTTAAGGCTGCGGATTATGATGTGATTTACTTGCCAGGCGGTCACGGAACGATGTTTGATCTGCCGGATAACGAAAAGCTTCAATCCTTGCTCAGAGAATTTTATGAGGCCGAAAAAATCGTAGCTGCAGTATGTCATGGACCAGCAGGTTTGGTAAATGCAAAGTTATCTGACGGAAAATATCTAATCGAAGGTAAACGTATTACAGCCTTTACAGATACGGAAGAAAAAGCGGCTGGTTTGGATCAAGATATGCCTTTCTTATTAGAGTCCAAGCTTCGTGAGGCGGGCCCGATCTTTGTTGCCGCACCAGATTGGAGCGATCATTTTGAAGTTGATGGAAATTTAATTACAGGTCAAAATCCGCAATCAACACTTAGCGTAGCCAAAGAAGTTATCGCCAAACTGAACTAGTTTTTCATTTGTAGCCCATGACAGGACGACATTCATCTGTTGTCCTGTTATTATTTGCATTCATTAAAGGAGGGACCGAACTTGAGTACAACTAGCCTTTCTGATCAAACTTCAGTCTCTATACGTAAAGGGTCGAAAATAGCTTTATACGCACTCACTTTAGGGGCTTTTGCCATCGGAATGACCGAATTCATTATTATGGGTTTGCTACCGGAAGTGGCAGTAAGCCTGAGTGTTTCTATCCCTTCAGCCGGCATGCTTATCACTGGTTATGCGCTGGGAGTTGCAATTGGAGCGCCTTTCATCACAATCGCGACACACAAAATGCAGCGTAAGGCGCTCTTAATTTTACTTATGCTTATTTTTATTGCAGGGAACGCACTAGCAGCACTTTCACCGAACTACTTTGTACTCATGATTGCTCGCATCATTGCAGCGTTGACGCACGGCTCTTTTTTTGGTGTAGGTTCGGTAGTCGCGGCGCAGTTGGTTCCCAAAGAGAAGCGAGCGGGTGCTATTGCGATCATGTTTACGGGGTTAACCTTGGCAAACATCTTGGGTGTTCCGATAGGAACGTTTTTGGGACAAGCTTATGGCTGGCGGTCTACGTTCTGGGCAATCACCATCATTGGGATCATAGCACTAGTTGGTGTTGTGGTGCTCGTCCCGCATGTCAAAGCTGTACAATCAAGCTTGCGTCAGGAACTAGGTGTCTTACGGAAGCCTGTCGTTCATATCGCGCTATTGATGACTGTGTTTGGATTTGGAGGTGTCTTTACAGCCTTTACCTATATAGCACCGATTTTGGTGGATATAACAGGATTCTCACCAAGTTCAGTCTCCTACATCCTTGTCTTGTTTGGTCTAGGAATAACCATAGGGAATATTTATGGCGGAAAACTAGCAGACCGAAAACTGATGCCCTCACTTATTGGAATCCTTACTCTCTTAGCAATTGTTTTGGCCGTGTTTAGTTTAACCGATCAGAACAAAATTCTCGCTTTGATTACGATATTCATTTTGGGAATAGCGGCATTCGGTATCGTACCTGGGTTGCAACTTCACATGTTAAATACGGCCAAAGAAGCGCCTACCTTAGCATCTACGCTGAATATAGCCGCTTTTAACCTGGGAAATGCTCTAGGTGCATACCTTGGAGGAGTTGTGATTGAGCAGAAATTTGGTGGCGGACTTCAAGCAGTACCTTGGGTGGCTGCACTGGTTACTGTCGTAGGTATTCTCTTTACCCTCTGGGGAAGGCAGCAAATGAAAAGGGAGTCTCGAGTTTGATTCGAGGCTCTCTTTGTCATTGAAGGTAAATCGTAGGTGTAGTGAAAACAGAATGGAGGGGGGATATAATATAGATGAATGAGACAGTATCGTACGAGAGGATCTTGTAAATGGCGAATTTTGAATGGTATCGAAGTTTTATTACTATATATAAACATAATTCTGTATCGGAAGCAGCCAAAACGAGGATTATGACACAACCGGCCATGAGTCAACATCTAGCTGCATTAGAAGCTGAGGTTGGCGAACCTTTATTTACAAGGACATCAAGGAAAATGGTTCCGACTGAACGAGGCAAAGAACTTTATTCCTATTTGGCACCTCTTATTGAGTCACTTGAGTTGGCAACGCTAAGTTTCAAAGCCGTCTCATCGCCTACGCTTCCGGTTGTAAAAATCGGCACTGCGCATGAGTTTTTTAGAGAAAGAATGGCTCCATATCTCGGAAGCTTACATATTCGTGTAATTGCTTATTACGGGCTGGCAGCCTATATTTTAGACCTATTAACGGAAGACAAGGTAGATATCATCGTGACCTCACAAAAGTATTCAGCACCTGGGATAGAATATCTGCATTATGTAGAAGAAGAGTTTGTTGTAACAGCACCTTATGATTATGAGGAACCTGATTTCAATGACTCGAAGCAGTTAGAAGCTTGGTTATGTTCACAAACATGGCTTAGTTACGGTCTAGAATTGCCCATTATCCGAAGATTTTGGAGAGAAAACTTTCAAAAACGTCCTCAGATGAAACCAAAACATGTTTTACCCGATTTGCATATTATTTTGTCTGCTATCGAACATGGAGCTGGAATTAGTTTATTGCCTACATACATGCTGGCGAACTCCTTGCAAACAAACAAAGTGAAAATAATTTGTAAGCCTTATAAAGTAACGAATGATTTATACGTTGCCTTTAAAATAAAAAATTCAACAATGCCAAAAATAAGAATGATGATAGAAGCTCTTAAAGGTAATATGCTTCCTACTTACTCACAAAAATCACCTGACCTCTAGTGCAGTAAAAGGTAACGAGGCTGTCCCCAAATGACTTTTGGGACAGCCTCGTTTGTTAAATCTAATTTTAAAAACTTATTCAATTTAAACTTAAAAATCAAAATTATCAGGGTCTGGACCCACCCGGCGATGCTGATCAAGGGCCGAAATAGCTGCCATATCCGTATCATTTAATGAGAAATCAAAGATTTCTGCATTGGACTGAATGCGTCTAGCTTGAATGGATTTCGGAATCGTTGCCCAGCCGCTTTGCAGCTGCCAACGCAGGACGATTTGGGCAACTGATTTTCCCGCGCGGTCTGCGATAGCTTGGATGACGGGTTCATGCAGAATCTCTCCCTGCATCAGAGGTGCCCAAGCGACGGCTTGAATCCCGTTTTTATCTAAAAAAGATTTAAGTTCATTCTGAACGAGTCGCGGATGACGCTCTACTTGATTAATAGCCGGTTTCACAGTTGCATCTTTAAGCAGGTTTTCAAGGTGGTGGATGTGAAAGTTACTAACCCCAATAGCCCCCACACGTCCTTCGTTATACAGAAACTCGAGCGCTTTCCAGCTTTCTAGATATTTATTTTCAACAGGCCAGTGTATAAGGTATAAATCAAGCTTTTCTAATCCCAGATTCTTTAAGCTTTTCTCATAAGCTGCTATTGCGCTATCATAGCCTTGGTCTGCATTCCATAATTTCGAGGTGATAAACAAGTCTTCACGTTGAAGGCCCGTGCGTTTCAAGCCACGCCTGATACCTTCCCCAACGCCTTCTTCGTTCTGATAAATAGCTGCAGTATCAATGTGACGGTAACCAATGACAATGGCTTCTTCAACGGCTGCAATGACGGTATCGCCATCCTCGACCTGAAAGACGCCTAGACCTAGCCAAGGAAAAGCTTTCCCATGGTTTAATTGAATTGTATCTTGTAAGTGTTTCATTTGATTATCCTCCTAATATTGGGGTGAAAAAACGATGTCCACCCGTTACTGTTTTTTTAATTAGACATATGATTTCAAAGACTGATTCGATGCGGTGGGAAGTGCGGAAGCACGTATTCTCCAAGCTCATGTATGACCTCGCCAGCTGGTCGATCGCTGTCAAAGAGAGCAAAGAAGAGATGATTAACACCAATCGTTTTGTAAACTTCAATTAATTCGATTAGTTTATTTCTTCCTATTCGAAAACCAAGCCGAATGGGTGTTGCTTCTTCATCTGGATCTTCCGCTAAATCGAGATGCATAGGCATAGAGAATGGACGAAACTCCGTATGGTTTTGGCGGTCAGCAGACTCTCGCCATGCCGTTATGGCTTCTAGCTGCCGCATAGGTCCTTGTGGATAGTACATCCATCCATCGCCGTTCTGTCCAAGCCAATCGAGATCTTGCTGTGCAAAACCGGTAACCATGGTAGGAATTCTATTCTTCAGTTTTGGCACGAGTGTTGCTTGCTCGATATGACCATAACTGGAGTCAATTCTAGGATAGTTTTCATAAAGCGCCTTTTCTAGATAGGAGAAGGCTTCACGGAACTGGCTGCCGCGGCTAGAATGAACTACGCCAAGACCCTTGAAGTCAGCTCGTCTATCTCCAGATGATATTCCCATGATGAACCTTTCGGGAAAGAGGGCTTCGATGGTAGCAACTTCTTTCGCCATCCTCAGTGGATGGCGAAGCGGAAGTACCAGCGCGGATGTTCCAATCGCAATTTGTTTGGTCTGACTAAGCAGGTGCGTACCGAAAATTAGACTATCATAAATTTGACCGACAGCCGGATCCCCAAACTGGGGATCTTCCAAAATAACGTCTCGGAGCCAGAGCGTAGTAAATCCGTATCCTTCAGCAGCTTGTGCAAGCTCAACCTGATTAGCCATCGTAGGTGTATTTGATTGAAAGTTTTCTAATGGAATGTGGAGGCCAAGCGTTAACTCGCCTTCTTTGTACATCCTTTGATAAGTTTGATGATGCTCAAACATATAAATGCCTCCTATTATGATTTCCGTTCCAGCTTAGCAGAAATACCAGTGAGTAGGATGGCAACGAGAACCATTAAAGCACCAACCCATGGGGTATGAACAAGACCCATGGAGTCGATAACAACCCCACCGACGATCGAGCCAATAGCAATACCGACGTTGAACGCTGCAATATTGATCGCTGATGCAACATCGACCGCTGAAGGTACATACTTTTCAGCCAATTGGACGACATATAATTGAAGACCAGGCACATTCATGAAAGCAAGCAAGCCCATTAAGATAACACCAATCACGCCAGCCACTTTAAATGGAGCAAGGAATGTTAAAAGGATTAGAACGGCTGCTTGAATAATAAACATCCAAAATAGTGCTCGTAAAGGGTTTTTATTTGCTAATTTGCCACCAACAGAGTTACCGAATGCAACAGCAACACCATAAATGATCAAAATAATGTTAATCATGCCTGAACTTATGCCAGTCACATCATGCAGGAGTGGAGTTAAATAAGTGAAAGCAACAAACGTCCCTCCATAACCGAATGCCGTGATAAGAAAGCCTAGGACCAAACGGCCATTGGTGAGCAGACGGAACATGTCTGAAAATTTAGCGGGTGGAGATTGCTTGAGATTTTTAGGGATAAGTGCGGCACTGGAAATGATCGTAATTACACCTAGTAAGGCAACGCCCCAGAAAGTTGCTCTCCAGCCGAAGGCTTGGCCGATAAATGTCCCCAATGGAACACCGGTAACAATGGCGATGGTAAGACCAGTGAACATGAGAGCAATGGCACTGCCCTTTTTCTCTGGAGATACGAGCTGAACAGCAATGGTCGCTCCAATGGAGAAAAAGACACCATGAGAAAATGCGGTGATGAAACGTGCAACAAGCAGTATTTCAAATGACGGTGAAAGTGCAGCGACAGCGTTACCGATGATGAAAACAACCATCAGCGACATGAGCAAGGATTTCCGGCTCATCCGATTGGTGAGCGCGGTGAGAATCGGCGCTCCGACCGCGACGCCAATCGCATAACCAGAAATAAGAAGGCCAGCTAGCGTGATGCCAATGTTTAAGTCATTCGCGATAGACGCGAGCAGGCCTACTGGTACAAACTCTGTTGTTCCGATTCCAAATGCGCTAATCGCAAGGGCAAGAAGCGCCCATGTTCCTGTATTTTGCTTCACTTTATGTTGTGATGCAGATTGTGATAATGACTGGTTCATGTTTTGCCTCCTAATGAATGTATTTTGAACAGCTGTAAGCTTTACTTTCGCTTCACAAGTGCTATTATAAAACCATTAAGTTGTTTTTGATAAGTACGTACTTTTAAGTACTATAGGGACTTTTAAGTGCTATAGGTACCTGAAAGTACCCTTATATGCGAATTACAAATAGGTGCCTCCTGAGTTACTCGTTAGTAAAGTAAGGCAATGCATGGTGCCATTAATTCTGGGAATACTACTGCTTAGAGCAGTCAAAATGTACTTGAAGGACATAGCTCAAAAATCAAAAGTCTCCGTTGCCACCGTATCTTACGTTTAAATAATACGAGTTGGGTTCATGAAGAAAAGAGAAAACGAGTTTTGAGAGCGGTTTCTTATTGTCATTTACCGAAGGAATAGGCCTGCATCCACAAATTCTCTCGCTCAGCAAAAAAAACGCCAAGCCTTTCAAATTCGAAGGCTTAGCGTTTTTGATTAGTCTTATTCATTCCCGTTTAGTCTCTATATTTCAGGGAGTATCATTTCTTCAGCAATGGTTTATTCGGCAAATAGTGTAAAGTACGGATGTTGCGTATCGTTTTGGTTTTTGCTCGCATGACAATGGAATGCGTTTCAGCCCGCTGATCCGGTAAATATCTCACGCCTTCCAAGAACTCGCCAGGCGTTACGCCTGTCGCTGCGAAAATAACATCTTCCGTACCCACCATATCATCCATCGTCAAGATTTTGTTAGGATCTTTAATACCCATTTCAATACAACGGTCGTATTCGCTGCTGTCAGCAGGCATCAAACGTCCTTGCAGCTCTCCGCCCAGACATTTCAACGCTGCTGCAGCAAGTACGCCTTCGGGAGCCCCACCAGAACCGACATAAAGATCGATCCCTGCTTCAGGAAAAGCCGGAGCCATTGCGCCAGCAACGTCACCATCCGAAAGAAATTTAATCCTGACTCCAACATTTCGCAAAGTTTTAACAAGCGATTCATGACGAACTCGGTCAAGTATCATAACCGTAAGATCTGAAACTTGCTTATTCAGGACCTCCGCCGCTTTCGCGAGTGTTATTTCCATAGGATCATTTAGACTTAGTATGCCAACTAGTGCCGGGCCAACTGCTAACTTCTCCATATACATATCAGGCGCATGAAGCAAATTCCCTTTTCCTGCTACGGCAATTACCGAAAGCGCGTTGTTCAAGCCTTTAGCCACAATATCGGTTCCCTCGAGTGGATCAACCGCGATGTCTACCTCCGGCCCGTTCATACTTCCTACTTGCTCACCAATATAGAGCATGGGTGCCTCATCCATCTCACCTTCTCCTATAACGACAGTTCCCCGAATCGATACCGAGTCGAACATAGCGCGCATGGCTGAAGTTGCAGCGCCATCCGCACTATTTTTATCTCCTCTACCCATCCAAGGAGCTGAAGCTAAAGCAGCCAACTCCGTTACTCGAACTATTTCCAACGCAAGTTCCCGTTCCATGGTTTCTCTCCCTATCCTTATTTAGATTTCACTAGTTTTCCCATATTAAAGAAGGACATTCTATATTTTAAATTAATATGCCTAAACGATTCTCCTGCTTCATTGATCATAAACATTCCTTCTGTTACTTCCTTAGCATTCATTTCCATTGACTGTATGGCTTTTTGAGTTTCATATTGATTGTTAGTAACCAAGTTGGAAATATGTTTGGCCGACATACCCGTTTGATCGGCAAGTATACGCCAATATTTTTCTGTCTAAGGTAAGCCTCATCGTAAGTTCCTTTCTACTATTATTTCTATGCAAGATGTTTTCAAAATAAACAAATACCTGGCTATTAAGGACACTTTCGGGCGCAACAAAATTGTGCTAGCTTTTCGCAAGTTTGGCTAGATTCAAGTAAGCGCTTTTTAAGTAAGATGGAATAAAGTGGGATTTCAAAAATATTCCAGGTGAAAGAGCAAGTAGTCCTGATGAGAACGGAAACGAACGGGCAAAAGCAGATGTGGATTTATTTCTATCTTCAAGTGTTAGTGTAGGCTTTAAGAAAAAAGGAGGCTTTTATTAGAACGTCGATACTTAGTTACAGGCAGTAATTTATAACTTCAGTCTTTCTTGTAAGCGTTATCATGGATATGAGTTAACATTTTATTCAATTACAAACGCATAGTGAAGGGACTGAGTGAAGATGAAAGTAGAAAAGCATAGCATTGACTTTATTCCTGAAAATGAGCGACATGGCAGCCCGAAAAGTTTATTTACAATTTGGTTTGGCATTAATATGCAACTAGTCCCAGTGGTGACAGGAGCTTTAGCCATAATACTCGGATTAAATCTATTTTGGAGCATAGTAGCCATTGTTGCCGGCAACCTGATTGGCGCGATTTTTATGGCTTATCATTCTGCGCAAGGTCCCCAATTAGGGATTCCCCAAATGATCCAGAGTAGGGCGCAATTTGGTGTAATAGGAGCTATTCTTCCTCTTATTCTGGTGCTCATTATGTACATTGGCTTTGGTTCGACAGGAGCCATTCTGTATAGCCATTCATTAACAAATATTATTCCCATGCCATCAACGGCAGCGATTGTAATTTTCAATATTATCACTTTTGTGATAGCCGTATATGGATATGATTTAATTCATTCTATCAATCGGTATCTTTCAATTATTTTTGCAGTCGTGTTTTTAGTGCTTACATTTCTTGCACTGAAAATGCCCATGTCTGCCGAAGCCTGGTCGATAGGTCATTTTAATGCTCCCATATTTTTCTTAATACTTAGCATCATGGTAACATGGCAGATTACTTATGCCCCATATGTTGCTGACTATTCTCGCTATCTGCCGGTGAACACACCGACTAGGCAGACATTCTTTTATACATACGCAGGGACTGTTATCTCAAGTAGCTGGATGATGATCCTCGGAGCGATAATGGCAACTTTATTTAGCGATTTTGAGGGAAATCCGACAAGAGGACTTACCGAATTAGTAGGTTCAAATTTCTCAATCATTATCAATCTTTTAATCATACTGGGTGGTATCGCTGCTGCTCCAGTCGGTATCTATGGAGGATTTATGTCTCTTATAGCTACTTTGGAACCGATTACAAAGCTTCGCGGTACACCAAAAACTCGGTTCTGGCTCATGTTTTTGGTAACGGCGGTCTGTACAGTAATCCCAATCATGGCGCAGGACAATTTCATGCATTTCTTCTCAAATTTCTTACTGTTACTGATGTATTTTATGGTGCCGTGGACATCAATTAACCTGGTGGACTTTTACTTCTTACGTAAAAGTAATTATAACGTTAAAGCTATATTCGACATCAATGGTGAGTACGGTAGAGTTAATTGGATTGCCATTATTGCTTATATAATCGGTGGACTTGTGGAGGTTCCTTTTGTAAGCTCCCCGCTTTACGAAGGATCGATTTCCAAGTATTTAGGCGGAACGGATCTGGCTTGGATTGTTGGCTTGATCGTATCAGCGGCGGTTTATTACTATCCAATGAGACGTACACTTCATGGTAGTCAAAAGAATATCCATCATAATCTTGATTTGTAATTACTTTTATAAATTTTCGAAAGGGGTCTTATCATTGGAAACGAAACAATCTCAAACACTAAACAACCTTGTTCATTTAGTTAAAAATGATGTGGTTAAATGGAGGCGCTTTCTTCATCAAAACCCTGAGTTGTCTTTCCACGAAGAAAAAACGTCCCAGTTCGTTTATGATACGCTTCAGTCGTTTGGCGGATTGGAGGTTTCCCGGCCAACCAGAACGAGTGTAATGGCTCGTCTCATTGGAAAACAACCGGGGAAAATATTGGCTATCCGAGCTGATATAGATGCATTGCCTATTCAAGAAGAAAATAAATTTGACTTTGTTTCCAAAACCCCTGGAGCTATGCATGCTTGTGGACATGATGGACATACGGCTATGTTACTCGGAACAGCAAGAATTCTTGCAGGTCTAAAAGAGCAAATCATCGGTGAGGTACGGTTTCTGTTCCAACATGGCGAGGAAACACATCCGGGTGGTGCCGGAGAGATGGTATCTGCAGGAGTTATGGAGGATGTAGACTACGTCATTGCGGTTCACCTTTTACCCCAGATTGAAGTCGGTAAAATCGGAATCATTTACGGTCCTATGACGGCTTCATCGGATGGTTTTAATCTTACTATCCATGGCAAAGGCGGGCATGCTGCATTACCTCATCAAACGATTGACAGTATCGCAGTTGCTGCACAAGTTGTAACAAACCTACAGCACATTGTCTCAAGGTGTAATGATCCTCTTGACAGTACTGTCATCTCGATTACTCAATTTACTGGTGGCACAGAGTTTTGCGTAATTCCAAGCTCTGTTCAGGTTGTTGGTTGGATACATACTTTAAATCCTGAGTTCCGCAAAGGTTTACCAGCACTTTTGGAAAAAGTGATTAAAGGCATCACGGAAGCACATAGCGCAACTTACGCTTTCCAATATGTTCCTGGTTATGACATCGTTATTAATGATGAACAAGTAACCAAAGTTATTGAGGAAACCGTATGTGAAGTGCTGGGCGAGGAAGCTCTTGAGCGAAGAAGACCGATCATGGCTGGTGATGACTTTTCTGCGTTTCAACAAAAAGCACCGGGAACCTACTTCTGGGTGGGAGCTGGGAATCAACAAAAGGGAATTACGAATCCACTCCATCATCCTCAGTTTACAATTGATGAGGATGCACTAGAGAATGGAGTGAAAATGTTTGTTCACTCTACGTTTAAATTACTGTCACAATCGTAGTTTTGCTCTGAAATCTTTATCAAAGGGAGGATAACTAATATGGCTAGAACCCGATTGTTTCAAAGAGTGCTAGACGCCGTTTCGATTGCCTCAGAGTCATCGAAGAGAGGTGTTTCAGTCGAACAAATCAGTGAGGAAAGAATCCAACAATCCATCACACGAAGGGAGTTCCTACAAAAGGCAGTGACGATGGGGGTGGTGGCTGCTATACCAAGCTCATTTTTGCGCTTTGGCAATCTCGTGGCAAATGCATCTACAACGCCACGAATTGCAATTGTCGGTGCTGGGTTAGCTGGACTTACATGTGCTTATCGGTTAAAACAGGCGGGTCTGATTGCTCAAGTGTATGAAGCATCAAGCCGTGTAGGTGGCCGTTGTTGGACACGACGTGGAGATTTCGCTAATGGACAAATCGCGGAACATGGTGGGGAATTGATAGACCAGAATCATACGGATATTCTGCATCTCTCGCAAGAATTGGGATTGAACGTTGATGATGTGTTAAATGCGCAACCGACAGGTACGGAGGATTTCTACTATGTTAACGGTGCGCGCTATAGCCTTGCTCAATTTTCTAATGATCTGCAAGCAATTTGGCAACAAATTCACAGTGACTACTCGAATGCGGCCTCTACACAGTATAACAATTATACACAGCGTGGTTGGGAATTAGATCACATGTCAGTTAGAGGCTGGATAAATCAATATGTGCCTGGCGGTGTGAATTCAAATTTGGGGAAACTATTGGATCTCACCTACGAAAATGAATTTGGAGCGCCTTCAACCGAATTAAGCTCTCTCAATCTCATATGGATATTAGGAGCACTGGGCCCCGGACAACCGCGTATTTTGGGGAAATCGAACGGGAAGTATCATGTCCATGGAGGAAATGACCAGATACCACAAATTCTTGCCCAAAGATGTCCTAATCAAATTTCGACAGGTTATGAACTGATTAAGATAAAGAAAAATAGCGACTCCACGTACACACTTACTTTCAAGGTAGGTGTCAACACCCAGAACGTTGTTGCTGATCATGTCGTACTTGCCATGCCGTTCTCCATTCTTCGTGAATCCGTAGATTTTAGTGAAGCTGGCTTTAGTCAGTTGAAACAAACGGCCATAACTCAATTGGGGATGGGAGTCAATGCAAAGCTGCAATTACAATTTACTGAACGTTCTTGGTATAATTTAGGATGTACGGGCGGATCGTTCTCAGACACGGGATACCAAGATACGTGGGAGGTCACTCGTGCGCAATCTGGATCAACTGGTATTTTAGTGGAATTCGCAGGTACAGACGTCGCAACAAGTTTGAACAGTGGGACTCTGAATTCCCAAGCAATAAAATTTCTTGGGCAATTGGAACCTGTGTTACCAGGCATTACTGCCAAGTGGAATGGCATGGTCACACTAGACTATTGGCCTGGCAATAAATTCTCGAAAGGCTCGTATTCCTACTATAAGGTCGGTCAGACTACATTGTTTGCGGGTTATGAGGGTGTTCAGGAGGGGAATTGTCACTTTGCTGGTGAACACACTTCTTCGTTATTTCAGGGCTTCTTAAATGGCGCAGTTGAAAGCGGACAACGTGCAGCTAGTGAAATTACTGCGATAGTATGTTCTCAAGCGTCAGTCCCATCAACAGCAAATGCGTTATGAGACTAGATTGAATGTTCTCGAATTAAGGAGGAGGTATTCCTCATGGGCGCGTTATCCCCGTGGCATATTATTCTAATCGCAGGTGTTGCTCTGCTTCTGTTTGGACCGAACAAGCTGCCCGAGCTCGGACGTGGCTTTGGCAAAATGCTCCGTGAGTTCAAAAGCGCCACTACCGGCTTTGCCGATGACGAAGCGCAGACTCCGCGCAAAGAAGTTGGTACAGGCACGAACGAACCTTCTTTGCAGCAAAACGGCCACCATCAAATAAGCGATAAATAATGAGGCTGTCTCAAAGTAGGTAAATCTCTGGAAGAGCAGCTCACAGTAGATAAAAAGTGATGTATTTTTATGAATAGCGGTTGAGCAGGATACTATTCCTTCCCAACCGCTTTTCTTGTTTTGTCAACTGACGTGTTTTTCAACAAGTTATCAAATGCGGGCATTTTCTAAAGAAAAGATGCGTACGGCTAGTTGAAGATGGAATTGCGTTTCTGCTTCGTTGAGGTCGAAATTCCCCAATGAAATCGCGCGATCCAATCGGTAGCGCAACGTTTTCGGATGAATGTTTAATTCGTCGGCTGTTTTTTTGAGTTGAAAGCCCATTCGGGCGAAAGTTAATAAGGTGCTAATCAGTACATCACCGTTTCTACTTCTTTGAAGCGGATCAAATAGTTTACCGAGAAAGGAAGATCGTGCATCGTGATCACCCATCAGAACGCGGGGGACCAGCAAGTCCTGGTAGCGATGGAGTTGACCGAAGCTTATATGTGGAAGGATTGAGCTCACTTCTTTATAACCCTGACGAACATTGGTAAATCCTCGATAAGGAAGACTGACGGCAAAAGAGAGATTAATGTCTTTCATCGACTTCCATATATCCTCCGAAAGGACACTTTCGGGAATTAAAAATAGGAGTTGGTTTTGTGTCAGAGAGAGTACCGTCGGAATTTTGAGCTCTTGCATTCTTAGCTTTAATTTATCAGCCAGCCGTTCTCGCTTTATGATGCCTTCACGTGATAGGGGAACGGAGGAATTCATGATAATCGTACCAACGGAATAAATGCCCTCTGGGTCGAAGCCTAATAGTTCAGCCCGTCGTAAGATCTGGGGTGTTGTATTGAACTGACTTTCAAGCAATGAATCCAGGAAAGAATACCCTAGCTGAGCCTCCAATGAGGCTAGCGCCCGCTGCTGAGAAATGTGCAGCGCCATCACGATGGAAGCCGTTTGAGCAGCACGCTGATCTACCTCTCTAAGAGGTTGTTGTCCCTCGATGATCCATAATAAACCAGCCAGTTCTTTTTTGATTGAAATTGGACATAAGAGCCGTGCGGGTAAACCAGACTCTGGTACGGCGGGAATTCGGATTGGCCTGGAGTGGGAACGCAGTGGTATATGCTGAACTTGTTCCTTTCGAAAGCTAATCATTTCTTGATGAAACAATTGCTCTTCTTCTTCGAGCCCATCTTTGTTCATGTTATAAGAGGCTAGAATAGGACCTTCCGGATGCTGAATGATAACGGGTCGTTTAATTAATTTGCCCAAGGTAACGGCTATTTCCTGAAGATCATTAGCATCCAAAGCGATACGCATGAGCTCTTGATGAACGAACTCTGACTGTTCCTGAATATTATATTGATAGGTCAGGATGGAACTGAGGATTTCTTCGGTTATAGTATTGAATTGAATTTCCCACGGAATTTCGATGATTGGAAAATGCAGCTCGTCCGCCACTCTACATACAGTTAACGGCATATTTGTGAAGTACTCGGGGACAGCAAGTCCTAACCCTGCAAGCCCACACGCATTCAATTCGATGATGAGATCAAGCAGTTTTTTTTCATCTCGAGGCCATCCGTAGCCCGTCGTCAGGAGTAAATCCCCTGAACTCACACAAGACAACGGGTCAGGCAAGTCAACGATAGACACCCAACGGATCGTCCTATGAAGGCCTTCTGCGCCTGCAGCAATTCTAGCCTGTTGAAGCGAAGGAAGTTGTAGAGCGTCGAAAAACTTCATGATTTGTTACCCCCATCAACAACCAATTTATTATCCCTTAGTGATAATAAATATATTAAAACTTATCTCCGAGCGCAATAGTATTCTTGAAATGATAGGCTTAAAATGAGAAAAGAAAGCGCTTTTAGTTAGCGCTACATAAAAAGATAGAAATCCTTTGAACATGGAAAGCAGAAGGGGGATGCGAAGATGGAAATGACACGCAAATTTGTATCTGTTGCTTCAGAATTCCCGGCAAGCCGTACCCAGGAATTATTAGAAAAAAGGCGAGAATTAGTACCAAGAGGCGTCGGCAATAATGCTCCCGTTTTTGTACAAAAGGCCAAAGGGTCTTTGATATATGATGTGGATGGCAATGTTTTCTTGGATTTTGCTGGAGCTATTGGAACTATGAATGTAGGCCATTGTCCGCCAGAGATCGTGGAGGCTGTTCAGAAGCAAGCCGAGAAGTATATTCATACTTGCTTTCATGTCGCGATGTATGAGTCCTATCTTGAACTTGCTGAGAAGCTTGCAGAAATCACTCCTGGTCATTTTAAGAAAAAGACGATTCTCCTGAACAGCGGTGCAGAAGCTGTAGAAAACGCGGTGAAAATTGCCCGGAAATATACAGGGAAACCTGGAATTGTCTCGTTTACTCGTGGATTCCATGGGCGTACGCTGCTCGGCATGTCGCTCACAAGCAAAGTGAAGCCTTATAAATTCCAAATGGGTCCATTTGCACCTGCCACCTATAAAGCTCAATATCCCAATCCAACGAGCCGTCCTGAAGGGATGTCGGAGAAAGAGTATGCTCTGTATTGCGTTAAGCAGTTCGAAGATTTCCTGTATACGGAGGCTTCACCGGAAGAATTGGCAGCAGTCATTATGGAACCCGTGCAAGGAGAAGGCGGGTTCATTGTTCCTCCGAAGGAATTTGTTAAAGGTGTGTATGACATATGTAAACAAAACAATATTTTGTTTATTGCGGATGAAATTCAAACAGGCTTCGGGCGAACGGGAGAAATGTTTGCCAGTACACATTTTGGAATCGAACCCGATCTAATCACGATGTCCAAGTCGATTGCAGCAGGATTGCCGATCAGCGCAGTTACAGGCCGGGCAGAAATTATGGATGCCCCGTCCCCAGGGGAAATCGGCGGGACCTATGGCGGCAGTCCGCTGGGATGTGTTGCCGCAATGGCCGTGATTGATAAAATCGAGCGCGAAGGTCTTTTAGAAAAATCCCGTAGGATCGGACAAACGATTATGGACTTTTTCAGAGACTTACAGAAAACAGTCCCACTGATTGCAGATGTGCGTGGGCTGGGAGCGATGTGCGCTGTTGAATTCATTGATTCTGAGAACAAAGAGCCAGCCAAAGCATTTGTGGCTGCTGTGCAAAAAGGATGCTATGAAGCTGGGGTTATCCTGTTAAGCGCAGGGGTGCACGGCAATGTCATTCGTTTCCTAACCCCTCTAGTCATAACAGATGACGAGCTTGCGGAAGGGTTAGATATTATCAAAGAAGTATTGCTTCAGCAGTATGCACAACTGAGAAAGTAGGGGATGCATGTGAAATGGCATTTGTTTATTAACGGACAACGGGAAGAAGCAGCTCAGTACGTAACGCTGTATTCCCCATTTTCAGGGAACAAGATAGCGGATGTGGCACATGCCAGCGAAGCGGATACGGATGCAGCGATTGGGGCAGCAGAATCAGCTGCTGCGGAGATGGCCAAATTGCCGGCACATCAACGTTCAGCTATTTTAGATAAGGTTGCTAATCTATTAGAAAAACGTAAAGAGGAGCTTGCTCGTGTCTTGGCCATGGAAGCGGCAAAACCGATTAAGACCGCGAGAGGTGAAATCGCTCGTACGATTCAGACGTATAAGTTTGCAGCTATGGAAGCAAGTCGCATACACGGAGAAACGGTCCCCTTGGATGCAGCTCCGGGTGGAGAAGGAAGAATTGCCTTTACCATGCGCAAACCGCTTGGTGTGGTAGCGGCGATTACGCCATTCAACTTTCCGTTTAACTTGGTAGCGCATAAAGTCGGGCCGGCCATTGCTGCAGGAAATGCGATTGTATTGAAGCCTGCAGGACAAACGCCCATTTCTTCATTGGTGTTGGCTGAGATTTTCCAAGAAGCAGGACTGCCTGATGGAGCTTTAAATGTAGTACCTGGTCCCGGTTCGGTTGTTGGAGAAAAATTGGTACGAGATCCGAGAGTGAAGGCCGTTACGTTCACGGGTAGCCCAGCCGTCGGGATCGCGATGAAAAACAAAGCCGGCTTGAAACGTGTTACGTTGGAATTGGGTTCCAATTCGGCTTTGATCATTGACAAAACGTACGAAATTACCGATGAGCTAATCGACCGCTGTGTACTTGGAGCCTTTTCTTTTAGTGGTCAAGTCTGTATTTCTATTCAACGCATTTTCGTACACCAAAATCACTATGCGGACTTTTTACATAAGTTCAAGGCGCAAGTGGAAAAGCTTGTTATCGGCGATCCATTAGATGAGGACACGGATGTGTCTGCTTTGATCAGTGAGAAGGAAGTACGGCGGATGGAAGCATGGGTTGAAAGCGCTGTAGCCAAAGGCGCCCAAGTTGTTACTGGCGGTAAACTACTAAATTCACGTATATTTCTGCCTACGATATTGACGAATGCACCTGCGGATGAGCCTGTCTCCTGTGAGGAAGTGTTCGGGCCTATCGTAACCGTCGCTCCTTTCGCCAATCTGGAGCAAGCGATTGAGGAAGTGAACCATTCCCGATTCGGACTTCAAGCTGGGATATACACCAATAACATTCATTCGGCCATGCAAGCTGCGGAACAACTTGAAGTAGGCGGAGTTATGATTAACGATTTCCCAACATTTCGAGTCGATAACATGCCATACGGCGGTGTGAAAGAAAGTGGATTCGGCCGTGAGGGCGTTAAGTATGCGGTGGAAGAAATGACAGAACTGAAGCTAATCTCGATCAAGCTAAAATAGTTCGGTGTTAGGGATACATCATCAATTTCAAGGAGGTCCACGATGGCACAAGTGCAGACGGAAGCAAAATATTTGAAAAACTTTATAGGTGGACAGTGGGTCGATTTCAGCGGGTCCCATTATGAAGAAGTACCTAATCCAGCAACAGGTGAAATTATTGCCTATGTTCCTTTCTCTTCCAAGGAGGATGTGAACAAAGCGGCTGAAGTGGCAAATAAAGCGTTTGCCAGTTGGAAGAAAACCGCAGTGCCCAAAAGAGCACATCTCCTGTTCCGTTATCAACAGCTACTCGTGCAGCACTGGGAAGAGCTGGCACAGATCGTAACCTTGGAAAATGGCAAGAGTTACCAAGAGGCCTATGGGGAAGTACAACGAGGTATCGAATGTGTTGAATTCGCTGCAGGCATTCCGACGCTGATGATGGGATCACAGCTTCCGGATATTGCAACGGGGCTTGAGTCGGGTATGTATCGATACCCGATCGGTGTTGTCGGGGGAATCACACCGTTTAATTTCCCTATGATGGTTCCATGCTGGATGTTCCCGCTTGCCATCGCATGCGGCAATACGTTCGTGTTGAAACCATCCGAACGTACACCTTTGCTTGCGAACCGACTGGCCGAACTGTTCCAAGAAGCGGGCTTGCCTGACGGTGTCTTAAACATCGTACATGGCGCGCGAGATGTCGTTAATGGTCTGCTCGAGAATGAAGAAATAAAAGCGATATCATTTGTTGGTTCTCAACCTGTTGCCGAATATATATACAAAACAGCTAGCGCGAACAACAAAAGGGTTCAGGCGCTAGCGGGAGCGAAAAATCATTCCATTGTTATGCCGGATGCAGAGCTAGACAATACGGTGATCCAAATCATTAACG
This sequence comes from Paenibacillus phytorum, assembly GCF_013141715.1. Classification (GTDB taxonomy): domain Bacteria; phylum Bacillota; class Bacilli; order Paenibacillales; family NBRC-103111; genus Paenibacillus_E; species Paenibacillus_E phytorum. Next base: position 128,320 of record NZ_WHOA01000165.1, on the reverse strand, counting down.
GTGCTTTCGGCTCAGCGGGTGAACGCTGCATGGCTTGCGCGGTTGTCGTTGCGGTTGGCGATATCGCCGACAAGCTAGTTGAACGACTAAAGCAAGCGGCAGATCAGATTACAATAGGCAACGGCATGGAAAAAGGTATTTTCCTGGGTCCTGTCATTCGTGAGGAAAATAAACATCGAACGCTCAACTATATTGGAATCGGCGAGTCGGAAGGTGCAGAACTCGTGCGAGACGGAAGTAAAGACGCAGCGGTAAACGACGAAGGTTACTTTGTTGGACCGACCATTTTCGATCATGTCAAAGTATATATGCAAATTTGGAAAGATGAAATCTTTGCTCCTGTTCTTTCGATTGTTCGTGCCAAGGATTTGACGGAAGCGATTGAGATCGCCAACGCTTCCGAATTTGCGAATGGGGCTTGCATCTATACGGACAGCGCCAAGGCGGTTCGTGAGTTCCGCGAGGACATCGATGCGGGTATGTTAGGCGTGAATATTGGGGTTCCAGCGCCTATGGCTTTCTTCCCATTCTCCGGATACAAGAAGTCTTTCTACGGAGATTTACATGCTAACGGGCGCGACGGCGTTGAGTTCTACACGCGGAAGAAAATGTTGACGGCTCGTTATTAATGCGAAAGGGTTGAGGGGACATGTCTTCTTTTAATAACTTAAATAGTGAGGAAATTACAGCAAAAGATCGTCAGTATTTGTGGCATGGGATGTCTCCATACAATCCGAATCAAGCGCCGATGGTCGTCACACAAGGCAGCGGTTCCTGGATTGAGGATATGAATGGCAATCGCTATCTAGACGCAATGTCGGGTCTCTGGTGCGTGAATGTCGGTTACGGAAGACAAGAATTGGCAGAAGCGGCCTATGAGCAGCTGAAAACGATGGCTTATTACCCGCTTTCCCAAAGTCATCTTCCAGCGATTGCGTTGGCGGAAAAGCTAAATGAATGGCTTGAAGGCGAATATGTGATCTTTTTTTCCAACAGCGGCTCAGATGCCAATGAAACGGCTTTTAAGATCGCCAGACAGTATCATCAGCAAACGGATTCGCCTAACCGACATAAATTTATTTCCCGTTATCGTGCTTATCATGGCAACTCGATGGGCGCATTGGGTGCTACAGGCCAAGCTTCTCGCAAGTATATGTATGAGCCGCTTGGCGGAGGATTCCTCCATGTACGTCCGCCGGATAGCTACCGCCGACCTGAAGGCATGTCGGTTGAGGATTTCAACCTTCTCTGTGCGCGAGAGATCGAGGAGAGAATTATTTGGGAAGGCAAGGATACTGTCGCTGCTGTTATTATGGAGCCGGCGATTACCGGAGGCGGCATCCTCGTGCCTCATCAAATTTACCTTGATGAAGTGCAAAATATTTGTAAGAAGTATAACGTGCTGCTGATCATCGATGAAGTGATATGCGGATTCGGTCGTTCCGGCATGAAATTTGGACATATGAACTTCAATATGAAACCAGATATTGTGACGATGGCCAAAGGTTTGACAAGCGGATATCTTCCGTTATCTGCGACAGCTGTTCGCAAGGATATCTATGAAGCATTTAAAGAACAAGGTGAATTCAGCCATCTGCGGCATGTGAATACGTTTGGCGGTAGCCCAGCTTGTTGTGCTTTGGCGCTGAAAAATCTAGAAATTATGGAAACAGAAAACTTAGTTGAACGATCCAAGCAGCTCGGACAGCGACTGGCAGATGAAATGGCTGAACTTCTGGATCATCGAATGGTTGGCGACATTCGCAGTTTCGGCTTCCTAATGGGGATCGAACTCGTGGCGGACAAAGCCACCAAAGAACCGCTCGCACCTGCGGCTGTAGGTAAAATTATTGCAGCTTGCAAAGCTAAAGGATTGATCATCGGTCGCAATGGGGATACGGTGCCGGGCTACAACAACATTCTTGCCTTGTCACCTCCACTTTCGTCTACAGACGAAGATTTGGATTTTATTATTGGCACCTTTAAAGAAGTAATGGAAAGTCAATAGACAGTGTCATAGGAAGGAGGCATGATAGAATGGATGTTAAGAACATGTACATAGATGGGCAATGGATGCTTGGAAGCAGCGGCAAGACACGTAATATTGTAAATCCTGCTACAGAAGAAATGATAGCGGTTGTTACAGAAGGCAATGTAGATGATGTTAAATTGGCCATTGAGGCAGCACACAGGGCGTTCTATGAAGATGGATGGATGGAAAGCAAGGCAAGAGATCGTGCTGAATTGCTGCTTCGGCTTGCAAATAGATTAGAGGAAAGCGCGGAAGAGTTTGCCAAACTCGAAACGTTGAATAATGGGAAAGCAATAAATGAATCCAGATATGACGTCATCGATGCGGTGAACCAGTTCCGTTATTATGCGGGGTTAGCAACAAAGCCGCACGGACAGGTGTATGACGTACCAGATGATGTTCAGGCCATGGTAGTTACAGAAGCAATAGGAGTGGTGGCATTAATTACGCCTTGGAACTATCCGCTAGTGATGGCAACTCAGAAGATTGCCGCCGCAATTGCTGCAGGATGTACCGTAGTTGTAAAGCCTGCTTCCGTTACGCCGCTTACGGTAATTAAATTGTTCGAACTGATCGATCAATTAGGATTCCCGAAAGGTATCATTAACCTTGTCTTGGGACCAGGCGCTACCATCGGGAATGAAATATCCGTCAATCCGCTTGTTGATAAAATCTCCTTTACTGGGGGAACAGAAACAGGGGTTGAGATCGCACAAAAGGCTGCTCCGACCATGAAGAGATTAAGCTTGGAACTGGGAGGAAAGTCGCCGCTCGTCGTTTTTGAAGATGCTGACTTTGAAGCGGCGGTTGAATATGCGCTTTATGCTATTTTCGCCAATCAAGGTCAAGTGTGCTCTGCGGGGTCCCGTTTAATTGTCCAAGAAAGCTTGTATAACCGTTTTGTTGAACAATTGTTAATCAAAGTGAAGAAAATTAAGATTGGACCGGGTATTGAGGAAGACACATTAATGGGGCCGCTTGTATCAGAAGCTCAGCTGAAGAACGTTCTAGGCTATGTTGAAATCGGTTTGAATGAGGGCGCGACATTGTTATGTGGCGGTAAGCGTATCGAGGGCAGAGGCTATTTCTTTGAACCGGCCATTTTCACCGATACGACACCCAATATGAGAATTGTTCAAGAAGAAATTTTTGGACCGGTTCTCGTCATTCAGAAGTTCCAAACCGAAGAGGAAGCCATCCGTTTAGCCAACGGCACCAGATTTGGCTTGGCAGGCGGCGTATTTACGAGCGATTCGGCAAGAGCAATGCGAGTGATCCGCAAAATTCGAGCGGGTATTACGTGGATTAATACGTATCATAACACCTACAATGAAGCTCCGTGGGGCGGATTTAAGATGAGTGGTATCGGAAGAGATTTGGGAACGTATGGTTTCGGGCAGTTTGTGGAGCCAAAACAAATTAATCTCAAACTAAACGTTACCCCGGCTGGTTGGTTGCCGCAATAACTGCCAATAACGTGTACACACAAAACCAACTGGAGGGATACCTTTGAATAAAGTAGTTGTATTAGGTGCGACAGGAACAATCGGTAAAGTTATCGTAAAAGATTTAGTAGAAAGTGGCGTCGAGGTCGTGGCTGCTGACTTGGATCAAGCGAGGCTGGACGAATTAGCCGCATGGGTCGGCAAGGGTGTCACGACGGTTACCTTAAATATTAGAGATTTTGAAGCGTCCAAAGATGTATTGCGACAAGGCAAAGTGTGCGTTAATGCGACGAATTACGTTTTTAATCTGGATGCTATGAAAGCGGCTTCAGCGGTGGGCGTCAGCGTGCTTGATCTAGGTGGACTCTTCAAATATACGAATGAACAATTGAAATTGGATGCTCAAATGAAAGAAGCGAATGTCCTTTCGATTACAGGTATGGGGTCTGATCCAGGTACTTCGAACGTATTTTGCCGCTATGGTGTAAATCTGCTTGATACAGCTGATGAAATTCATATCCGTTATGGATCTACGTCCTCAGGTACAACGTTCGCCTTTGCTGCAGATACAATCATTGATGAAGCAGTCAAACCAGCCATTGCTGTGAAAAATGGCGAGTTGGTTGAAATTGCTCCGTTAGCAGATGAAGAGTTTACGCACTTCCATGAAGATTTAGGCATTCAAAAAACGTATTCGATCATTCACTCCGAGCTTGCTACGCTGCCTTCAAGCTTCCCGCAAGTGAAAGAAATTACGTACAAAGACACTTGGGATCCAGCGACCATCGAGAAAATCAAAATGTTGGAAGAACTCGCTCTAGTCGATACGAATGAGTTGGAAGATGGTACAGTGCCTCGCCGTCAGCTTGTATCGCTGTTGACCAAGGTGTTAGCCAAGAAAGAGAAGCCGGTTTGGGGGGTTGATTCCTTATTGGTTGAAATCAAAGGAATTAAGAACGGAAACTCGACTACGGTGAGATTGGAATTGTTGACCAGATATCATCAAGATTGGGCAGTCAGTCCAACGCAATATGCAACGGCGATTCCTGCTTCAATCGCTGCGCAAATGCTTTTGAAGGGTGAAATTACAGAGAAAGGCGTCCAACCGCCAGAGCTTTGTGTGGACCCTGAAACGTATATTTCATACTTGAAAAATAAAAATGTCGAGCTCTACATCACAATTAGCGAAACGAAAAAGCAGTAAGGTATTCGCGGATGAGTTAGAAACACTAGGACGTTTAATCGATAAATGATAAGATCAATTATCGGTTAAACGTTTTTAACTAAGCTTCTCAACTTTGACTACACTAGGAGGTTAACCTTTGAAACACATAGAAAATGTAGATATTATAATAACAAGTAATGCCGTGTTTACAGGTGTTGAAGATTCGCCGAAGCCAGCCTCCATTGCGATTAAGGGCAATATAATTGTGGCAGTGGGTACACAGCCCGAGATGCAGGGACTGATCGGACCACATACAAAGGTTTATCATTTTGAAGATAAACTGGTTATGCCAGGTTTTAATGATCTGCATCTTCATATCATACCTGCTTGTATTATGGAGGATAATGTTAATCTACTAGGGGCCCGATCTGAACAAGAAGTCGTTGATAAGGTTTCGGAATTTGCAAAATCAAGGCCAGATGAGGAATGGGTTCAAGGGTACATGTGGTATCACACCAAGTGGGACGATCCGAAGCTGCCTCACCGTTCCTCGCTCGATGCAGTTATTCCCGACCGTCCTGTATATTTATCTCATGCGTCAGGTCATACGGCTTGGGTGAATTCAAAGGCCTTAGAAATACTCGGCATTGATAGGAATACACCGAATCCGCTGCATGGCGAGATTATGAGGGATGAATTTGGGGAACCTACGGGAATTCTCTATGAGTCCGCGGCTAGTATCGCTACGAAACACGCGATGAAGCTGACGGATAACCGGAAAAGACAAGTGTTTGAAACATTCTTGCGTAATGCCGCTAAGTTTGGCGTCACCTCATTAACGGACATTTTCAAAATTACGGACTTAGAAATCAATGAAATAGAACTATATGAAGAGTTTGAGAAGCAAGAGAAACTGACAACACGGATTCACTTTTTGATTGGGCTGGATGGGGATATGCAAAGGGCGCAATATTACCGAGATAAGTATCGTTCAGGTAAACTGCTTTTTTCTGGCTTGAAAGAATTTCTGGATGGCGTCGTTACCACACATACGGCAAACCTTGTTGAGCCTTACACGGACATTCCGGATACTTGCGGTCCCCCGCTTCCTGCGGAGATGAGAGAATATGTGCTTGCCGCAGATAAAGAAGGGTTTCGGATTCGGTTTCATGCAGTAGGCGACGGTGCAGTGCGATATGCACTCGATTTATTCGAAGAAGCGCAGCTGAAGAATGGGGTTAGAGATGCTAGACATACGATTGAACATATCGAGGTCGTGCATCCCCAAGATATTCCGCGGTTTAAAGAATTGGACGTTATCGCGTCGATGCAGCCTGAGCACATGGAACTCATCAATAAGAGTCACTATTTTTCCTGTATAGGTGATCGGGATAAGTATACATTCGCAATCAGATCGCTCTTGGATGCGGGAGCGAAAGTCGTGTTAAATACGGACTATCCAGTCGTATCGCTTAATCCGCTATTGGAAATTTATCGAGCTGTCACCAGGGTTGTTGGTAAAGGTGAGTTGTTTAATGAAAGTGAAGCGATTACACTAGCAGAGACGTTGAAAGCGTATACATCAACGGCGGCTTATGGTGTATTTAGAGAAGACGAATTAGGTACGCTAGAAGAAGGGATGTTGGCTGATCTGATCGTCATCGACTGCGATTTGTTCAACGTACCGACGGAAAGTATAAAGGATGCGAAGGTAGAATTGACCGTCATGGATGGTAAAGTCGTCTTTGAAAAGCAGAAATAAGAGATTGGAGAGAAATTTCATGACAGCTCACTTGGAGATCAGAAGCGCACAGAAGTTTTATAAAAAGTATACAGCTGTTGATAACGTTCATTTATCCATTAATAAAGGTGAGTTTGTTACCATTTTGGGGCCGAGTGGTTCAGGAAAAACGACTTTACTTAAATTAATCGCAGGCTTTGAAGAGTTAAATAGCGGAGCGATTTTTTTGGATGGGCAAGATATCACGAATAAGAAAGCTTATGATCGCAATATTGGGATGGTATTTCAAAATTACGCTTTGTTCCCACACATGACGATTTTTGACAATATCGCTTATCCGCTCCGTCTGCGTAAAATTCCGAAGCCGGAATTGAAAGAACAAGTGAATAAAGTCCTTCAAACCGTTCGACTGGAAGACTTTGTTTCACGTTATCCCAGTCAACTTAGCGGTGGTCAGCAGCAGCGAGTGGCTCTTGCTCGGGCGATTGTTTTTAATCCGCCTCTTCTCTTATTGGATGAACCGTTAGGGGCGCTTGATAAAAATTTACGGCATCAAATGCAGTATGAAATTAAACATATACAAGAGAAATTGGGTATTACGACAGTCAATGTGACACATGACCAAGAAGAGGCGCTGACGATGTCGGATCGGATTTGTGTCATGAATAGAGGAAGAATCGAGCAAATCGATACACCGGAAAGACTGTACAATTATCCGCAAAGCAAATTCGTTTCTTCATTCATTGGTGAGGTCAACTGGTTCCACGGTGAAGTTATCCAAGAAGATTCAGGAATGGCTGTGGTGAAATTATTGAACGGTCAAGTATGTAAGATCAAGGCCCAGCCTAATGTCACTTTGAACGAAGCCATCATTCTTGCGATTCGTCCTGAAAATATTCATGTTGTTCGAGAAGGAACGACATATACCAATACATACAAAGCAACGGTTTTGGAAAAAACGTATATCGGAGATTCTTTCCGAATTGAGGCAAGGACGGATACGAATGAACCATTATCTATTAAGCTGCCATACGTCGTCTCAAGGGAAATTGTCGTTGGTGATGAGATTGGGGTCGGTTGGCATGCAGGCGACGCATCACTGATTCCGGACGATGAAGTTAAGGAAGTTACTCCAGCATCATAGAATTAGAAGGAGAGTGAGGCGAGCCATCCTATGAATAACGCGCAAACACAAATGACGTCAATGCCTTTAAAAAGAAAAAGTGCTGCTTTATCCGCCATACCAGGTGTCAATTGGCTGCTATTTATCATTCCAGCCTTATATATGCTGCTGCTAACGTTTATTCCGATCTTGCGAATAATGAAATTAGGCGTACATGACGGAGTTGCTTATACAGCTAAATATCTCATTCAAGTGTTTACCACACCTGTGTATTTAAAGGTTATTGTCTATACGTTTAAGGTCTCATTCACTGCCACTTTGATTACGCTATTGCTCGGGTATCCTGTTGCCTATTTGCTCTACAAGATACAATCTGAGAAGTGGCAAAGATTTACAATGTCTCTCATCATGATTCCTTTCTGGATCAGCGTGCTCATTCGAACATTTACGTGGATGATCATGCTGCAGGAAGAAGGTGTCATCAATAAAGTATTGCTGGCAATCGGTGTAATCAACCAGCCGCTTCACCTGCTGTACTCCACAACTGGCAACGTTATTGGTATGGTTCATTACTTATTTCCGTACATGGTTCTATGCATATATTCCGTCATGAAAGGGATTGATGGCCGATTGCTTCAAGCGGCTGAAGGAATGGGCGCCCGTCCTTGGCGAGCTTTTCGTGATGTGATGCTCCCCTTATCCATGCCGGGAGTGATCGCAGGCGTACTTATTTCTTTTGTCTTCAGTCTCGGCTTTTTTATTACGGGAGTGATCTTAGGGGGTCCTAAGGATAAGATGATCTCCAATCTCATTGCTAATTTCATCAACGTAACCTTGAATTGGCATTTGGCAGCTGCACTTTCTATCATTCTCTTAGGAGCAACCATCCTTCTAATCGCTATCCCATTTGTTATATTTAGAAAACACTCTGCACTGAAGGGGGTGATATAACATGTGGTTAAGGCTTCTGGTAGCGCTAATTCTATTTGTGTTTCTGCTCCCTATTGTGCTGATTATCCCGTTGTCGTTTACATCTGTAGCCTATTTTCAAGTTCCGCCGCCTGGCTATTCACTCATGTGGTATGAAAAGGTATTGCAAAGTCCTGTATGGATGCAAGTATTTTTCCGCAGTCTGATCATCGGACTTATAACGGCCATTGTCTCTCTCATTTTAGGTACGATGGCTGCGATTGCCTTTATTCGGTTGAATTTTTGGGGGAAGAAGTTATTTGTACCCTTAATGCTCTCGCCGATGGTGGTTCCTACAGTCGTTGTTGCGATTGGTCTATATCATTTCTTTGCGCCATTCAAGTTAACGGATACGTATACGGGAATGATTTTATCCAATGCGGTTATTTCGATTCCGATTGTGTTCACAACCGTATCGGCCAGTTTGAAAGGAGTAGATCGCAACTTGGAATTGGCTGCCATGGGACTGGGATCCACTCCCGTTGGCGCATTTTTCAAGATTACGGTTCCCATAATTAAGACGGGATTGTTCTCAGGAGCGCTATTCGCATTTTCGATTGTTTTTGATGAGCCGATCATTTCGCTCTTTATGGCAGGCTCCCATACCAAAACACTTCCCATCAAATATTGGGAAAGCTTGCGAACGAGTATCGACCCAAGCATTGCTGTTGTATCGACCATTTTGATTGTTATGACTGTAGCCTTGTTCTTGATCCAAGGATGGATGGGTGCAGCTGCAGCGAAGAGAAGCGTTCCAAAGGAGTAGTTCTATCATCTTATTTGTATACGAGGGGGAAATAAATATGTTGAAAAAGCTGAGTATCATGGTTGTTGTTTACGCCTTAAGTGCTTCACTAATCGCTTGCAGTAATGAACAGGGAGGGAGTGCAGGTCAAGATAAGCCGCAGAAATTAACGGTTGTTGACTGGGATGCCAACACGGTAGGCTATCGGAAAGTACCTGTATATGAAGCTTTTGAGAAAAAATATAATGTGAAGATTGACATTGAGACACCGCCGGATTACGGAAAGCTGAAAGCGATGGTGGATAGCGGCAATGTCACATGGGATGTCGTGAACGTCGATTCATTTTACGGTAAATTAGCAGGTCAACAAGGACAGTTTGAACCATTGGATTACAGTATCATTAAGAAGGATGGTTATGACGATCAAACGGCGACCGCGAATTATATCGCTTCTGAATCGTTTGCGACAGTAATGAGCTGGAATTCGAAGAAAATAGACGCGGCACATGCACCGAAGACGTGGGCCGATTTTTGGGATTTGAAAAAATTCCCTGGCGGTCGCTCGGCTTACAGGTTCCCGGCTCCAAGTATGGAAATGGCGCTTATTGCTGATGGCGTACCTGCTGATAAGCTGTATCCACTCGACGTCGAGCGTGCACTTAAGAAATTAAATGAAATCAAAAAGGAAATGAAAACATGGTGGACTAGCGGTGCGCAAGTGCCAGATCTGTTAACCAACGGAACGGCAGTCCTCTCGACCGCCTATGACGGTACGCTCGCTGAACAGAAGAGGAAGGGAGCGCCAGTTGATTTTACCTATGAGAACGCGTTCCGCTCTTATGAAGGCTGGGTGATTCCCAAAGGTACGAAAAATAAAGATTTGGCAATGAAATTTATTGCTTTTGCCACATCCGAGGAAGTTCAATTGGAATACGGCAAAAATTCCGACTATGCACCTGCCAACCAGAAAGCGATTGCTAAGTTGTCGGAAGCCGATAAGAAGCGTCTTGGTGTAACGCCTGAACTGCAGAAGATTCAATTTGGAGCGGGCGATGACTACTGGATTGAAAATTTCGATAAAGTTCAAGAGCGCTTTGAGCAGTGGCTGTTAGAGTAGGAAAAAGGAAGAGAGAAGAAGGGGAGAAATCGAACATGGTCCAAAGAAAGCAAATCTTTATTAATGGCGAGTTTGTAGACAGTCGCAGCGAACAATTCGATGCAATCATTAACCCGACAACTGGGGATGTCATTGCAGAAGCTCCTGCTTGCACGGAAGACGATATCAACGCGGCCGTTAAGGCCGCTGGTATTGCATTTCAATCATGGAAGCGTACGACGCCGGGAGAACGCAGTTTGGCTTTATTAAAACTGGCGGATCGCATTGAGCAGCATGCGGATGAATTGGCTGTGATGGAAACACAGAACGTAGGAACACCGATTCAATTTTCAACGCATTTGATTGAATTCATCGTGGACAATTTGAGGTTTTTTGCAAGTGCGGCACGCATGCTACAGGGTCCGGTTTCAGGTGAATACCTTGCTCAGCACAACAGCATGATTCGCAGGGAACCGCTTGGCGTCATTGGCTCCATAGCGCCATGGAACTTTCCGCTTGCGATGGCTATATGGAAGATCGGGCCTGCGCTCGCGACAGGTAATACCGTTGTTCTTAAGCCTTCCGAGCTTACGCCGTTAACGGCATTGAAGCTGGCGGAACTCAGCATCGGGATTTTACCTCCAGGGGTACTAAATGTAGTTACCGGTCAAGGCACCGAGGCTGGGGCTGCGCTTGTACGTCACCCGGAAGTGAAAATGGCAGCGCTTACGGGTAGCGTGCGCGCAGGCATTTCCATTGCCAAGGAAGCGGCGAACTCCATGAAGAAATTGCATTTGGAGCTTGGCGGTAAAGCGCCATTTATCGTTTTTGACGACGCCAATATCGAAGACGCCGTGTTTTGGGCAGCTGCCGGCGGATATTATAACAGCGGGCAAGATTGTACGGCGGCAACTCGCATTTACATTCAAGAAAGCATCTATGACGAATTTATTCAGAAATTAATTCCTTTTGTTGAAAGTTCAGCCATTGGCGATCCGATGCTGCCAGATACAGTGGTTGGTCCTGTCATTTCAGAGGCACATCTGAAGAAGATTGATGAAATGGTGCAGCGTGCTGTTCAGATCTCGGGTTGTCAAGTGTTAGCCGGCGGCTCTCGCTTGGAACGACCGGGCTTCTTCTACAAACCGACCGTGATCGCAGGAGCGAAGCAGTCCGATGAAATTATTCAGGAAGAAGTGTTTGGTCCCGTTATCACGGTAACACCGTTTAAAACCGATGAAGAAGCCATTCAAATGGCAAACGATTGCAAGTACGGGTTGGCTTCGTCCGTCTGGACCAAAAATTTGGACCGTGCAATGAGAGCTAGCAGAGAGCTGGAGTTTGGTGAAGTATGGACGAATGCTCATCTGATGTTGACCAGTGAAATGCCGCATGGAGGACATAAAATGTCAGGATACGGATCGGATTTGTCCATCCACGCGTTAGAAGAGTATACCCGCTTGAAGCATGTCATGATGAAATTTGAATGATGATTGAATTATCTGAAACCCGTGGAGGATGAATGATATGTCAAAAACACCATTTATGCGTCAAATGAAATCAGCAGCCAGTATTGCCGGTGAAGCGGTCAAAAGAAATGTTCCTGTTGAACAAGTGATCGAAGAACGCGTTCAACATACCATTTCGCGTAGAGAATTTTTGCAGAAAGCATTGCTTGCTTCAGCCGTATTGGCGGTGCCGCCGGTTGTCTTTAACGTAGGAGCCAAATTAGTGAATGCGGCAACAGCTCCCCGCGTTGCGATCGTAGGTGCTGGGCTAGCAGGATTAACGGCTGCTTATCGTTTAAAACAGGCAGGAATCAACGCTCAAGTCTATGAGGCCTCTTCACGCATTGGCGGCCGCTGCTTTACTGGAAGGAATGCCTTCAATGAAGGACAAACGTATGAGCACGGCGGAGAATTAATTAATACCGACCACGCGGATATTTTAAATCTGATTCAGGAACTCAATCTGCAAGTGGATGACTTATGGGCTTACGAAAATGGCGACTTCAGGGTTGTCATGGATGGATCCCTTTGTTCACTGGAGGAATTTTCCCGCATGTTTTTGGATGTCTGGGCTCCCCTTCAAAGAGATCGTAAAGCTGCAGGCGATGTGACGTTATACAATCACCATACAGCACGTGGCAAGCAATTGGATAATATGTCAATTGTAGATTGGCTAACAGCCAATGTTCCGAATGGCATGAATTCAAAGTTTGCAAAAGAGGCTGATTTAGCCTATACAGCTAGTGTCGGCCTTGAGAGTTCGAAGCTAAGCGCACTATCCATGATTTACGCCATGAGCACCTCTTCTAAAGAGGAATACTCACCTTTTGGAAGCGGAGGCGAAGAAAGATATCATGTTCGTGGTGGGAATGATCTTATTCCTCAAGGTTTAGCAAACAAATTGAGTGGGCAAATTACGTTGTCTTCCCCGTTAGAGTGCATAAGAAAAAATAACGATGGTACGTATTCGCTTACTTTTACAGGAAGAATGAGCAGCGTACTGGCTGATTATGTAATTCTGGCATTGCCTGTAGCTACACTACGAGATGTTGAAATAAATCGAGCAGGATTTAGAAGTTTGAAGCAAACAGCGATTGCTGAATTGGGTGTAGGCACAAACTCCAAACTTGCGCTGCAATTCACAGATCGCCATTGGGAATCGCTTGGCAGCAGCGGAGCGTTTGTCTCCGATGCCTATCAAGATACATGGGAAGCTACAAGAGGGCAAACAGGTCAATCAGGGATTATGGTCAGCTTCACCGGAGGAAATCGTGGCAACAGTTTCGGATCTGGATCGGTAAACTCTCACGCACAAGACTTCTTACAATTGATTGAACATGATTTGCCTGGTTTATCTGCCAAATGGAACGGAAAAGCTAAGCTCGATTATTGGCCTGGCTACAAGTGGACCAAAGGCTCGTATTCCTGCTACAAAGTAGGTCAATATACGAAGTTCAGAGGGATCCTTGGTGAACCTGAAGGTAACTGCTTCTTTGCCGGTGAGCATACTTCGCTCCAATTTCAACAGTTTTTGAACGGAGCTGTTGAGACTGGGAATCTAGCAGCTAATAAGGTTCTGAGCAGGTTGAATGTTCATTCGGTACTTACATAGGGATCAGATATAGGAGGTGTTCACATGGGTGCTTTATCGCCATGGCATATTATTTTGATAGCAGGCGTCGCTTTACTCCTTTTTGGACCGAATAAGCTGCCTGAATTGGGACGGGGATTCGGTAAAATGTTTAAAGAGTTCAAGCATGCAACCAGTGGTAATGGCCTAATGGATGAACCAGCGTCACAGCGGATAGAAATGAACTCTTCTGAAGAGATGAAAGCAAAGGACGCTTCGGGCTAACATGAAGTTCGCTATTTACATACAAGTTATCGTTGTCATCCTCCTTCTTCTAGTCTTGCCCTTATTGGGGACTGGATATTGGTTATACCATACCGTCTTCGCACAACTAGGAAATATCGATGAGGACAAGTGGTGGAGCCAGATGGAAGAAAATCCATTCTTGCTTGGTTCATCCACTTTTGGTGGTAACCCGTTTTGCTCCGCTGGGGCGATTGCAGGTATTCATACGATATTGGATGAGAACATTCCGCAAATGGCGAAAGAAAAAGGCGACTATATATTGAAACAGCTAAAGGAGATCCAAGCTCGATATTCCGACATTCTCGTAGCTATGCGCGGTATGGGGCTGTTGATCGGCATGGAATTTGCAGATAATAACTTGGGCTATACGCTGGCGAAACAATTATTTTAGCAAGAAAATATGGGTAGGCGGCACGATTAACAATGCTACCGTGATTCGTCTTGAGCCGCCGGCCATCATCTCTTACGAACAAATCGAGAACGTGCTGACATGCATTGAAGAAGGAATTGCCGGGCTGAGATGATAACTTAATAAAGGACTGTCCTTCTGTTCAGTGACTGAAGGGCAGCCCTTTTTGTTCGTGTATCGATTGCTAAACACTGACAAGTTCAGCATCTTCGTGAAGGGTTTATGGGCTATAGTCGTTACCAATGTTATAGTTTCTACAACAATTCACACGCCTAAAGGGTATTTTGCAAGCTGAAGTTGCAGTTTGTACAACATTTCGAGCCCATTTGTTACGAAATGGCCTGTATAGGACCAAATTGTTGTACACGATGCAACAACTAAGAGAGAAAGGCGAGATTTAGGCAGAATTTGTTGCATTTTCTACAACATCATTCAACCGCGAATAGGGATTCATTCATCCAGCAACCTCAATTGAGCACATATGACGATTGATCCCGATTTAGGACAACTCCGTTTAGAGCAAGATTGGATGAATGAATCGATGGTCTCTTCTAATCACATCGCGTTATCCCCTGTCACCCATGCAGGTATTTTATTCCCATTGTGAAATCAATGAAAGCGGTTATATAATTGTATGACTTCTGTTAGGAGGTAATCTTTTAGTGAAATTAAACGCATCGCAAGCTGCATTTTCGCAGATGCTGATTTCCGGGACGTTAGTGCACGAGGCTAACTTCAACGAAATTCAAAATCGTCTAGGCATTGAAATATCTCCGCACGTGGTAATTGTTTTCTCCATCGACCGCTATTACGATTATGCCGTAGGACAACCCTTTATTTGGCGAGCGGACATTGGGCATAAACTTGTTAAAGCACTTCATAAAGCCATAACCGTACCGTTCCTATGGGTATGGGTATCCGAAGGCGTGTTAGCTGCACTCCTGGAGCTCAATACTGACATCATATCGAAAGAGGCTTATCTGGGGCTTACGCTGCAGATGGTTCACGAAACTCAGAATATCATGGACCAGCAAGGTTTTTCTGTTTCTGCCGGAATCGGCACCTATTATGATAACCCATATATGCTGCATTATTCCTACGAGGAAGCCAAGGAGTCGATGATCGATCGTTTTTTTCAAGGAAATCGGCTTATTTTTCAATATGAAAAGAGAAGTAGGAATGAGAAAAAATGGGTTCAGGTCATCACTCATGAGGAGAAAATGGAGCTGCTCGCACGTGTAAGGATCGGTGATGAAGAAGGTTCCATCGTTTATCTGAAAATTTTGCTGGAGAGGCTAGCGCAAGCGTACAAGCATAATATTGACATGTTCAAATCGGAAACTTTCGACCTCATTATGACTGTATCAAGGCTAGTGCTTGATGTGGGAGGAGACGCGTCTGAGCTATTGTCGGGCAGCGCCAGAGTCATTCAAGATTTGTACAATACGATCCGTTACGATAAATACGTTCTGAAGGTGTGCGATTATTGGCGGAAGCTGGCAAGGCAGGTAGCGGAAGCACATGCGCGGGAGGCATCCCCCGTCATTCGTTCGGCCATCGAATATATGAAAGAGCATTTGCAAGATAAAATTACTTTGGGCGAAATAGCACGTTATTGTTATCTAAGCACTTATCACTTTGCGCATTTGTTTAAGAGGGAAGTAGGCTTAAGCTTCGTCGATTTCCTGAACAAACTTCGCATTGAAAAGGCTGTGCACTTTCTAGAAACGACGGATTTACCCGTTCAACTCATTGCAGCTCAGGTTGGATTCCCAGATCCCAATTACTTTACGCGAAAATTTAAACTCTATATGAGCTGCAGCCCGTCAGAGTACCGCGCAGCAAAATTGTGCTAGTGTTCCGCAAGTTTGACTAGATTCATGAAAGCGCTTTTAAAGTAAGATGAAGTCATAAATCAAATAGGGGGTTATAAATTGAAAAAGTTTTCTATGATTGCAGCAGGTGTGATTTCTGTATCTCTAATGGTTTCGGGTTGCGCAGCAAAGCCGAGTGACTCAGTGAAAAAAGATAGTACTGTTAATAAAGCCGGCGATACGGTCAAGCTGGGTTGGATAGGTCCGCTAACGGGGCCGACTGCGACGGACGGGACACACAGTAGAGATGCTGCGTTACTAGCGATAGAGCAATATAATAAAGCCGGAGGAATCCAAGGCAAGAAGGTTGAGTTGGTAGCAGAAGACGACCAAGGAAAACCTGAAGAAGCGTTAAAAGGTGTTCAGAAACTAGTCAATAACGATAAAGTTGTAGCTATTGTTGGAGGCGCTTACAGTGGTCCGACGAAAACGATTGCCACCAAAATTCAGGAGCTCAAAGTTCCAATGGTTATTGCCTACGCTGTACATCCAGATGCGACCAAAGGCGGCGATTATGTGAATCGCGTCATCTATACGGGACCATTGCAAGGAAAAGCGATGGCCGATTATGCTGTGAACGATTTGAAGAAGAAGAACATCGCCGTACTCTACGTCGATATCGACTACGGGAAATCGATTTATACCGCATTTAAGGAAGAGACCGGCAAGCTAGGTGCGAATATTGCGATTGAACGTCCGTTTAAGATGGGCGACAAAGATTTCAGCTCGATCCTGACCGCAGTCAAAGCCGCCAATCCGGATGGCTTGTACGTAGTTGGTTATTACAATGAAGCTGCGGCTATCGTTAAGCAAGCGAAAGAAGCGGGAATTAGCGCTCAGCTGCTTGGTGTTGATGGTTTCGATTCGCCGAAATATTTGGAGCTGGGGAAAACCAATACAGAAGGATCGACTTTCACGACTTCATTTTTTGCTTCCGATGACAGATCTGTTGTGAAAATATTCGTTAATCAATGGCAGGATAAATTTAAGGATATCCCGGATATGCTTTCCTCGCAGAGCTATGATGCCGCAATGGTTATTATGGAGGCCATGCAAAAAGTCGGGACCGATAAGGAAAAGCTGAAGCAGGCCATCAATGAAACGAAAGACTTGGAAGGTACGTCGGGGAAAATTACGTTCGGCAAAGATCACGAAGTCATTAAACCTGTTATATTCATGACTGTCAAAGACGGGAAGTTCCAGTTCATCAAATCCAAAACCTATAACTAACAATCAGTAAGCGGAAAGGATGGATCCCCTTGGTATTTATTCAGCAGTTGATTAACGGCATCTCCATCGGATTCATTTATATATTGATTGCGGTTGGACTCACGATGGTATATGGGGTGCTTAAGCTGCTTCACTTTGCCCACGGCACGATTTATATGGTCGGAGCTTTCTCAGCCATGGTCGGTATGACGTATTTACACATGCATTTTCTCGTGGCGTTTCTGTTCGCCATGGTCATATCGGGCGTGATGGGCATACTCATCGAAAGATTTGCTTATCGCCCTTTGCGGGGGGCGCATCCGATTACAACCTTAATCAGTGGTATCGGCATAGCCATCGTGTTGGAAAATGTTTATCAAGTAATGTTCTCATCGGACACAAGAGCATTCCCGGAGACGGGAATCGAAACCTCCATCATTCAACTGACGGAGTCGATTACGATTACGAATATGAAACTTATCATTATTGCTGCCGGCATTGTCGGGCTAGGTTCTTTGTACGCGTTTCTTAAATTTACGAAAATGGGTCTGGCGATTCAGGCGACATCCCAGGATTTGCGCGCAGCCTCTTTGATGGGAGTAAACGTCAACCGTGTTGTGGCTGTTACCTTTATGCTCGGATCGGCACTCGCTGCTGCTGCGGGGATACTGGTCGCATTGAACTTCAACTCGATGTATCCGACGATGGGCTCGATACCCGGCTTGAAAGCATTCTGCGTCGTCGTACTGGGCGGTCTCGGTTCCATACCTGGAACGATTATCGGAGGTCTCATCTTGGGGATTGTAGAATCGCTAAGCGACGGATTTATGACAGGGATGGTTGTAGATAAAGATGCGATTGCGTTTATCATTTTGATTCTTATCCTTCTGGTAAAACCATCTGGACTCTTTGGCAAAAACATCGAGAAGGTATAGGTGATCTTGTATGGACAGTGTACTGAATCCTTATTACGTTGATATCGTCGTTTTTCTAGTCATCTATATTTTGTTGGGATTGGGACTAAATTTGATTACGGGTTACGCTGGTCAAGTATCGCTCGGACATGCTGCTTTCTTCGGAATCGGAGCCTATGCATCCGCCATTTTATCGGTAAAAGGTGGGCTGGATACATGGTTATCTATGATTTTGGCGGTTGTGATCACCTTCGTATTCAGCGCTATATTGGGGCTACCTAGTCTGCGGGTAAGGGAAGATTTTCTGGCCATTACGACGCTCGGGCTCGGATTGATAATTCAATCGTTCTTCAAAAACTCCGAAATTACCGGAGGAGCTTACGGGATTGATTCCATTCCCACGCCTTCCTTGTTCGGGTGGAAGCTGGATAACTCGGGATACCTGCTGCTTGTACTCGTTGTCATGGCTGTCGGCATCTATGCGCTAAAAAAAATGACCGGCTCCCGTATCGGCAGGGCATGGATGGTTATTCGGGAAGATGAAACCGTTGCCAAGGCGATGGGGATTAACACGACTTACTATAAAGTTCTTGTGTTCGCGATCGGCGGGGCTTACGCCGGTGCTGCAGGAGCGTTGTTCGCTCATAAAGTGTCCTTTATCGGAGCGGATTCCTTCGGATTCTCCGTCTCGGCAACGGTGCTCAGCATGGTGGTAATCGGCGGTTTGGGGAGTATTCGCGGTACGTTATTCGGCGTCAGCCTCTTGTATTTGCTCCCTGAAATGTTCCGGTTGTTCAAATTAGATTTTATCGATATGAAGTATTTGGATATGTATAAAATGATTATTTACGGGCTGTTGATGGTTTTCGTGGTGCGTTATCGTCCGAAAGGAATTTTCGGCAAGACGGGAGCCAAACTCAAGTCCTTGCAGCCGCACAAAGCGGGAACGCCTAAGGACGGTGACAGCCATGCTTAAAGTGAAAGGGATCACGAAACGTTTCGGAGGACTCACCGCCGTCCACGCTGTAGATTTTGAAGTAAAGCAAGGAGAGATTGTCGGTCTGATCGGTCCGAATGGAGCTGGTAAGACGACGTTCTTCAATATATTGACTGGTATTTATAAAGCGGATGAAGGCACGATTGATTTCGAAAACAAGCCGATTCAAGGGCTTGCGCCGTTTCGCATCGCGAAGAGCGGGATGTCCAGAACCTTTCAAAATATACGGCTGCTGAAGGATGAAACGGTGCTGGAAAATGTGAAAGTCGGCATGTTCGGCCGAACAAAATCCGGTCTGTGGTCGGCAATTCTCGGCATGCGAGCTTCAAGGGTTGAAGAAGAGCAGGTGGCAGAATTAAGCTTGAAGGCCATTGAACTTGTAGGTTTGAATGGATTCGAACAGGAACTGGCGGGGAGCTTATCGTACGGTAATCAACGACGAGTGGAAATCGCCCGAGCACTTGTTGCGAATCCTAAGCTGCTGCTGCTCGATGAACCTACGGCTGGGATGAACGCACAGGAAACCAAGGAAGTGGATGATCTAGTACGGAAAATCAGGAAGAATGGAACAACGGTCATTCTTATCGAGCACAACGTCGGAATGGTGGTTGGACTGTGCGACCGCCTTGTCGTTCTGGATCATGGCGAGAAGATTGCGGACGGCAAACCGGAGCAGGTCATCGCTCATCCGAAAGTCATCGAAGCGTATATCGGAAAGACAGACGAGATCGACGAGACTGACGAGTCTGAAGAGGAGGTGAATCCCATTGCTGCAAATTCGTGATCTTAACGTGTCTTACGGAAGCATTCATGCGGTTCGCGGGCTTTCTCTTCAGGTTGGCGCCGGTGAGGTTGTCACCTTAATCGGTTCGAACGGAGCGGGCAAGTCGACTACGGTGAATGCGATATGCGGAACCATTTCTTCCCAGGGATCCATTCAATACAACGGTAAAGAACTGAATGGCAGGTCCACCCATGACATTGTGAAGGATGGGATCGTTATGGTCCCCGAAGGGAGAAAGGTATTTCCCAAGCTTTCCGTAGTCCAAAACCTAATGATGGGAGCTTTTTCGCGAAAAGCATCGAAGGCGGAACTTACGCAAGACATCGATTTCGTATTTGGATTGTTTCCGCGATTAGCCGAACGAAAAAGTCAATTTGCAGGTACGATGAGCGGGGGCGAGCAGCAAATGCTTGCCATCGGTCGTGCGCTAATGGCGAAGCCTAAGCTACTTATTTTAGACGAGCCGTCCATGGGTTTGGCACCGATTGTGGTCAAAGATATATTTGAGACAATTCGCATCATCAAGAAGCAAGGATTAACGACGCTATTGATCGAGCAAAATGCCTCCATGGCTTTATCCGTGGCTGATCGAGGGTATGTGATGGAGCATGGGGAAATCAGGTTTCACGATACCGCACACAATTTGCGTACGCAGGATAACGTCAAGAAGGCGTATCTGGGTCATTAAGGGAGATATATGCATGCAAACTACAGTTGGTCGTACGATCCGTGCGTCCCATGGAACGAAACTTACGGCAAAAGGCTGGCAGCAGGAAGCGGTACTCCGGATGCTGATGAACAACTTGGATCCCGATGTGGCAGAGCGTCCTGAGGATTTGGTCGTTTACGGGGGCATCGGTAAAGCAGCGCGAAATTGGGAATGCTTCGATAAGATCGTGGAATGTTTAGCCGAGCTGGAGGATGACGAAACGCTGCTTGTTCAATCTGGTAAACCGGTAGGTGTATTTAAGACACATCCGCTGTCGCCTAGGGTTCTTATCTCGAATTCCGTCCTCGTTCCAGCTTTTGCTAATTGGGAAACATTCCACGAGTTGGATAAAAAGGGCTTAATGATGTACGGCCAAATGACAGCGGGCAGCTGGATTTACATCGGCAGCCAAGGTATTTTACAGGGGACGTATGAAACGTTTGCCGAGGCTGCCCGGCAGCACTCCGATGGCACGCTGAAAGGTACGCTGACATTAACGGCCGGACTCGGCGGGATGGGCGGCGCTCAGACGTTAGCTGTCACGATGAACGATGGCGTTGTCATCGGCGTGGACGTCGACCCGTCTAGGATTCAACGAAGAATCGATACCCGTTATTGCGATGTCATGGTTTATGAATTAAATGAAGCCTTGAAGCTGGCTAACGAAGCTCAGGAGCAAGGCAAGGCGCTCTCGATCGGGCTCGTAGGGAACGCGGCTGAGATTTTCCCAGAGTTCGTAGCACGCGGTATTGTTCCTGATTTCGTGACGGATCAAACGTCCGCCCACGATCCGCTGAACGGCTATGTGCCTAGCGGGTATTCCCTCCAAGCGGCGGCCGAGCTGCGCAATAGTAATCCGGCTGAATACGTGAAACTGTCCAAGAAGTCGATAACCGCTCACGTTCGGGCCATGCTTGACCTGCAGCGTTTGGGTTCGGTTGTATTCGACTACGGAAATAACATTCGTCAGGTAGCACTTGATGAAGGGGTAACAGATGCATTTAACTTCCCAGGCTTTGTACCGGCTTACATCCGACCGCTGTTTTGCGAAGGCAAAGGTCCTTTCCGTTGGGTAGCGCTTTCCGGCGATCCGGAGGATATTTACAAGACGGATGAGCTGGTGTTGAAGCTGTTCCCAGATAATGAACCGTTGCACCGTTGGATGCAATTGGCGAAGGAAAAAATTGCGTTCCAAGGCTTGCCTGCCCGCATTTGCTGGTTGGGTTACGGGGAGCGTGTGAAATTAGGGCTTGCGATCAATGAAATGGTACGAAGTGGAGAACTTTCCGCACCGATCGTCATCGGGCGCGATCATTTGGATTGCGGTTCCGTGGCTTCGCCTAACCGTGAAACGGAGTCCATGAAGGATGGCAGCGATGTAGTCGGCGACTGGGCGATATTGAACGCTCTTGTGAATACGGCTTCCGGTGCGAGCTGGGTTTCCGTCCATCACGGCGGCGGCGTAGGCATGGGATATTCCCTGCATGCGGGCATGGTTGTGGTGGCGGATGGTTCCAAAGAAGCGGATGAAAGACTTTCCCGCGTCTTGAATACGGACCCTGGAATGGGTGTTATCCGTCATGCCGACGCTGGTTATGAGCTTGCTATAGAGACGGCTAAGGAGCACGGAATTCGCGTGCCGATGCTTGGGATATAAAAGAATCGTTTGGAGAATTTTAAGAAGAATTGTCGTAGAAAAGCTCTGGGATTGTATCCCCAGAGCTCTTTGTTACCACATAAGAAAGTATAAGTTTTCGGATCCCGAAAACCGCTTTCTTATTGGCGATAAAACCTACCTCTAAACGCGGTCGCACATCCCTGATTGGCCTCGATAGAGGTTTTCTCACTGGCCCCGGGAAAATCGCTGACTGCCTTTTATGGAACCCTAATTTCTTCCAAAAAAAGTGTTGCAATAGACGTAAATCCGATGTACGATATTACAAAAGATAAAGCGCTTACACGCATGCTGTTCCTGTATTAAACCGGTTTAAGAGAGAGTGGGTTATATCCCCTCTAACTCATAGATTACTAAGCGCCTACAATTTTTTTTTGTTAATTCAATTAAACCGGTTTAACACCATATATACTTAACATGATTTACGACCTACATATTGCTCACTTAACTGTATTAAACCGGTTTAATGCGTGATCTACCTAGGAGGTGAAGGGAAACAATTTTCAGAGCTTGATGAAGAAGATTGAAGTACCAGTATAATCATGGAGGGGATAGGTTTGAACAAGAATAAGTTGTTTTTTGTAGGGATGATGTTGATCTTTGCCGTTGTTTTTGCAGCATGTGAGAGTGAGGGTGATCCAAAGCCAAGTTCAGCCGTTCAGGCAACGAAAGCTCCTGTTGCATCTGCACCAGTGAAGGCTGACGGCTTCAAAGAGGCTCCGATGTTAACTAAGCTCGTCGGTGCAGGCACGTTGAAACCTGTGATTGAACGTATGCCGGTTAAGGAAGATATCATGGTGGAAAAAGTAACTGAAGAGATCGGCAAATACGGCGGCGACTGGAAAATGCCCTGGTCTGGACCTAATGATCGTTGGGCAGTCGGTCAACCGACAGAGGAGGCACTTTTCCGTTTTAACAAGGATGGAAGCGCTGTTGAACCAAATGTGGCCAAAGGTTTTGACGTGAATAAAGATTCAACCGAATTCACCATTTATTTAAGGAAGGGCATGAAGTGGTCAGACGGAATGCCATTCACAGCCGATGATGTCCTGTTCTACTGGGAGCACATGCTAACGAAAGAAACCTTCGGCAAAAAAATATATGACGCTTATTACTCCGTCGATCCTGTGACCGGGGAAAAAGCGTTAGCTAAAATTACGAAAATTGATGATTACAGCTTTAAAGTTGTACATAAGTATCCAAGTGTGCTGTTCCTGGAGCGCGTTGCCATTGACAACAAATGGTTCTTTGCACCGGCACATTTCCAAAAAACGATACTGCCTGAATTTGTAGGCCAAGATAAAGCACTTGAGATTGCTAAAAAATGGGGCTTTGAGGATGTTAAGTCTTTCTTGGTAGCAACGGGCTATTATTATTGGGTAAACCCACAAATCCCGACTTTAAGAGCTTGGGTCGCTAAAAACGATCCGAATAGTGATCAATTTATTATGGAACGCAATCCCTACTATTGGAAAGTGGATAGCGAAGGCAACCAACTACCCTATATGGACCGCATTGTCGCTACCAAAGTTCAAGACCCCGCTCAAAGAGTTCTTGGTTCACTAGCGGGAGATTATAATCTTCTTACCTTTGATTTTAAAGATTTCACCGTATTGAAAGAAAATGAGAAGAAAGCAGGGTTCCGGGTGATGCCTTGGACCACGCCAACTTGGTCAAGTGCTGGCATTCAACTCAATCAGACCACGCCAGACCCTAACCTGCGCAAGCTGTTTCAGGATATTCGATTTAGAGAAGCACTGTCTGTTGCAGTTGATCGTAAAGAAATTTCCGAGATCGTTACAAATGGTTTAGGTGCTCCTGTGCAAGCATCGGTTCCGGAGGGCTTAGTTGGTTTCCAAAAAGGCTGGTCGGACCAGTGGAGCAAATTCGATGTGAATCGTGCCAATCAATTATTGGATGAGTTAGGTTTGACGAAACGGGATAAAAATAATTTCCGTTTGAATGCAGACGGCTCGGATTTAACGATAACGGTTATTGAAGGCAGCACGAACACGGCAACTTTTCTAGAATTAGTTAAAAAGTATTATCAAGCCGTCGGGATTAAGATGGACGTTAAGGTTGTGGATGCAGGAACTCAGCAGGAACTCAAGTACTCGAATAAGATCCCAGCGACCACTGAAAACATTTCGTTAGTCAATGTAGCCTTCCGACCTGACACGCTTGTTCCTCTGAGAGTGCTGACCCCATGGTTCGGACATTACGGATTGTTTACTTCATCCAATGGCAAAGAAGGCGTCAAACCAGAAGGTGATGTCGCCTTAATTCTGGACTACTGGAACAAAGTGAAATCATCTACAAGTAAAGAGGAAATCAATAAATGGAGTAATGAGATCATTAAGCTTCATCAAAAGAATCAATGGATTATTGGTTATGCCGGTCCAACTCCAACGCTGGTTGTCGCTTCAAATAAAATGGGTAACATACCGAAGGATTTGGTTTTCTCGGATGAATTCCGCAGCTTAGGGCATGGTCATCCATCGCAATTTTATATCAAACCGTAAGTTAAACCTGTAATTAATAGGGGGAGCTTAGCTTCCCCTTATTGTCTTCATCAGCATCTTCGAATGAAGCGGAGAGGATTGAATAGAGATGCTCCAATATATTGTAAGAAGAATCATATTGGTAATACCCGTCGTTATTTTTATTTCCATGATCGTCTTCTATATCATTCAACTGCCGCCCGGAGACTATGTATCGACTTATGCGGCTAAGATGTCTGTGGCAGGCGATGTCATGACGCAGCAAGATATGGATGAAATGAGAGCAAGCTTAAGATTGGATCAACCATGGTTTATGCAATACCTGGCGTGGATGAAAAATATTGTTTTTAATTTCGATTTCGGGTATTCGTTCAGCTATAACAGGCCTGTTATGGATGTCATAGCGCAGTACATGGGGTTAACGATCATCGTCTCTTTGGTAACGATGGCCTTTACCTATGCGGTGGCGATCCCAATCGGTATTTACTGTGCGGTAAGACAATATTCGATTGGGGATTATATTTTTTCAGCCATAGGTTTCCTTGGCATGGCTACCCCTCACTTCTTAATGGCTATTATTTTAATGTACCTCTCTTATGTATATTTTGGCGATCCCCTGCTAGGGCTATTTTCGAATGAATTCGTCAATGCAGGATGGTCGATGGACAAGGTTCTTGATTTGCTGAAGCATATGATTATCCCTGTTCTTGTAATTGGTTTGGCGAACACGGCAGAGCTGATTCGAGTCATGAGAGGTCAAATGCTGGACGAATTGAATAAGCCGAATGTGGTAACCGCAAGATCAAAGGGCTTATCGGAAACAAAAATATTGCTTAAATATCCGACGCGCGCTGCCATGAACCCGATCGTTAGTACCATTGGATGGTCGCTAACCTCCATTTTTACAGGTTCAACGATTACGGCAATCGTATTGAATTTACCCATTCAAGGTCCCGTTATGTATAACGCATTATTAGCCCAGGATATGTATTTGGCAGGCACCTGGTTATTGTTTATGGCTGTGTTAACGGTTATAGGGACATTGATTTCGGATATTTTATTGGCATGGCTCGATCCAAAAATTCGCACAGAGTTCAGAGGTACATAACCTATGAAAACAATTCCGATAGCAGGGAAACAGAAATTAAACGTGATCAAACCACAAAAAAACAGCGATGTCTATTACAGTTCACAATGGCGTCTTATGTATCACAGGTTAAAGAAGCATAAATTAGCCCGTATCAGCTTAGTGATTCTATCCTTGTTCTACATAGCCGCCATCTTTGCTCAGTTTATAGCGCCTTACGGGTTGGAGAGCTACGACAGTAAATATGTGAATGCGCCTCCAGCTAAAGTGAGCTTCATAGATGCCGAGGGAAAGTTTCAATTTAGACCGTTTGTATATGACCTAAAGTCAGCCAGAGACCCGGTTACCCTTCGTAAAGTCTTCGTTCCGGATGAGAAGGTTCGCCATTCGATCCGCTTTTTAGTCAAAGGTGAAAGCTATAAATTCCTTGGCTTGATTCCAACGAATAGACATCTATTTGGCGTAGATCAACCTGGTCGTGTATTTATATTCGGTACGGACGGGATGGGCAGAGACTTATTATCGCGTATTGTGATGGGAAGTCAGATTTCATTAAGTATCCCTCTCATTGGTGTAACGATCAGCTTTGTCTTAGGTTTGTTTATCGGGGGTGTATCGGGTTATTTCGGAGGTTGGATTGATTCGGTCATTCAGCGTTTCATTGAAATTATTCGTTCATTTCCGACGCTTCCACTATGGATGGCACTATCGGCTGCCATACCACCGCGTGTGCCCGTAGTAACGATGTATATCTATATTGTCATTATCTTCGCCTTTATTGGTTGGACGGAACTGGCTAGGGTAGCAAGAGGAAAGTTTATTTCGTTGAAAAATGAAGAATATGTGCTAGCAGCCAAAATAGCCGGCGTAAGCGATGCTAAAATCATTATTAAACATCTTTTGCCTGGTTTTATCAGCTACTTGGTTGTGGCAACGACATTAGCCATACCCGGCATGATTCTCGGAGAGACAGCCATGAGCTTTCTTGGACTTGGTATACGCTCTCCTGCTACCAGCTGGGGTGTTCTGCTTCAGGAAGCTCAACAGATCGAGAATGTCGCTTTGTATCCATGGAAGCTAATCCCTTTAGGATTTGTCATCGTTACCGTATTAACTTTTAACTTTCTTGGAGACGGATTGCGCGATGCTGCCGATCCATACAAGAAATAATCCATATTAGCGTAAGGCGAGGAGATATTATGACATCTCAAGCTTCTGTTTCACAATCCGAACAACCCCTGCTATCCGTTCAAGACCTCAAAATTCGAATTCAAATGGATAATGGCGAAATGAAAGCGGTTGATGGCGTTGATTTTGAAATAAAAAAGGGTAAAACATTGGGCCTTGTTGGCGAATCCGGCTGTGGAAAGAGTCTGACCAGTCGAGCTATCATCAGTATTAATCCCAAAGAATGTGAAACCTCAGGGAAGATTGTTTATCACTCCACCTCTGAAAAGTCGCTAAACGATTTGGATTTATTATCTCTAGATTCGCGAGGCAAACAAATTCGATCGATTCGCGGTCGCAAAATTGCTATGATATTTCAAGAACCCATGACGGCATTTTCACCGATGTATACGATCGGGAATCAGATCATGGAGTCCATTTTGATCCACCGCACCAAAAATAAAAAAGAGGCCAAGAAGATAGCGCTAGAAATGCTCAGTAAAGTTGGGATTTCCGATCAAGAGAAGCGGTTTGACCAATTTCCGCATGAGTTTTCCGGCGGTATGCGCCAGCGTGCGATGATCTCCATGGCTTTGTCCTGCAATCCGGAACTGTTAATTGCCGATGAGCCCACGACTGCACTGGATGTAACCATTCAAGCGCAAGTGTTAGAGCTTATGAAGGGACTCCAACAGGAATTTGGCATGGCCATTCTGCTGGTGACTCATGATCTTGGGATCATTGCAGAAATGTGCGACGAAGTGGCTGTCATGTATCTAGGGAAAATTGTTGAGCAATCGACAGTAGAAGAAATTTTCAATAATCCTAAACACCCGTATACGAAAGGTCTGCTTAAATCGATGCCAAGATTAGGCGGAAATAGACATACACGTCTAGAATCGATTGAAGGAACAGTTCCGATGGCATTCAATATGCCTCCAATGTGCGGCTTTTATGATCGTTGTAAGGATAGGATTGAAGGTGTATGCAATAAACAGGCCGTGCCGAAAACTCGAGTATCCGATAGCCATATGGTTAGATGTTTTCTTTATAAGGATGAAGGCGAAGGAGAATAAGGATGTCTAAACCTATACTGAAAGTAAATAATCTAAATAAGGATTTTCAAGTGAAATCCAAGAATAAGCTGTTTAGAAAGCCTTCATCCATTCGTGTTTTAAACAACGTCTCTTTTGAGCTATTGGAAGGGGAGACATTAAGCATTGTCGGCGAATCAGGCTGTGGAAAAACGACGTTAGGCCGCTGTATTGTGAGAGGGATGGATGCCACTTCAGGGCAAGTGATGTATCAACCTGAAGGTGAAAAGCAAGTTGATTTTTTAGGGCTGCGAGGCAAAGAATTCAAGAAATATAGAAAAGATATTCAGATGATTTTTCAGGATCCCTATTCATCACTGAGTCCTAGAATGAGCGTATACGATATTATTGCTGAGCCGCTGCTCGCTAACTTTAAACTGACGAAATCACAATTAGATGACAAAGTTACCCAAATCGCAGAGAAGACCGGATTAAATGTCAGTTATCTCAAACGATATCCTCATGCCTTTTCCGGAGGGCAAAGACAACGTATCGCTATTGCGAGATCACTTATTTCTCAACCGAGACTAATCGTATGTGATGAAGCTGTTTCGGCGTTAGACGTGTCCATTAAAGCACAAATCATTAATCTGCTGAAGGACCTGCAAGAGCAGCTGCAGATCACTTATATTTTCATCTCTCATGATTTATCCATCGTTCAAAACATCTCCGACAGAGTAGCGGTTATGCACTTAGGGAAAATAGTAGAATTGGCGCCGGTGGATTCGTTATTTGATCATCCCAAGCATCCCTATACAGAGGCGCTATTGTCGGCTGTACCTGAGCCAGACCCGAATTATAAGAAGGATCGAATTATTCTCGAAGGAGAAGTTCCTAATCCAGCTAATCCTCCAAGCGGATGTCACTTTCATCCAAGGTGTACGTATAAGACTGATAAATGTATACAGGAAGAACCGGAGCTGCAAGCCGTCGGCGAAAATCATTATGCTGCCTGCCACTATGCGAATCAATTAAACTTAAGAGGTGTAATACATGAGTGATACGACAACGATTGATCCTAATGCTAAGAAGCTTATCGTTTTTCTGGACTGCGGAGATACGATCATTGATGAAGGAACTGAAATTAGAGATGATCATGATATTGTCATTAGGGCGAATGTGATTCCAGGGGCCGATATTATGGTGAAGACGCTTGCCGAACGCGGATATATACTGGCCATCGTAGCCGACGGTAGGGCGCAATCGTTCAAAAATATTTTAACGCAAAATGGATTGTATGATTATTTTACCACGATGATTTATTCAGAGACTATTAAAGCTTCTAAACCAAGTCCTCGTATGTTTAAAGCCGCGATTGGAGCGTTGGATCTCAGCGAGCAGGATTGCTCCCGTATTGTCATGGTGGGCAACAACCTAAGCCGCGATGTTAAAGGGGCTAATGCAATGGGAATTACGAGTATCTTCTTGAGCTGGACTCCTAGATACCCGAAGTTGCACGCAGACGAAAGTGAAATACCTGATTATACGATCAACCATCCGCTGGAATTAATTGACTTAGTAGAAAAACTCAATGAAGAATTAGGATAAATGGATGGTTTTCTGAAGGGATGTTTGAATATATATGGCTAAAATTGATGAAGTAGCAAAATTAGCGAAAGTCTCAAAAGGGACAGTGTCGAATGTTTTTAGCCAAAAAAGACCTACAAGCGACGAAGTAAAAGAGAGAGTCATGACGGTCTCCAGACAATTAAATTATGTGCCTAATCATATTGCGCGAAGCTTGGCTACGAAGAAAACCATGGCGATCGGATTGACAATCCCGCATGGCAGCTTCTTTTTTAGCGCATTTCATACACAGTTCATCAATGGCGTTATTTTGGAGGCTTCCTTTTATGGATACAGGGTTCTGCTTGATATGATTCCTGTGCAAAAGGTGAAAACACCATTCCTGTCGAGTTATCCGATTGATGGTGCTGTTGTGATGAGCCCAACGACCGATGATGACCGTATCAACCTCATGCATGGTGAACAAATCCCCTTTGTTACTGTCGGCAGAGTCATGAATACCAATATTCATAAATCTTTCAGCGTGGATAACGACAATCACAAGATTATTGACAGCATATGCAAGTATTTGATCGACAAGGGTCATAAAGACATTATGTTTTTAAATGCAAATGAGCTTATGACCGTGTCCATCGATAGAAAAGCTGGCTTTATCAAGGCGATGAAAGATCATCAGCTTGATGTGGAAGATCACATGATTCATCATAAGCCTGCCCTAAATACTAGTGAATACATGGACTATGGCTATGCAGAGACAATTGAAATCCTTGGTAACCAGAAGAAGAAAGTGACCGCGATTATTGCAGATGACGACCGCACGGCATTCAGTGTCCTTAATGCACTCAAGGATCTGAATCTCAGGGTACCAGAAGATGTATCTCTATTTGTCATATGCGGAGATCTCTCTATGATGGTTCAATCGAACCCGTCTTTGACGAGCATGGATTTGCAGCCTTCGGAATTAGGGGCTCAGTCTGTCCGATTGTTAATGCACCAATTAGGCGTTCTGCAAGGGGATTTCTCGGAAAATATGATTATTGAAAGCAAAATTATAGAAAGAAATTCTTGTCTGACGATTGGATAAGTAGTTGAAGACAATATCGGGAGGGCAGCAGGATGAACAAAGACATATGGAACGTAGGCATCATTGGCCTTGGAGGAATTGGCGATTATCATATGAACCATCTTTCGAGAATTGCGAATACGAGAGTTGCAGCCATTTGTGATGTGAATACAAAGGCGGTTCAAGAGGTCGGTGATCGATTAAACTTATCGGCTGAGAAGCGCTATTGCGATTATAAAGCGATTATAGCTGATACCGATGTTGACTTTATCATATCCGGTGTCTCGAATAAATTCCATTATGACATCTTAAAATATGCGATAGAATGCGGTAAACCGATATTTTCTGAAAAACCTTTCACACGAACGATGGAAGAAGCAGATGAATTATTACGCTTGTATGAAAAAAATCCGATCCCCTGCATGATTGGATTTTCCTACCGCTACAGACCTTGCTTTCAATACGTTAAGCAGCTTGTAGAACAAGGGACTCTAGGGCGTATTCGGCATATTGCCGCTCACTACTTGCAAGAGGAAAACGCGCCAATGTTTAACAAGGAGTACACCTGGCGGTTTAATAAAGAGATGGCAGGGTCAGGTATATTAGCGGATATAGGCTCTCATATGGTGGATGCGGCACGCTTTTTTGTAGGAGAATTTACGCAAGTAGCCGGTATGATGAGCACGTTTATCGATCACCGAACGGATCCGCGGACAAATCAGCTCGTTAAAGTAGACGTGGATGACTTTACCGGTTTCCAGTGTGTGCTTGAAGGCGGGGTCATGGGCACCTTTTATACCCATAAAAATGCCATTGGAACGAAAAATCAATTTCAGGTTACGTTGTTTGGCGATCTAGGCACCGTCAGGATTTCGGTCGAACAACCGAATGAAGTTCATTTGACGGTTAGAGAAGGCGAAAAGCTGGAGCTAACAGAAAAAGTCATTCACTTGGACGAGAAAACGATGAAGCCCATGCTGCAGGATTTTGTGGATTATTTGGAGCAGGCTAACTCTCCATTACTCCCTACAATCATAGACGGATACCGTAATCAACAAGTGCTGCAAGCGATCATAGATTCAGCAAAAGACGGAGTGACGAGAACCATATAACTGCATTCATTTATTCAAAAAGGAGCGAGTTGTATGATTAAAGTAACGATATGGAATGAATTTCTGCAAGAGCAAAGAAAAGAGGAGGTAGCCCGGATATATCCCAAAGGGATGCATGGAGCCATTGCTGATGGTATCAGGCAGGATGGATTTGATATTAGCTTTGCAACCTTTAATGAGCCTGAGCACGGACTAACCCAAGAAAAGCTGGATGCTACCGATGTTCTCATTTATTGGGGTCACGTCGATCACAAGGGCTTTCAGGATGATGTCGTCGATCGTATTTGTGACCGTGTACATAAGGGGATGGGGCTGGTCGTCCTGCATTCAGGCCATCATTCCAAGATGTTCCGCAAGCTAATGGGGACATCCTGCGATCTGCTTTGGAGAGAAGCGGACGAGAAGGAGCGGCTTTGGGTTGTTGATCCATCACACCCAATCGTAGAAGGAATTGGTCCCTTTATCGATTTGGCGGAAGAGGAGATGTACGGAGAGCATTTTGATATTCCCGTGCCTGATGAATTAATCTTCGTCAGTTGGTTTGAGGGGGGCGAGGTGTTCCGCAGCGGCTGCACTTACCGTCGCGGTCAAGGCCGAATTTTCTATTTCCGTCCAGGACATGAGACTTATCCTACCTATCACAACAAAGATGTTCAGCGCGTGATCGCCAATGCGGTTAAATGGACAGCCCCGGTTATAAGAGAAAAAACGTTTTACGGACATCATTCTCCACTGGAAGAAATTAAAAAGTGATGTAAAGCGACACCTTTGAGGTGTCGTTTTTTTTGTCGAAAAAGATTTGCATCAGGCAAGCATGGATCGACATACGGAATGAAAGATTTGGAATATGATAGATTTGTAGATATTGGAGTAATTCATTATTCATTGAAGGGGTTGATCATTTTGGGCAAAAGCAAAATAGAAATATCCTCAAAAGGTATCGAAAAAACTCTTCGTAAGTTTGATTATTTGCAAGCAATCTCTGAATATATTTGGAATGGATTCGATGCTCAAGCTACTGTTGTAGATGTTAAACTTCATAAGAATGTTCTAGGCGGCATAGATCAAATTGTCATTGCTGATAATGGTTATGGCATAGATAGGAGAGAATTAGATCGGAAGTTTACGCCATTTTTTGAATCAGAGAAGCAAGTTGATCCTGAAAAGCGAGCCAGAACGACTTCTGCCATGCATGGAAAGAATGGAATCGGTCGATTAACCTTCCACCACTTTGCATCAGATGCAACATGGAAAACGACATATGTAGACGGCCTTCTTAAAAATATGTATATCATTCGTATTCATTCGAAAAATTTGGATACTTATGAAGCTACGAATAACATACTAACAGATGAAGATTCAGGGACGACTGTAACTTTTCATAATATCATAAAAGACTTTGTATATGAGGATTTGTTGACTTTTTTATGTAAGGAATTTGGATGGTTCCTAGAACTTCATTCTGAAAAACATTTCGATGTTAGATTGGATGGCGTATCCTTAGACTATTCGTGCGTTATAGCCGAAAAAGAAAGTTTTAAAATCGTTCATGAGCATACACAAACGGAGTTTCAAATCAAATATGTTCGTTGGAATGACCGAATCAATCATGAATATTCCAAGCTTTACTTTATCGATTCGAATTTAGCGGAGAAGCATAAGCAGCCGACAACTTTTAATAATAAAGGTGATTCCTTCTATCATAGCGTTTATATTCAAAGTCAAGGATTTGATCATTTTGATTTTGATAGTGAAGACAACGGTGGACAACTGGAATTATCTTTTGGAGCAAGCAGAAGAAGCGAGGCCTTTCAATTTTTACTTGAAGAAATCAACACGTTTATTAAGCAAAAAAGGAAGCCCTACTTGGGATTATTAGCAGATCATGTTATTGAAGACTTTGCGGAATCCAAGGCATTTCCTACTTTTAAAGACGAACCTGAGGACAATAACAGAAAAGAAGAGCTGGAATCTGTGATCAGGGAAATGTGTCAACTAGAACCAAGAGTGTTTGCACGATTAAATCCAGAACAGAAAAAATTGGTGGCTCACCTTATTCATTTAGCCATGGGATCGAATGATCGGCAACGGTTGTTGGAGGCTTTATGAGGTACGAAGGGCGCGGAACGTAGATCCTTTATTTCTTGAAATTCTGTGTTTGAAATCGAATAAGAGGAACGAGACAGCGCTATTTGTCCAATTGGAACGATCCGGAGGCTAAAAACCGCGATATAACGCATCGTCGTTCCTCTTCCTCGTGATTTTGGGCGTTTTTCGTCCAAATAGCGCTTTCGTCGTTCCCTTAGCATATGCTAGTTACTATAGCGATACTTTTTCACTATTAAGTCTCATGTTGTTCTACGGCCTCAATCACTTTCAGACGAGTATCTAAATTCACTGGATGTCCATAGGCAAGTTCCAGTGCCCATAGGACTGCGCCAGTTGCAGGTGGGACTTGTAGAAGGATGTAATTGCAGCTGTGATTGGTCAAGTTTGAAATATGATTTTTGAAGTTTTGGAGCAGCAAAGGACTTTCAGCTTTGACCCAAACTGAGCCTGCCAGAATGATATCGACTTCATGGTCGAAATCCAGATTGTGCATACAGCCAACCGTGGAGTAGGCCAGTTGTTTGGCCGTGTTATCTATAATATTCAGAGCTACGGAATCCCCGTTATCTGCCGCGGAGAACAGGATTTGCACCAGCTTGGTGGTGGGACTTGTTCGCTTTTGTATGCCGTTCAAGGTGTATTCAATGAACAATTCTTTACTGGGTATTTGCAGCAGCTTCATGACGGGTTCAGTCATTCCAGTTTCCGGCCCCATGCGGTAGAAAAAGTCATATACAGCCCGAAGTACTTTTCTGGCTAAAAAGAACCCTCCAGCTTCATCCCCAGATAGCTCACTGCCAACACCGCCTACTTGAAGGCGCTTTCCACTTGGAGAAATCCCTCCCGTAGAGGAGCCCGAGCCATTAATGGAGCAAATGCCGAAGCCCTTTTCACTGCCAGCTTTAACACCCAAGAATGAGTCGTTGTCCATGGCATAGTGAGTAAAGCCGATACGCTCGATGACTTTGCATAAATTTTCCTTTTGGGATGGAATGTCTGCACCAGCTAATCCGAAAGCACCGGCTGCAATATGATCCATGGTTAACTGATTGCGCGTCAGCAAATGCTGAATATTTTCATTCATGATTCGGAATGAGCTCAGGTACGCGTCGTGGAACTGTTCATGACTGCATGTACCTGTATGAATATGGTCTACAAAGTTCCCCAGGATATCGAATAGAAAGTAGTCCGTTTTACTATTTCCGCCGTCGACACCGATAATGTACTTTTTATCATTCATGACTACTTCTCATTAGCGAAAAACTGCGGGAGGTAGTCTCTGTGGGCTTCCTTCAACTCATTGAAGCAGTTATACGCGGCATCATAGTCACCAACCAATGGATTCATCAATAGCGCGCGCATGGCGGCATCTTCGCTGCCGCTCACTGCAGCAGCCACGGTTTCACGTTCGTAGGCTTTGACCATACGCATATAATCAATGATATGTTGATTATTGAAATCGTTAACTTTGATCGGTGTGGCGCCATTTTTACCAATAACAGCACATACTTCAACGGCATCGGAGTCCTCCATGAAATCTAGTGCCCCATTGTTAAGCAGGTTGACCACATGTACCTCTTGTTTATCGTTATAGATGGCATCGACTAAACTGATGGCTACTTCCGAATAATTGGCACCGCCGCGAGTAGAAAGCAGCTCCGGCTTTGAATGGAGTTCGGAATCCAAGTAGATGTTTAGCAGCTCCTCTTCGATCTGGATACATTTCTCGCCGCGTGTTAGTTCGCTGTCTTTCAGCAATTTTAGCTTCTTCTCTTTGAAGTAATAATATTCCAAATAAGAAGAAGGTATGGCTCCCACCATCTGAACGACCTCTTTACTAAATCCGCTTGAAGGAATATTCTTCATCGCTTCACTGTTAAGCCCCATATCAAGTGCTGCTTTCACATAATCCTTACCATCTTGCTCAATAGACGTAATCCAGCTTAAATGGTTAAGTCCAACATAGGTAAAACTAGCATGGTCTAATTGCAAGGTTTCACGAATGCTCTTGAACATGTTGAAAGGGACGTTGCACAGACCAAGCATCTTCACCTTGGAATGGTTAAGCAGCGCTTCTGTAATGATGCCGGCTGGATTGGAGAAATTGATGAGCCAAGCATCCGGACACAGTTCTTGCATACGGTCGGCAATATGAAGCATAACGGGAATGGTGCGCATAGCTTTAAAAAATCCACCGATTCCGCAGGTTTCTTGCCCGATTAAATCGTATTTGAGAGGAATGGTCTCGTCGAGTACGCGGGCAGGCAGCTTACCCACACGAATTTGTGATAACACAAAATCCGCATCCTGCAGCGCTTCATCCAAGTTTTCGGTTAAGATGACTCGACATGGAATATTCGCTGCTTGTATCATGCGTTCACAGAGTTTGCCTACAATGTCTAGCTTTCTTGTATCAATATCCATGAGTACTAGTTCATCTATTGGTAATACGTCTTTTCGCTTAATCATTCCTTCAATCAGTTCTGGGGTGTAGGTGCTTCCCGATCCAATAATCGCTATTTTCAATTTTTTATTCATCCATGTATTCACCCTTCCTATTTAGCTCAATCACGCTGCTATTATAGCATCGCATTCAGAAACGCTGCAATATAAACTGGAATTTAATTTTACTTTGATGGATTTATTTTGAAAATAAATTTCTTGACTTAAAATTCGAAATTGTGTCCTATTTTAGATATTAATCTTGTTTTTTTGAGCAAATATACGTATGATGAGATTAAAATTTTAGCTCAGAGAAAATAGGGTGAACAGATAATATATATGTCAATTAATGATAATATTTTGATAAAGATTCGTGATATGAAAGAAAGCCTAACTCCTGTAGAGAAGTTGGTAGCCGAGTACATTTTGGAGAATTTAGAGGAAATCCCGCATCTTTCGATTAAAAGCCTTGCCGGGCTGACGAAGACCAGTGATGCATCCGTTCTTCGTTTCTGTAAAACGATGGGGTATAAAGGTTACCGGAACTTTATTGTAAGTATCTCAGCTTCAATTGGATCTATGGATGATGATGAGAAGGACCAGTACACCGATATACAACCAGGGGATGATCTATCCGTCATAATCTCTAATATTTCTCGCAATAATAGTAAATCTATTGAAGACACCCTCAGTGTCATTGATAAAAATGAAATAGCCCGTGCTGTAAAAGTCCTGCGTGAAAGCAACCGTATTGCATTTTTCGGAATCGGTGCTTCCGGTCTGGTCGGTATCGATGCGGAGCAGAAATTTTCACGAATCAACAAGATGTGCCATACCTACACGGACGGGCACAGCCAGCTCACGGCAGCTACGCTGATGGACAAAAGTGATGTAGCCATCTTTATTTCGAATTCCGGCAGTACGGTGGAAATTCTCGATTCGCTAGAAATAGCCAAAAAAAATGGCGCATGTATTATTGCCATTACCAAATATAATAAAAGCGAGTTAGCAGATAAGGCGAATATCGTCTTGAGCATTTCAACACCAGAGGTAACCATCAGAAGCGGTGCCATGGGATCGCGAATTGCTATGCTGACAGTAATTGATATACTTTTTGCGGGTGTAGCCAGTGCGGAATACAAGAAAGTGAAGAAATATTTAGCTAAAACGCACGATATTATAGCCAGCAGCAAACATCGTAAATAAAAGACAAAGACAACGACTTAGCAAGATCAAGTCGTTGTCTTTTTTTGTTGTAAAATAAAATAAAAAATCAAAAGTTTATTGTAATAAGAAATAAAATTTCAAAAACTATTGACCATGATGAAATTTTTCGCTAGTATGAAATTAGAAATTGTAACAAACAGGATAGGAGGAAGGCTATGGATGAGTATCTGTCGGGGTTGACTACGGAAGAGATTAACGAGAAAACACTAATTATGGATGAATGTACAACGGAACAAATGCTGCGTTTAATGAATGAGCAGGATGCTGAAGTTCCCGCTGCAGTGGGAGCAGAAATACCGCAAATTATGAAAGCGGTTGATATTTTACATCATGTTCTAAAAAACGGTGGCAGAATGTTCTACGTAGGGGCTGGATCTTCTGGCAGACTCGGTGTGCTCGACGCTTCTGAATGTCCTCCTACTTTTGGTATTGACCCCATGCTGGTGCAAGGTCATATCGCCGGTGGCGATGGGGCACTAAGAATTGCAGTTGAAGGTTTTGAGGATAACGCGGAGGAGGGGATCGCACTCATTGAACGGTGCGGTGTGACAGACAAGGATGCTGTTATCGGAATTACGGCCAGTGGAAGCGCACAATTCGTCATTGCCAGTTTGAAAAAAGCAAAGGAAATTGGTGCAGCAACGATCGGCGTAGTGAATAACAAAAATTCGAAACTAGAGCCTGTCTGTGATGTGTGTATTGCGCCAGTGGTTGGGCCGGAAGCGATTATGGGATCTACCCGATTGAAAGCGGGGACAGCACAGAAGCTGGTTCTTAACATGCTGACGACCTGTACGATGGTGAAGCTTGGAAAGACGTATAACAACCTCATGGTAGACATGAAGGCAAGCAATATCAAATTGTATGATCGTTCTGTTCGTATCATTAGAGCAGCAACAGGGGTAGATGAAAAGTGCGCTATTGCCCATTTGGAAAGCGCTTCCATGAATTGCAAATTAGCGATTATGATGATTAAAACCGGTTTGGATGCAGTGGAGGCAGAACGCGCATTGAATCAATGTGACGGCCGTTTGAAAACAGCCATACGTACTTTTAGCAAAGTTGTGTGAAAAACTCAATATAAAAAGGAGAGACTTTGAGCTACGCTCAAAGATCCCTATAAATGGAGGTCTATTTTCATGAAAAGAAAAATGCCCGTATTAGCTTCCGTCGTAGCTTTAACCATGGCTTTAACAGCTTGTGGTGGTACTTCCGGTACGAAAGCAACAACTACACCAGCAGGAACTCCTGCTCCAGCGGCTACTGCCGGCGCCTCAACAGCTAAAGACACCATTACTGCTTTGCTGCCGCCAGTTTCACCGAACTACCAAAAGACTTTCGAACAAATGTCCAAAGACTTTACGGCATTGTATCCGAATCTGACTTTGAAAATTGAACCGGCAAGCTGGGAAGATATGAAGCAGAAATTGGATACGCAAGTGAATGCGGGCAGCCCGCCGGATATTGCGTTCGGAGGCTCTGACGGCATCCCTAAGTATCTGCAGCAAGGTTTGCTCATGGACATTACGGATTCAGCAACTCCTGAGATGATTAACGATTATGAGAAAGCTCCGCTTGAATACATGAAGAACGGCAAAGGACTTTACGGTTTCCCAGCGTACATGGAAGTTCACGCACTGGGCGGCAACAAAGCGTACCTGGAAAAGGCCGGCATCGATTGGAAGAAAGTACAAACGAGCGGTTGGACGTACGATGAATTCCGTCAAGCGGTCAAAAAAGGCGTCGTAACTGAAAACGGCAAAACACGATATGGTTTCGTGTTCGCTGTTAAAGGCGTTGCAGCTGTTGACTACTTGGGTATCATGGCGAAAAATGCCGGCATGCCTCATGCGTTTAATAAAGATTTGAAATATGCGTACACTAGCAAAAACTACCTAGGATTGCTCAAAGATCTTCGTCAGCTGATTGATGACGGCTCCATGCCGAAAGAGCTTAGCTCCGTAGATGCAGGTAAACGTTGGAACATGTTCTTGACAGGTCAAACGATGATCACTGGTAAAGGTCTTGCGGTGTTTGAAAATTCCGCTAAGACTAATAATGCGAAGCTGAAAGCAGCTGATGCAAGTGCTGTAAAAGACTCTATCCCAGTTGATTATGTTGTATTGCCGGCTCCGACTTTCCAAGGTGCAAAACCATCATTCGCTACTGTCGTTGACGGTTACATGACGTTCCGCGGTAAAAAGGAACCTACGGCTGAGCACAAAGCGAATGTTGTAAAAGCTGCTTACTTCTTAGCTAGCGGTAAAAATGCTGCAGCAACAAACAGTGATCTGTTCTCTGCTCACATTACGCAAAGCGGTAAAAAAGCGGCTGAAAGCATGAAAATTGACAGAAGCCCTGAGAACATCGCTGCTGTTGACTACATGCTGAAAAATGCAACACCGGCTCGTTCGGATATCCCGACAGAACTGGGTGCTAAAGCAATTAAATTGGAAACAGAAGTTATCGTGCCTAAGTTCCAAGGTCTGATCGCAGGTGAAATTACTCCTGAAGCGATGTATGAAGCTGTGAAAACCGCTGCGATTGCTGCATTTGGCGCAGACGGCGTTGTGAAAGATTAATCATAAGTTGTAAACCTCGGATAGTCGTGATGCTTGTTGCGCGGCTATCCGAACTATTTTAATCCGAGTTTTTTGAAACGAGGTTTGGGGGTTAGACAAAATGGCAACGAATATCGCTAAACCGATGAAAAGAAAAGGAATCAAAGGAGAAGGTGCTTGGGGATATGCATTCATTGCCGTCGCTTTGGTTGTTTTTGCGATGTTCACCGCATATCCGGTCGTTAGCGCCTTTATCATTAGTCTCCAACAATATAAGCCTCTTGGTTCCACGTATGTTGGATTTGACAATTATGTCGCTACGGTGAAAGATGCTTTATTTTGGCAAGCAATGCGCAATACCGTCGTCTATACGCTTTTGACTGTACCTGTTAACTTGATCTTGTCCATGGTTATCGCGATTATGATTTTGCCGCTCAGGAAAAAAACGCAGGGCTTTTTCAAAGGTGTTTATTACTTGCCTGTTGTTGCTTCAGGTGTTGCTTTATCCGTCGTATGGCTTTGGATCTTCGATCCAATGGAAGGCGGAATTTTGAATCAGTTGATTCACTTCTTTGGCTTTACCAATCAGAACTGGCTCGGCTCAAGCAAAACGGCGATGTTTTCTTTGGTTCTGATGTCCTGGTTGTCCAGTCATGGCACAAGCATTATCATCTACCTGGCCGGTTTACTCGGCATTGATGATACGTATTACGAGGCAGCGGAAATGGACGGAGCCAACTTTTTTCAAAAGCTGTGGCACATCGTTGTTCCTTCTTTGAAACCAGCTACGTTATTCCTTTTGGTGACGGGTGTTATCGGTTCTTTCCAAGTGTTCCAAAACGCGTACCTGATGACCGGTGGCGGTCCTAACAATGCCACTACCATGGTGGGTCTACTGATTTTCAATAATGCATTTACTTATTTTGAATTCGGTAAAGCCGCGGCGCAATCGCTGATTCTAGCTGTTATTATCGCGGGAATTTCGGTTATTCAATTTAAATATGCAGGAAAAGACGTCGAGTATTAAGAGCGGGGGATAAAAAATGGCTTTATACAGCAATCATGCAGGAAAACCTAGAGTAAAAACCATACGTAATTCAATCATTTTTATCGCCCTTCTACTTTTTGCTTTGGCGACGATATTTCCGATCTATTTCATGGTCATTTCTTCTTTTGCTGATCCGGTTGAGGCCGGAGCGGTGAGCTACTCCATTTTACCAAGCAAGTTTACATTCGCTTCCTTTAAATTTTTCTTTGATTACAGTGAGTATTCGTATCGTTGGATTTTGAACTCGTTGATCGTGGCGACTACTGTGATGGTGTCCAATGTTATTTTTGCGAGCATGGCTGGGTATGCATTTTCTAAACTTCGTTTTAAAGGGAGAGGCGTACTGTTTGCTGTGCTGCTTGTCTCCATGATGATTCCTTACCAAGTTACGCAAGTTCCATTGTATATTCTGGTTGTTAACGTGTTCGAGCTGCAAAATACGTACAGCGCGCTAATTATGCCGGGTATCGTTACTGTATATAATATTTTTCTGGCTAAACAGTTTATGAGCAGCATCCCAAACGAGATTATGGAAAGCGCTAAGATCGAAGGGTGCAGCCAGTTCACGATCTATTGGAGAATCATTCTACCTTTGTCCAAAACCGTGCTTGCCGTCATGGCGATTCTAACGTTTATGGATAGCTGGAACACATTCTTCTGGCCGCTTCTTGTCACAAATACTATGGATATGCAGACGATCCAAGTTGGACTCAAAAACTTCCGCTTCGCCAATACGACGTTTATCGCTCCGATGATGGCGGGTGCTACGATCTCTGCACTGCCGATGTTTATTCTTTTCTTCAGCTTGCAAAAGTACTTCTTAGAAGGTGTAACGGTTGGTGCGGTGAAGGGCTAATACAAGCCGCGCGTGGGGGAGGAATTACTTCATGATTGTGTCTTGGGATCAACAATATCGTCAAGCGGTTATTGACTTATGGAATGAAGAAGCCGTGAAAGAAGGCTACAAGGAGCTTACCGAACAAACCTTTGAGCGTATCTTCACGGCCAACCCTTATTTTGATAGTCAAAATGCTTTTGTGTTACTGGAACAAAATGAAGTCAAAGGCTTTGCTTGCGGCTGCACAGGGGATGATCTGCCGCTTGGGGAAGTGGCGGGATACATCACCTGTATCTTTTTAGCCGATGAGTTCAAAACAGATGAGAGCTATCAAGGCATGCTAGACGCTTTGGAGCGTCGATTTCAGCAGCTGGGAAAAAAGCAAGGCGATGTCTTATTTTTTAATCCGATGTTATTGCCGTGGTATATACCGGGGACACCGAAGCATGAGCATAACAATGCGCCGGGCGTGCCGATTGAAAGTAAATTGTATGCGTTTTTGCTGCAGGCAGGGTATGTGGAACGCGCCAAAGAGTGCGCCATGTATTTGAAGCTGGACGGTTTCACCATACCAGAGGATATCAGAGCCAAGGAAAGCAAGGCTGCATCGGGTG
Source organism: Paenibacillus phytorum (assembly GCF_013141715.1). GTDB lineage: Bacteria > Bacillota > Bacilli > Paenibacillales > NBRC-103111 > Paenibacillus_E > Paenibacillus_E phytorum. Next base: position 85,659 of record NZ_WHOA01000165.1, on the reverse strand, counting down.
GCTACACGGTGGAATTGTTCGACCCGGAAAAGCATAACGGCGTGGATGAAATGCTAAATGGATTTAATAATCTTTTATGGCAGAAGGAAATCGGGCAAAGCACGGCAGAAGGTGTGCCAGTGGTGATTGCTGCATATAAAGACAAGGTAATCGGATTTGCCGGTCCGGTCATTCGACAAGACAACGGCCGGGGCTATTTCGCCGGAATCGGCGTCATTCCCGAGCATGAGGGACACGGTCTGGGCAGCATCCTTTTCTTTAAGTTATGCGAAGCTTTTCGTTCGATCGGGACCGACTACATGTCGCTCTATACGGGCAGTACGAACCCGGCTATCCGCATCTACGAGAAGGCAGGCTTTACTACCGTCAAACAGTTTTCTGTCATGAGAAGGGAGTTTGTGTGAATGAGCGAGCAAAAGTTAACGATTCTAGCCATCGGTGGTCATGTTGGTGATGCTGAATTAACGGCAGGGGGCGTATTGGCAAGTCACTCTTTGAAGGGGGACCGAATTGCGACCCTAGCGCTGACAGCAGGCGAACGCGGCGTTCCGGCAGGACAAGATATGGCCGAATATCGCGTGCAGAAAGTGAATGAGGCGAAAACCTTTGCCGAGATGCTTGGCGGGGAAGCGTTCGTATTCGACGATATTCCTGACGGCGAGCTGCAGGATAACCAAGAAATGCGTTTTCGCGTATGCGATGTCATTCGTCAAGTTCGTCCCAACGTCATTATTACACATTGGAAGAACAGCATGCACAAGGATCATATGACAACGCACCGCATCGTCAATGATGCCCGCTATTTTGCCGCCTTGCCGACGTTTGAGCGGGAGCTTCCTGCACATTTTGCACAGAGATTGTATTATGCCGAGAACTGGGAGGACGCCGTCGACTATCGTCCGTATGTGTATGTTGACTACGACCAAGAAGCCTTTGATCTATGGGTGAAGGCCGTCTCTACACATTGGTTCGTAACAGGCAGCAAGTCGTTCAAGTATTTGGAGTACTACAAGCATTTGATGAGAGTCCGCGGCCTTGAAGCCAGAAAAGAATATGCACAAACCTTCATGATTCCAGAAGAAAATATGCGTGTTCTCAAAACTGAATTATAACCTACAATAACCAACCTCTAAACGCGGCTGCTCATTCTAGAATGGCGCCTTGATAGAGGTTTTCTTAACTTTGGATTTGGTTAAAGCGAAGATGTAATTGTGTTGTTCTTTTATCAAACAAAATTTGGGAGGCAGCTATGATCAGAAACGGTATCGATTGCATTGGGCAGTACACTCATCTATTTAAGGGGAAACGATTGGGACTAATTACGGCACCTACCGGCTTAACCAATGACTTCGTTTCCACCATTCAAATTTTGCATGAGAATTTCAATCTGACAGCCCTGTTTTCACCGGAACACGGAGTGCGTGGTGATCAAGCAGCAGGCGCCCTGGTAGAAACGTATCTGGATCCGATCACACAGGTGCCGGTATATAGCTTGTACCGTAAGGATTCCAAGCGCATGAGTCAGGAAATGCTGGATGAGGTAGATATGGTCGTCTATGATATTCAGGACGTGGGCACACGATACTACACTTTTATTTATACGATGCTATATGCTCTGGAAGACTGTGCGAAAGCAGGCAAGCCATTTGTCATTTTGGACCGAATCAACCCATTGGATGGGGTGACGGTAGAAGGTAACATTTTAAAGCAGGACTATCAATCTTTTGTTGGCAATTATCCGCTTTGTGTGCGTTACGGTCTGACTGCCGGTGAGGTGGCCACGATGGCTAACGATCAGATGAGCTGGCATTGTGATCTGCATGTGATACGTGTGGAGGGCTGGGAGCGAAAGATGCAGTTCGCTGATACCGGTCGACACTGGGTGATGCCCTCCTTGGGGATTCCCCGGTTTGAAACGGCATTGTTGTATCCAGGCACCTGTATATTTGAAGGCACCAACATGTCTGAAGGAAGAGGGACCACAGTTCCTTTTGAAATTGTAGGAGCTCCATTCATCGACGCTCAACAACTGGCGGATGAGATGAACAGTAAGAAACTGCCTGGAATCGTTTTTCGTCCGACTTATTTTAAACCGACCTTTTCCAAATTTCAGGGAGAATCATGCAGCGGCGTTCAGCTTCATGTACTGGATACCCGAGCGATTCGGCCTTTGGAGACAGCTATCACACTGATGTATACCATTAAGCGTAACTATGAACAATTTTCTTTCCTGCCACCTTTTAAAGAGGGATCTAGGCCTTTTATTGATTTATTATGTGGGGATAAGGTATACCGTGAAGATCCGTTAGATGTTTCGGTGTTATTAGAACAATTTCGGGACGAAAGCCGGGAATTCGCGCAGCTGAAACAGCAGTATCATCTATATTAAGAGAACGCGATAAGAAGTTATTCGTAATGCCATCACTGCGAACGTTTACAGGGGGCGGGAGGCGATCGTGTTGAGCATTTCTAAGGTACATAAGTTCCGATTAGCCCTTTTTTGGCGGCTTTTTACCACCTATTTCATCGTTATTCTCATTCCGGTTATTGTTGCCAGCATTATGGCTCATGTTCTGGTGGTCCGCACGATCGAGAAGGATGCAGAGAATCTCAACGATGTCATCATAAGCCACTTTTCCAAGCAGACGGACACCGCATTAGATTCGCTCAAGACAAATATGATTAACATGCTCAACTCTTCCAATTTAACGAGTCTGCTCCGTACAGTCGACGATTCGCGTGAAAACCAACAGCGTACGGAGCAGCTTCACTCTCTCAGAGAGCAGTTGATGAAGCTTCAATCCGATAAATTGGTTTCAAAGGTATTCTTATATTTTGTGAATCACGATCTCGTTGTCGATGTCGATATTTATACGGACAAAGAGTATTACTTTGATTTTTCTTATCCGCTTGATGAGCAGCAGAGAAAAGCGTACATGTCGTATTTTACCGGCAAAAAAATGATGGACTTTACCGATCCGAGTACAATCGGCATGTCCGCCTTAATGAGCTATCCATTTAACAGCGACAAGCCCGATGTGTATTTGGTCGTCGATTTCGCTGAGGACAAGGTCCAGGAGCAGATCAGCATTCCGGAAAAATGGGTGACGGGAACGGCAATTGCGAGCAGCCAAGGGCTCATCATGAACCAAGTTGGTTTGACAGATAAGGAAGCGAAGGCGGTGATGGAGCGTACACACGCAAATTCCAAGGGGTCTCAATTTCTCATTACAAACGAAGTTGCCATGTCACTTGTGAAATCTAGCTTCGACGATTCATGGTATTACGTGACCATCGCGGATCTGCGTACCCTGATGAAGCCAGCGTACATCACACGGGTGATTAGTTGGGCGTTTCTCGTCTTTTTCCTCGTGGTGGGAAGCTTCGTCTCTTACTATTTAAGCCGTCGCGTCTATCGTCCGATAAAAGAAATTACGGAAGAAAATAAAGAGCTGTCTCAAAGGGTGAGCGGGATGTTCCCCGTCCTGCAGGAGCTTTTCGTAACCAAGATTCTGCTGGGTGAATATCGGGACGCACTGTCCATCGAATATTATGCGAAGGAAATCGAGTTTACCTATAACAAGAACGCGATGCGCACGGTTCTCTGCATTGCGTTTCACTACAATTCGCCCGCCTATGAACGGCTGTCAGAGACGTCGAAGTCTTTCCTATTCATGGAACTCAAAGAGCGTATAGTCAAATCGTCGCCATCGCTGGTATGGCTCTGCCAAACGAAGCCGGACGTGATGGCGTGCGTGGTGCTGCATGACCCGTTTCTCCACTTCGGAGCCGAGGAGGCCGCGAACATTGTGAGCCTCTTGCTGGAACAGTACAGCGAATACTTTAAAGCGACGATTGGAATCGGGAAGACGGTGAACGCTACCGAAGAGCTGCATGAGTCGTATAAGCTCGCGTTGTCTGTGCTGCAGAATCGCGGACTTGATTCCGATGTGGAGATATGTCGTGGACCGAATGTCTGGGATCGAACGCAGTGGGAAAGCTTCTTATCTGTTCAGGATGTCAACCGTATCTTCAACCAATTCAAGACGCGGGAATATGATAAGCTGCTGCATTCTGCTTTCGAAATGCTCGAAGTGGGAATACGCAAGAATGCCACTGCCATTCAGGCTAAATATTTATGTACCGACGTTCTCAACACATGGATCCGCGCAGTAGAAACCGAGCATAACGATTTTAACGTGCCGTTCTTTTCAGACTTGTTCGAGCGGCTGGGTCGTTGTATGACATGGGATGAGCTGAAAGCCTGTTTCCAGGACATTCACAGTGTTTTATTTCGGACAGAGGAGCCTGATCAGCGTGCAAAGCAGTTTTCAGAGATTTTGGACTATATTCATGCGCATTATAATGAGGAGCTGTCGATCGAATATTTTGCCGGGCTCTTGAACATGTCGAACGGCCACTTCAGTCGTACCTTCAAAGAAGAGGTTGGCGAGAAGTATGTGGAGTATATTGCGAAATACCGACTGATGAAGGCGAAGCAATTTTTGCTGGAGACGGACATGAAAATCGATGACATTGCGGAGAAGGTAGGTTACTGGGGGCGCAACTCATTTATCCGAACGTTTCGTAAATATGAAGGGATTACGCCAGCGAAGTATCGCACAATTAACCATTGAACGAACAGAGACTTCATTTTTTCCGAAGTCTCTTTTTTTTCATCCGATCTCCCGAAATGACCAGGAATCCTTTGGAAACCTGCGTCTGCAAAAAAAGAGACTTCCCGTAATTATGCGATCTTTACGGGGCAGTCATGGCTAAGTATAGTTAGGCCATCAACTCAGAGTTGTAAGCGTTATCTAGGCGAGGGGGTGGATGAGATGCCACAGCGAAATGTTATGTGGTACATGTTGAAGAAACATAGAGCACTGTATCTATTAATGCTGCCTGGAATTTTGTATTACATCATTTTCAAATATGTACCCATGTATGGTGTCATCATCGCGTTTCAAGACTATTCGATCGGTAAAGGTATTTTAGGCAGTAAATTTGTAGGCTTGAAGCATTTTATCGAATTCTTCTACGTAAATCCGGATTCCTGGAAGCTGATTCGCAATACCGTCATGCTCAACGTGTACGATTTGCTGTTTCATTTTCCGGCACCGATCATTTTGGCCATTCTGTTTCACGAACTTAAGAACAAAACGTTTAAACGAATTGTACAAAGCATCAGCTACATGCCGCACTTCTTATCAACGGTTGTCATCGCCGGCATTCTAGTCACATTTCTTTCACCGCAAACCGGGATTATCAATTTCATTCTTGTCAAAATGTTTGGGATGGAGCCGATTCTATTCCTAGGACTGCCGAATTGGTTTCGGACGATCTATGTCAGCTCCGAAGTTTGGCAAAAAATCGGCTGGGGGACGATTCTGTATCTGGCTGCGATTGCCGGCATCGATCCGACGCTTTATGAAGCCGCGAAAATGGATGGGGCGAACCGCTACCACCAGATGCGCCATATTACGTTCGTTGGCATGGTGCCCGTCATGATCATCCTGTTCGTCCTTACGCTTGGCCATTTTATGGAGACCGGATTCCAAAAAATATTGCTGCTTTACAATTCCATGAACTATGAAACATCGGATGTCATCAACACATTCGTGTATAGGCGCGGCATCTTGGATGCGGATTTCAGCTTCGCCACAGCCGTCGGGTTATTTCAGTCGGTGATCGGCCTTATCCTCGTCATCGCCGCTAACCGGATCGCTAGAAAATATTCAGAAACGAGCTTATGGTAAAGGAGGAACCCTTTTGAAAATTAAACAATCGATGGCTTCAAGGGTATTTGATACCTTCAACTATGTGATCATGATCCTTCTGATGATCGTTATGGTATACCCGCTGGTTTATGTATTCAGCGCTTCGATCAGTGATAATGCCCTCGTATCGAGCGGGGATGTGCTCATCTTTCCTAAGGGGGTAACGTTTATTGCCTATAAGCAGTTGGTGAGCAATCCAGATCTATGGATCAGTTACTGGAATACGATCCGTTATACGATCGTTCATGTGATACTAACCTTGCTCGTAACCTCGGCTATGGCGTATCCGCTTGCGAAGAAGTGGCTGCCCGGCCGTAGAATCATTCTGATGATGGCTGCTTTTACGCTGCTGTTTAGCGGCGGTATGATCCCAACGTTTCTCGTTGTGCAGAAGCTGGGGATGTTGAACTCGATCTGGGCAATCGTTCTGCCTTCCCTGATCAGCACGTGGTACTTGTTCATCATGCGAACGTTCTTTGAAGCATTGCCGGAGGAGCTTGAAGATGCGGCGACGATCGACGGCTGCTCTTCCTTACAAGTGCTGCTGCGCATCGTGATTCCCTTATCGATGCCGGTATTGGCAACAATCGGCTTATTCACAGCCGTGAACCAGTGGAACGCGTTCTTCGATGCACTCATTTACTTGAACGACCGCTCGATGTATCCGCTGCAAATTATGCTACGGAACATTCTGGTGGCCGGTACTACGATTCAGGCGGAAGGCGATCTGAGCCTGCTCCAAACGATGAAGTACGCCATCATCATGATCGCTACGCTCCCGATCCTATGCGTTTACCCGTTCATCCAGAAATACTTCGTGCAGGGAACTATGATCGGCGGCATCAAAGGATAGTTCTAGATTCCCCGGAATCTAACGCTATAGAGGGATACTTTTTTTACCACGATAGGGAGGTTTTCATATGAAAAAAAGAAATGTCGCAACAGGTTTGACTACGGTTATGCTCATCAGTTTAGTCGCAGCAGCCTGTTCGAGCCAACCGAATGATACTCCTGCGGCCGGAGAAACGAAGAAACCAGACGAGTCCAAGAAGCCGATCACATTCACGTGGCTGGCCTACGACCGCCCAGAAGGAAAAGTGCGCCAGGACTGGGACATCTTCAAGGAAATCGAAGCAAAGACCGGCGTAAAGGTCGAGTTTCAAGTGGTCAGTCAGGAAGGTTTGAAGGAAAAGAAGCAAATTATGATTGCGACGAACTCCGTTACAGACTTTATCCAGGTAGATACGTTAGAGGGAAGACAGCATGGTCCGGATAAAGTGTTTTTGAACTTAAAAGATTACTTGGATAAAGCACCGAACCTAAAGGCTTTCTATGACAAATACCCAGAGGCTAGAGCGGTCGCAACTGGCGTTGACGGTGGTATTTATACCGTTCCTGTCATTGAGGGCGACGCAGAAGGGAAAGGATTTAACTTTGTCTGGTATACACGCAAGGACATCATGGATAAGTACGGACTGAAGGCGCCGACTTCTGTGGATGAATTTTACCAGTTCCTCAAAACGCTCAAAGAGAAACAGCCGGATACCTATCCGCTCATCAATAATGCCATTGTCGGCGACACCGGATTATTTACGACATTCGGAAGAGCGTTCACCGGCATACACGGCTTCTATAACGTCGACCCGGCCACCGACAAATACGCGTTCGCACCTTACCATAAAGGATATAAGGACTCACTTGTTTACTTGAATAAATTGTTTAATGAGAAGCTGCTGGATCCGGAATTCTCGATGATTACGCAAGCACAATGGGAAGAGCGGATTCTTAAAGGCAAATCGCTCGTGACGTTTTTCTGGAAGGCTGACTTAGAGACGCTCATGGATAAAGGCCGTAAAGCGGGTACTGCGGATTACACACTCGATGCGATTCCACAGTTCGCTGCAGACGGCATCAAAAACTACCAGTTCTCCCGTTCGGTTGTCGGCGCTTCCGGCCGCGCGATCTCGGTTAAGGTGAAAGACAAGGACAGGGCGGTTCAATTTCTTGATTACTTACTGGGAGAAGAAGGCTCCAACTACTTATCGCTTGGTATCGAGGGCAAAACGTATACGAAGGAAAACGGCAAGGCAGTCTACAACAAGGATTTCGGCGCTTCGCCATTCACGACACTTCGTAAGGATTGGGGCGTTTGGTACGACATGGTTACGCTCGATAATGCCAAATCCCGCGAGGTGTGGGAGCGTGGCTTAAGCGACAAGAGCAAGGACATTAACAAGAGATACGAACCGTTCATTATTCCAGCGCCAAAACAGATCGTCAAGACGAAGGAAGAGCTGGAGCTGGAAAAATCGAAGCTGAACAACCTGAACAAATTCCTCGAGCAGAAGCTGACTGAATTCGTTGCGGGCAAGACGCCGATCAACGATAAGACGTATCAAGAATTTATCGATCAGGCGAAGAAGCTCGGGTCTGACGAACTGCTGGATATGTACAATTCCGCTTATACTCGCACCTATGGCAAGAAGTAATCCAATTGTGCATGCAATGTGGGAAATGTAACACATACTCCGGAATAGAGGGATTCGTATGGCCGAAGATTTCAAAGTCATTGATGCAGATGTCCACAATGAACAGAATGATGCCGACTTGCTGCCGTACCTGGCAGAACCATGGCGGTCACGCGTAGCGAATACCGGAATCGGGTATGCCGGCTCCGGTTACTATTCGCCTGTAGGTGTCATGAAGAAGGACGCCATTCCGGCCAGCGGCGGCAAAGCTGGCTCGGACCCAGACCTCATGATCAAGCAGCTGCTTGAGGGCTACAATGTTGAATACTGCGTGTTGACCGGGGTTGTGTATAATATTTCAACGACGCACGACCCTGATTACGCAGCTGTGATTTGCTCTGCCTACAACGACTATTTGATTGGTGAATGGCTTGGTAAACACAAGGCGTTCAAGGGCGCCATGGCCGTCGCCACGCAGGACCCGTATCTTGCCGCTAAAGAGATCGACCGTGTCGGGGGCCATCCCGATATCGTCGAAGTCATGATTTCCAGTGCGGCTCGTGCTCCCCTCGGCCAGCGAATGTATCATCCTATCTATGAAGCTGCGGAGCGGAATGGTTTACCTATTGCGATTCATCCGGGCGCGGAAGGAGGGGGCAGTTCCACGGCACCTACCGCTGCTGGGTATCCGTCCCGTTACATCGAGTGGCATACATGCTTGTCGCAAATGTTCATGGCTCATCTCGTCAGCATGGTTTGCGAGGGCGTATTCGAGAAGTTCCCGCGGTTGAAAGTAGTGCTTACCGAGGGTGGTATTGCCTGGCTGCCGCACCTGATGTGGAGGCTGGATAAGAACTATAAAGCGCTCCGCTCCACCGTCCCTTGGCTGAAGAAGCTGCCTAGTCAGTACATTCGAGAGCATTGCTATTTAACTACACAGCCCATTGAGGAGCCAGACAATCCGCAGCATTTGATCGATTTGTTCAATATGATTGATGCCGAGAATATGATTCTGTATTCGAGTGATTATCCGCATTGGGACTTCGATTCACCAAGTATGATTCTGCGGAGACTAAAGCCGGAGGCGAAGCGTAAAATCTTTTACGAAAATGCCAAAAGCCTATATAACCTTTAACTCACGGAGGACCTTATGACGGTACATTACGTGCTGGATGCGGACGCTGTCTCCGAAGGCGGTCACGCCGTCGTCACGATCGAGGGGAAGAGCATCGGCATTTACCGGATAAACGATGAATATTACGCTTTAAACAATTATTGCCCCCACCAAGGGGCGCCGATGTGCGCAGGACTCGTTTCTGGTACTACGCTTCCTTCGGACGTGTATGAATACGAGTACGGTAAAAAGGGCGAAATCATCCGCTGTCCTTGGCATGGCTGGGAATTCGATATTCGAACCGGCAAATCTTTATTCAGCGATAAGATTTGGGTGAAAACGTATAAGGTGAATGTGCAAGACGGCAAAGTTGGTGTTGATCTGGTAAGAAAGTAGACAGCGAGAAGAAGCGGAATATGAGGGATCGAATGGGCGGAAAACGCCCATTTGATCCCCTTTATTTTTTTAGCTGCATGATAGAACTGATTTCATTGAAGTATGCTATTCTTCGCTAAAAAATGGCAATTTTCGGTCGGAAAAAAGTAGACAGAAGCAGTCATTTTTCGCTATGTACAACTGAGAAAGTTCAAGCTAAAAATCTGCCGTTTTCTAATATCATTCCCAAGAAAAGCATCGACTCCTTGTATCCTTAAGTCAAAATATGCCCACCCTCAACATGAAGAACAGTCCCGGTCACAAAACCATTTTGAATCAAGTAAAGTACGCTCTGTGCGACATCTTCTGCTGTGCCAGTTCGTTTCACAGGAAGTTTGCTTGCTACTTTTGCATAGAAATCATTGCGCGCTTCTTCAGTCATTTTACTGCGTGAAGGCGTATCAATAATACCGGGTGAAATGATATTCACTCGAATTGGTGCAAGCTCCAATGCCAAGGTTTGGCCTAGATTCGCAACTGCTGCATTGACTGCGCCAAGTGTAGCAGAACCAATCATCGCTTTGTAGGCAACGACGCCAGAGAATAAGGTGATTGATCCGTTCGCTGAAATTTTCGGTGCACCGTATTTAGCGGCATAGTATTGGCCCCAAAATTTGTTTTCGAACAACTGCCGCGCTTGGGTTGTATCCGTTTGGAGAAATGAACCGCCAGATGTTTCCGCTGCACTTACCACAAGATGATCGAACTGGCCGACGGTTTCAAAGAAAGATTGTACTTGCTGCTCTTGTGTCGTATCCAGCGTGTAAACCGCAGCTCGAGATCCCAGCTCCTCTTTGGCCTTCTGCAATTTATCTTCGGACCGGCTGGCAATGATCACATCTGCCCCAAGCGCTATGACTTGTTTAGCTGTTTCCAAACCAATTCCAGAACTTCCACCGATAATCACTACTTTTTGATATTGTAACATGGTTATTCCTCCTGATTTTGTATTATTAGAAATTCAATACCTCTTCTAGATGTACATCAAGTTCGTATACAAATTGATCAATATTCGAATTTTTGACGACATCATAACAAGCGAAGCTCTTTAGAGGCTGCATTCCGATAAATTCCTGTACGCGATGCAAGTGACTCACTGCTTCTTCTAAGTTATTCCCTTTAAAAAACTGAGTTGGATCGTTAAATGCTTCTTTAGGGGCATTCCAAGTCGTCGAAAACATATATTTTTTGCCAGTTAATAATCCGCCACTCCCATATTGATCGGCACCCTTGAAAAATAATCCGTAAGCATAGATTTCGTCCATATATGTTTTAAATAACCCAGGAACACTGAACCAGTAGACGGGTGTTTGGTAAATGATAATATCAGCCCAGAGAAATTTTTGTTGTTCTTCTTCGATTGAATATCCGTTTTGAATAATTGTTGTTTGGATATTGTTCTTTTTTTCTAACAAACTTACCATGCTATCCATCAAAGTTTGATTCAATTTCCCCGACGATGAACCATATTTTTGGTGACCATTAATAATCAGTATGTTTTTCATCTTCACTCTTCTCCTCCATAGGTTCTCTACTGCTTAACCCAGATGTTTCAATTCTTTATAGGAATGGAACAATTGGCTCTTCGCTATTATAGATGTAGTTAATTCATTTAGGGAAGTAGTGATATTTATTTCATATAATTTCCGAAAAGTTACTTTTGTGATATGATGGGCTAAATCAATCGTTTTTTTATGGAGGATATTCTTATGAGTACTATTGAACCGATCGTACTGACCAAAGGAACACCTGGTGTGCCTTGTCCCATTGCCAAAACACTTGACGTGATTGGGACTAAATGGACCTTTTTAATCATTCGGGATCTTCTTATCGAAGGTACGCTGCGATTCAGCGACTTGTTGAAATCAATGGATGGCATTAGTCCAAAAACGCTGTCGCTCCGTCTTAAGGCGCTAGAAGAATATGGGGTATTGGAAAGGAAAGTGTTTCCCGAAGTCCCCCCTCGTGTTGAATATACGTTAACGGAAAAAGGAAAGAGATTGGAAAGTATTTTTGTTGAATTAAAAAGATTTGGATTATATTTGTAAAAGATGTTCAATAAAAAAACCAGGAAACAACACTTTTTTTGTGTTACTTCCTGGTTTTTTTTAGGATTCCACCGAGCTTATTTTTTCTCTATTTAATATCCCTATAAAGAGATCAGCTATATGTGGATCGAATTGTAAACCTTTATTTTTGCTTATTTCGTTGATAGCTAATTCTATATTTAGAGAGCTTTGTGGGCATTCACGTATTCAGTACCTTTTTTACAGCTTCAGCTACTCTGTCTTTATCAAAAGGCTTCACAATAAAATCTCTAGCGCCAAGGGTAATGGCTTCAATGACAAAGGATTGTTGCCCCATTGCTGAGACCATAATGATCTTTGAATCGCTCTTGTAACTTTTAATTTCCTTTAATGCAGTAATACCATCCATCTCGGGCATTGTAATATCCAACGTAATGATGTCAGGTGAATGCTGTAAAAACAGAGAGATGGCCTCAAGTCCATTCGATGCTTCGGCTACAATTTCATGCCCTAATTCTAAGAGGATGTTCTTAATCATCAATCGCATAAAGATAGAATCATCTACAACCATTAGTCTCGCCATTTTAATTATCACCTTTCAGGGGGACTTTCTACCTAGCTATTTACTGTTATAGATGGCTACCCGTTACATAAGGAATACTCCCCTTATAAGAAGAATAAGGGGAGTTGTGGATATGTCCCTTCCTTCGGTAACTGGCAAGCATAGCGAAGTATTTCGCCTTAGCTCCTTTAGCTTTGCGTCACTAATTTTCATTAGCTTTGCTCTTATCGTTTAACAGAAGAATTACGATTTATTCATTTATTCTAAAGTATAGCACTCTTATTACTAGTAATAAAGTACTAGTATTAAAGTTGCGGTGAGACTGCCCTTGATTTGTGTTAACCAAGTAAGTGTTATGCTGCCCGAGCGTTTTTTTTTGTTTATCTGTCACTACTATCAAGCAATATTTGTAAGACATTCGGGAAATTGGATCATTTAGATGTGTTGTAGGTAAATAATGCCCTTTTTCAGTGAGAAAGACGAACGATTCTCTTGATTTATTCTGAAATCCTATGTATTATTAAGATAGAATTTACATGCATAAGGGTTGATAATTAATCTTGAAGGTGATTCCATGCCACAACTAGATTCTAATGAATACAAGAAGAAGCTGTGTCACCTCTATAACGAAATTTCCAAAGAGCTGTTCGGCTTTGGCACAACACTGCTGAAGGTTTCAATTGAACAAAACATTATTACTTTTCATGCTAAGCATCGCCGCTCACCACGTTCAACTGCATTGGAAGGCGAGGCGCCAACGCTCAAACACGAAGTCGATTTTTATATGTCCTCTATATACAAGAAGAGAATCCGGGACAGGCTGGAGCAAGAACTTGGTTTATCTATGGATGCGGTATTAAGGGACTATGACCCGCCGACGCAATGGGCAATAACGAACATTATTCTTAAACAAACCGAATAGTTTAGTCGGGCGGAGTTCTCTTTTGATTTATCTTAAGAGGAAACCACATGTATACCAATAGATGTCACTTTACATTGTTTACAATGAAAAGTGCTCTTGATTAGAAGCTTCTTTCTATCAAGGGTACTTTTCTTTTTTTTGCATAGCTGGATTTAAGGCGAAACGCGCATAGTTCTGGGGTCTTGAAGAATACTAGTAAAAAATTAACAGGGGATTCACGCATTAAAATCATACATGATAAAACTTGGGAGGACGATGAAATTATGAGACAAAAAATGGTTCGTGGTTTAATTTCTTTATCTGTAGTAGGACTAGCCTTAACAGGTTGCGGCACAGCGAAGGACCAGGGCAATACAAGTGGAGCTACAACAGCACCCACAGCAGCTGCCACAGCGGCATCCAAAGGGGAACCAACAACATTAATCATTTCCACCTGGGGTTTTGCGGATGATTTCTTTAAGAAAGAAGTGTACGCACCATTTGAGAAAGAGCATAATGCTAAGATCGTTCTAGAAATAGGCAACAACGCAGAACGTTTGAACAAAGTGAAACAAGGCAGCTCGAGTGTGGATCTCATTTATTTATCCGACTATTACGCACAACAAGGAATTGAAGCTGGACTGTTCGATAAGATCGACCGCAGTCGTATTCCAAACTTGAAAGACATTTATGATTTGGCTAAGGCGCCTCTAGGCGAAGATTACGGTCCTGCCTACACAGTAGGTAGATTGGGTATTGCCTACAATCCGAAAGCAACCACCAAAGAGATCAAGTCATGGAGCGACCTCTGGAGCCCTGAGCTTTCCAAGAAGCTGACACTTCCTAACATCACATCAACAACAGGCCCAATGGTTTTGGATGCAGCATCTGTTGTCGCTGGTAGCACGACGTTTAATGAGGATCAAGCTTTCGCTAAGGTTAAGGAAGTGAATAAAGGAGTCGTTAAATACTACGGCCAAACTTCCGAATTCGTTAATATGTTCTCGCAAGGGGAAATTGCAGCTGGACCTATCATGGAAATGTATGTGAAGGATTTGAAAGCAGCTGTGCCAGAAACGAAGTTCGTCTCCCCGCAAGAAGGAGCTTACGCCGTTATGAACACGGTCAACGTGATTAAAGGAAGCAAAAATAAGCAACTGGCTGAGGATTTTATCAACTGGCATTTGAGCAAGGAAGTACAGGAGAAATCAGCGAAAGCGAAAGTAGATTCACCTGTAAATACGACACTTCAGCTTTCGCCTGAAGAAGCTACGGGGATTACCTATGGCGCTGACGTCGTAAGTAAACTTCGCAAATTGGATATGAAATTCGTCAATCAGAATCTCAAAGCATGGATTGCTCGCTGGAACAAAGAAGTTGCTCAATAAATAAAACCAATCAAGGGTATATGCTTATATATCCTTGATTTCTTCAATAGGACTTAAAGGGGGCTTAGTCATGAAAAAGAAGGTCATCCTAGATGTAGACACGGGTGTGGATGATGCGCTAGGTATTCTGTTGGCAGTCCGCAGCGGAGAGATGGATGTTCTCGGAATTACAACCGTGAATGGCAACGTTTCGCTGGACCAAGCGACTAAGAATACATGTAAGATCCTCCAACTGCTTGGGATGGGAGAGAAGATTCCTGTCGTTAAAGGGGCAGACAAGCCTTTGATGCGAGCTTCTCACTTTGAGCATCATGTTCACGGCAATGACGGGCTTGGCGGCGCTTTAAGCGATATGCGGGTTCATATGCAGACGACCGCTGGACATGCCTCCGATTTTATCGTGGATCAAGTGCGGAAGCACGTTGGAGAAGTCACTTTAGTTATGACAGCTCCATTAACGAATCTGGCTTTGGCGGTTATGAAGCATCCTGATCTGATTCATCAGGTCAAGGAAGTGATTGTAATGGGAGGCGTCGTACAAGGCTTCGGCAATGTAACGCCAACAGCGGAGTACAATATGTACGTCGATCCGGAAGCTGCGAAGATCGTTTTCCAGGCAGGGTTTCCATCCTTAACCCTTGTAGGGTTAGATGTGACGCGTAAAGCTCTCCTGACTGATGAACATATCCGGGAGCTCGGAGATTCTCCTATAGCTCGATATGTTCAGGAAAGCACCGCGAATTATATGAAGCGTTACTATGAACGTAATGGAGTTCGGGCCTGTGCGCTTCATGATCCACTTGCAGTTGGAGTGGCTCTGAATAAACAGCTTGTCAAGACACGCCATTATTACGTTGATGTCGAAACCCGAAGTGAGCTGTGTGACGGACAAACCGTATGCGATTTCCAGAACCGCTTATCCAAAGAGGCTAATGTTCATGTGTGTACGGAGGTATCGGCTGACGAATTCCTCCAGCTTTTTATAAACGCGCTGCGTGCCTAGCGAACCCAGGAACAGGAGTAAAGCTACATGAAAAAAAAGTTCTTATTCTTATTATTGCTACCGGGACTACTGTTCCTGATGATTTTCATGGTGGTACCGATCCTTCTCACGATAGGTTCAACCTTTTTCGATAAAGGGACATTTACGCTTGGAGGGTACTTAAATTTCTTTAAAGACCCTTATTTTCTCAAAATCGTATGGACGACGCTGCGTGTCAGCTTGGTAACCACCCTATTTTGCATATTGCTTGGATTTCCTGTGGCTTACTTTATCTCCAAACAGAGTCCGAGACAAAAAGCGGTCTTACTGGCATTAGCAATTTTCCCGCTGCTTACGAGCTCGGTTGTCAGGTCGTTCAGCTGGATGATTATTTTAGGTAAAAAAGGGCTGCTCAATAATGCCTTGATGGCCATTGGTATCATCCAAGAGCCACTCGATATTTTGTACACGCCAGCTGCGATGATGATTGGTCTTCTCCATTTGTTTCTTCCGCTCATCATTATTACGTTGGTCGGTGTTCTTGAGAATATAGATCCGGATCTGATCAAAGCGGCGGAGAGCTTGGGAGCTAACCGATTTACGGCTTTCGTCAAGGTCATCGTGCCGCTTAGTGTACCCGGATTAATTATAGGCAGTATCCTTGTTTTTGTCGGAAGCTTGACAGCTTATACGACACCGGCTTTGCTCGGAGGCAAGCAGCGGGTCATTTCTACATTCCTCTATCAGAATGCGATTACTCTGAACGATTGGTATCTCGCCTCCGTCATTGCCGTGATTATGATCGTGATCACCTTCGTGGTTATTGCGCTTATGAACAAACTGGCTACTAAATTAAATCCGAAGGGGTAGAAGTATGCGGGAGAAGAATCGAGGACTGGCCTTATTTACGCTTCTTGTCTACATGTTCTTGCTCGGGCCGCTCGTCATTATTGCATTTGCTTCATTTGAGCCAGGGAGTGTATTGAAATTCCCACCGACAGGATTCTCATTGAAATGGTACCGCAACATTTTGGAAGTCAAGATGTTCATGACGACCGCAGGTACCTCTGTTATCGTATCGTTGATCGGTAATTTGTTTGCACTGCTGCTTGGTATCCCAGCGGCTTATGCGTTAAGCCGGTTTGAGTTTAAGGGGAAAGGGGCGCTTAATGCGATTTTTATTTCCCCAGTACTTATTCCAGGTATCGTGCTTGGGTTTACGATGCTCAAGTACCTTATCGTCACCTATCACCTGCCGATCTATGCAGCTTTGCTGATTGGACATACCGTGATTATGCTTCCTTTTATTATCCGCGTCATTGCATCAAGCTTATCGAATTTCGATTTTGCGATTGAGGAAGCTGCTTTAAGCCTTGGCGCTGGTCAGCTTAAAACCTTTTTCAAAGTAGTCTTACCGAACATCAAGTCCGGTATTATCGCAGCCATTCTTATCGCATTTTTAGAATCATTTAATAATGTCGACATTTCAGTCTTTATGACGGGTCCCGGAGTCAGTACGCTGCCTATACAGATGCTTACGTACGTGGAGAATCATTTTGATCCAACAATTGCCGCTATTTCTGTCTTACTAATGCTCTTCACTGCCGTACTTATGTTCATCATTGAACGGTTGATGGGTTTATCCTATTTCACCAAACGATAACGGAGGCTTTCATCCATGGCATTGCTATCACTGGAAAATATTTCGGTTGCCTATGACCAGCAATATATTCTGCAGGACTTCAACCTAAGTGTTGAAAAAGGAAGTCTGATCTCGCTGCTGGGTCCTAGTGGATGCGGGAAAACGACGACTTTGCGGCTAATCGCGGGATTTATTGAGGCAAGGGCAGGCAAATTTTCACTTAACGGAAAAGATTATACGCACGTTCCCGTCAACAAACGGAACTTCGGATTCGTGTTTCAGAGCTATGCTTTGTTTCCACACTTATCCATTTATGATAATGTAGCTTTCGGTCTGCGTCTTCGAAAAGTGAGTGGGGCAGAGATCGATCGGCGTGTCCGGAACATCCTTGATATCGTAAGCTTGTCCGGCTTCGAAAAGCGGTTTCCGAAGGAACTTTCAGGCGGCCAAAGACAGCGGGTCGCGATTGCCAGGGCGCTTGTGATCGAGCCGGAACTGCTGCTCTTCGACGAACCGCTAAGCAATTTGGACGCTAATCTGCGTATTAACATGCGGGTGGAGATCCGCCGCATCCAGCAGGAGCTTGGTATCACTACTGTCTATGTATCGCACGATCAGGAAGAGTGCTTCTCCATCTCCGATCAAGTTGCGATTATGAATAAAGGCATCATTGAACAGCTTGGCGCTCCAGCGGCGATATTTAAATACCCAAAAACGGAGTTTGTGGCTCGGTTTATTGGCTTTACGAATTTTATTACTTTCGATTCAAGGTTTGATGGAAACGAAGAGATTGCGTTGAAAGTCAAAGATTATATGTTCGCCGTTACGAAGCATGCCAGCAAAGGAGAACAGCTGGGTAAGCAAGGGGCTATTCGTCCGGATGATGTCGTGATTGGAATGCCAGATGAAATCGAGGCAGGAGCGAATCGTTTGACAGGTCGCGTCAAGGTCAGCACCTTCCTTGGAAGAAGCTATCAATACGTTGTCGAGACGGAGCTGGGAAATTTCACAGTGAATAAAGAAATGGAGCTTCCTTACCTGAACGGTCAAGAGGTTCGGATTCTTTTTCCTAGCGAGAAATTAGTTCTAGTTGAGTAATGTACTTGGAGGCGAAGACAGATGCGTGTAGATTTACTGATTGAGAATGTACGAATTTATAATAGTTATTTTAAAACATTTATTCAAGGCAATGCAGCGATCTTAGATGGAAGATTTCTATATATCGGGGAACGGGCTACCGACAGATTCGAAGCAGACCAGCGCTTGGACGGACAAGGACGTTATATGATTCCCGGCCTCATTGATATCCATCTGCATATCGAAAGCACAATGGTCACGCCGGAAACGTTCTCTTATGGACTCATTCGCAACGGTGTTACAACCATCGTTCCAGAACCTCATGAGATCGCCAATGTCTTCGGACTTGACGGGGTGAGGGAATTCATTAAAGCTAGTCAGCATTGTGTGGCGGACATGTTCTACGCCATCCCGAGTTCGGTTCCTGCTACTTCGATGGAAACGACCGGAGGCGCGATTGAAATCGAGGATTTGGACGAGCTGCTTCGTACCGAACGAATTATTTGTTTAGGCGAAATCATGAACTATGTGGATGTCATCACAGATCCTGACTGCAAAACGAATCACATCTTAAACCATATCCGCAGCCACTATCCTCATCTCATTATAGAAGGGCATGTCCCGAAACTATTAGATCTAGATTTGCATCGAATGATCTATAGCGGGGTAGATTCCGATCATACACATCAATCGATCGAGGGCATGGAAGCTCGGATCGCTGCGGGTATGTTTATTGAAATTCAAGAAAAATCGATGACGCCTGAAGTGATGGCGTATTTGATGGAGCATGAAGTATCCGAGCATTATTGCTTTGTTACCGATGATGTGATGGCCGACTCCTTCGAGCGTCGGGGCCACTTGAATCACCTTGTTCGCAAAGCGATCGGCATGGGCATGAAGCCTGAGCAGGCAATTTATGCCAGCACACTTTCTCCAGCCAAAAGAATGCGGATGTATGATCGCGGCGTAATTGCACCCGGTAAAATTGGTGATTTTCAACTGATCTCCAATCTGGAGCAGCTGACAATCGACCAAGTGTACAAGCATGGCCTCAAAGTCTATGACGTGAACGAACCGTACCAACCTACCGACCATTCACCCGCTTTTCCAGATCACTACTATCAAAGCGTTCATATGTCACCGTTAACAGAAGCGGACTTCTCAGTGAACACAGAAGCAGCTGATGGCCGGTATGCTTGCCGAGCAATGATAGTAAAGGATGGCTCAACGTTTACAGAGGAGCATCAGGTTGATGTAGAAGTTCGTCAAGGAAAGCTTAACTGGCAGGAAAGCGGTTATGGACTCATTGCTACGTTTGAGCGCTATGGGAAAAATGGGAATCGCGCTTATGGTTTAATCGGCGGTGATACGATCAAGCGAGGAGCCATAGCAACGACTTATTCGCACGATAACCATAACATGCTTGTTGTCGGGCACAATCCCGTCGATATGATGATCGCGGCTAATGAGGTCATCAAGAATCAAGGGGGCTTCAGCGTTGTTGAGGACGGCAATGTGATAGCTAGTCTTGAGCTGCCTGTCGGAGGTATTTTAACTGAAGTCCCTTTGGAGCAAGTTGCCAAGGAAGTTGAGCAGCTGCGCAAGGCCATGGAATCGTTAGGCTACTGCCATTATAATCCGATCATGTCGATCAGCACGCATTCTTTACCTGTTAGTCCTGCACTGAAAATAACGGATTTTGGTTTAATAGATGTGAATGAAGGGAAAGTTGTGCCTTTAATCATACACGGTTAAATGGAAAAGCTAAGTCATGGATGGTTATCACCATAGTGGCTTGGCTTTTTTTGTTTATTGATAACCATCGATTGCATAGGATCTGAGGCCCACCTACAAGTCTATCCAGGAGTTAAGTAGAAATTATAAATGATCTAAATGACATGTAGAATATGTTAATAATATATTGTATAATTCGAATGACAAGTCGTTCCAGTCATACATTCAAATTATGAGGAGGTTTATAATGAGAAAAACCAGTTTATTCGTCTTGTTTGTATGCTTTTCTATTGTCATCTCACTCTTAGGAACATCTGTGTCTACATCCGCTGCAGCTAATGAATCAGAGTCAGATCATAAAACAACTCTTTCTCAAAGTGGTTCGCCGCAATTGGACGCTAACTATGTAAAGGCTGCTGTTAAAGCCAAGAAGCTTTACGTGATCCGTTTGGGCGATATGTCAGAAACGGAAAGTGTCATGATCGCTTCGCTGCAAGGGCTACTCGCTAATAAGTCTTCTAATCAAATTTACATACTGCCCGATTCCGGGAATTACAAGATATGGCTGGACGATTTGGTCCAAAAATACGGGGTGAAAACGGAATTTATCCGTGATCCTTGGAAGCTCGTGAAGGAATTCAAGAAGCAGTTTGATGGCTATTTACTATGGGAAAAGGGGAACAGCTCCATCAATGCAGCTACTTCACTAGCCCATTTGAAGCAAGCCATCTTAATTGAAAAAGGCGATGTTAAACAAGCCAAAAGCTATAAGCAATTGATGGATCTCTCAATGAAGGATGAAGCATGGGTCAAGCAAAAATACTGGAACCAGCTCAACCATCGCACCTTGATCGAGCAAAAAGGGGAGACGAGCGAAGAATTGGCGTCCGGTATGGGCGGCAAACTACGAGATTACGCTGTAATGGCTAACGCTTTCACCTTTTATGATGGGAACAGCGCGTTCCGACAATCCGTCGTTGCTGACGCGGAGCCAGATGCTGTCATTTTAGGATGGGGAGATGCGTCAAATGGTGAAGACGCTTTCATACGTCCGAGTTCGTCAGCGGGTGTATACACACTGCCGGCAGATCATGCCTATAATTTGTCAGTGTTAAGCAGCTTTAACATCAAAGAGCTCAAACAGAAGGATACGACGCAGCCTGCAGTTCAGGATCAGGTGCATTATGTGTCATTCGTCATGTCAGATGGTGATAATATTCAATGGATGCTAAATGATTTGGCCGAGAAGGGCAAGCCTTGGTTTGGCAACCCAAACCGTGGGAATTTCGATATGGGTTGGGCTGTTTCTCCCAGCATGATGGATTTGGCACCGACTGTTCTGGAACGTTTTTATACGGATGGTACAAAGAAAGATAATTTTGTCGTTGGTCCGTCAGGCGGCGGATATATGTATCCGTCCATGTACCCGGAGCAGGAATTGGATACACATCTCAATAGGTTAAACATTTATATGGGCAAAGCTGATTTATCGCTTGTTGAAGTTATTGATTTTAATGCTTTCAACAAAAAGGCGATGTGGGATAAGTATACGGCTCAGCCGAATATCGATGGCGTTATTTATTTGGAATACAGTAACCATAAAGCGTTAAACGGGGCCTTGAAATGGTCTAACAATAAGCCTATTGTCACTCCGCGTGAAATGCTATGGCATGGCATCGCTGGAAGCGATGTTAATTCGGTTGCGCAGCATATCAATGCGGCTCCAAGAAATCCGAAGAGTGCTGCAGGCTACTCACTCGTTCTCGTTCATGCCTGGTCATCATCGATGGACGAAGTAAAGGCTGTTATCGATCAACTTCAAGGCGATGTTCAAGTTGTAACGCCTGAAAAAATGGTGAAGCTAATTCAAAATAACGTATCTAAAGAGGATACAGAAGTAGCCAACAAGGTGTATGAGGCGGAAACCGATTTTGGCCATAATACAGGGAAGTTGGATGGTGATGGCTGGTCAGCTAATCCGCAGGAGCATGCTGCCGGATATATGCTCTTCGGACCGGGTGCCTCAGACATTCCTGCAGGTCGCAACCAAGTTAAGTTCAAAACCATGATTGACCGTGTGACTGGCGATAATGATCGTGTACTGAATCTAGATATCTATGATGATACAGCTGGAGTAGTTGTGGCTGAGAAAGCCGTGCATCGCTCCGAGTTCCAAAGCGCCGACACGTACCATAATTCGACACTTGAGGCCGACTTTGTGGCAGGTCATTCTTATCAGTTCAGAGCTTGGTATGATGGCAACGCCAAGGTTAAAATCGATCGAGTCACCGTCGTGATGAACCGTAATTTAGCACAGCGACTCTATGAAGCAGAGAATGATTTCGGGCATAACACAGGGGCGCTTGACGGAGATGGCTGGTTGGCAAATATCGAGCAGCACGGATCCGGTCATATGTTATATGGACCTTATGTGGCCGATTTACCATCAGGTGTGCATGATGTCACTTTCCGCATGAAGGCTTCGGGTGCGACTGGATCTGACGATACCATTGCTATCATTGATATTAACAATGCGAGTGCTGATCAAATTATTGCTTCAAAAGAGCTGAAATTACGGGATTTTGCCGTACAAGATCAGTACATGGATATAAGTTTAGAGGACGTTGACTTTTCGCTTGGCAGCACCTATGAATTCCGTGTGCATTTCGAAGATAAGGCGAACGTCAAAGTTGACCATGTGAGACTGGATATGCCAGAAATAACAAAGCCGAATACACAATCGCTTTATTTTAAATTCGGTGGATCCAATGTAAACTCGTTGGTGTTCGGAACGGATGCAGGCCAAAAGCAGCTGCAGCTGTGGGGGAAAGCGAGCGAGCAAGGCAAGCCGGACGTTAATCTGACGGTAGATGGGACTTGGACCGTTGCGCAAGGTGAAGCTACGGTCACTATCGGTGCCGGCGGCGCTCTGCAGGTGCTTCAAAGCGGGGATGCCATCGTGAACGCGACATACAATGGCCTTGAAGCGCAGATTCCGATTCATGTATCGGCGAACTATACGAGCCGTATTTTCGAAGCGGAGCGTGACTTCGGCCATAATACGGGAGCTGCAGCCGCAGATGGTTGGTATGCGAATCCGCAGGAACATGCGGCAGGTCATATGCTGCATGGTCCCGGGGTAGCGGATCTCCCATCCGGAAGCCTTAAAGTCGACTTCCGCATTAAGATCGACAATCCGGCAGGCGGTTCCGAGCGGGTGCTGAATCTCGACATCTATGACGGAACAGGCAACAAAGTAACTGGCGAAAAAGCCGTGCTGCGCAGTGATTTCAATGCCGCTGATACGTATCAGTCCATTATGATGGAGGCTGATTTCGTACTGGGGCATGCCTATCAGTTCCGCGTGTGGTACGACGACAATGCGACTGTGCAGATCGACAATGTGACGGTGCGTATTCCACAATAAACTATTTGTTAATTATTACCGTGAAGGAAATGTCTGTCCCCTTAGGGAAATGAAGAGACAGTTATGCTTACTTAAACTAAGGGGGACAGACATGCATGAAGTTGCACAAAAAATTAATGATCGTATATTTGGTGACCATTCTACTTCCGATCGTAGGGTTAACGAATTACTTCCTTAATCAAATGTCGGACCTCATTATCCGGTACGTATCTGATTCTTATCAAAAGATATTAGTCCAATCCAACAATGGCATTTACTACAATATCCGATTCTATGAAAGCATTCTAGACAATTTAACAGTGTCGGAACCCGTTCAAAACGTACTTACGGAACCCGAAGTATACCGGGAAAAAGGCGTTATTATTATGAATCGGGAAATCTCTCGTGCGGTCCGGTTTATCCAAGCCTATCAGGCGACCGATGTCGAGAGCATCGAATTTTTCTCCACATCTCCTGATGTCATGTCCGATGGCGTATACCTTTTTCCAGAGGATAGGCTTCGAAGGGTTCTCGGATTGAATGAGATACCGGATTCGAAGTTTTGGATACTTGAGCAGGTTGACGGTAAATATTATTATGCGTTAGTGCGTCCTATGTACAGCATCGGGCAGTTTAAGAAAATTGGTTACATCAAGCTAACGATCCAGATCCCTTCCGTGACGTATGTGCAGGAAACATTGGGCAACAAAGCGGACGCAAGCGGAAGCTTAATCATCGCGGACAGTAAGGGAACCATCATGTTTAACCCTGACACCGCTCAACTTGGCAAACCACTTCCACAGGAAATCGTCGAAGAGACGAGTACGGATCGAAGCTCCGAATCCGAGCTTAACCTTCATATTCAGGGAACCGACTATGTCATGTGGTACCGCAAGCTCCAGAATGTTGACTGGACGATGTACCTTCTTGTGCCCAAAGCGTCGATTCAATCTAAAGTAAATGAAATTCGGCAAACCATTTTAACAGTCAGCATTATTTGTATGATTATTTTTTCTTTTCTGACCTTGCTTATAACCCGTCAACTGACCCGCGGGATCCGACGCCTCCACGCCAAAGTATCCCGGGTAGGCAGGGGGGTGCTCTCTACGAGCCGCAGAGTCCATGTTAAAGGCGATGAGATCGATGAACTAGATCGTAATTTTGATAACATGCTCGATAATTTACGAGACCTTATTCACCAAAACTATGTGGAAAAACTGGAAAGAAGGGAAATGGAGCTCAATTTTTTACAAGCTCAAATTAATCCTCATTTCCTTTACAATACATTGGATGCAATCAAGAACGAGATTGACATGGACGAGAAGCAGACTGCCATTGGCATGGTCGTCGCCCTAGCGGACCTCTTTCGAATATCGGTATCCAAGGGAAGCAACACCATCCGTTTCGAACAAGAAATTGATCACGCCAAATGTTATTTGAAAATTCTGGAAATCCGTTTCGGTGCGCGACATACGGTCGAATGGCAGATAGATCCGCAAATACCAAGTCTCTACACCTTGAAAATTATCCTTCAGCCTCTCCTGGAAAATGCGATCCAGCATGGGTTGAAGGGAATGGCGGCAGGCTCTGTAACCGTGATAGGAGAGCTCACAGAGCAGGCTGTCATCGTGACCGTTCGTGACAATGGCGTGGGGATGACGAAGGTTCAAGCAGAAACTTTACTAAGTGATCATTCGCCCAGCAAGGGCATCGGTTTGTACAACGTGAACAGTCGAATTCGGATGTATTTCGGCGGTGAGTATGGCTTATCCATTAAGTCGGAGCCCGGGAAAGGAACGGAAGTTGTATTAACGCTGCCAGTGCTTGAGGGGGTTGAACATGTATAAGCTGCTTATTGTGGAAGACGAGTTATCAACTCGCAAGTGGTACACCAAGATTATTAATTGGGAGAAAAATGGGTTTGAAGTCATTGCGATTGTGGAGGATGGGCAGCAAGCATGGGAAATCCTGAAGGAACGTCCTGAAGTGGACGTGGTGATGACCGATATCCGGATGCCCTACATGGATGGTTTGGAACTAACGGAACGCATTCGATCTCTGCCGGGTGAACCTGTGGAAATTGTCATTCTTAGCGGTTTCGGGGAATTCGATTATGCGCAGCAGGCCATTAAGCTTGGCGTGCGAGATTACTTGCTGAAGCCTGTGACCAAAGAGCAATTAACAGAAGTATTCGAAACAATCGCGCGAAGACTGGATGAGCGTCATTTGCAGTCGACGAAAATCCAATATGCCAATCAAATGCAGAAGGAGAAGGCATTGTTCCAAAAAGCGCAAATCTATGAGCGCTGGCTGACGCGTAAAGACATCCTGATCTCTCCAGAGCGGTGGTTCAATCAATTTGACGCTCAATTAGACCTCGTGAATGGCTCATTTCTTATGCTTGTCGCGGAATTCGATGATTACACTAAGTTCACCGATAATTATAACGATGAAGACCAGAAGCTATGCCGCTTCATCGTTCATAATATTTTGGATGAAATCTCTCACAATTACGGAGCGGTTGATTCTGTGCTGATGCCGCCGAACCGTTTCGTTTTCCTCCTTGAAGCCGGATCAGAAAGAGCGGTCGATAACAAAGGACTCCTTGCGGGCCATGCTTTCCAAGAAAGCTTAAACAAATATTTGCGGTTATTTAACGTTCAACTTTCAGTAGGATGCAGTCAACGGTTCGAGGGTATTTCCAATGTTCCCGAGGCATATGTTCAAGCTTTCAAGGCGCTTAGGCATAAATTTTTCACGGGTAAAGGGTCTGTCAATCTTTTTCATCCATCACCTCAAGGACAAAACGAGGGCTTCTACCCGACTGAGCTTGAAAAGAAACTCATCATTGCCTTTAAGCAAGGCGAAGAACAAGGGGGATATGGACTCTTCAACGAATTTCTGCTGAATTTGTGCAGCAGCGGGGAATCGGAGGATTCCATACGTTTCATCGTGGGCGAGATGCTCGTTAATCTGTTTCGTCAGCTCAGGGAAGTTAAATCTCTTCCAGTGACAAGTGAAGTCATGGAAATGTTTATAGAGGAAATCCGTTGTCAGGAAACGTATGTTGAGCTTACCGAGAAGGCAAAAGAGTTGATTCAGTTCATGCTGGAATCGATCGCCATCGAGGCCCTTTCGCTGTCACCCGTTTCCAAAGGCATTGAATACATGAAGATCAAGCTGTCTCGGGACATTTCTCTTCAGGAGGTTGCTGAATATGTGGGCATCAGCGCTTCTTATTTCAGCACCTTATTTAAGCAAGAGAAGGGTTATAACTTCGTTGATTTTCTCGTTCGTCTTCGAATGGAGAAGAGCTTGGAACTGCTTGAACGAACGGCCTTAACCGTAGCTCAAGTTGGGGATGAGGTTGGTTATCAGAGTTACCGCTATTTTACAAAGGTATTCAAAGATTACTACGCGATGACGCCTACCCAATTCAGGGAACGGCTTAAGATGACGTGACAATCAAACAAATATGACAATTCCAAAGAAAGTGATACCTGATCATAAATATTTGGACTTACGAGTGGGTAATTTCGCATGATATGATAAATATATCAAATGGAACCTATGAGTAAGTCTTATAAGGAGGTAAAACGCTTACAATGGAATCACTGACAAATTCTATGACTCAAGTTCAGCCCCAAAAACCGATGTCATTCAAGCGTTTGCTATGGAAACGCATCTGGCAGCATAAAGTATTTTACTTATTCATGCTGCCAGGCATCATTTGGTTCTTCATCTTTTCTTACGTTCCCCTATACGGAATTCAAGTGGCGTTTCGTAATTTTACATTCACTGGCGGCTTCTCAGGAAGTCCTTGGGCTGGCTTGAAGTACTTTCGCCAATTCTTTGATTATTATCAATCAACAGAACTCATACGTAACACCATTGTGATCAGTTTGTCAAAGCTTCTCATCGGTTTCCCGATGCCGATTATTCTCGCGATTCTTTTGAATGAAGTTCGCAGAGTGAAATTCAAAAAGGTTGTCCAGACCCTTTCCTACTTACCTTACTTCGTATCTTGGGTCGTAGTCGTGACACTGATGCAGCGCCTCCTAACTCCGTATGGAGGACCGTTGAATGACCTGCTTGCCTCACTTGGCTTGGAGCGCATTCAATTCCTGTACAACACGACATGGTTTTATCCCATGATATTGGGGTCTGATGTTTGGAAAAATATTGGATGGAACTCCATCATCTATATGGCGGCAATAGCTGGAATTGATCAGCAATTGTACGAAGCGGCGAAGATTGATGGCGCGAATCGTTTTCGGCAAATGTGGCATGTCACGCTCCCCGGTATTCGCAACATTGCTGTGATCCTCTTTATTCTCTCCGTCGGTGGCTTGATGAGCGCCGGATACGAACAGCTGCTTCTCTTGAATGGACCTGCAACAGCCCGAATTGGCAGCGT
The DNA here is from genome assembly GCF_013141715.1 of Paenibacillus phytorum. Lineage (GTDB taxonomy): Bacteria > Bacillota > Bacilli > Paenibacillales > NBRC-103111 > Paenibacillus_E > Paenibacillus_E phytorum. Next base: position 57,726 of record NZ_WHOA01000165.1, on the reverse strand, counting down.
CCTCGATGTGCATGTTATCACTTCCGGTATTAGTGGAGGTCGACTAAGTTATGCGGCTGCTGTTGGGTTGTTCCAAAGCATTATAGGTCTGGTGATGATACTTGTTGTCAACCGAATCGCTAAGAAATACAGCGACGTATCCCTTTTTTAAAAGCAAATGCTTACGAAGAAAGTTTACTAACGAAGACGCTAAGGAAGTGATGAAATGAAGCGCGATTTTTCCTTGTTCAGCACATTAAATTATATCATCCTGGCGCTGATCGGTTTCTCGATGATCTACCCGTTCATTTACATTCTCGTGTACTCACTAAACGATGGAAATGACTCCATGCAGGGTGCGCTGTATTTCTGGCCTCGGCAGTTCACATTAGATAACTACGCGCAAGTGTTCCACAATCCTCGTATCTGGCAAGCTTACAAAATTACACTGTTACGCACGATTCTCGGCACATTTCTACACGTGCTTTTGTGTACCCTTATGGCTTACGCATTGGCAAAGAAAACACTGCCGGGAAGAACATTTTTCACTTTCTATATCTTTTTGCCTACGATTTTCAGCGCGGGTTTCATTCCTTACTTCATCACGCTGCAAAAGCTTCATCTGATCAACACTTTCTGGGTGTATATCATTCCGATGTTATTCAACTTCATGCATATCGTCATCATCCGGACGTTCCTGCAGGGGATACCGGAAGAGCTGGACGAGTCGGCACGCATTGACGGGTATGGCGATTTCACGATTTTCTTGAAAATTATCCTTCCCTTATCAGGTCCAGTGCTAGCAACAATAAGCTTGTTCATTGGAGTCGCACATTGGAACGATTGGTTTGCTGGGGCTTACTACGTATCTAACAAAAACCTGGTTCCTGTTCAAACGCTGCTGCAGCAAATGCTGACTGAAGCGGAAGCGCTCTCGAATTCGATGCAGCGGGCAGCTCAGCAAGGTGGCCAAACAATTAGCGTGAATCCAGCCGGTTCAACGCCCGAATCGTTACGGATGGCGCTCCTGGTTATCACCGTCTTCCCGATTTTGTGCATCTACCCATTCTTGCAAAAGTATTTTGTCAAAGGTGTCTTGCTAGGCTCCGTTAAGGGTTAGCTGTCCTCGATTTTGGGGGGCTTATCATATAAAAATGAAGGAGGGTTCTCATGAAAAAGAAATGGTCTAGAGGTGCTTCCGTTGTATTAGCATTAACACTTGCAGGTGGTTTAGTAGGTTGTACTCAGAAGGATGAAACGTCTCCAAGCCCAAGTGCAAATTCAAGCACAAGTCCAAGTGCAACTGCCAAAACGGACACCAAGAAAGAGGTCACGCTTAAAGTTTTGCACAACTGGAATGGTTCCAGCGGTTCTGAGAGCGACATGAATGCCGTCGCCAAGGTGATCAAGGAGAAAACCGGGGTAACGGTTCAAATGGAATACACCAAAGGAAGCGAAGTGGAGAAAGTTAACACGATCTTCGCGACGCAGGACTTGCCAGATATATATACCGGACCGGCGTGGGGCGGGGAGCTGGATGGTATCATCAAAGCTGCAAAAGAGGGTCAACTCGTTGATCTCTCAAGCAAGCTGGCTAATTATCCCAACCTAGCCAAAGAAATTGCTAAGGAAAACGTACCGCCTGCGCTCTACGAGAAAGGAATCGACGCTTATGGTGGCAAAAAGTATTTGCTATATCAAAATCATCCTGCAACGGACAAGGATGCCATGGACTGGTTATACGGCTTCTATGTACGTAAGGACATTGCTGAAAAAGTAGGGGTAGATCCACAGTCCGTCAAAACAAAGGACGACTTTTACAATTTCTTGAAGAAGATCAAAGATGCGGGCCTCAAAGAAAGCGGTCAACCTGTCATTCCACTTGGCGGCTTTCACAACGGTTGGGCTGTTAATATCGGCGATCAGATGTTTATGGGTTCTGGCTTCCTCGATAAAGGAGATGGCTCCCTAGAGAATAATTTCTTTACTAAAGCATACGAAGACTACACGTTATACTATCGGAAGCTGATTTCCCAAGGGTTGCTGGATTCCGAAGCGTTTACGCAGACGGATCCAATCGCGAATGAGAAAGTAAAGCAAGGGCGTGTAGCCGTCCTCGCAGCTCACTATCCAGCTATTCTTGATGCCTCCAAGGACTACGTCCAGTCTCACCCGGGCAGCGATTATGTGCCTGTAGGTCCACTGGAAAGAGCAGGCGCTGAAGCCAACCGTCCGGCAGATCTAGGCGTGCAGGGCAACAATGTGACTGTTATTACGAAGCAAGCTAAGGATGTGGATGCAGCCCTGCGCCTGCTGGATTTCCTAGCTTCTGATGAAGGCTTCATGCTTACTCGCTACGGCGTTCAAGGCGTCCATTGGGATATGCAGAACGGTAAACCGACAGCGAAAAAGGAATGGTTTGATAAGTTTGTGAATGACAAAACCGGGAAGTTGAAAAAGAACGAAGGGATTGGCGTCGGCTACGAAAGTTTAACGGGTCTGGACCGTACGAATTCCAAAGGTAACGGGGACATCTGGGCTGATCAGAATCGCGTGGCAGCTTTAGAGAAAGCTCGTAAAATTTTACGCCCGAATGGCATTAAAGTCATCACAGCTTACAATCCTTGGGACGTTATTACGAAAGCCCCTCAATGGGAATCTCTCAAGCCATCCATGGATAAAACCGGTGACGTTTGGAAGGAAGCGATATTTGCCAAATCCGATGAGGCGGCACTCAAAATCATCAATGATTTACGCGGGCAGCTGGTAAAAACAGGCTATCGTGAAGCGATTAAATTCACGAATGATAATCTAAAAGGCAAAGAAGTGGTAAAACTTCAAATGCCAAACTAAAACTTAACAAGAGGCCGCTCTGGTGGCGAACGACGGGAGAGGCAATATGACTCTCCCGTTCTTGTTCTGCCGAGTGGGAACTCCTAGAGGAGGGATTACCTTTGTCGAGACCGGTATCGGATAGGAAGGAATGGACGGGTTTCCAAGAATCGCGTCCGTATGGGGCTAAGTACGATTTGCGCAGCGATTTTGTCATGGTGTATGGCATCTCGGATGACTTGGAGGAACGAATCGCCGGGTGGAAAGAAAAGGGCTACATCATCCACCTGATGACAGGGGTGTCGTGGGGAGAATACCAAGACTATTTGTACGGAAAGTATGATGGCCGTGATCATTGGGACGAAGCTCAGACCAATCGTGCCGGCGACCAGCTACTGCACGGCAAAGACGTGCCTTATATGGTCCCGACGATTTCCTTTAGCGAGTACCTTGCTGCCGGTATTAAGCGGGCAATCGACAGTGGGGCCGAGGCCATTCATCTAGAGGAGCCGGAGTTTTGGGTAGCCGGCGGATATTCGGAAGCCTTCAAGCGGGAATGGCGCATCTTTTATCAGGAGCCGTGGATACCGCCTCATGAGTCGCCAGATGCGCAGTACCGGGCGTCCAAGTTGAAGGCGTATCTGTACTATCGAACGCTGGATCGCTTATGTGCGCAGATGAAGGAATATGCGGAAGTTAATTATGGGCGTGCGATCCGTTTTTATGTGCCGACGCATAGTCTGATCAATTACACGCAGTGGCGGATTGTGAGTCCGGAAGCGCTGCTCGTCAACATGCCAGCTTGCGACGGATTTATTGCTCAAGTATGGACGGGGACCTCGCGCACGCGCAATGTGTACAAAGGCATCCGTGAGGAGCGAACGTTCGAAACGGCATTCCTTGAATACGGCGTCATGCAAGAGCTCGTTCGCGGCACGGGCCGTGATATGTGGTTTCTTCATGATCCAATTGAGGATAATCCGAATTACACGTGGTCGGACTATAAGGTCAATTATGAAGATACAGTCGTTGCTTCTCTGCTTCATCCTTACGTAAACAATTACGAGATATGTCCTTGGCCGCGAAGAGTGTTCGAGGTTGCCTATCCCAAGAAAGACGGCAAGGGGAAAGAAATGATCCCGCCCGATTATGCGACCGAGCTGTTGACTGTTATGCACGTACTTCGTGACATGCACCGCCACGAGGAAATCACGTCCGATGAACAAACGGATGGAATCGGTCTCCTCCTTGCCAACTCAGCGATGTTCCAACGGGGTGACGTTGATTTGAAATCAGATGAGGGTGACTTTCGTTATGATGGCACCATCAGTTCATTAATTCTTCCTTCCGAGCATCACGAAGAAATGCTAAATTGGTCGGCGTTCTATGGGCTGGCGCTGCCGCTTGTTAAGCACGGTATACCGCTTCGCCCGGTTCAGCTGGACAATTTGCTTCATTTCCCAGGGTATTTGGACGATTACCGGGTGCTGCTGCTCAGTTATGAATTTATGAAACCGGAGCACGCCGGTCTTCATCAAGTGCTGTCGCAGTGGATACGAGAAGGAGGCTGCTTAATCTATGTAGGGGACGGCAGTGACCCGTACCACGGTGTCAAGGAATGGTGGAACCAAGGCGCCAGAGCCTACGAACGGCCAGATGATCACCTCTTCGAGGCCATTGGTATGGGGCGCCGCCCTGAGGATGGCGAGTACCGGGTAGGTCAAGGAGGTGTTATCGTCCACCGCGTACATCCAGCCCGACTTGCTGAAACCGAAGATGGCGCTAATTGGGTCCGCGAAAGTGTGAAGCGTGCACTTGCCATGCGCGGAGATGAGGAGCCTTTGCGTGAAAAGCATTATCTTCAAATCCGTCGAGGTCCCTATGTCGCGACACGCGTCATGACGGAGTCGCTTACGGATCAAGCTGTCACCGTTCATGGCTGCTACATCGACCTTTTTGATGCTAGACTTGCTATTGTGAGTAATCCGGTTGTCGAACCAGGCAAGGGTAGTTTACTCTATGACCTTGAGGCAGCTCCTGAACAGACTTCAGCTGTCATCGTTAGTTCGTCGCGAATCCGTGACGAGGAACCCGTCGTAAAAGGGAAGTTCCAATTCGTCTCCGAGGCGCCTGCAGGAGCAACCGTTAGTACAAGACTACAACTGACAGAGGAACCTCGTCATGTCATCGCGGATGGTCATGAAGTTATTGATCGAAGCTGGGAACCCGGATCTCGAACGCTTCTAATCCGCTATCCCGGCGTGCCGGAAGGGACACTTGTTACGGTCATTTTCGAAAAGGGATAAATTGTATAAGAATGGAAAACCTACTCTCAGGAAGGAGAGAGCAGGATGGACAACGAGAACATGAATCTCTTGAATACGCAGGATCTAGATAAAGCCAACGTGCAGGAGGATATCTGTAATCCGGATTTTGATTTGATGCGCAACTATGCTAATCAGCTTAATGGTGAGATGGACGTTGATGAGAAAGACAATTGACACCTAGCAGCATGGTACTTCGGCGCATCGCATGTAACAAAAGGCATTTCGCTCTATTAGCGAAGTGCCTTTTTTGACACGCTAGAATTTATATGTTTTGAGTTTGGCGCGAGACGTCTGAAAAGGACCTCTCAGCTGCTGAGAGAAGGCGAGTTAGCGTGTTTTGCGTCCTGAGAAGGCAGAATAGGCTGTCTCGGAGGCTCGAATGGAGTGAAAGTGGCGCGAGACGTCTGAAAAGGACCTCTCAGCTGCTGAGAGAAGGCGAGTTAGCGTGTTTTGCATCCTGAGAAGGCAGAAAAGGCTGTCTCGGAGGCTCGAATGGAGTGAAAGTGGCGCGAGACGTCTGAAAAGGACTTCTTAGCTGCTGAGAGAAGGCGAGTTAGCGTGTTTTGCGTCCTGAGAAGGCAGAAAAGGCTGTCTCAGAGGCTCGAATGGAGTGAAAGTGGCGCGAGACGTCTGAAAAGGACTTCTCAGCTGCTGTTTGCTTATATGTGCTGCAATTATCCCCTAGCCCAGCGCAGAAAATAATATGAAAAAAAGCCTCTCATGCTTGAGGAGGCTATCGTTATAGTTACTCCCGCATGATTTCGGGTTTTTTTTGTCCAAATAGCTGATCGACTTCCATGACTTCCTCTAATATTTATTCTTTTGAAAACACAATTATGGACATGGCTCCTTTAAGAAACCGGTCTTATGATGAAGTTATGAACACAATAACAACTTACGGGAGGTTTCATCATGGGTATCCGAATTCTGAATGAACAAGATTACTATCGAATCGTGTATGGGGGATGGCTTGGGAAAAATATAGGGGGAACACTTGGTGCACCGGTAGAGGGCATTAAGGAGCTGCTGGAGTTGACCTTTTATCCGGAGCTGCCGGACGGCCCATTGGAGAACGATGATTTGGACTTACAATTGGTTTGGCTGCATGCTTTGGAGCAATACGGTCCGGGATTGACTGCGATCGAGCTTGGGCAGGAATGGTTGGAGCATATCTTTTTCCCATTTGATGAGTATGGTTACGCGCTGACGAATCTGAGAAGAGGTCTTCTTGCACCCGTTGCCGGATCATTCAACAATCCGTTCAATGAGTGTATGGGTTCACCCATTCGTTCCGAAATCTGGGCCATGGCTGCACCTGGATCGCCAAGTACAGCGGCCCATTATGCTTATCAGGACGCCATTGTGGATCACGCCGGCGGGGAAGGGGTGTACGGGGAAATGTTTTTTGCCGCCCTCGAGAGCGCTATTTTCTATGAGAAGGATCGGGATCGCTTAATTGAGATCGGCATGACCTATATCCCTGCGGATTGCCGTACCGCCAAAGCATTGAAAGATCTGCTCCACTGGCATAAGGAAGGGAAGGATTGGCTCGAAGCGCGTTCGCTCATTCTGGAGCATCATGGCAACGATAACTTTACGGACGCCCCGCAAAATATTGCTTTTACGATCCTTGGCTGGTTATATGGCGAGGATTTCGAGGATGCAATTTTGAAAGCGGTCAACTGCGGTTATGATACCGATTGTACAGCTGCTACACTGGGCGCTATATTAGGCATGCTGCTCGGTCCAGAAGGTTTGCCGGATAAATGGGTAAATCCAGTTGGTGATCGGATCGTCGTTAGCCCACCGATTAAAGGATTTCCCGCACCTAAGAACTTGGACGAGTTAACCAGGCGCACCATCCGCATGGGCAAACAAATTCTTGCAGCTTGGGATACGGACATACTTGTGCATCCTGACCTTCCGACATCCTTGAACCAACCCGTAGAAACGAACGAAACGGAAGAGAAAATAAGGGAGCTTTGGACGAGGAAGGTAACAGCTAATCACTACTTGCTGCCACAAGGAACTCGTAACACTCCGGATGCTGAGCTTGAGATCGATTTCGGTCAGGAAGGTCCAGCCATCGGAGTGAATCAGAAGAAGACGCTGCATATCACGTTCACCAACCGTTCGTTAACATCAATAACAGGCAATATCGCGTTAGAACTGCCCGAGAACTGGGAGGGGCCGAATTCACTTGAAGTGAGCCTACAACCTAATGAATCAATCGAATGGAATACAGAAATACGAGCTTCCGCGATCGCTAAGTCCAGCTATGAGCTTGCATTCGTTTGGACAAGATTTCATGACCGATCCGTATGGGCTGCTCAAAAGGTTCCTTTTTCGTTGGTAAATGCTTCAAAGTGGATGATTTGGGGACCGAACGGCAGTGAGGGGAAAGACGTATATTTCCCAGGCAATCGTTTGGAATGGGAGAAGGAACTCGGTAGTGAGAACGATGGCTTGTACCGCGCTCAAACGAAGCTCTTCAACCCAAGTGAGAGAAAGATTCGTCTTATTGCGGCTGCAAGAGGTCCTATCGTATTGAAATTAAACGGCCAAATCGTCATTGAATGTAAAGAATCGTTGGAATTCATGCCAGCTTATCATCGGTCTCCGGAAGAACAAAGGATTGAAATAACACTAGCTGCAGGAAGCTATGACATTGAAGTTGAGGCATTAAGGAATGGTTCTCCATTAGAGGTGTATGTCTTGCCGGTGGCACTTCTTAACACAACACTACCTGGCCCCCATTATTACTTTACAGATATTTTGTTTGGGTGACCTATGAGAATTGATGCGCATCAGCACTATTGGAAAACCGAACGCGGAGACTACGGCTGGCTGACCGCTGAGCAGGGTATTTTATTTGCAGACTATATGCCGGAGCAACTGCAGGATTCGTTGGAGCGCTATCACTTCGAACGCACGATTGTCGTGCAAGCCGCGCCGACGCTGGAGGAAACGCAATTCTTGCTCTCTTTGTATGATGAGTATGAAAGTATAGCTGGGGTGGTCGGTTGGCTAGATCTAGATTCACCGCTATTTAGCGAGCAATATGCTAAGTTTCGAGGGTATAAAGGGTTTGTTGGCTTTCGTCCAATGCTTCAGGATCTGCCGGATTCATGGATACTTCGACCGCAAGTCATGCAAAATATAAAGCAACTGGTCAAGGATGATTTTCCGCTTGATTTACAGCTTAGACCACGGCATCATCCTTATATATTGGAGGCGCTTAGAAGCTTTCCGACACTTCGGGCAGTGGTCGATCATGTGGCAAAGCCTTTTATCGCTGGACGCATCCTCGAACCATGGAAGACGGAGATGGCTGAACTGGCTGCATTCCCTAATGTCATGTGCAAGCTGTCAGGACTAGTAACAGAAGCCGATCAGCAAGCTTGGAACTGGATGGATCTGGTTCCTTATGTGCATCATGTGATCGAAGTGTTTGGCACAGATCGGGTGATGTTTGGCAGCGATTGGCCAGTATGTTTAACTACTTGCAGCTATGATGAAGTTTATTTGGCTTTGCTGAACGCATTGCCCTCCAACCTGTTTAGGGAGGATCATTTAGCTATCTTTGGAGGTAATGCAGCACGATTTTATCAATTATTGTAGGCTTGATCCTGTGGAGCTCTTGTGGTCGTTTCATGACCGCAAGGGCTCTTTTGCGTTTATCGAATCCGCCACATACAGATATCGCATAAAAAGGTGCTAATTAAAGGCTTGAGCTAGAGGAGGGAACGCACCATATCGAACTGGAGGTTGTCCATGGAAACCGTTTGGACTGCAAGGGGACGAATTTTCATTTGGGACTAATTGGGATTTTGAAATAAAGAGAGGAATGTGATTAATGTGATGAAAAGAAAAGGCTTCTTTTTGTTATACATGTTTATCGCATCTGTGGCTTTCGGCTCGTTGGCTAGTGTACTTGAGGTAAGGATGGCTTACGCTTCTCAGGAAGCAGGACCAGTGGGCACAGGTTATCTTTTGGATGAAGAATTCGATTTTCTGGACGCCAACGGTAGCGCCACGAACGATTTAAAAATATCCGGTTGGGAGATCGAAACGACAGGCGGCAGTTATTCATTTCTTTATTACAATAATTTCAAAGTGAACGACAACAGCGGAACAGAATCCGTTACGCTCAAGAAACGTTTTGTATCCCAAACTGCTGGTAAGCTCACGCTGGAGTATCGATTTAAGAGGCCGGTTAAAATGGATGGCGTCGCTTGGCAGCTGCGCAACGATGACGTTCCCGGTTTTGAAATTATGACGTCAGGGGGGAATTTAAGTTACCAGAATCCATCAGGTTCCCCAGTTACCTTGCAACTCTACAATGCCAATCAGGAATATGGAGTTAAGGTAGTCGTGGACATGGATGCGAAGACGGCGGATGTATACATTGACGGTGCTAAATTTTATTTTATTACAGACACTGACATGGTATGGAGCGAGTCTAAGGCGAAATCGTTTACGATTAGTCCGAAATCGGATTACAAGGAATATGTGGTTGATATGTCCACGGTAGCAGGTTGGACCGGAACATTGAATCAGTTGCGATTCGATCCGGTGGATAACAATGTCACCAGCGGTACGTTCGGGATCGATTATATAACGATCACGAATGGGTTACTAAACTCGTCGTTCGAATCCGGGGATAACACGGATTTCATTGATGCCGTTTCAATTGAAGCGCAATAAGCAATGAGAGAGACCGCAAACGATAAATCAAAGCATCGTCTTTCGATACGCACCTGGTGTTAATCCCTTGCGTTCCTGAAACGCTTTAAACAATGTTTTTCCAGATCCGTATCCCACTTCATAGGCGATGTCGGCAATGGTCATTTCGGTTGATACGAGCAAGGAGCAAGCATGCCGGATGCGAATATCGTGGAGAAGCTGCACGAAATTTTGTCCGGCATGCTTTTTGATTTGTTCGCTTAAGTACGTTTCATGAAAATGGAACTTCTCTGCTAGTGAAGATAAGGTAAGATGCTCGCGATAATGAATATGCATATAATAGATAACCGTCCAAACGATGTTCGGTCGTCCGCCTTTTTCTGTTGTTTGGACGGTCTTCGCCGTCTTCAATTCGTTGCGCAAACGGTCTATGTTTACCAATAGCTCTGTTAGCTTTGCCTTAAGCAAGGTTTCCCGCCATTTATCGCTCCTCTCATATTCGACCAATAGTTCCTGCAGCATACGGGTAAACTGGTCGGCTGTCGGACCAGACAGATTAAGACTTGAAGGTCGGTCATCCTGCATGCTCAGGAGAATATCCATAAAGCCTGGTTGATGCTCATTCGACGCTGTAAGTAGTTCCGCACTAAACATACAGTTATACAGCCGCAAAGGGTAGCCCGGCTCTGCTTGCAACTGGTGAAATTGGTAGGGCAAAATCAATGTCAAGGTTCCCGGCTCCATCGGATGCGAGATGCCATTCACGGTTTCTGTTCCTCTTCCTTCGATGACGAAGGATATTTCGAGAAAGTCGTGTCGATGCGACGGGAAGACAGTGTCAATTTGATGAATGTCAATTGTAAAAGGAAAAGAAGAAAGCAATCGCGGATAGTCAGTCAAGTAAAACGGATAAATGGTCATAAAGAAATCTCCTTTCCGAAAATTAGGGATATCTTTCCGAAAAATGGTTACGATTTTTGGTTGTTTTCATCTTACCATAGATATAAACCCAGAAGAACAAGGAGATGATGTGATGATTAGCATTCCGTTAAACGGCCTTTGGTCTATGAAACAGGCGGAGGATTCTGCATGGATTGAAGCATCAGTGCCAGGAACCGTATATTCTGATTTATTACGCGCCGGTCGCTTGGAGGACCCTTATTATCGAGATAACCAGGATCAGGCGCTGGCACTGTCCGCTTTCGACTACGTATATGTAAGAGAAGTCGAAGTGACAGATGAGGTGATACGTTGTGATCTGGTGGTACTCCGATGCGAGGGATTGGACACGCTGGCGGAGGTCATCGTCAATGGACACAAGGTGGCGCTGACCGATAATATGCACCGCACTTATGAATTCAATGTGCGTGACTTGTTGAAAGAAGGAACGAATACGATTCAGGTTATCCTCTATTCTCCCACGCGATATGTGGAGCAAAAGCACAATGAAACCCCCTTGTGGGGAGTGGCGGATGCCGTCGCCGGATTCCCGCATTTGCGAAAAGGTCACTCGATGTTCGGCTGGGACTGGGGTGCACAACTGCCGGATGCAGGGATATGGCGCAATATATCGATTCAAGCCTACGAGGGTGCACGATTTGAAGATGTACATATCCGGCAAACACACGTACACGAACGAGTTAACTTGCAAGTTAACATAGAGACACAGACGTGGACGGAAGAAAACGTACGGGCAGAATTGACGGTGATGGATCCACAGGGGATGACGGTTATGATCAATCATTCTGACATGGGATCGCGAGAGCAGTCAGCCGTACAATTTAACGTGGATATCGTGAATCCGCAGCTTTGGTGGCCTAACGGCTACGGCGGCCAGCCACTTTATACCGTCAAGGTGCGTTTGATGCAGGGTGAACGCGAACTGGATCAGAAACAGTATCGAATTGGGTTGCGAACGTTAGGTGTGAAACGTGAGCCGGATGAATGGGGCGAGGGCTTCGCGATTGAAGTCAACGGCATTGCCATCTTTGCCCAAGGGGCGAATTATATTCCGGAGGATCATATTCTTGCACGTTACTCTGTGCAAAGAACGGAACGGCTTATTCAGGACTGTGTCCTCGCAAATTTCAATTGTATCCGCGTTTGGGGCGGTGGCATTTATCCGAGTGACGAATTTTACGATCTGTGCGACAAGTATGGCTTGGTGGTATGGCAGGATTTCATGTTTGGTTGCGCCATTTACGAAATGAACGAAGCTTTTGCAGACACGATTCGGCATGAGGTCATTGACAACGTGAAACGAATTCGCCATCATGCGAGTTTGGGGCTGTGGTGTGGCAACAATGAAATGGAATGGGGCTGGGCTGACTGGGAATTTCCCAAAACGCCGCAGCTGCGCACGGATTATATTAAGCAATTCGAAATATTGCTTGCCGATTTGGTTAAGCAGCACGACCCGCAGCGTTTCTATTGGCCGTCATCGCCATCCTCTGGTGGCCACTTCGACCGGCCTAACGATGAAAATCGCGGCGATGTGCACTATTGGGAAGTATGGCATAGCTTAAAGCCGTTTACCGAATACCGCAAATTTCATTTTCGCTTTTGCTCCGAGTTCGGTTTTCAATCTTTTCCCAGCATCAAAACGGTGGAAACTTTCACAGAGTCAGAGGATCGAAATATTTTCTCCTATGTGATGGAAAAACACCAGAAAAACGGAGCGGCGAACGGTAAAATATTGTATTATTTATCGGAGAATTTTCAATATCCGAAAGATTTCGCCTCTATGCTGTATGCTTCGCAAATTTTGCAGGCGGAAGCGATCAAATATGGGGTGGAGCACTGGCGCAGACATCGTGGGCGGTGCATGGGTTCGATCTATTGGCAGCTAAACGATTGCTGGCCGGTGGCTTCATGGTCAAGTCTGGACTATTACGGTCGATGGAAGGCGCTTCATTACTTTGCCAAACGGTTTTACGCTCCCGTGCTGCTTTCTGCTTGTGAAGAAGGAACTCGGGTGGAGCTGCACGTGACGAACGAGACAATGGAGCCAGTCTCAGGACAGATTCAATGGAGATTAAGGGATTACGACGGTCGGGTTCATCGGGAAGACACCGTAGAAGCAGCAGTGGAAGCCTTGAAGTCGGGCTTATTCGCTACACTCGACTTCAGCGACGAGCTTGCCTTAGAGGAAGCGAAGAGACGGACATATTTGGAATTTAGTTTCCGGATAGACAATCGTGAAGTGAGTTCCGGGACGGTTTTGTTTACGAAAGCTAAGCATTTTGCTTTCACTGCCCCAGGTATTACATGGGATGCTCAGGAATCAGAAGGAGCATATATCGTTAACTTACAGTCGCAGACTTTTGCGAAATATGTTGGCTTGGAGCTGGTTGAAGCAGATTGCATATTCGAAGACAATTATTTTGATCTGTCCCCAGGCGTCGTCAAACAAGTGCGAGTAGCGTTCGATCGAATGAGTGAAAAACTGACGTTGCATCAGTTCAAGGAGCAGCTCCGAGTATTGAGCTTGTATGATTTAAACTAGTTCTAGCGAATAATGTCATCTCCTACCACCTCTGAATTAAATACCAATTACACATTCGCTTAAAGCTAAATTATAGATGTGAAAACTTAAAGCCTTGCGAGATTATATAACTAGCTGGAATTTGGACGGTTTTGTTAACGGAGTTGAACAATAATTTGCAAAAAGCCTTGCGAGTATTACTCGCGAGGCTCTTTGTTTACATTTATTCGGTAAGTGACTATGTATTTTTGTGTTTTATTTTCTTTTGGGAGAAATGAGGAATTAGTAAGGCAAGTTGCACTTCGTACAACAATTTCCTTGATTTCTTCTTGAAAAGCTAAAGATGTTGTATGTTGTGCAACAATTTATCCTATTTTCATGCTATTGAGCCACTTTTGGCTGAAATTGTTGTATTTGTTGCAGCATTCGCCGAGAAAACTTGGATTAGCCCACCTAAAGTTGTAAAAAATACAACATTACACAGATAAGTAAGTGAATGTTTAAACATATACGTGTTAGGCCTAGTTTGCTTTGCAACTCTCAGGACTATTCGCATCTCAGCTATTTTTTTCTTGACACTTTTTTTAAAATGAGGATATAATAAAAACAGAAAACATGTAACCGGTTACACATTGTTTGTTACAGCATGAGTTCCGGTACGAATTTTCTCCGTAAAGACTGATAATAATAGAGATATAGGAAAATATCGGATATGTGTAACCGTTTCCCTACATGCCATAAATTGGTTTGTGAATTAGGTTGCTCGCATCATTAGGAGTGGGTAGTAACAAGTGGCAACGATTAGAGATGTCGCGAAATTGGCTGGGGTTTCGGTAGCGACGATTTCCCGTTATATCAACAAAAACGGGTATGTGAACGAAGATACCAAGCTAAGAGTGGAGCAAGCGATTAAGACGCTGCAGTATGAGCCTAACGCGATAGCGAGAGGGCTGGCGGGAAGGAAAACAGGGACGATCGCTCTTATCTTTCCCGATATTACGAATCCATTCTTTGCTGAACTGGCCAGAGCTGTTGAAGATGTGGCACGGATGTACGGGTACACGGTTATCTTATGTAACTCGGACAATCAGGCGGACAAGGAACAAACTTACATTAAGGTGTTGAAACAGCGTTATGTGGATGGCATTTTGTTCGCCTCTTACAACCTTCGCTCCGATGATGTCGAAGCGCTCAAAAGTGAAAAGATTCCGCTTGTCATGCTCGACAGAGCACCGCGAGATGCTTCCTGCTCAATCGTGAGCTCGAAGCATTTGGAGGGAGCCCAGATGGCTGTGCAGCATCTGATGGATGTGGGCTGCAAGAAGATCGCCCACATTTATGGTCCGCAAGAGACGGTGACGGGAAGAGAACGGTTCATGGGATACGAACAATCGGTGAAGCATCTTCCTTGGTACTCGCCTAGTCTGGTAGAGCCCGGCTACTTCCGCGTTGATGGCGGGATGGCCGCTGTAGAGAATTTGATGCAGCGTCATCCGGATATCGACGGTATTTTTGCCGGCAACGACACGATGGCAGTCGGAGCGTTGAAAAAGCTTCAGCGTTTGGGGCTGCGCGTGCCGGATCAAGTAGCGTTGGTCGGGTTTGACGGTATTGATTTAACACTCATCGTCGAACCGGAAATTACAACGGTTGCCCAACCTATTTACGACATGGGCATGCTATCAACGAGACTATTGATTAAAAAGATTGAAGGCGACATCCAAGAAGAGCAGACACATCTGTTTGATGTGACTCTCATACAAAGAGGATCGACAGAAAGGAAAAGAAATGATGAATAAACCCCGTATTGTGGTTATCGGGAGCTTGAATATGGACATTGTAGTGGAAACGTCTCGATTTCCGCGTGTTGGGGAAACACTGACAGGCGAGCATGTCCACTTTATACCAGGCGGTAAAGGCGCGAATCAGGCCGTAGCTGCTGCGAGGTTAGGCGGTCAGACGACGATGATCGGCTCCGTGGGAGACGATATGTTCGGACAATCGCTCATTGAATCGCTTCAGCAGGATGCGATTTCCACAGATCACGTCATTCGGATCGCGGGAACCCCGACAGGAATCGCCTCCATCATGCTTGCTGAATCAGACAATCAGATTGTAGTCGTTCCGGGGGCAAACGCAAGCTGTTTGCCAGAACATATTCAAGCAGTGGAGCAGGTCATCGCGGAGCATGATATCGTGCTCGTGCAATTGGAAATTCCGCTTGAAACGGCTTCAGCCGTTTGCCAGTTAGCGAAGAAGTTAGGCAAGACCGTTATTCTGAATCCAGCACCTGCGCGAGAGCTGCCTGAGGCCATGCTGAAATGCGTGGACTATATAACGCCAAACCGCTTAGAGTTAGCGACGCTCACGGGCATCGATGCTTCTGGCGATCAGCTGCAGACAGCTATGGAAGCGCTGCTTGAGATGGGACCGAGCTGTGTTATAACGACGCTCGGCGAGGAAGGCTCTGCCTTTCTTCGTAAAGGAGAAACACTTGTGAAAGTTCCGGCTTACCGTGTTCCTGTTGTTGATACGACTGGAGCTGGTGACGCCTACAATGGTGGACTAGCCTATGCGCTGGCCGCGGGCAGTGAGTTGAAAGAGGCAGTAGCTTTCGCCTGTAAGGTGTCAGCGATGTCCGTAACTAAGCTCGGGGCACAAGCTGGCATGCCGACCCAGGAAGATTTAAAAACACTTACCAACCAATAAGATAATCCTAAGGGGGATTTACACGATGAAAAAAAGATTAGGAATCACTGCCTTATTGTTACTGTCCGGATTGGTGTTCTTAGCAGGTTGTGGGAAGTCAAACACATCGACAAGCACGCCAGGAGCAGCAGGTACGCCTGCTGCGGGCAAGAAAATCAATGCTGTATACTTCGTGAACGGTACGCTTGGCGATAAAGGATTTTTCGACTCTGCACAAAGAGGCGTGAAGCAAGCTGGTGAAACACTAGGCATGACAGTGAAAACCGTTGAAGGCGGCACGAACCAAGCTGACTGGCCTTCAGGACTAGAATCACTCGCTTCCAGCGGGAAATATGACGTGATTGTCCTTGGGACAAGCCAAATGACAGACATCATCAAAGATGTGGCGAAGCGTTACGAGAAACAGAAGTTTATTTTCTTCGATGAAGCCATTACAGGACTTCCGAATGTGTACTCCATGACTTACTCGCAAAATGAAGGTTCCTTCATGGCAGGAGCATTTGCAGCATTGGTTACGACAAGCACGGAACTGAAAGGTGCAAATCCAGAAAAAGTGATTGGCTTTATCGGCGGTATGGACATTCCAATTATTAATGACTTTAAAGCGGGCTATGAGCAAGGCGCGAAATACGTGGATCCTGCAATTACGGTTGTTGCTTCTTATGTTGGCGACTTTGCAAACGCTCCCAAAGGTAAAGAACTTGCACTGGCCCAGTATAATTCGCAAAAAGTAGATATCGCATTCAACGTTGCAGGAGGAGCTGGACTTGGCCTTTTGGAAGCCGGTAATTCTTTGGGTAAATATTCGATCGGTGTAGACTCCAACCAAAACGGTCTGTACCCGGGCAGTGTTTTAACTTCCATGGTAAAAGCCATTGACAACTCGGTTCTACGTGCATTGACGTTGTTCAGTCAAGATAGACTGGGATTCGGCAAGAATGAAGTGTTAGGTATTAAAGAAGGCGGCGTAGGCTTGGCGAAAGACGAATTGTACAGCAAACATGTTCCTAAAGCTATGCAAGATAAGATCATGGACATCGAGCAGAAGTTAAACAAAGGCGAAATCAAAGTGATATCCACTTTGAAATAAGCCGGTAACGAGGGGGAAACGTATCCATGGCGATTTTGCTGGAGATGAAAGACATCCATAAAACTTACCCCAATGGTACGAAAGCGAACCGTGGTGTGGATTTAACGATACATGAGGGCGAGATTCATGCGCTAGTCGGCGAGAATGGAGCTGGCAAATCAACGCTTATGAAAATATTGTTCGGACTAGAGGCACCGACAAGCGGCTCCATCCTTTATAAGGGCCAACCGCTTCGTTTCCAAGGACCGAAAGATGCGATTAAGCAAGGGATGGGCATGGTGCACCAACATTTCATGCTTGTCCCCTCGCTCACGGTTTCAGAAAACATCGTGCTAGGTGAGGAGCCCGTCAAAGGGCTTTTCTCCCTCGTACGAGATCGTGCTAAGGAGCTTTCCGAAATTGAAAAATTGATTGAAACTTTCAAGCTGAAGGTTGATCCTCGCGCAACGGTTGAAACGATATCCGTTGGGCAAAAACAACGCGTGGAAATTATCAAGGTACTGTATCGCGGCGCACGCCTCATTATTCTTGATGAACCCACGGCTGTCTTAACTCCCCAGGAAACCGATGAGCTGTTTGAATCGATCCAGACGCTGGTACGACAAGGCTATACGATCATTTTCATTACGCATAAACTGCGTGAAGTGATGGAAATATCTAATCGTGTTACGGTGCTTAAAGCTGGGAAAACAATCACGACACTGCTCACCAAGGAAACGAATCCGGAAGAAATTTCGAGACTCATGGTTGGCAGGGAAGTATTATTCCGCGTCGAGAAGCAGCCTTCCGAACCTAAAGAAACTGTATTGTCAGCTAAGAATCTGTGCGCTTCTGATGACAAAGGAGCACCGGCGCTTCGTGGTATTTCGCTCGATATTCGGGCTGGCGAGGTTGTGGGAATCGCAGGGGTGGAAGGAAACGGACAAACGGAATTGGTCGAAACGATCACGGGTATGCGAAAAGCAACGTCAGGTACAATCAGCTATTTTGGCGAGGAACTGATCGGAAAAAGCGTTGCACAAATTCGCGCGATGAAAATCGGGCACGTACCAGAAGACCGACAAACGACAGGGGCTAGTTTAACGTCGACCATTGCCGAAAACTTAATTCTTGACCATTATCGGAATCCTGAATTCCGACGGGGACCTTTTCTGAATAAAAAGAAAATCAAGGAATTTGCAAAAGTGATGATGGATGTTTACGACGTACGTGCTCAAAACGAAGACGTAATGGCCGGAGCTTTATCCGGGGGTAACTTGCAAAAAGTGGTAATCGCCCGAGAGATTTCGAAAAATCCGAAGCTTCTGATCGCTTCGCAGCCAACCCGGGGCGTAGATATCGGAGCCATCGAATCTATTCATCGCGAGATTATCAAAAGGCGGGATGGCGGTGCGGCAGTGCTGCTCGTTTCGGCTGAATTATCGGAAGTCATGGGCTTAAGCGACCGCATTGCCGTTATGTACAATGGTAAAATTGTTGCCGTTCTTGATAATCATGATGGGCTGACAGAAGAGGAACTCGGCTATTACATGCTGGGGATCAAGAATCAGGAAAGGAAAGAGGCGCTCCAATGAATACAAGACAAGCTATCTATTTGGAAATCACAGGTATCATTGCCGCAGCTATCATGGCGATCCTTTGCGGATTCATCGTGATCTTGTTCTCCAGCCAAAATCCGATTGAGGCGATCAGTTCTTTTCTGGGCGGCCCGCTTTCAGGGGCATTCAATATCGGCACCATTTTGAATAAAGCCGTTCCCTTGATTTTGACGGGATTGGCGCTGTCAGTTGTCTTTCAGAGTGGTGTATTCAGCATGGGGGCAGAAGGTCAGCTATACGTTGGGGCTTTCGTAGGTTCTCTAGTCGCTGTCTATGTACACGGATTACCTGCATGGATTTTGCTTCCCCTAGTGCTCATAAGCGCAATGGCAGGCGGGGCGCTATATGGTGCGATACCGGGCTGGCTCAAGACAAAATGGAATGCGAATGAGATTGTTACCACGCTGATGATGAACTTCGTCGCAATTTTGACCACCTCGTATTTGGTCAACAACGTATTCAAAGATTCGGCTAGCGGCGGCTTCGCTCGTATGCATTATGTGGATCCAGCTGCAAAGTTGGGTAAAATATTCACTGGGTTCCCGGCACACTATGGAGTGGTAGTAGCACTGCTGGCGGCAGTAGTTGTGTATCTCTTTATGTACAAAACGAGATCGGGGTATGAGCTGCGCTTAGTAGGTAAAAACAGCCGATTCGCGGATTACGGCGGTATCTCAACGAAACGCGTTGTGATTGTAAGTGTGATGATTAGCGGAGCGCTTGCTGGACTCGCTGGTATTGTTGAAATCCTGGGTGTACATGGTACTTATAAAGATAATTTCTCGTCAGGACTAGGTTTCGATGGGATTATCATTGCTCTGCTTGCAAGAAATCATCCGATTGGCGTAGTGGCAGTTAGTTTGTTCTATGCTTACCTTCAAGTGGGTGCTGCCTCTATGCAAGTTGGAAGCGATATGCCACGTGAGCTGGCCATTATTATTCAAGTTATGTTGGTCTTATTCGTTTCTTCGCAAGCGATCTTTGCATATTTGAAACAAAAATTCGTCCTTCGGCAAAAGGCGGTGAACTAAATGCTATCAGCTCTTTGGTCACAAATTATCGACTTATCTCTGTTTGTTATACTGCTCAGATTCACAACACCGATTTTGCTCTCGGCTTTAGGCGGACTTATCGCCGATGTCGCAGGCGTCATCAATATCGGTTTGGAAGGTTTGATGCTAATCTCGGCGTTTAGCGCCATTGCCGTTGGTTCTGTAACGGATAGTTGGGTTCTCGGTTTGGTTGCAGGAGTCGCTTCTTCCATGCTCGTTTGTTACGGGATGGGGTTCTTCTCACTCAAACTGAAAGTGGATATGATCATTACCGGCTTTGCCGTGAATATTTTGGGTTCGGGCTTGACGATTTTCCTTATGAACAAAATTTTCGGAGTGACAGGCAACTACTCACCTTCTGGCTTACACAATATTCCCGTTGTTCGTATTCCGTTTATTGATACGATTCCTTTCTTGAATAAGCTGCTTAGCGGGCATAGTCTTATGACCTGGATCGCTTTCTTATCTGTACTGTTATGTGTGTTTATTCTGTACAAAACACCATACGGCGTTCACCTCCGTTCCGTTGGTGAAGCACCGCAAGCGGCCAAATCGCTCGGTATTTCCGTAAATCGCATTCAATATTCGGCGCTTGCTTGGAGCGGATTGTTTACGGGTTTAGCCGGCGCTTACTTATCTATGGGTATGACGAGTATGTTCGTTAAAGATATGACCGCAGGCACAGGCTTCCTGGCACTTGCCGTCGTTTTACTCGGGAACCGCAACCCAGTTGGAATCTTGTTCGGCTCGTTGATTTTCGGCTTAGCTAGCGCGATCGCCACTGTTGTCCAAACGATTCCGGGCAGTAAAGTACCGAGTCAATTTATCCAAATGATTCCTTATCTCGTAACCATTGCAGCACTTGTATTCTTTGCCATTCGCAAGAAGAAAAAGCTGAACGATGCGCTAAGGGCGCAGGCCGAAGGGGCAGTGAAAATTGCTGCGGCTTAAGAAAAGGAGCGAACGATGGAAACTAAAGTGAAAAGAAAAATCATTATTGACTGCGATCCGGGGCACGATGATGCTATCGCGATCTTGCTGGCAGGGGCTAATCCGCACGTGGAGTTGGTTGCTATCACGACGGTGGCAGGCAATGCCGAGGTCGAGAAAACGACGGTTAACGCTTTGAAAGTATGCGAACTGGCTGGCATCACGCATATTCCTGTTGCCCAAGGCGCTGGACAGCCGCTCGTACGTGAGCGCCGAACCGCAGCTGATATACATGGCGATTCTGGCATGGATGGCCCAACGCTTCCTAGTCCAAGTAAATTGGTGGAGAAGGAGCATGCTGTTGACCTCCTTATTCGCAAATTGATGGATTCAGATGGGGATATTACTTTGGTTCCTGTCGCGCCGCTCACAAACATTGCCCTAGCTATGCGCAAAGAACCAGCGATTTTATCTAAAATTCAAGATATAGTCATCATGGGTGGAGGAACGTTCGGTAATACAACACCTGCTGCCGAGTTCAATATTTACGTCGATGCCGAAGCGGCAAAGGTTGTATTCGAGAGCGGCGTGCCCATCACAATGATGGGTCTGGATTTAACGCATCAAGCGATCGTAACGGATGATGTTCATCAACGAATTCTCGATGTGGATAACCGGGTTTCTCATTTCGTTCATGAACTTTTGGGTTTTTTCGCCCATACGTACAAAGAAGTTTTCGGCTTTGCTGGTGCTCCGATTCACGATGCTTGCTGCGTCGCATACTGTATTGATCCGACGGCGTTCGGAACGAAGAAGCTGCGGGTTGATATTGAAACAAAAGGCGAGCATACGTATGGCATGACGGTCGTTGATTTGCTGGGCGTCACAGGTCGGGAGCCTAACGTAAATGTAGCCTTCACACTTGACCAAGATAAATTCTGGGACATGCTGATTCAAACTTTGAAAAACTACACATAGAGGTGAATACATTGCAAAACGTTCGCATGATTCTGGATGTTGATACAGGTATTGATGATTCAATGGCGATTTTGCTCGCCCTGAAAACAAAACACATAAAAGTAGAAGGTATTACAACCGTGTTCGGTAACACGGATGTGGTGCAAGCAACTCGCAACACACTGCAAGTAATTGAGCTGTCGGGTGTTGATTACGAAGTGCCGGTAGCCATGGGCGCAGCAAAGCCGCTGTTCCGCGACTGGCGCGGTCCTGTCACGCATATCCACGGCGATAACGGTATCGGCAATTGCGAGCTGCCGCAGCCCAAAGGAAAAGCCATTGCGGAGAGCGCTGCACAGTTCATCGTCCGCAAGGTTAATGAAAACCCGCACGAGCTAACGCTAGTGTTCGTGGGTCGAATGACGAACCTGGCTATCGCACTCGCACAAGATCCTTCCATTGCTTCCAAGGTGAAGCGGCTTGTGATCATGGGCGGCGCGGTGAAAGTGCCTGGTAACGTTACACCTGTTGCTGAAGCGAATATTTACGGCGATCCCGAGGCAGCGCATCGCGTGTTTGAATCCGGCATCCCGATTACGCTCGTCGGCCTAGACGTAACGATGAAGACGGTCATTGGCGAAGAGCACCGCCGTGTACTTATGGATTCGCCTGCCCCTGGCAATGAAAGGGCAGCCGCTTATATGGGTGAAGCATTCCAGTTTTATTTTGGCGCATACGACAAGCAGAACGGTTTCTACGGCGCACCGCTGCATGATCCGCTAGCTGTTGCTGTAGCTGCATATCCGGATCTCGTCACGACGGAAGATCTTTATATCAGCATTGAGACAAAAGGAACCATGTCCTATGGAGCTACATTGGCAGATTTCCGCAGAACGGTGCCGGTTACGAATACATCAGTGGCGTTTGAAGTCAACAGCCCGCGGTTTCTTGACTATTTCATCAACACATTAAAGAGCTAACGAGAGGAGAAACTTAGATGAAACCGATTATTTTGGATGTTGATACAGGCATTGATGATGCACTGGCTATAAGTTACGCGGTGAATGCCCCAGAAGTGGAATTACTGGGGGTGACGACTTGCTTCGGCAACGTTACGGTTCAAGAAGCGACCCGCAATACGCTGCTAGTTCTGGAACACTTGGACAGCTCAGTTCCTGTCATTCCGGGAGCGGCAAAGCCGCTTTTCGTTAGCCGGGTGAAAGCGAGTGCGACCCATATTCATGGCGAAGACGGCATTGGGAACACGCTGACAAATATGTCTACACGAGAAGCATCGAAGCAGTACGCGCCACAATTTATTATTGATCAGGTGCGGAGTAAGCCGCATCAAGTGACGATTATTACGGTCGCAGCGATGACGAATCTGGCGCTAGCGATCATGCAGGCTCCTGATATTGTTGGCATAGTGGACAAGGTGGTTGTTATGGGCGGAGCTGTAACCCGAGCGGGTAATGTAACGCCGCATGCGGAAGCAAACATTTACGCTGACCCTGAAGCGGCGGATTATGTATTCGCCTCCGGAATCCCAATCACACTCGTAGGACTCGACGTAACGATGGAGACGCTGCTGCCGAAGAAAGATGTTCAGGTATGGCGGGACAAGCAAACGGCTCTCGGCACTTTATTGGCGGATATGACCGACTTCTATATCGACGCCTATGAAGATTTCTACCCAGGCATAGGCGGTTGCGGCCTTCACGATCCGCTTGCCGTTGGTGTGGCTATTAATCCGGACTTCGTCAAAACGAAACCCCTGTATGTTCGGGTCGATCTCGACGGTTTCCACTCATTAGGCCGTACAGTTGGTGATCTGCGAAGCAAGCCTGCACACGAGCCTAACATGGATGTTTGTTTGGAAGTAGACGCTGAGCGCTTCTTGGAACACTTTCTCAGTAAAGTAGTTTAAATGGAAGTGACTCGATTTCGTCATAAGATTTATATATAATAGCATAATAACGAAACGTGGCGGACTGGGCACACAGTCCGTTTTTTTCTTTTCGCAGGGAGGCATCATGAAATACATTTTATTTGTTTTAGCTGGGGCTTGCAGTTTCGGTATGTTATCGACGTTTGTAAAAAAAGCGTATGAGTCAGGTTTCAATGTCGGCGATGTTGTCGGCAGCCAAAACTTATTTGGTGTGCTCATGCTGTGGATCTTGGTACTTGTAACCGCGAAATCTGCCAAGAAAACCTCGGCATCTAGTACGTTTAAAGTAACAAAACGAGAAGTGCTCTCGCTCATGGCCGTTGGTACGACCACAGGCATAGTGGGAATGTTATATTATGCGGCATTGCAGTATATTTCCGCTTCGTTCGCGATCATCTTATTGTTTCAATTTACATGGATGGGCATTTTGCTGGAGGCAATCGTTGAACGCAAACGCCCCGGCAAGGAGAAAATTCTATCGCTTGTCATTTTGTTTGTTGGGATTATTATGGCAAGCGGCTATATAGGCGGGGGGCAGGAAGCTGTTTCGTGGATAGGTGTTGCCCTTGGCTTGTTGGCTGCAGTAGCTTATGCGCTCTTCATCTGGTTTAGCGGGAAAACAGCCAATCATGTCGCTCCGATCACACGAAGCGCTATCATGCTAACTGGCTCTTTCATTCTCGTCATGCTGGTGTTTCCACCGCATTTTCTTGTGAACGGATCTTTACATGAGGCACTGCTTCCTTGGGCGCTGCTGCTAGCTCTCTTCGGTGTCGTCATTCCGCCGTTGTTCTATGCCATTGGCGTACCGCGTGTTGGCGGCGGACTAGCAACAATCTTGAGCGCAGCTGAACTGCCGACGGCCGTCGTTATGTCGTACGTCGTGCTGAATGAGTCCGTCAACTGGCTGCAATGGCTTGGCGTGGGGATCACGATGTTCGGTATTGCCCTTCCTGAGCTCATGAAGCGCAAGAAGAGTCAATCCGTAGTTGTCGGCGCAAATGTAAGTGCGTGATCATTGGTCTTTTCTCAAAAGGTGGACGCGAAATCGTAAAGATTTCGTGTTCGCCTTTTTTCATGCCTGATCGGCGAGTTAGGCGCTTGCCCTGCATCAAAAAGGGCTTTCCCGGTTGATTTTATTCCGGCAACCGATTACAATGCTCATGAATCTGTTGATGAGGTGTTCGCAATGCGTAGATGGTTCAAGGATAGTTGGAAGCGCTTATTTCAGCGTAAAACGATTTTTCGCAATATGGTTACCTTGTCTTTATTCGTAGCTGTCATTCCGGTAATTGCCGTTGGATTCGGAAGCTATTTGTTTTCGGCTTCAGTCGTGCAGAGTGAAGTTAACCAATCAAATGTCCGCATTTTGAATAACATGTCCTCGAGTATCGATTCGACATTGGATCGTATACAAAACAATGCCATTCAAATGCTGCTGGGCACTTTTTTTAGCACGAATTTGGCAGAGCTGAAAAGCACGAACTATACCGGCTTTTATTCCGGTATTTCACGAGAGTTATCTGCGTTGCAAAATGGCAACAAAGAAGTAAGCGATGTCGCAATCTACGTACCGGACGAAGGTTATTTAATTTCGCCAATCTACGGTGGCCGCAGAATCACTGAAGACAAAGAACGCGAGGCGCTGCTGAAAGAACTTGCATCCGATAACCAGATCAGATGGGTCACGGGGCCGATTCCGTATTTACCCGGTTATAATCTGAACGGCGTAACCCTGATATCTAAGGTGCCGCTATTAGCCAAAAATCCGACTGGACTTTTGTTTATACGCATCGATTAGGCACTCTTTCAAAACATTATGAGCCGGTTCGTCAGCTATAGCGGCGAGCAAATGTTCATCTTAAACGCAACGGGCAACCTCGTGACTTCAAGCGGCGGGAATAGCGTTCCCGAAGGCTTAGTCGAGCTTATTGCTCAAAAGCAATCTGAGCAGCGGTTTACTTTCACTTTTCAAGATACGGATTACTTGGTGACGCCCATTACTTCCTCCTATAACAAATGGCAGTATATCAACATGGTGCCGGTCAATGAATTGAACGCCAAATCCAAAGGTATTGCCATGATTACGCTGACGATCATTGCCGTTTGTCTTGTACTGGGCATTTTAATCGCATTATGGGGCACACGACGTGTCTATCGACCGATCGAGAACCTCGTGGCCCATTTGAAAGGCGGACAAGTACTCGACTCGGAAACGGATGAAGTTGGCTTCGTGCGCAAACGATGGGGTGAGTTAAGCAGTACGGCCAATCAACTGCAGCAGCAGCTAAGCGATCAATTACCGTTAGTTCGTGAAATTTTTGCGCTGCAGCTTTTGCAGGGACGGTTTCTCCATTACTCTGGGGATCAATTAGAGGGCATGTTACGCAGATACGACGTACCTGCAGGGCGGGAAAACAGTGTCTTCGTCATCACTTGCGACCCGCCGCAGGATAGTGGTTCGCGCTTTCAGGAAAATGACCGCGATTTGATCGTCTTTGCCTTAAAAAATATTGTCGGTGAACTGCTGCAATCGCAGGAGATGGAGGGTATCATCATCAATCTGCTGAATGACCAGGTCGCCGTTTGGCTGTTCCGCGATCCCGAGCAGACAGATGAGGGGCAGGCTGAGGTTAAATTGTTTGCAGAACGCCTGCGAATGTTGGTGTCCGATTATCTTCGTCTTCCAGTGACAATCGGTTTGAGTGGACAGAGCGAAAGTATCACAGATCTGCCCGAACTTTATGAAGAGGCTGTTCTGTCCGTGCGCTCTCGCATCATCGTTGGTGGTAATCAGGTGATCACGCACTCGGGTGGTGGCGGCGCATCCGAACTTCATTACCGCTATCCGCTCGAAATCGAAACCCACTTCGAGCATTCCCTACAGCTAGGCGATCAGGAAGAAGCGGAGAGGATGCTGGCCGAATTCGCCAAGTCGATGAGTGATAACGTCCAAAAGCCTGAGCTGATACAAATGTCGTATTATCGGCTGCTAACCGCTGCTATTCGTACTGCGTACTTGCTGGGTCTCGATTCGGCCCAATTGTCTGGAGAAGCGGAAGCCGATCCTTACGGGCAAATCCGCAAGATCAGCACGATTCGTGAATTGAACGAATGGTTCAAGGTGCAAATGGTCGATCCGATTGTTGCTTATGTACAAGGCAAACAGCACCAGGAGCATGAACAATTAATCCAAAAGGTCGTCCGCTACATCGAGGACAACTATCACTTTGATCTATCGCTTGATCAATGCGCGCAAATCTGCGGTTTGAGTTCCCATTATTTAAGTAAGCTGTTTAAAAAGACGATGGATGTCTCATTTATCGAATATTTGACGAAGATCAGGATTGAGAGGTCCATCGAGCTGCTGCGAACGACGGATTTATCAGTTTCGGATATTGCCGAAAGAGTCGGCTACCAGACGAAAAACTTTATACGCGTATTCAAAAAGCACATCGGCGTTACGCCGGGTCAATACCGGGGAACCGACAGCGATAGTTAGCATGCACATATTTTGTTCCGCAGGCATGTTCTAAGGCAAGAAAAGTGTATAAATATTCGGAGGAACCCCTTTACTGCGGGGTTTCTCTTTTTTTGCCTCCGTCGTTGTAGACTACAAGAATTGGTCATTGTCCGGAAAGCTGTGATCAGTGTACGATCTGTTCATGCAAAGCAGCGAGATGCTAATGACATGAACGAGAGGTGAGGAAGTTGTCGCAAAGTCGATTGGAAACGCTCCAGACAGCGGCACCAGCTGGAGTGGAAAAGGCAATTCGAGTAAAAGGCTCGTGGGTGCAAGAATGGGCCGTCGCGATAAAGCGTGACAAATATCTATATGCAATGGCAGCGCCTGGATTATTATTTTTCCTATTATTTAAATATTTCCCATTGTGGGGACTTCTGCTAGCCTTTCAAAACTATTCACCTTATTTAGGCTTTTGGGACAGTGAGTGGGTGGGCCTGAAATACTTCAACGAGTTTTTCACCAATCCCGATTTTATGCAATTGTTCCGAAATACGATGGCGATCAGCTTGTTGAACATCTTTTTCTTCTTCCCGATTCCAATCGTAGTGGCACTGCTGCTGAATGAGGTGCGTAAGCTCGCTTTCAAAAAAATCGTACAAACGGTCATTTACTTGCCGCACTTTCTTTCCTGGGTCATTATTGTTGGGATTTGCTTTCTGATTTTTGGACAAGGCAGCGGAGTCATTAACCAACTGATCGCCGAGTCCGGGGGACAAAAGATCGAGTTCATGACGGAACCGAACTTATTCTGGGCTATGCTGACCGCACAAAGCATCTGGAAAGAAGCCGGTTGGGGGACAATCATTTTCCTTGCCGCACTTGCTGGCATTAATTCGGAGCTATATGAAGCTGCGCAAATCGACGGCGCGAGTCGTTGGCAGCAAGCGATGAATGTGACGCTTCCCGGTATTAAAAGCACCATCATTGTCCTGCTCATTCTGCGCTTGGGGCAAGTTATGGACGTGGGCTTTGAACAAATTTACTTGATGATGAGTGGACCGGTCGCGCATCTGGCCGATGTTTTCGATACCTATGCGTATCGCGTCGGTATTCAGCAAGGAAGATTCGGTTATGCGACGGTTGCCGGACTTTTCAAATCGGTGGTAGGACTAATCCTTGTTGTAATGTCCAACCGCTTAGCCAAAAAATTCGGAGAGGAGGGACTCTACTAACATGAATAGAAGCTTCGGCGTGAAATTCTTTACTGCGATCAACTACGCTGTGTTAACGATATTTGCGCTTGTGACGTTGCTGCCATTTCTGTATGTCATACTTGTATCTTTTACCGACCCGACAGAGTACATGAGCAAGTCAATCGTATTAATACCACAAACATGGAGTCTCTCTGCTTACGAATTTATTTTTTCGACAAACGCGTTCGTGAAAGCTATGGGAGTCAGTGGATTTTTGGCGGTCTTCGGTACTGTCTTGAGCCTAATCGTTACGAGTGCACTCGCTTATGTCCTATCGCGTAAAAGGTTGAAAGGAAAGAAATTTTTCTTGGTCGCGATTTTGCTGACCATGCTTTTTAATCCGGGTATGATTCCGAACTACTTACTTGTGGACAGTCTTGGCTTGATGGATACGGTATGGGCGCTCATACTGCCCGCATTGACTAGCGCCTGGTATGTCTTTTTAATGAAAAACTTTTATCAGGAAATACCGGATGAATTGGAGGAAGCGGCTAAAATCGACGGCTGCTCGGATATCGGCGTTTTTATCCGTATTATGCTGCCTGTGTCCGTTTCAGCGCTTGCAGCATTCGGCTTGTTTTATGCTGTAGCTTACTGGAATACGTACTTCAGTGGAGTTCTCTACATTAACACAGACACGCTCAGACCGCTGCAGGTTCTGCTGCAAATGATGCTGGTTTCTGCTTCGCAAATGGCGGACCCGTCCATTGCTGCAATGCTGGAGAGTGAGCAGACAGTGCCACCGCAGGTAATCAAAATGGCCGCAGTCGTTATTTCTTCGCTTCCGATCGTCATCGTCTATCCGTTTCTGCAAAAATATTTTGTCAAAGGCATGATGGTTGGCTCCGTGAAAGGATAACTGTGAAAACTCTGAAAGGGGTGATGCTGGCTTAAACGCACAGCAGAAGAGGTAAGTATAAAGATATTATTCCTGGGAGGTCCACACATGAAACCAATGGTAAAAAAATTGGCCGTTGTTATGACAGCGGCTGCACTTACAGCATCCTTGGCGGCTTGCGGCAGCGCATCGAATGAAGGTCAAAAGGCAGTCAGCACAGCAAGCAGCAAGCCTGCGAAACCGACAGATATTTCAATTACGACGCTGGCCTTCGCCGCAGCTCCAACGGGCGAACTGGAAGCGGTTAAAAAGCTGAATGAGAAATTAAATGTCAACCTGAAGCTGAGTTGGATTCCATCCGCTCAAATTTCGGAGAAACTAAATGCACTGCTCGCGTCCAGAGATTTGCCGGATGTGCTCTTCATTGAGGACTTCAATTCAACGCCTGCCTTCTTGAATGCGATCGATCAAGGCGCTTTCTGGGAATTAACGGATTATGTTAAAAATTACCCGAACTTGGCCAAATATCCGGAGAATGTGTACAAGAACGCATCGCTCAAAGGAAAGCTATACTCACTGCCTCGCGTTAGACCGCTGGACGGTCATGAATCGCTGCTAATTCGCAAAGATTGGCTGGATAAGCTCGGCTTGCAGCCGCCGAAAACAATGGATGAGCTTTATAACGTGCTTGAAGCATTCGCGAAGAAAGATCCGGACGGCAATGGCACTGCCGACACGTACGGCGCTGTATTTCCTGGATCTCCTGGACCGTCTAGTTATTTGTTGTCGCTTTTCGGAACAGGAACAAAGTGGAAGGAAGAGAATGGCAGCCTGACGCCATATTGGTGGACGCCGCAAGCGAGAGAGGCGCTAATCAATTGGAACAAAGTTTACAAATCAGGCGGTATATTACCTGACTTCCCAGTGCTCAAAACAGCACAAATCAAAGACATGCT
Source organism: Paenibacillus phytorum (assembly GCF_013141715.1). Classification (GTDB taxonomy): domain Bacteria; phylum Bacillota; class Bacilli; order Paenibacillales; family NBRC-103111; genus Paenibacillus_E; species Paenibacillus_E phytorum. The sequence goes on along the minus strand of NZ_WHOA01000165.1, from coordinate 27,621 downwards.
CGTGCAAGGGAAGGCAGGACTTGCTATCGCTAACGTTGTTGATGCCTACAAATACAATGTTGAGCTGCAAAAAACGAATCCTAAGGCAAATCTGGTTGCTTTTGAGCTTCCGAAAGCAGCGGACGGCAAAGCCTATTACGAGCAAGCAAGCGGTTTCTACGGTCAATTCCTGATCAATAAGAAATCCGTAGACGAGGCTAAGCTGAAGAAAATTCTTAAAGTTTACGATTACACAGCTTCTTTAGAAGGTTACAACCTGGCTGTGTACGGCATTCAGGACGTTGATTACAAATTAAAGCCTGACGGCTTTGTCGAGCAAACGGAAGAAGGCAAGAAAAAAGGATATTCTGGCGATACGACCGGCCAATGGGTGACGGGTACTTTTGATAAATACCTTAGAGCGAAAGTATCGGGCATTCCGAGCGACGTATTTGAGGCAAATAAAAAGTTGGTTGACTCGATCAGCTCCATCCCGGATCCTACTTATGGCTTGATGAATTCAGCCCCATTTAAAGAAAAGGGTGCGGACTGGAACAAGAAGCTTAACGACATGCTCACTAACGTGATTATCGGCAAGAATTCAATAGAAGATTGGGATAAATTTGTAAAAACGTACAAAGACGACCCAAGCTTCCAGCAGCACGTAAAAGAAACAAGTGACTTCTTTAAAGAAAAGAACAAGAAGTAATTGCAGCAGCTCAGACCCGACTATGACCTTTTTATTGGCGTCGTCGGGTTTTGTTCTCTACTTTTCATAAAAAAACGATATGGTTCAAATATCGTCGATATACAAATTCCGTTATATGTCTTACATTTTAATTGCTTTTATATTAATTTCTAGTGAGGTGAAGTTAATGAGGAAAGTAAGTATGTTGTTAGCTGTCAGTTTAGTTTTCAGTTTAGTTGGATCGTACATCCCTTTTTATGAAAACGCTATCCTTAAGGTAGAGGCTGCAGCGGTGAACCAGATGACGAACGGAAGCTTCGAGCAGACAACCACAACAACAGATGCTGCCTGGAGCGGTGTCACAAGTCCTGTCCCTGTTGGCTGGGGGTTATGGATTCCAACCGGGAGCGGGAAAGCTCCGAATAAAACGGTGAACGTCTTGCTGGATTCTACCACGTATCATGAAGGGAGCAAGTCGATTTTGTTTGATGCCTTCGCAACAAGCCGAGTCTCTGTGAATCAAAGCGTCACGACGGTAACTGCCGGCAAATCTTACAGACTTAAAGTGTGGGTAAAAACCGACAACGTAACGGGCACTGGTGCTTACTTCAGAACGCAATACTATAACACGAGTAAAGTTGGAGACGGTCCTGCATCTGCCAAGTTGTTAGGTACGAAGGATTGGACTTTACAGCAAGTATTTATGACCATACCAGCGGGCGTCACGAAGTTGGTCATTGAACCTTTCCTTGAAACGGGAAAAGGAAAAGTATGGTTTGACGATATCAGTTTGGAGGAGTATGACGGGATTACAGGAATTGCTTTAGATCAAACCGCCTTTTCCATGGCCAAAGATGCATCGGTAACGATTACACCGACATTCACTCCGGCGAACGCAGTGGACAAAACAGTTATCTGGAGTTCCAGCAATCCGAGTGTAGCAACAGTGGACAGTAATGGAAAAGTAACCGGAGAAGGGGTAGGCTCATCTACGATTATGGTCTCAACACCAGATGGAACAATAAAAGCTCAATGTCTTGTTAACGTAGAATCTGCTGAAACGATTCAATCGTACAGCGAGTTGCGCCTGAAATGGTACGGCAAATTGACGGGCGGCACCACGTACAATACGGCTGATCCGGATATTGCCGCTAACCTTTCTGCACTAGCCGCAAGTGTTTCGAATGCGAATACGACCGGGCATTGGGATACGCTCAATAAAGCTGCGGGCCGATCTTATTTGTGGAACGATCTGTCCAGCACAACGGATTCCGCACAAATATCTAGCGCTTTCGGCAGGCTGAAAGCCATGGCGCTCGCTTATTCTCTACAAGGCTCAAGCCTGTATCAGAATACGGCGCTGCGGGATGACATCATCAGCGCTTTGGATTGGATGTATGCGAACCGTTACAATGAAACCAAAAATGAGTACGGCAATTGGTGGGATTGGGAAATCGGAGCTCCGCAGATTCTGAACGATACCCTTGTGTTGATGTTCGCTCATTTGACGCCGGTGCAAATAAGTAAGTATATCAAAGCCGTCGATCGTTTCGTTCCGGATCCGAAGAAGAGGACACTCAATAATGTGACGGAAACCGGAGCTAACCTGCTCGATAAAGCATTGGTCGTTACGATGCGTGGTGTGATCGGAAGCAATAGTGCGAAGATCACGCAAGGACTTGATTCCATCGGGCCGGAATTTATTTACACGGATCATGGAGACGGTGTTTATAAGGATGGTTCGCTTGTTCAACACACCAACATCGCATACACAGCGGGGTACGGTGCTGTATGGCTCAACCGTGCGGCCGATATGACGTTCTTGTTGAATGGTTCCCCATGGCCGGTGACGGATCCTAATGTGAATCATGTTTACGATTGGGTATCGGATACATTTGAACCCGTCATTTATAAAGGACTATTTATGGATATGGTGAACGGAAGAGGGATCTCCAGACAAAGCTCGGGAAGCGCCAGAGGCACGATTGTTACCTTGCTTCGTTTAGCCGAGGGGGCACCTGCGGACGTAGCTTTATCGATAAAGCGAATGGCCAAAGAATGGATTCAGTCGGATACGACATATGCCAATTATTACGAGGGTTTGCCGATTTACGAGCTGTCGCTAGTCAAAAAATTGATGAACGATGCTTCGATCCAGCCTCGAGGAGAATTGCTGAAAAACCAAGTGTTTGCTGGTATGGACAGAGTTGTTCATTTACGTGAAGGATATGGTTTCGGGCTCAGTTTGTTCTCAAACCGCATCTCTGCCTTTGAAAAGGGCAATAACGAGAATTTGAAGGGCTGGTATACGGGCATTGGAATGACTTTTTTATATGATCAGGATCTTACCCAGTACCGCAATGATTTTTGGCCAACTGTAGATTCGTTCCGACTGCCTGGCACGACAACGGATGGATCTGGGAAAGGGACGACACCTGTCGAGTGGAAAAGTTACATGAATCCGAAGACATGGGTTGGCGGATCGTCCATCGATAACCTTTACGGTGCAGCGGGTATGGACTTCTCACTTGCCCAATCGACTGGAAGCAATCTGCAGGGCAAAAAGTCATGGTTTATGTTCGATGATGAAATCGTAGCATTGGGTGCTGGTATTTCGAGCACGACAGCCGGACCGCAATCGGTGGAGACTATTATCGATAACCGCAAGCTGAACGATGCGGGAGATAATGCACTCACGATTAACGGAACAGTGAAGTCGAGCCAGCTCGGTTGGTCGGAAACGATGGGTGACGTGAAGTGGGCTCACTTGGCCGGAAATGCGCCGGGTTCCGACATCGGCTATTATTTCCCTGAAGCTTCTAATGTGTATGGTTTGCGCGAAGCGAGAACCGGCGCCTGGAAAGATATTAATAGCGGACAATCGGCTACCCCGGTTACGCGAAATTATTTAAGCTTGGCCTTTGAACACGGGGCAACGCCATCGAATGCTTCTTATTCCTATGTCATGCTGCCTCATAAAAATTCAGCGGATACAGCGCTTTATAGCAGCGCTCCTAATGTTGAGGTACTGAGCAATACAACGGACGTACATGCGGTCAGAGAGAAAAGGCTAGGTATTACGGCGCTGAATTTTTGGAATCCGGCAACGGTTGATTTCATTTCTGCGCAAAATCCGGCATCCGTGATGGTGAAGGAAACGGACAGCGAATTGACAGTTGCTGTATCCGATCCGACGCAAACGCAAAGTACGATTTCGCTTGAACTGAACAAGGCTGGCTTATCGGTGGTTCGTGCTGATGACACAGTTACGGTTCTGCAGACGATGCCTTCCTTAAAGCTGAATATTACGGTCACAGGATCTTTTGGCAAAACGCATGTCGTCACATTCAAAAAGGATACAGCAGCGCCGGTTACGACAACTAATGCGAAGTCTGATTGGCAGCGTACTGCGCAATCGGTGACATTGACGGCGAGTGATGATGGCAGTGGCGTGCAGAAGACGTTTTACAGTTTGGATGGTGGCGCCTTTGTGGAAGGGAACAACATCGTTGTTTCTGAAGAGGGCATACATCAACTCCAGTTCTACAGCATTGATAATGCCGGAAATCAAGAAGCAATCCAAACGGCAGTAATCAAAATCGATTCAGTAGGTCCCAACATCGTTCCTACCGTTACGATGGATGTATATTGGACCGACGGCGGCAGCCTGCAATTCGATATCTCCGATCCGGTGAGCGGCGTGGCAAGCGAGTCTCTTGAGCTGGACGGTGTCCCAATAAGCCGACCCTATTCGTTTAGTCCATTATCGCTAAGCATTGGCGAACATGCGGTGAAGGTAAAAACGGTTGATACGGCAGGAAACGAAACTCTTGCAGCATACTTGCTAAAAGTACGGATGGATGTCGACCATTTGGACGAAGCTGTTCGTTATGCTTATCAACGAGGTTGGATCACCAATCAGGGCATATTGAACAGCTTGCTATCGATGATAGAAAAGATTCAACGGATAGATGATGATAATCAAAAGAAAAACGAATGGAATGAACTGGAGAACCACATTCGCGCACAATCCGGCAAAAAAATTGACGCCGTGTTTGCGGAACTTTTATTACAAGCTATCGCACAGTGTAAATCCTAATAACTGTTGAGAAATGTGAACCCGACTTCGTCCGATTGGACGAAGTCGGGTTTTGCTTTTTTGCTTGCATGCGGGCGATTAAGCGCCAGAATGGCTGAAGGATTGCAAGTAAACAAGAAAATAATCAGGCGTCTAACTAGATGTGCTATGATATTGTACATCTTGGGATGAATCCCAAATTAATAACGTGATGCGAGGTCGAGTCCGGATGAACCGATTCAGAAAACCATGGCGAACGTCTACTACGCTCTATATTCTGCTGTTTACGATGGTGGTGCTGCCTATATTGACAATTAGCGCTACTATTCTTCAGGTGTACAAAAGAGACCTGCTGCAGCAAACGACCGACCGAACGCTCCAGACACTTCATGCGGTGACGTACTCAATTGAGCAGGAAATTAGCAATGTCGTCAACTTTTCCGCAGCGGTTGGTATGGATTCGGAGGTGCTGGAGACAGCGACTTTGCTGCACGAATCAGCTTTGGATAAGAGGCAGCCTTATTCCATTGATTTATCGAAAGCTCTGGGGAAATACAGCTCGTCCATGTCAGGCAGGGTACAGTCGATCAATTTCTTTTATAAAGACGGAGGCGTCTATTCGTACTTAAAAGATTTGGCAATAGATGACAACATTCTACGCAAAATGGATTGGTACAAGATGACGATCACCGAACAGGATCACGTTCATTTCATTGGCAAACAAAAAGGCGCGCTATACGATTCACGAGAATCTACGAGCATTGTAACCACAATTTCGCCGAGTTATTTTCAAATGCTGCATGGGATTGATTTCATATATTTTGTGTTTAGTCGGGATCATTTCGAGAAAATGCTGTGGCAAAATCCAATCAGCGGATCATCGGCATTCCGTATCGTAACGACGGATGGAGACGTTATCGCCTCCAGCTATAACTTACCGGCAAACGAGCAAGGGATGGATACTTCGCTAATCAGCCGCATCAACTCGCAGCGCGAGGGTAATTTCGTGGAAACGATCAATGGGCAGAAGATGATGGTTGCCTTTGCAACGGTGGACATAGCGAACTGGAAGATCGTATACCAAATTCCTTACAGCGAGTTAATGGCTAATTACAGCATTATCTATCGATTGGTCCTTTTCGCGACCTTCGTCGTCATCGTCGTATTTCTGATCATTTCTTTTTACCTTGTTCATAACTTAATGAAGCCTATCCATGTGTTAGTGGTGAAAATGTCGCGCGTCATGGACGGGAATCTCAATGTGAAGATCGAGGCCTCTGGCAGTGCCGAAACGGTCACGCTAGGACTCACGTTTAACCATATGATGGACCAAATCAAGCTGCTTATTAATAAGACCGAGCTGCAGGAGAAAGCGAAGCAGAAGGCGGAGTTCGCTGCGATGCAATCGCAAATTAATCCGCATTTTCTGATTAATACACTCAATTCTATTAAACTGATGGCGATCATTAGCCGAGTTGACAACATCCGTAATATGACCCAGGCGCTGATCCGTTTGGTATCTTCCTCCTTCAATCGTGGAGGCAGTTTGACACTGCTTGCCGATGAAGTTGAGAACTTGAAACAGTACATTTTCATTATGGAAACACGTTATGGCAATAAATTTGAGGTGAAAGGGGAAGTTGATGAAACAGCAATGTCGCTCTATATTCTGAAGCTGCTGCTTCAACCGATTCTTGAAAATGCAATTACACACGGTTTGGTTAGTAAAGAAACGAATGGAACGATTACGATTGGTATCCACAAGGTGGGCGAACAGCTTTGCATTGTTATCGCAGATGATGGCGTAGGAATCCCGGACGAGCAGATCGAGAAGCTGCAGGACCCTGACCAGGATTATACGTTCAGCGGCATGGGCATTCTTAACGTACATCATCGCATTGTGCTGCATTACGGACAAGACTATGGCGTAACGATAAAGAGGTTGGAACCGTCTGGCACGAAGGTGGAAATTATACTTCCAATCATCCGAAGTCAGGAAGAAAATCAAATCGTTAGTTCAAAATAGATCAAGGAATGGGCAAAATCGATCATTCGGCTGCGTTAAACAATCGATTATGATAAATACAAGGTACAAACAACCTAATCGATATCAAGTGGGGGGTCAATTCGATGAAGAAGAGAAAATGGGCAAGTTCTTTAGCGTTGGTTAGTTTAGTGGCCATGACGGCTTTGACAGGATGCGGCGGTACAAAGACGGCAACAACGCCGGCAAGCGCAGCGCCAGAAGCGACGAAAGCAGCTACACCGGCTAAGCCAGCTCAGCCGGTGAAGCTGAAGCTCGCTATGTGGGACACGAAAACTGATTTTGAGTATTGGACAGAGAAAGCGAAAGAGTATAACAAGCTTAAGCCGAATGTAACCGTTGAAGTGGAAAAGGTGCCTGACAACGGAGGGCAATACTTGAAAGTTAGGTTGGCGGCTAACGATTTGCCTGACTTGATGTACTTGAAGCCGAGTCACATGCAAATTTACAAGCAGGCGCTGCTGCCTCTGGATGATACGAATGCGGCTAAAAACAACAAGTTTCCGACTATAATTGATGGTAAAACAATGGGTCTTCCACTCATCTCGTTCTCTGAATTTGTTTATTTCCATCCAAGTATTTTCAAAGAGTTGGGCTTGGAAATTCCGAAAACGTTTCCAGAATTGATCACGACAATGGATAAGATCAAAACGAATGGTAAATACACACCAATTTCCATTGGTGCCAAAGATGACTGGACCTTCTATCCATTGATGGAGTTCGGCCCGCATATTTTATCTGGCGATGAGAATTATTTGGCGAACCTAGCCAAAAATCCTGCGCCATTTGGAGATGGCAGCAACTTTGATAAAGTAGGTAAGGCGATTAAGGTAATTGCCGATAAGAAATACGCAGGTCCTGATGCGCTGTCTGTTTCGTTCGACCAGTCTACGCAATCCTTCGAAGCAAAGAAGTCGGCGATGATTGCACTTGGTCAATGGTACTATCCTGATTATATTGGGAAGGTGAAGTCGGATGAAGATCTAGGCGCGTTCCCTCTTCCTTTCCGCGAGTCGACGAGCAGCGATCTGACATCGATGATGATGTCCGATATGAACATCGGTATTAACAAAAACACCAAAAACGTCGAAGAAGCCAAGGCATTCATGGACTGGATGTTCAGCAAAGACGTCTACTCAGGTTTTGTCAATAAAGTACAACAATTTTCCACGGTTAATGGCATCACTTCGGATCTTCCGTTCTTCAACAAATGGACAACAGCTAATCCTTCTAAGCCATTTGTTTATTACGGAACTGATGAGGCCTATGCAAAAGTGAGCGCTGCTGCACAATTCGATCCGAAGAAAGCCGCACAAAGCATTTTTGCCGGTAAACCGATCGATGGGATTGAAAAAGAATTAAATGAAAAGTGGAAGAAAGCGATCGATTCAACGAAGTAATGACGATAGAGGGTACTATTTGAGCGAGACGGAATAGTACCCTTTTCCTATCAATAGAGATTTAGGGGTGAGTGGAGATGAGTTATAGCTTACAGAAAAAAGTTATCATTTGGTCGTTCTTGTTCATTCCGGTTGCGCTCATGCTCTTGTTCCTCATCTATCCCACGCTACAATTGTTTCGTTACAGCATAACGAATTGGGATGGATACAGCGAGAGTTTGAAGTACATCGGGTTTGATAATTATAAAAAATTGATTTTTGATTTCCCGGATGCCTGGCAAGCTATTGGCAACAATGGTATCTACTTTATCGTCCATCTGCTGTTCATTCCTATTGAAGTGATGACAGCGGTGCTGCTCAATCGCACGATACGCGGAAGTTCGTTTTTTCGTTTTACGGTGCTTATGCCTTACATTATTAACGGTATTGCCGTCGCTTATATGTTCAGCTACATCTATAACCCTGTGAATGGGCCGCTCAACGAACTGCTCAAATGGATGGGACTGGAGTCGCTCATTACCGGTTGGTTAAGTAACTTGAGTATCGTAAATTACTCGCTGGTCGCTGTATCTCTATGGCGTTTCAGCGGTGTTCATATCATCCTCATTCTGGCGGGCTTGCAGTCAATTCCGACTGATCTGTATGAAGCTGCCAAAATGGATGGCGCTGGTTTTTGGACGCAGCTGCGTCATATTACCTTGCCCGGCATTCGGCGCGTGATGGAAATCATCTTGTTCCTGAATATCTCCGGCGCGCTGCTGCAGTACGACATCCCTTATGTGATGACAGGCGGCGGACCAGGAACAGCTAGTTCTACATTTGGTTTGTTTTCCTTGCAAACAGCGTTTACCTATAACAATTACGGCCTTGCTTCGGCCATGGCGGTCAGTCTTTTGATCTTGATCATCTGCTTCTCGTCTTTACAAAATTGGATCATTAAAGATAGGAGCGAGTCTTAATGGAAGTCACATTTACCGAGAGCAAACGCCAATTGCTCAGTAATGTCCTGTACTATATATTTTTTATAGCGATGTGCTTGATTGTGTTCATTCCGGTTCTACTTGTCGTATTCGGCTCGCTGAAGACAAATGCAGAACTGGGGGCGACATCACCTTTCTCGCTACCAAGCAATTTCTTTCATTTCGAGAATTTTGTAAAAGCCTTCAACGAAGGTCACATTCTGCTTGGTTTGCGCAATACCTTGGTGTTGGTCGTTGTTAGTATGGCTGGTAATGCCCTGCTCGGCACAATGACGGCATTTGTGCTCAACCGTTTTGATTTTAAGCTGAAAAAAGTGGTGCTGCTGCTGTTCATGGCTTCGATGATCATTCCGACATACACGACGGAGATCGCACGTTTTCAGCTGATTCACGCCATGGGTCTGTACAATTCATTGGGTGCTCCGCTGCTCATTTATGTAGGGACTGACATTATGCAAATCTACATTTACATCCAGTTCCTGGAAAAAATATCAAATCAGCTAGATGAAAGCGCGACGATGGATGGTGCGTCATATTTCCGTATTTTCCGCTCGATTATTTTCCCACTGCTGCTACCAGCGACCGCCACGCTCGGCATTCTTAAGAGCGTAACCATTATGAATGATATTTATGTGCAAAATTTATATATGCCAAAAAAGGAGCTTGCAACACTGCCGACCGCTCTCATGGCTTTTGTCGGTCAGCGGAGCTCAGATCTAGTGGCGCTCTGTGCAGGTATCATCCTGGTGCTGCTTCCCAGCATGCTGTTCTACATCGTGTTCCAACGCTACATCTTTAGAGGCTTGATGGATGGAGCCGTCAAAGGTTAGTTGCCTGGCTGACGAACTTCGATATGGGGGATGTCTTGCATTTGCAAAATGATGATCGTAGACGATGAACCAGGATTTGTGGAGTGACTTAAAGTCAAGGAGGCTGGCGCTGCTTCAAGCGCTGCAAGATGCTGAAGCAAGTCAGTGGGTACGCGCGTTTGAACAATTAGAGAAGCGATTGGAAAGTGTGAGGAAGGAGCTTCCTGACAGAGTGCGAGCTTTTTTCGTCGATGTGTTATGGGAGATCGGAGCCATTCTCTATGCCAAAGGCATTCGGTTTGAGGAGATAAGTGTTTTTGATCCGTTTGATGATCTTAAACAGAGCGATACGCTGGAAGAAACGCTGTATTATGTGAAGCAGCATCTAGTGCATGCACATTGTATGATTCATAGACTTGAGACGCTGAACAACGTCCGCTACAGCGCACCTATAGCTAATGCTAAGAAATTCCTCGATATGCATTATCGCGAGGAGGTCACTCAGTCGCTCGTTAGTAGGATGGTCGGCTTCAGTGAGAGCTACTTGAGTAGGCAATTCGTCAAAGAAGTTGGTTGCAACTACATCGATTATTTGACAAATTTGCGGATCGAAGAGGCGAAGCGACTGCTGGGAACGGGAATCAAAATCTCTGATATTTCGGGAAGAATCGGCTATCTGAATCCAGAGCATTTTAGCCGAATGTTCAAGAAGATGACTGGATATAGTCCGAAAGCATATCGAGATAGTTTACGGAGAGAGTAGAATAAAGTATTCTTCTTAAGGCATAGGAAATTGGATAATAGTATCGAGAGTGTTATTCACGCTAGTTCAGAGTGCTTAATGGAATCATCCAAACGGTCGTTCTTGTACCGTTTGGCGACTTCCAAACAGCGCTCTTTTTTTGTACAGTGTGAAGACCCTCCATATTTTCTATTATTAAAAATGGCATATTTAACCAAAAACATCATCTTTTCTTCAAAATAAATCATGTGAATGCACTTCCAGTTGCTCTATCATATGTATGAGTGCCAAGACACTAATCATGATACCTAGAGGTGTTGCTATGCGAAATATGTAAAATAATTCGTGGTTAACAGACGTCCTTCGAGGGGAATATCGCGTGGGAAGCTTACAAATGTTTATTTCAGAAAGGATGAACGTTATGGTTAAAGCTAAACAAAGAAAACGCTTGGGAAAACTCTTCGCTACTTTTTTAACGCTGCAGCTGCTTTTATCGTGGTCTACGGCGCTTGCTTCTTCTCCGACTGGAAATGAAAGCGCTACATCTGGGGTTGAAGCTTCCCCAAATAGCCAAAATCAAACCGTGACGGAACCGCAAACGGAACCGTCGAATACAAAAGTCATTTCTTCTAAGGTAATGAGCGTAACGGTGAACAAGAATTTTCCAAGTGTCATTCAGTATCAATGGTTAGCGAGCGGTGCAGTGATGTATGGTCAGGAAGATGCTATGTCCCAAATCAAGATTAATGATATCCCATATACACCTACAGTAACCTATGAGCTTTCTTCAACTTCGGACACAGCCAATTATAAGCTTGAAATTTCTTCCATTGGTGTCGAGGTCGACATGACACTGCAGGTTGTGGAGAATACCCTTCTATATCAAGTTACGAATATAGTTGAAAATGGTTCGACAAAGGTTTCTAAACTGGAAATCCCGAACTTGAATCTGCTCTCGGTAAGGAGCACAGAAAGCGGAGCGGCATTCGCAGGGTCTCGCATGTATACGGCTGTAAGCGGTTCTGGCGACACTTTTAAATCGGTTACAGGCGCTCCGTCTACAGATAGTTCACCTGTAAATTACCTGTATGGGATTGTAAACACAAACCAGCTTGCAGGAAGCATATGGACAAATGCTGTTGCCGATTACTCTATAGATAACAATAACGAGCGCATTCTGAAGCAGACGGTAAACAAGGGAAGCTACTACAGAACAGGCCTTTGGAGCTATCCATGGATTTGCAGCGTCAGCGGATCGGTATCGCCGGAACCGCTGCCAAGCGCAAAGGTAGCAATTACGCCCGATGCCAACAGTGACGGAACAGTCGACTGGCAGGACGGGGCAATCGCTTTTAGGAGTATCATGAACGTCCCGGTGGGCTCTGACCGCGTACCGGACCTAGCCGTGTTCCGTATTCCCATGAACTTTGCCAGTGAAGCCACCAATCCGTTCTTGAAAACATTGGATGAAACCAAGAGGATATACCTGAATACGGATGGGTTGGGACAATGGATTGAGCATAAGGGCTACCAGGGGGAAGGGCACGACCAGAATCAATTTGATTATCGCTATGTTGGCAAACGTCAGGGCGGAGCTGCCGATTTGGAACAGATGGCCAGTGCCGCACATCAATACAACGGATTTGTAGGCGTTCATATCGGAGCTACCGGGTTGCAGCCTGAATCAAGTGTATTTTCCGATACGTTGGGAGATGTTAATCATCCTGGATGGGACTGGTTGGATCCAGCGTATGACCTCAATCCTACCCAGATGCGCTACGAAGGTACGTCTAACAACAGGCTGAGCCGCTTGCAGCTGCTAAAAAATGCCGTGCCAAGCCTTGACTTCATGTATGTGGATGCATGGTTTGAAAAGGCGTGGAACGGACGGAAGCTGGAACGTGAGATCAATTCGTTAGGCTGGACGACGACAACGGAGTTTCCGGATGTTCTTGAAAATGATTCAGTCTGGTATCACTGGGCGGTTGACTACAACTACGGAGGGTCTACGATCAAGGGCTTCAATAGCCAGATCGCAAGATTTATCCGCAACCACCAGAAGGATACATGGATTGCGCGGAATGCGCTATTGGGTGGTGCAGAAGTAACGGACTTTGAAGGCTGGCAAGGGAATAGAGATTACGATAAAGCCATTGAAGTTACCTTTGGGACGAATTTGCCTACCAAATACATGCAGCATTTCAAAATTATGAAGTGGACCGGCGATACGATCAATTTTGAAAATAACGTAAACGTGAGCAATGCAAGCGGGTCGAGAGTTGTAACGAAGGACGGTATAACATTGCTTAGCGGCAATAAATATCTTCTGCCCTGGAGCCCTGCAACAGAAGATAAACTTTATCACTGGAATGCAGACGGCGGAAATACGACGTGGACATTGCCGTCCAGCTGGGCAGGTTTGCAAACCGTCAAGCTTTATCAGCTTACAGATCAAGGAAAACAATTGATTAGCGATCTGCCTGTTTCTAATAACCAGATTGCGATAAATGCAATTGCAAAAACCCCCTACGTCGTTTACAAGGGAGCTGCAGCGGCTAACCCTACTGTCAACTGGGGTGAGGGCACACAGGTTAAGGACCCGGGATTCAACAGTGGAAACTTGAATGCCTGGACAGTTGCTGGGAGCGACACCTCGGTTGAGCGTAACCCTAGCGGTCAATATGAACTTAAGATTGGCAGCGGTGCGACCGTAAGTCAGCAAATCACCGGCCTTTCGGAAGGAACGTATTTTGCATCCGTTTATGTGTCCACAAGCAACGGACGTAAAGCGTACATCGGCGTTAATAATTACGGTGGGCCAGAAGTCAGTAATTATGCAGACAGCTCGCTATGGAGCAACTATATTCAAGCCGATTCTAAACGCGATACGAATATGCAGCGGATGTACTTGTTCTTCGATGTCCCTGCAGGGTCCACAACAGCGACGTTATATTTAAAAGCAGACAGCGGCACTTCGACTGTTACCTTTGACGACGTGCGTATCGGGAAAACGGTCAAGACGCCGAATCCGGATGGAGCCTACTTCGTTCAAGATTTCGAACATGCACTCCAAGGATGGTACCCGTTTGTTAAAGGCCCAGCTGGAGGGACGAACGACCCGAGAACACATCTGTCAGAGCTTCACGCTCCGTATACACAAAAAGGCTGGAACGGGAAGGCAATTGACGACGTAATAAGCGGAAATTATTCACTTAAAGCGTATAAGGAATCTTCGGGACTGCTATACCAGACCATTCCGCAGATGGTAAGGTTCATCCCTGGAACGACGTATACGGTGAAGTTTAAATATGAAAGCGCAGCATCAGATTATGCTTTCGTAATTGGCGACAGTACTACGATACAATCGACCACTACATTAAAGGAAGCCACTTCGCCAGAAACATTCAAGGCAGCTTTCGTAGCGTCATCATCTGGCCAATCTTGGTTCGGAATTAAGAAAAAGGCGGGCGCTACAGATTTCGTCATGGATGATCTGGTTATTACGCTTGGAGGGGATCCGAGCCAGAATATTCCGTCGGATCAGTCTACTAGCGATCCTAACAAGATTCCTCATTCGCAGATGACTGCAACGGCTACTGATGCGGAAACAGAAAATGAAGATAATGGCCCATCCAATGCAATCGACGATGATGAGTCAACGATTTGGCATACCAGGTGGGATAATCCCAACCAGTTTCCGCAATCCATTACATTGAATCTTGGTGGTACTTATAACATCAACCAAATTAAATATCTTCCAAGGCAAGACGGTGGAAAAAACGGGATGATTATGAATTACAATTTGTATACGAGCACGGACGGAATTCATTTTACAAAAGTAACAAGCGGAACATGGGCTACAGACGGCAAGGAGAAAAGCATTGTGTTTACATCGACAAGCGCAGCATTTGTCAAGTTGGAAGCAACGAATGGACACAATGGTTGGGCGTCTGCAGCTGAAATCAATGTGTTTAAAGATTCTCTTCCTGCATTGGCGATTGCCGGGGGTGCGGGAACCGTTACCGTTCAGAACGCGGTCCTAGGGGCGATCTTGAAGCTCTATGACAGCTTGAACCTAGCAATTGCGTCGCTAACAGCGACAGGCACGGCGGCAGACCAATTTACCGGTGTACCGGCAGGCGCAGGATATACGGTTACCCAGACCGTATACGGCGTGGAGAGCGCTCACTCTAATGCAGTTTCGGTATCGATATTATTAGATCAAACGAAGCCGGTTACCGAACTTGTTGTTGCAGGAACAACTAACAATGGATGGTACAACAGTCATGCAGTAACACTGCATGCAACGGATGATATGTCCGGCGTAGAGAAGACTCAGTACAAACTAAGTGAGAATGGGGATTGGACGGATTATTACGGAGCGTTTTCGCTGCCACAAGACGGAACATATACCATTCAGTATCGCTCAGCGGATCGGGCAGGAAATGTTGAAGATGCCAAGCAGCAGACTGTAAAAGTCGATACTACACTTCCTGACATTAAATTTATGATTATTGGGAAGGAATTAAAGGAGGGTGACTCCTTCGATGACAATCTGCCTTTAACCTTTCAGGTGTCTGATCATCTATCAGGTGTAGCTTCTGCCCAGATCAGTGTCAGCGACGCTGTATATGCGGTAGATCTAACTAAGGGAACAAGCATCGTCATAGATTTAACTGGAAAGGTTGGCAGCTATTCAGCAGCTATCGTTGTTGAAGATATGGCTGGAAATAGGCTTCAAAGGAATTTCCAATTCAATGTGACGTCCAGCATAAATGCAATGAATGCGTTGCTTAACCGCTATCAATCGCTGCTTAGCAACGCATTAACATCACAACTGAGCAATGCCCTCAGTCAAGCGCAGCATCAACTTGATAAAAACCGGCGAGATCAGGCTGCAAAGCACATGCAGGACTTTGTGAAACATCTTAACAATCCAGCTTTAGGAAAAGATGTAGACAGCAATGTAAAAGCCATTCTTAATGCAGATGCAAATGCATTGATCAAACTATGGTCAACACAATAAGATTAGAGAGAAGTCGTCCTTTTGTTGGGCGACTTTTCTTTTGATTTGAAATTAACACTTTGTAGCGTACCAATTGTATATATAACAATGATTTTTGCGGTCAATTACGGAAAAACATCAGCCGATCCGAATTGGCAGCAAATTAAAGCGTTTGATACGAACGGCAACAACAAAATTGACATCATGGACCTTGCGGCGATTGCGTCGAAAATAACGGAATAGCGGATACCCTTCAAATCATCAGGATCGGTTAACAAGCATTCCACAATATAAGTACAACAAAGGAAGCAGCTTGCCGCTAGAACGGTATGCTGCTTCCTTTATGTGTTACTAACAAATTTTATATCGTCAAACCTAACGAAATGGTGATGATCTAATGATTTATCCATTGCACGGATAATATGTGTCGTCTATCGTTGGTTACATGGCGGACATATTAAGCGAAGTCATTTCCAATTCGGGTACTTTGCGATGAGATCTAGAACCTGTTCCATCCGGGGCCCCGGTACAGGTTGGCTTTTTAAACGAAAGGAGGGCGATTGCCTCATGAATCAGCCGGTATCAGCCAACATAACGCATGAAGCGCGTCCCGGCACAAGCGGACAGAGCCGCTTTTTACGTGACTATTGGCGTCATAAGTATTTGTACTTGATGGTGCTGCCCGGCTTTTTGATTGTGCTTATATTTGCCTATTTTCCGATGTACGGGGTGCTGATCGCATTCAAAGATTACAACGTGGCTAAAGGCATTTGGGGAAGCGATTGGGTCGGATTCAAATATTTCAAAGAATTTCTGAACAATCCGATGGCTCTGCGAACCGTCAAAAATACGCTAGTGCTCGGCATTTACGGACTCGTGTTCGGGTTTCCGGCGCCGATCATCATGGCACTCCTGCTTAATGAAATTCGGGCGCTCGCTTTCAGGAAATTCTTGCAAACGGTTTCGTATTTCCCGCATTTCATCTCTACTGTTATCATCATCGGGATGATTAAGGAGTTTACGTCGCTTGATGGCTTGTTTAATTCGATTACCGGGTTGTTCGGCATGGAGCCGATTAATTATCTGACGGAGCCCTCTTATTTCCGGACGTTGTTCGTGGGTTCTGGTATTTGGCAGGGCATTGGTTGGGGAACGATTCTTTACTTGGCTGCGCTCAGCAATGCTGATCCGACCTTGTACGACGTCGCCTCCATCGACGGAGCGAACCGGTGGCAGAAGACGAAGCACATTTCCATTCCGACTATTTTGCCGACGACAATAATATTGTTCATATTGTCTGTAGGCGGCATCCTTGGCACCGATTTCATGAAGGTACTGCTCATGTACAACCCCAGCACATACGAAAAAGCCGACGTCATCGGCACGTATGTATACCGGGTCGGCTTGGAAGGCGGACGTTTCGAATATGGCGCAGCCGTCGGCTTGATGCTTTCCGTGGTGTCGTTCCTGTTTGTCCTGATGACCAACCGCATGTCCCGCAAATTTTCGGAAACGAGTTTATGGTAGGTAGGTGAGACGTTTGCATTACAAACAAAATGTAGGATCGCGCTTGTTCGACGCAGCCAATTACGGGTTTATGCTGCTGCTTGTGGTGGTTACGGTTTATCCGCTGCTCAATGTCATCGCGATTTCGTTCAGCAACGCGGATTTTATTTCGCTCGGGCAAGTTTCGTGGTACCCGAAAGGGTTCAATGTCAAAGGGTATGGGGTCATTTTCGATAACCCGATGCTCTATATCAGCTATAAAAATACGGTGCTATATGCTGTAGCGGGCACTCTGTTGACGCTTTTCCTGACGTCGTTGATGGCTTATCCGCTTACGGTTTCTGATTTCCGATTGAAGAAGGCAATCACCATTTTTCTGGCGATTACGATGTTTTTCAGCGGCGGGAT
Organism: Paenibacillus phytorum; assembly: GCF_013141715.1. Lineage (GTDB taxonomy): Bacteria > Bacillota > Bacilli > Paenibacillales > NBRC-103111 > Paenibacillus_E > Paenibacillus_E phytorum. The sequence goes on along the minus strand of NZ_WHOA01000165.1, from coordinate 9,982 downwards.
GATCCCGACTTACTTGATCATGAAAGAGCTGCACTTGCTAAATACGTTCTGGGTCATGGTCGTTCCCGGCTGCATCAGCGCGTATAACGTCATCATCTTTCGAACGTTTTTTCAAAACATCCCGTCCGAGCTTCGAGAGTCGGCTTATATGGACGGCGCCAACGATTTGACCGTGCTTTTCCGCATCTATTTGCCTCTGTCCAAGGCGCTGCTCGCCACCTTCGCGCTATTTACGATCGTGGCGCATTGGAATGAATGGTTTAATGCGCTTATTTATTTGAAAGATGAGCACAAGTATCCACTGCAAATGTTTTTGCGCAGCATCATCTTTACCCAGCAGGAAGGGCAAAGCGGGCAGGTGAGGGATATGATCCAGAACCGACAAATCAACCCGAAAAATATCCAGATGGCGGCGATCGTCATCACGATGGCACCGATTCTGTGTATGTATCCTTTTGTGCAAAAGTATTTCATCAAGGGCGTTATGCTCGGCTCGATCAAAGGGTAGTAGATCTTACAGGCATCTCCCGATCACGCGGTTGGGGAAAGTCTTGAGATATGGAACCATTTTCATCAAATCATAGGGGGAATTCATGTGAAAAAATCAATGACGATGTTAGTTTCAACTATCCTCGTATCAACAGTGTTCTTAAGCGGTTGCGTAAGCGATTCGGGTAAAGCTGGTTCGTCGGCGTCGCCGTTGGCAAGCGATTCCGGCAGCAAGGTTGGTGCTGATGTGAAGGAACTGAAGCTGAAGGTCGTTATCCCGCATTTTGGCGGCGACGCGACGGGTACGCTCGTGCAGCAGGAGTTCGAGAAGGAGATCGAGAAGTACTTGGGAGCCAAAGTGACGATTGAGTGGACGCGTATCCCTTGGGGCGAGTACAAAGAGAAAACGCAGGTGATGCTGACGAGCGGTGACATTCCGGATATCATGCTCGTGCGCACTCAGGATAACATCATTAAATATGGCGAGCAGGGCTTGTTCCTGGACCTTTCCAAGTACATGGACAAAATGCCCAACTACAAGCAGTTCATCACCGCCACAGATAACTACGAGCAATATTTGATGAATAAAAACAAGCAACTTTTCGCGTTCTACGACGGCTTCTCGAATCCGTCGGATATCGAGCCCAGCCAATACGCAGCAGCATACCGCCTAGACGTTTTCGAGAAAAACAACATCAAGGTGCCGACTACGCTGGACGAAATGTACGATGCAGCCAAAAAGTTGAAAACGCTTTACCCTGACTCTTATCCGGTCGCGCAGAGCGAACAGTATTTGGGTTACGACGGCATTTTGAACGCGAACCATACGAACGGCGAAATTTACTGGAACGGCAAACAGTACGTATACGGGCCGACGGAAGAAGCGTACAAGGAGTCACTGGTTTTCCTGAACAAATTGTATACGGAGAAGCTGCTCGATCCGGCTTACTGGTCGGATGAGATGGATCAGGCGAAGCCGAAGGCGTCGACCGGCAAATCGTTCATGTACCCGCTGATCTGGTCCGGTTATGTGGCGGACTTCAATGCGAATAAAGAAGCTGGCGTCAAATGGGCGCTTTCGATGCTCGCTGATAACCCGAAATACGGGAAATCATGGAAATACGGAAGCGACCCGAAAGGAAAAGGGCTAAATAACGGCTATGGCCTCGTTATTTCGGCAAAAGCCAAAAACCCGGAGCAGCTCGTGAAGCTGGTTGATTATCAATACAACGACAAAATGATCGATCTCTTAATGTGGGGAATCGAAGGCAAATCATACGAAATGAAGGATGGCAAGAAACAGTACCTGCCAGCATTGAAAAGCTCGGCAGACTTCGTAGGCGAACTGGCGAAGATGGGTGTATCGGCATCGATGCGCACCCGCCCGGGCATCGTGTTTACGCCGCAAGAGCGGATTGCCGTGTACACCTCGGTTCCGGATGTGCTCTTCTATAACAGCGGTAAAGCGCAGATGGAAAACTATTATATGGCGTCTGACAAATACGGCGGCAAAGAATCGATCGCCCCGATGGACCGAGCACCGAAGATCATGTTGACGAAGGATGATAACGATCGTATCGCCAATACGATGACGCCTATCAAAACGTACGTAAAAGAATCGTCCGTCAAATTCATTAAAGGTGAGATGAGCTTCGCCGATTGGGACAAATTCCAAGCGACGATCAAGAAAATGGGCGACTACGAGTCGATTCTGAAGCTGCAGAATGATAAGGTCAAAAAATAATCGAGGCTATAGCCAGACAATTCCTTCCGTGCGTGAGAACGCATGGAAGGAGTTGTCTGCTTATGCGGGGAGGTAAATGAGATGAACAAGCATGATTTGATATTCGATCAGCCGATCGCAAGATGGGACGAGGCGCTGCCGCTTGGCAACGGATTGACAGGATGCCTGCTGTGGGGAAACGGGGAACCGCTTCGGTTCAGCCTGGACCGCGGCGATTTGTGGGATTTGCGGCTGACGCCTGAGGTGCTGGACACCGGGTTCACCTATGCGGAAATGATCGAATGCGTTCGGCGCGGTGACCAAGAAGGGCTGCTCAGCCGATTCGACAGCATCTACGAAAAATATCCGTACCCAACCAAGCTACCGGCCGGTCGGCTGGAGCTGCGTTTCGGTAGGCCGGCGGATCACGTGAGGAGTCATCTCGCAATTCGCGAGGCATGCGCGCATGTCCTAATGGCTATCGGTGATCGTACCGTTAAGGTGGACAGTTACCTGCATGCAGTGAACGGCCTCGGTTATATCCAAATCGGTGGTGCTCCTTTCGAGGGAATACGGCTGGACATTGTGCCGCCGGATTACGCCGGTGCGTTGCCGCATAATTCTGCAGATCCCGTTTTCAATACGAGCCTAACCCGGCTAAGCTACCCGGCAGCCACGATGCATGAGGAAGGAGATGTACGCTGGTTTTATCAGTGCACATGCCAAGAGCTCGAATATGCCATTGTCGTAGCCGAACGGCAAACGGCGAGTGGACATTGGGAAGCGGTTTATACGATCGCTGCTAATCATGACGGCGAGCAATGGTTAGAGAATGCCAAACGGAAGGTTAAGGAAGCGCTGGACGCCGGGTTTGACGCCGCATTCCGTGATCATTGCGCCTGGTGGGAACGCTACTGGGGTAAGAGCTCTATCACTTTGCCGGACGCGGAAGCGGAGAAGATGTGGTACTTGAACAATTACCTGTTCGCATCCTGCTCGCGCAAAGGCTCTCCGCCGATGCCGCTGCAAGGGGTATGGACGGCGGACGAGGGCTTGCTCCCTCCATGGAAAGGCGACTACCATCACGACTTGAATACGCAGCTCAGCTACTGGCACTATTTGAAAGCGAATCATCTTGAAGAAGGGGAAAGCTTCCTCGACTTCTTGTGGGGCTTGCGGCCGGAGGCGAAGCGGTTCGCGCAAAGCTTCTTTGATGCTCCGGGCATCAATCTTCCATCTGTCATGACGCTTACCGGCGGTGCGATGGGCGGGTGGCCGATGTATAGCATGAGCATTACGAACCACATTTGGGTGTGCCAGGCGTTCGACCATTATTGGCTTTATACGGGCGATGGCGATTTCTTGCGCGACAAAGCTTATGTGTACTTTAAGGAAACCGCAGACTGTGTGCAGCGCTGGCTGACGCCGGGAGAAGACGGCAAGCTGCGGCTGCCGGTATCGAGCTCGCCGGAGATTCACGACAATTCGCTCAAAGCATGGCTGGAGCCGATTAGCAACTACGATTTGGCGCTCCTTATTTATTTGTTCAGGCGTTTGCACGATATGGCGGAAAGGCTCGCTTACGCTGCTGATGTAGAAAGATGGGCGGAGGTGCTTGCCAAACTCCCGGAGCTTGCGGTTAACGAGCGTAACGTGTTGATGGTCAATCCGGAAGAGTGCCTCATGGAAAGCCACCGGCATATGTCTCATATGATGGCCATTTATCCGCTGCAGCTGCTTGACCGACGTGGTTCGGAAAGGGATCGCAAGATTGCCGATGCGACGATCGCTAATTTGGAAGTGCTCGGCAAGGGCCAATGGGTAGGCTATTCGTTCGCTTGGGCGGCCGCCATGTACGCGCAGCAGGGCAACGGTGAAGCGGCGATTTATCATCTGCAGCAAATGTGGCACTACACGTGCTCGCCGAACGGGTTCCATCTGAATGGCGATTATAAGAGGGCGGGCGTCTGCATGTTTCATTACCGACCGTTTACACTCGAAGGCAACTTTGCCGCTATTTGTGCGCTCCAGGAAATGCTACTGCATACGGACGGTCAGACGATCCGAGCGTTTCCGGCGATCCCCCGTGAGTGGGCGGCAAATGACGTCGAGTTCCGCGATTTCCGCGGGGAGATGGGCGTGCTTGTCTCGGCTAGAATGAGTGCGAACCGGCTTGAGTATGTAGAACTGCATGCCGAACGCGGCGGTTTCTTCCGCGTGCAGAACGATTTCCAGAGTGAAAGGCTGCAAATTCGAATTGGCGATAAGACGAATGAACTCGTATGCGGAATGAAAGACATTTTGACAATCTCTTTGCAAGCCGGGGAGTCCTGTATGGTTACCGTGTTGTAAGATTTGAATAATGAAGGCGTGGAACAAGGGCGGCAAGTTGAACATGGCTTGCCGCCATGTATTCATGATATAATCGTTTGAACGAGAAAATTGAATGCGCTTCCAAAGCATCGTGATTTCAAGTTTGCAGGACAGTTTTCGTTTCAGGAGGGAATTCATGAGACGACTGATAAAATCGTTTCCGCGCAAGGCTACCGCAGGTATGAAAAAAAAGACGCTGATCACGATTTTTCTACGTTTTTTCGTTCTGACCTTGCTGCTCATGGTATCGTCTATCATGATCGCAGCGTATTCGAATTACAGGATGATTGACGACGCAAAAGAAGCGAACCACAATTATTTGCGCGTCGTTTCTTCGTCACTTGACGGCCTGTTCAACAAAATCAAAGACAAGGGTTACAGTATCTCGTCAGATTCCAACTACCTCAATCTGATATCTATGACCGACAAATCTCAAAAAAATTACGCCTCTTCTACCTATGCATTAAGCAGCAAGCTGTACGATCTGTACATCAGCGATGACACAGTGGACGATGCTTTTATCTATTTTCAAAACATCGATACGGTGTTGGCAGGATCCGGCTCCTACGAAACCGCTTTTTACCTTAACAAATATTACCGCTATAAGGGTTATTCGCAGCCGTTTTGGAACGGCGAAATCGAGAAGGGTGTCGTGTCAACCATATTTCCCGCGACAGACGTTTACAGGCAGACCGGCGCGATCGGCGAGAAAAAGTACAAAACAATCGTCCCGCTTGTCCTGGGTATCGAAAACATTGCTCATGCGCGCAGCTATATGATCGTTAACATAGACGAGCAAAAGATTTATCAAATGATCGATAACATGAACATTACGAAGAAAGGCGACATCTACCTCGTCGACACGCTCCATAACCGGCTCATCAGCGCGACCAATCGCAAAATGATAGGCGGGACGTTCAACCTCGGGGAGCTTCGTTTGAATGTGAAAGATGTTAAAACCGATTCGGAAGCATCGATTGACGGAGACAACTATATGCTGTCGTTTCAGCCGTCATCTTGGAACAATATTGGCTTCCTGATCGTAACACCGGAAAAAATGCTGACGGGTCCGATCAATAGATTCCTATACATGACGATCGGCGTTATCGCCTTGTTCATGTTGATCGGGACGATCGTTTCAGCCGTCTTCACGTTCGGCATCTACTCGCCGCTCGCGGAAATGGTCAATTATGTGAAACGGTTTGCCAAGGCGCCGTTCGAGAACGGAAAGTCCGAATACGACTATATCAAGGAAAATATAACGACGCTTCAGCAGTTTCAGCAGGAAAGTCTGCCATCGTTGTTGCAAATCTTTCTGTACCGCGCTTTGAACCAGCAGCTTAATCAGGAAGATATCGAACGGCTGCAGCAAAAATACGATTTTTTCCGCGATGGGGGTTTTTTCGCGCTGGCTGTCGTCAGAGTCGGCCTTGCTGGAGGAGGCGAATTGGCGGTAGCCGAGCACAAACGACAGCTGATCACCTTAAACAAGCCGGTACTCGATATGACCGAGAACGAAAGCGTACTTTTTCTGCAGGAACAGGATGCCGGCGACGTGGATGCATTTGTCATGAAGCTTGAAGCCGATTTGACGCGATATCAAGCGGATTGTGGGGTCGAAATAAGCCTGGCAGTCGGCGTTAGTCAGATTTTCGTGCAATTGGATCAAACGTGGAAGGCGTACAAGGATGCGTGTACGATCCTCGATATGCGCAGCGTGAGCAGCGGAGGCATCATCTTTGGCGTGACTGACAGCAACCCGGGAGGAGGCGGCGCTCTGAATGTGGCGGATAAAAAGGAGACGATGCGCAAATATTTGGAGAACGGCCATGTGGAGGGCGCCGCTCATTTACTGGATCAGCTCTTCGAAGGGGCGAAGAAGCAGCAAATGCCGTTTAAGGCATTCCGGCAATTGGTGAGCGACCTGCTCTATTTTGCCGTGGAAACTGTTTATTCGCGTCGTATCGATGAAGAGTCGATGTTCGGCATGCCCGCCGGTGAATTGATCGCACGCGTGAATACGATGCAAAGTCCGCTTCCGATCGAAGTTCTTTGCCGCAACGTATACGGAAAAGTGACAGAGCACGTGCAGATGCTGCAACAGTCATCTCAGGCGCTAACCGGGATGCTCGACTATATCACGGCAAACTTGGCGGAAGTGAATTTAACAACGATCGCTGATCGTTTCGACCTGAATGCGAACTACGTTTCACAATATTTCAAGAAACATAAAGGCGTTACGTTTACCGATTACATTAACCGGCTGCGCATCGAAAAAGCAAAGGAGCTGCTGCTCGGTACCGATTGCACAGCGAATGACGTCGGCAAGCAGATCGGCTTCAATAACGCGAACGCTTTTATCCGTATGTTCAAGAAGCTGGAAGGCACGACGCCGCACGAATATCGCAAGGGAATCAAAGCGAATTACAGCTGCGAGGCTGAAGGGGGGATAGGTCTTGCTGAATAAAAAAAGAACGATAATTGTCGTCGTCTCTATGTGTGCGGCGATGGTGCTTTTTTCGGCCTCCGTTACCCTCGGCAAGCGGCCATCCAGTACGGCATCCGCACCGCCACTCGTCGTCAAAGCGGCCGTCCCGTCATTCGAACGAGACCGGGATACGCTGATCGATCGCGAGTTCGAGCGTCGTGCCCATATAAAGTTCGATTGGATTCAGTTTCCGGTTACCGAATATATGAAGCGGGTCAAGCAGCTCCTCACGACTTCGGGAGATAAACCGGATATTTTCGTCATTAACAAAGAAATGGTTCAACGGTTCGGTCCTCAGGGGCTGCTGCTCGATCTTCGCCCCTACCTGAATCAAATGCCGAATTTACAGCGTTGGATGGAGAAATATCCGCAAATCTACGACAGCATCGTCTCCGAGGATGGCAAACTTTACGGCATCGACGGTTTCAACACGTATGGGCAAATGCCCATCGGCTATTTGCTGCGTGAAGACATTTTTTACCGTAATGGTATGCTGCTTCCCAAAACATTCGACGAGCTGTACGATTCACTAAAACAGCTCAAGCAAATTTACCCTGATTCGAAGCCGATTTCAAATCGTTGGGGGCCGGATCACCTGCTCGATAACTTTTTCATGGCTTATCATACTCAAAGTGGCATTTACTTCAATAACGATGATATGACGTTTAAGTTCGGTCCGATTGAGCCCAATTTCAAGAAGGCGGTCGAATTGGCCCGCAAATTTTACGAAGCGAAATTGATCGACCCCGATTTTTCAACCGATTCTGATGCTCAATTTTTTGAAAACATTACGAAGGGCAAGACCTTTGCTTTGTTCGGCGAATATTTTACAGAAATGGACGGGTGGGTAGAGAAAGGGAAAAAACAAGATCCGTTATTTAGCTTGAAAGCTGTGCAACCACCCATCACTGAGAACGGTCTGCAGGCACTCCTACCGGTACAGTATGCAAACTCGCAAGGAGATTGGGTGATCGCCGTCAATGCGCATTCAAACCATACCGATGAACTCATTCGCCTGCTTGATTATCAATATTCCGATGAGATGATGGAGCTAACGAATTGGGGCATCGAAGGGGAGACGTTCAAATGGGTGAACGGGGAGCGTAAATATGCCGTAAAGCTGCAGACGAAGCTGAATTCGACGGGAACGGTAACCCCTGAACAGCTAGGCGTGGACGGACGCACTGGCATCTGGCCGCCCTATGACCAAGATGCGGAGTATGCGAGAAAGTGGGGGGCGGTCGGGCTTGAAGGGCAGCGAATATATAACGATAACGTGGGCCGAATTGGATTTTTCGCGGGACCGACCGTCTCTTTCAATCAGGACGAAATGATTGAGATAACGAAAGTCATGACACCGCTCAATAAGTTTCGGACCGAGAAGTTGATTAAATTCGTGACCGGAGAGCTTACAATGGATACGGATTGGAATTATTTTCAGGAAGAATTAGAAAAGTTAGGGGTCAGACGGGTGCTTGACTTGTACCGCGCAAAGTATGCAAAGCTGCCGGACGAACGGAAAAAGCTGAATACGGTGATTAAATAACGCGAAGCAGGAGGCGGTTGATTACTATTTTCAATGACTGATAAGATTCTCATTAATTGTGCTATAAATAATAGAGTAGCTTTTGAAATGGGCTTTTGAAAAAGACCTATCACAATTACGTTGTCTCAGACAAAGTAACTGTGATAGGTCTTTTTAACTTATTCAATTCCTATGTTTCTCAGAACATCAATCATTTAAGGTGAAGAATGACCATTAAAATATTCCCCTCGTTTCAGGGCGTCGACGAACTGCTGGAGCCATTCGTAATAGGTTAACCCATGCCGAAGTTTATATAAATCTTGAAGAGCAAGATTACGCTCCTGGTCTGTTATATGTTCGTCAAGAATCAATTCTGTCAAATCAGGAAGAGCTTTATTTATGGCTTCTGTCATTACATTGATTTCACGCTGGAGCTTGAGCGTAAAGAAGTTTTGAAATGCAAGGAAAAAATCGACCTCCGCAGCATACAGCTCTTTTCGCTCCTGCTTTTCCTCTAACTTTTTTACCATTTGGGATTCTACCAATGATCTAACCGCATAGCTCATGTTGCTTTTACTCATATTCATGCGAATTTTCATCTCATCGAGAGTCATCGGTCGATCTTCAAAGAACATAATCCCATACAATTGACCTGAAGAATGAGTTGCTCCGTACAAATCCATCGTTTCTGCAATAGCATCAATCATGTCTTGTCTGATACGCAATCTTTGTTCTGATGTGTTCTTTTCCTCTTTTTGAGACACTCGAATTTTCACTTCCCTATATCTGATCAGTTGAAAGATTCAATATATTTTGTTTGAATTACTCCTATTATAGCAAAAAAACTTGTTTAAGACTTGAATATTCTGCATTTACATAATCTTTACGCTGAGTTAACGGTCGTTTGACACAAATAATAACTTCTTTCTGTACAATGTAAATTGTACATAATAGTGATATGGAAAGAAATTTGGTTTAAATCCACTTAATTAAATGTAAATTGAATTTTTGTGGTACTCTGCTTAACTTTGCACTGACCTACATTGAAGCTTGGATGTCGCTCATCATTGTCGGTGTCATCGGCTTGAAGTTAAGCAGTAAGGTTCATTGATATGGCGGATTTCAGCATCATGTTTACAATAAAAAAATCCGGATTTTACATGTAATTAACCTATTGATTGCGAGTTCGTTGTACAGTATTTCCTGTACACATATAAAATAATAGATTTTTTAATGTGAAAATTATAATTGTGAAAAAAATATCGAATGTAAGCTTTTTTCGCAGGGGATGAGAGAATTTTTGGGGGGTGGTGCTTACGGATTGAAATGGCCTTTATTTATCGCATCAGACTTTGGCGAATTTTACGAGCTTTTTGAACAGATC
>NZ_WHOA01000164.1 GCF_013141715.1 Paenibacillus phytorum | reverse complement strand
CACAGCTCACTAGGTTACAAGTCCCCCGATCGGTTTGAAGCGATGTACTGGGCAACCAAAGCAGCGTAAGAAACACCATTTATCGTGTCCACTCTATTGACCTAGTACCATTAGAGGCTCTTATCTGTCGTTGATAGGATGAAAAGTTAGCTACTCAGAGAAATAAGAGCCTTTGGGAGTTTCTATTTGCGCGGAAAGTGGCTAATAGAGCGGAATAAGAGCCTTTAGAGGCTCTTATTTGACGTTGATAGGGCGGAAAACTAGCTACTTGGAGAAATAAGAGTCTTTGGGAGCTTCTATTTGCGCGGAAAGTGGCTAAAGGTGCGGGATAAGAGCCTTTAGGGGCTCTTATTTGTCGCTGAAATGGCGGGAAAGCTAGCTACTTGGAGAAATAAGAGTCCTTGGGAGCTTCTATTTGTGCAGAAAGTGGCTAATGGAGCGGGATAAGAGCCTTTAGAGGCTCTTATTTGTCGTTGATAGGGTTGAAGACTGGCTACTTGGAAGTATTTAACTACTGCAAATAAAATTGAAAGGCAACTCCCGATGATTTTGAAATCTTTCTTCGTGCGGACTCGGTACAATTACCATACAGAAAATGATGGCGACATGCACAAGGAGGAAGTATGCGGAAGAAATTAGGGTTATGGGCAGTTGGTACTGCCACGGTCGTACTTCTAGGATTGGGGGTGGCTGTTCTGGTTAAAGGGGATGACAGATCGTCGGATGCAGCAGATAGCTCAGCTTTTACGTATGTGAGTGATCCGAATTATTATACAGAAAAGTTCCGTCCGCAGTATCACTTATCACCGGAATCTGGCAATATGAGTGATCCGAATGGGATGGTCTTTTTCGAAGGTGAGTATCACCAATTTTATCAAAACAGTGGCCAATGGGGACATGCGGTAAGTAAGGATCTCATCCACTGGGAGCATCTCCCAGTAGCTCTGGCTCGGGATTCTCTAGGAGAGATTTGGTCTGGTAGCGCGGTGGTAGATAGCAAGGATACAAGCGGATTTTTTGGCGGCAAAGCGGGCTTGGTCGCGATATTCACCCATTTCAAAGGCGGCGTTCAGTCGCAAAGCATTGCCTACAGTGCGGATAAAGGCCGGACATGGACCAAATATGAAGGAAACCCGGTGATTCCGAATCAGGGCCTGAAGGATTTTCGAGATCCGAAGGTCATCTGGCACGCGCCTACCCATTCTTGGTTGATGGTAGTGTCTGTGGATAACCGTGTTCGTTTCTATACATCACCCGACCTCAAATCATGGAAGATGACCAGCGAATTCGGAAGCAATCAAGGATCGCACGCGGCCGTATGGGAATGTCCGGACTTGTTCGAGCTCCCGGTGGAGGGCTCCAATGCGAAGAAGTGGGTTCTAGCGGTAAGTATCGGCAGCAACGATACGACGAAAGGTTCCACTGCGCAATACTTCGTAGGTACGTTCGACGGGCTATCGTTCACGAATGAAAATAAGCCATCCGATGTGCTATGGACGGATTATGGAAAAGATTTCTATGCCGCTGTGTCCTATTCAGATATCCCGGCCAAAGATGGACGCCGCATCTGGCTGGGCTGGATGTCTAATTGGCGTTATCCGTTCGCGATGCCGACGGGCAGCTGGAAGGGGAACATGTCCATCCCACGTCAGCTTAGGCTGAGGAATATCCCTGATCAAGGATTGAGGCTGATTCAGGAGCCAGTGAAAGAACTCCAGACTTTGCGTGGTAAAGAAGTTGCCCTGTCCAAGCAGGAACTGACTGCAGGACATAATCCGTTCGACGCCATCAAAGGAACATCTTACGAGATGGTTACCGAACTATCTGTTCAGCCGAATGCGAAATTTGCGTTCAAGCTAAGAAAAGGAAGCGACCAAGAAACGAGCGTCAGCTACGATGCCAAGACGGAACAGCTGACGGTAGATCGAACACACTCAGGCATCAGCTCGTTCGAGAAGGGATTCGCTGAGAAAGTTTCGGCGCCGCTGAAGCTGAAGGATGGCAAGCTTAAGCTTCGATTTTTCGTAGATGAATCTAGTCTTGAGGTATTTGGGAACGATGGTGAGGCTGTCGTCTCCAGCCTGATATTCCCGGATCCGACGAGTAACCGACTGGAGTTAACTGCTTTGGAAGGCAGCGTCACGCTGGAGAGTGCGCAGTATTATCCGATGCAAACGGTATGGCGCAATGAAGATGTGAATGCTGCCAAGTCGCAGCGGATTGTGTTAAGTAAGAGCACGCTCGATGTGCCAGTGAATAGCAGTCAGCAGGTCGAAGCTTCGGTCATTCCATTAAGCGCTCCGCAGATTTTGAAATGGCAGTCTAGCAGCGAGGCGATAGCTACAGTTTCAGCGGTTGATGGTGGAGCTATGGTGAAGGGTGTTCAGGCTGGACAGGCGGAGATCAAGGCGATCAGCCCAGATGGCAGCGTGGTTTCGAGCTTCAAGGTTTTTGTCTACGACGGAAAATAAATAAGTGGAATGGAGAGATAGACCATGGATACAGCGATACAAACAGCGGTAGAAACCAAAATAAAATCTCGAAGCTTCCGAATGCATGAGCAAGCTACTGCATTCTGGTTTATTTTCCCGGCGATAGCCTTATTACTTGTCTTCGTGTTCTACCCAATGCTGCAAGCCTTCATCATCAGCTTTAAAAACTACTCGCTAGTAGGCGCAGGCGATGTATTTGTCGGAATGGATAATTATGTTCATTTAATGAAGGATCGCGCTTTCTTTAATAGTCTGAAGCATTCGTTTTATTTTGCTATTATCGTGATTCCGATTCAAACAAGCATCGCTCTGGGGCTAGCGTTATTGATCCAGAAGAAAACAGCGGCGGCAGGTCTGTTCCGAACGCTTTATTTTATCCCGGTTATTATTTCGACAGCGGTGGCTGCAACGGTTTTTAAGCTGATTTACAACAAAGAGTTTGGGCTCTTGAACAGTGTTCTCAAGGCTCTGCACCTGCCGGTTACAAGCTTTCTATCCGATCCAGACACGGCGATGAATGGCATAATTGTGCTGGGAATCTGGAAAGGCGCCGGATTTTTCATGATCATCTTCCTGGCAGGTCTGAACAATATTTCCCCTGATCTGTACGAAGCTGCCAGAGTGGATGGCGCATCGAGAATTCAGCAGTTTTTCAAGATTACGCTTCCTCTGTTGAATAGGACCATGGCCTTCGTTGTCATTATGACCACGATAGATGCGATCAAGCTTTCTGGACTCGTATTCGTGTTGACGAATGGAGGGCCGAACAGCTCGACTGAAACCGTTGTTTTCTATATCTATAAGCAAGCCTTCACACAGATGAGAATGGGGTATGCGACAGCGGCGGCTTTTGTGCTCTTTGCGATCGTGCTAGCCATTTCACTTATCCAAATGAAGCTGTTTAACAAAGACGCTGATTAAAAAGGAGAGACTTTGAGCTCCGCTCAAAGATCCCTGTAATACCCCACAAAGTGAAGCTAAGCTCTGAAGTATATTCCGTCCGCATCGAGTCAAAGACTCGATCGGCGTCTAAACTCACCACTTAAAGCGGTCATTCTTCCCGAATTGCTTCGATAAGAGTTTAGACATTACTTTGCGGGGGGCCCTAAATAAATATTAGGAGGAAATCGCTGTGAAGAGGGTAACCAACATCGTAAGAATGATCATCATGATTGTGATCGCTCTGATTTCTGTCGCTCCGATCCTATGGATGGTCGCCGGCTCGTTTCGTCCGTACCAGGAGCTTTTTAAATATACGTCTCTGAATATTCATCTGCTGATCCCAGTGGAATGGACGGGACGTAATTTTCATAATGTTATTTTCAATGCGCGCAATCCGTTTCTTCGTTATATCTGGAATACTCTGTTCGTGGCTTCGATCGTAACCGCGCTTGTGCTAATCATTAATTCGATGGCTGCATTTGCGTTTGCGAAACTCAAGTTTCGCTTTAAAACAGTGGCGTTCGCCTTATTTATGTCGGCGATGATTATACCGGGTGAAGTTACGCTCGTGCCGAACTATTTGCTCATGCATGATCTGGGCTGGCTTAATTCTTATAAAGCGCTGATCGTACCTTCGATGTTGTCCGTGTTTGGCATCTTTATGCTGAGGCAATTTTTCGCAGAGGTCCCAAACGAAATGATGGAAGCGGCACGTATTGATGGAGCTAGCTTACCGCGCACTTTCGTATCCATCGTGCTTCCAGCAGCAGTTCCCGCATTAATTACACTCGGCCTGATGACATTCCTTGGTAACTGGGATTCCTATCTATGGCCGCTCATTGTCATCAATGATCAGAAGATGCAAATGATCCAAGTCGGTATTTCCACGTTTTCCTCTAACGAAGGGACGGATTGGTCCAAAGTGTTAGCGGCGAACACGTTATCGACAGTGCCCATTCTACTGCTGTTCTTATTCTTACAGCGCTACTATATTCAGGGGATCACGATGTCAGGTATTAAGGGTTGATCTAATGAGTTTGCATAATGAGGAGAAAGGAAGCTTAAGATGAACTATGATGCAGTTGCACTAGGGGAGTACTTGATTGATTTTACACCTCTAGGTTTATCAGACGCCGGACAGCCTGTGTTTGAGCGCAATCCGGGAGGAGCTCCCGTGAACGTGATGGCCGCTATGGCTAAGCTCGGCATGAAGACCGGGTTCATTGGGAAGGTGGGCAATGACCCCTTTGGTAGGTATTTGCGGCAAGCCTTGCTGCAGCAGGGTGTGTCAGATAGCGGGCTTATCGCATCTGACGAGGCCCATACGACAATGGCCTTCATACATTTGGATTCGCAAGGCGAGAGATCCTTTCATTTCTCACGAAAGCCAGGTGCTGACCAGCTGTTGAGAGAGGATGAGGTGAATCTGGCCATGCTGGAGGGAACGCGGATTTTTCACTTTGGATCGATTTCGATGACAGTGGAACCCTCCTACACGGCTACGATTAAGTCTGTGCAGAAAGCCAAGGAGAAAGGTGCGCTTATTTCTTATGATCCTAACTGGCGTCCTTCTTTGTGGGAGGACGAACAGCATGCTAGGGAGGCTATTCATGCGGGCTTGAGATTGGCAGACCTCGTGAAAGTATCCGAAGAAGAGATCATTTTCCTGACAGGACAGCAGGATATGGAACTTGCTTCGAAACTATTGATGGAGCGGTATTCCATTGGGCTGCTATTAGTAACAGCGGGACCCAAAGGCTCATTTTATCGAATGAAGGATTGGTGGGGGAAGGTGGATAGCTATTCTGTTCATACCGTTGATACAACGGGTGCAGGGGATGGCTTTCTTGGAGCTTTTCTACATGAAGTGTTAAAGCTGGAAAAACCTTTACACGCTTGGAGCGAAGAGGAATTGTGCGGCGCTTTGAGATTCGCGAATGCAGCGGGTGCTTTAGCTACGACTCGGAAAGGTGCCATTCCTTCCTTAGGTACAATTGAAGAAATTCATACGTTAATCCGAACAGGAAATGTGTAATGAGAGATTAGGAATGAGGGTGAGATAGGATGAGTCATCAAGTAGTCAAGGAAAGAAACAGGGTTCACAAGGAACGAGTCGATCTAGCAAATAAGGCGTTGGAGCAAGCTTCTGCAGCAGTGGCAGAGGGGAACTACAGGCTTTACTATCATTTGATGCCTCCAGCGGGCTGGATGAATGATCCGAATGGCCTGATTTATTTTAACCATGAATATCATGTGTTTTATCAGCACTATCCTTACGCGTCCAAATGGGGACCGATGCACTGGGGTCATGCCAAAAGTAAAGACTTGGTGAACTGGGAGCATCTGCCTGTAGCGTTGGCGCCATCGGAGAATTACGATGCGGGTGAAAGCGAAGGCTATGGCTGCTGGTCGGGCAGCGCTGTGGACAATAACGGTGTGCTGACGTTGATCTACACGGGGCATGTCGATGGACGCACACCCACTGAGGTTCAGTGCATTGCCACAAGCACAGATGGGGTTACTTTCAACAAAGCAGCGTATAACCCGGTTATTTCCGACGCGCCAGAGGAAGGCGGCTTCGGATTTCGGGATCCGAAGGTTTGGCAGCATGATGGAATATGGTACATGGTTATTGGATACGGGAAAGACGGCTTGGGCAAAGCGCTGCTGTATAAGTCTTCTGATCTGCGGGATTGGAGCTATATCGGGGTCGCAGCTGAAAGCGATGGTACGATGGGGGATATGTGGGAATGCCCAGATTTGTTTCCGCTAGGGAACGGAGATGACCACGTGCTGGTGATTTCCCCTATGAATATGGGAACGACCAAGACGATGTATCTAATCGGCAGGCTTAGCTATGAGACCGGAATATTCGACTACCGTTACTCAGAGCGGCTAGACTATGGTTTCGATTTCTATGCTCCGCAAACGTTCGTGGACGGACAGGGAAGACGTATCCTCATTGGCTGGATGAACATTTGGGGCGCTCAAATGCCGGAGCAGGAGCATGGCTGGATGGGGGCTTTTACCCTGCCTCGCGAGCTGAGTCTTTCTGATGACGACGGAACGCTGCGGATACTGCCTGTAGAGGAATTGAGAGCCATGCGCGGGACTCATCACCGTGTCAGCAATCTGTCCATCTGTGCGGATACAGAAGTACCTTTGCCAGAAATTCATGGGGATGCGCTTGAACTTATAGCCATTTTTAACACGAATCAATCAGCCGGTGACGCTGAGTTCGGTCTGCTGCTTCGCTGTTCAGAAGATGGTTCCGAGTACACGGAAGTGAGCTTTTCGGCTGTTGACCGGAAACTTAGCGTGGATCGTAATCACTCTGGTGTGGGCGAAGCGGGTGTATGTGAAGTGGATCTGAACCCACTGGAGGATGGCCGCATTAAGCTGCAGATATTCATTGATCGCTCTTCTATTGAGCTATTTGCTAATAACGGGCTGAAAACCGTAACGAACCGCATTTACCCGAAGCCTGACTGTTTGGGAATCAAGCTGTTTGCCAGGAATGGAGAAGTATCTCTGGAAAGCTTGGACGCATGGAAGTTAACAACGGAAGGGTAAACAGGTCATCGATTGTAAGATTAGCGCGAAAAGCGCTTTTCTTACCCCTCATTATAAAAGCGCTTACATATATTGTGAATATGAAAATTAGGAGATGAGCATGCATGAAAATAGAGATCAAATGGATGTTGAAAGCACTTCTAATTCTTTTCGTTGCATGTACGGTGTCATTAGGAGTTACGACAGCTTACGCTTCAAGCTTCAATTCGAATATGCCGGGCTATACACCTATATCCGGAACCTGGTCCATCCAATCAGGCAGCGGAGTTAAGGGAGTAAGCGCAGCGAATACGAATGCTTTTGCCATGTCGACGACTACATCCGGGACTAATTTTGTGTACGAAGCCGATGTGACAGTAGACAGCGCCTCTGCATTCGGCGTAGGTTCCCTTGTCTTCCGAGCCAGCGAAGATGGTACCAAAGGGTACGTGGTCAGCATAGACCCGAATCTCGATCGTGTAAGGCTTTTCGACTATGCTACTGGTTCCGATGTGGGAACACTGTACACAACAACGATTCATACAGGTACTGCTTATCATCTGAAGGTAATGACTGACGGACCGCAAATCAAAGTATATCTAGGCAGCGTGCTGGCGATTTCCGTCAGTGATACGAAGTATTCCACAGGGAACTTGGGCTACCACGTGTATAACGGAACGGCTTATTTCCAGAATGCTTATCAGTATGAAACAACGACGAATGTAACAGGCTGGAATGTGACATCAGGGACATGGACGCCTACGACACAAGGCTGGAGAGGGACGGCTTCCAGCGGGCAAAATGCGTATGCAATCTCATCTACGAGCTCGGATAATTTTACGTATGAGGCGGATGTGCTTATTGAAGACACTTACGCGGTATCCACGCTGCTTTTTCGTACGAATTCCAGTGCAACACAGGGATACGGCCTGCAGATGGACCCGAATCTGGACAGGCTTCGTCTGTTCAATATCAGCGACGATGTAACGCTTGGCACGCAAACAGACACCCTGGATACCGGCAAAGTTTATCATGTGAAGGTGAAAGCTGAAGGCACTGTGCTCAAGGTTTATTTGCAAACCAATTATTTGCAGGCAGATGGCTACGATCCGATTCTGACGGTTACGAATTCAGCCTATTCGTCAGGCTTTGTCGGGCTAAATGTCTTCAACGGCAGCGCCAAATTCCAAAAAATTCTGATCAGTGACGCGAACACGAATTTGGCAGGTTGGACGGCCATCAATGGAAACTGGACTCCGCATTTGGACGGTGTGAAAGCCGTTAGCACAGAGGCGGCGGACGCGTTCCGAATCGCAGCGAACACCGCTTCCGATTTCGTGCTTGAAGGCGACTTGAAAGTGGATGCTGGTACGCCTTTCGCAACAGCAGGGCTTCTTTTCCGTGCGAATGCAAGCGCTACCAGTGGTTATATACTGAACATTGATCCAAATCTGGATCAAATCCGTTTATTTAAAGCGGGTACCGGAACGACGATTGCCACATCCGCGCGTACGATCGATACAGGAAAGATGTACCATGTTGAGATCGTCGCAAGCGGATCATCCATCAAAGTATATGTAGACGGCTATGCAACTCTGGCGATTAATGCGACTGACAGCACCTATTCTACAGGTAAAATTGGACTGAATGCGTACAACGGAACAGCCTATTTTCAGAATGTGCTTGTAACCGATTTAAGCGCATATTCGAATGAAATGTACCGTCCTGGGTATCACTATACGCAGGAAGCAAGCAAGGCGAGCGATCCCAATGGACTCGTCTATTATGCAGGTGAATATCATCTGTTTCATCAGGATGAAGGTCGGTGGGCGCATGCGGTAAGCACCGATCTTACACATTGGAAACGTCTTCCTATCGCGCTTCCCTTTAATGATTTGGGCAATGCCTGGTCAGGTTCAGCGGTCGTGGATACGAACAATGTGACAGGATTGTTTGACGGCGGCTCTGGTCTCGTTGCTTTCTATACGAATTATGACCCCGATAAAGTCGGAGGCAACCAGAAAATCAGTATTGCGTATAGCACTGACAAAGGGAGAACCTGGCAGCAGTATTCAGGAAATCCGATTGTACAGAATCCCGGCGGCGTGAACGGCGGATGGGACTTCCGTGACCCTAAGGTTGTTTGGGACAGCGATCACAATGAATGGGTGATGGTGGTATCTGGCGGGGATAATATCCGTTTCTACACGTCCACCAACCTGCTCACCTGGACATATACAAGTTCATTTGGTTTTGGAGGCTATCTTCATGGAGGTACCTGGGAATGCCCTGACTTTTTCCAGCTCGGGGTAGATGGGGAGGCGACGAACAAGAAATGGGTGCTTTCGATTAGTACAGGTCCAGCGACGCAAACGAACGGTTCCTCGTCTGAATATTTTGTGGGTTCCTTCGACGGGTCGACTTTTACCAGTGACAATCCGGCAAGCACCGTGCTTAGAAGCGAATATGGCAAAGATATGTATGCGGCTATAACCTTCTCAGACATTCCTTCGAATGCGCGCCGAATTGAAATCGGCTGGATGAGCAACTGGAATAATCCATTCAGTAAGCCAAAGTTCCCGTTCCGCGGACAACTGTCGATACCGCGCGAGCTTACACTGGTAACGTATCCGGAGGGTGTGCGGCTTGCACAGAAACCGGTTACTGAGATGAATAATCTTCGCGGCACAGCCACTACATTTAACAACGTTACCATAACACCGACGAGCACGAATTTGTTGTCCGGCTTATCAGGCAACGCTTACGAAATCGATGCTGATTTCCTGATTCCTACATCGGGCGCAGCCTCCGAGTTCGGGCTTAGTCTTAGAGAGCTTGGCAGTCAAAAAACCGTTGTAGGTTATCAGCCGCCTTCTTCCAAAATGTTCGTGGACCGCGTGAATGCGGGCCGTACCGATTTCACAGCCAGTTTTGCTTCGCGAAATGATGTAGTCGTGAGTCCAGTAAGCAATCATGTGAAAATGCACATCTATGTCGATCAATCCTCCGTAGAGGTATTCGGCAATGACGGCAAGGTCGTCTTCTCCGACATTATACTGCCGGATTCGGCCCGTGACGGCTTGAATTTCTATGCGACAGGCGGCAATGTGACAGTAGTCACCATGAATGTGTATCCGCTAGCAAATACATGGCGCGATGAACCGATTAGCGGCACCATTCCGCAAAAAGTTGTGATGGATAAACCCAAGCTGGAGATCGGCGTTGGCTCGACGCAGCAGCTCTACACGACTGTATTGCCGCGTACCGTAACGAACAAGAATTTGACTTGGAACACAAGCAATTCTACAATTGCCACCGTTTCAGCTGTGGATGCACGCAGTGCCAATGTAACTGGCGTCAGTCCTGGACGCGCCGTAATTACAGCAACGACACAGTCCGGCTCGATTGTAGGTACAACCGTCATACAGGTTGGTCCTGCATTCAGCACGAATTTGACAGGATGGACTTCAACCAACCAAGCGCAATGGATTCCGACGGCTGACGGGATTGCAGGTTATTTTGATTTTGACAGCAACTATATGACCACGGTAACAGGCGACAACTTCACTTATGAAGCCGATATGAAGCTGGATGCGTTGGGAGGAGCTGGATCGATCATCTTCCGAGGTGATGCTACAGGCTCGAACGGCTATTACTTTAATGTCGATCCAAGTCTGAAAACACTGCGTTTACTCTACAAGCTGAACGGCAGCTTTACCAGCTCGCAAATCATTGGCAGCGTGCCAATGCTGTTGCAGTCCAGTAAAACTTATCACGTGAAAATTGTGACCAGCGGGACTAACATCAAAATCTACTTTGACGGCGGTTCCATGCCGGTAATAGATGTCAACGATTCGCATTTCAGCAGTGGTATTTTCGGTCTTAATCTGTTTGGAGGCAGAGCCTATTACCAGAATGTGACCTGGGTCGCCAATTAATCAGTAACATGTCCCTTACATTTGCCGCAGCAGGCAGTGGTAAGGGATTTTTTTATAAAAAATTCTAAGCAAAGGAACAGAGTATATTGAAATCATTT
This sequence comes from Paenibacillus phytorum, assembly GCF_013141715.1. Taxonomy (GTDB): domain Bacteria; phylum Bacillota; class Bacilli; order Paenibacillales; family NBRC-103111; genus Paenibacillus_E; species Paenibacillus_E phytorum. Next base: position 111,273 of record NZ_WHOA01000164.1, on the reverse strand, counting down.
GAATCAATCCTTTGTTAAGATACGAATAAGTTTATCTATATCATTGTTCAAAGGAATGGGGAGATTTGGATGAAAATCGGGTTCATAGGCTGCGGAGTGATTTCCGGTGCGCACCTGGAAGGCTTAAAGAAATTAAAAGATGAGAATAAGCTGACCTTTCAGCTGACGGCTGTTTGCGATCTTAAGTTAGAGAGAGTGGAGGCTTTTGCCGCAGAGGTGGAGAGCCAGCTTGGGCTTCGGCCGGATGTATACACAGAGTATCGCCAGATGTTGGAGCAAGGCGGCCTGGATGCGGTATCCGTCTTACTGGATCATGATCTGCATCATACAGTGACTGAGGATTGCTTCTCAGCAGGCATTCACGTGCAAATGCAAAAACCGCTCGCGATTTCACCTTCCTTTGGCCGCAAAATGCTTGCTGATGCTAAGAAGTTCAATAAAGTATTGACGCTTTCTGAACCGAGTGTGCTGGGCGCTGGGAATGTTGCGATGGCGCGCGCAGTAAAAGCTGGCTTAATCGGCGATGTGTATATGATCATGGATTACGCAACGGTCACACTGGGACGCTCGTTTTTTGCTGGAACTGCTTGGCGTCATATGAAAGGCCGCGCGGGCGCAGGCTGGATTAACGATCACGGGGTTCACCGCACTCATTTCTTCACGGAAGTGAATGGGCCTATCCAAGAAGTGTTTTCCTATACGCGAATTTTTGAAAAGGAATTAAACAACGGAGAAACAACCATTCACCCTACCGGAGAAGATACATCTGCCACTGTATTCCGTTTTGAGAATGGAGGTCTGGGTCATTGGATGTGCAGTACAGCAGCTCACGGCGAGAAGACTGACGGGGTATGGATCTACGGGAGCAAAGGATGCCTGCGTCCTGGTCAACACGTAACACTTGAAGACAAATCAATTGTTACCCATTCCGAAATCATCCAGCGTTACGCGCCTGAAGTTGTAGAAAACCCTTTTGCCCACTCTTACATTGAATTGTGGGAAGCGATCGCTGAGCAAAAGCAGCCTATTTCCAGCGCTGAACGTGGTCTCGAAGCATTGGGAGTCGTGTTCGCTGCCTTGGAGTCCGGACATACGGGTCAGCCAGTAAGTGTCCAAGACATCATTCGAGGTGAAAAGCATGCCTATGAAGATACAGTTCTAGCAGAAATGAAAACAGCTCGTTTTTGAATTAAACTGTGATGAGATCCACAATTAGTAAAACTAATGTGAAAACTGCTTGCGAAAACGCAGAGGTGAGATGCCGGCATACTGTTTGAAGCAGTTGGAGAAGTATGGGGCGTACCCAAAACCGACGCGTTCGGCGATTTGTCCAACTGGCAAATCCGTTTTGATCAGCAGCATCTTTGCTTGTTCCAGGCGATACTCGTGCAGATATTCCATCGGAGTACAGTGGTAGATCTCTTTCATGCACCTAACAACGTAGTTCGAGTGATAATGAAGAGCCTCCGCAAGTGATTCATTCGTCACATCAGCCTGATAGTGCTGCCGAAGGTAAGCTTCCGATTTCTCCGCGAGCTTTAAGGCGGGAGAGATGCTGCTTCCACTATACCCTTCCTCTAGTAGACGCAGAAGCTCCATGAACAGCTGCTGCTCGTTCCAAAAGGTCGCCGAGCGATGTTGGTCTGACGATGCGAGCATTTTGCGAAGGTGGCACTCGGCAAGGGTAAACTCAGGCGGTGAGGCATATTGCCGAATCCGAATCGTATAGGGATTTGCCCATGCATGCTGGACCGGGTAGGCTGGGTTTACAGCATTGTCCGTCGCCTGGAGCCAACTCCCTTTAAAGTCGAAGTGATTCCAATAGAAAACAGTCTCCGTCTCGCAGGGCTTCACCGCATAGTGATAACGGTCGGGCAATAGCAGTAGTGTCTGTCCTTCCGTAACCTCCCACTGCCTATCCTCTTCTCCGATGTATAACGTCCCTTTGACAACCCAAAGCAGATCGAAGATGCCGATATTTCGCCGGCTCGGGTGCTGCTCTCCCGGATATAAGGTCGAAAAGCCGGTCGTAATGTAATAGGGCACTGGCGGCAGCTCCATCCAAATGATTCCCGATTCGTTCATTCCCGATACCCTCCGAATGCAGTGTGAAATATTATAAAAAATAGGTTTGTTTTATTCGTATTTCAACCGTATATTCAAGGATAAACTGGATGAGAGCAATAATCAAATGTCATATAAATCATGTACAGTTCTAGGAGGATATTCATATGGGGATATCAATGAGCGAGCGGCAGAGTAGTAGGCGTGTACGCATACAGGACGGGTTTTGGAATAAATTTACAGAGCTGGTGCGAGGGACGGTTATTCCCTATCAATGGGAGGCGCTTAACGACCGAATTCCAGATGCTGAGCCGAGTTATGCGATTCGTAATTTCCGGATTGCGGCCGGGATGGAAGAAGGGGAATTCATGGGGATGGTTTTCCAGGACAGCGATGTGGCGAAATGGATTGAAGCAGTCGGATACTCGCTTGCAAGCCAACCCGACCCCGAGCTGGAGCGAACTGCGGACGATTTGATCGAGCTAATTGCCAAGGCCCAACACGCCAACGGTTATCTGAACACGTATTACTCGATCAAAGAACCGGGCAACGAGTGGACGAATCTTCATGAAGCTCACGAGCTCTACTGTGCTGGCCATATGATGGAGGCAGCGGTCGCGTATTACGAGGCCACTGGAAAACGAAGACTGCTTGATGTCGTGTGCAAATTTGCCGACTATATCGACACCGTATTTGGTCGCGAGCAAGGCAAACTTAGAGGCTATGACGGCCACCAGGAGATAGAGCTGGCGCTAGTGAAGCTGTATCAAGCGACGGGTGAGGAGCGTTATTTGAAGTTGGCGCAATTTTTCATCGATGAGCGCGGCCAGTCGCCGAACTTTCTGATTGAGGAATGCAAGCAAAGAGGTGGGTACAGTCATTGGATGAAGAAGGAGATGCCGATTCCGACTATCGAACAAATGGCCTATAATCAGGCGCATTTGCCAGTTTGTGAACAGGACGTCGCTATAGGCCATTCCGTACGGGCGGTCTATATGTATACGGCGATGGCCGACCTTGCAAGTCTGACTAATGACCGGGAGCTGATCGAAGCGTGCCGTCGATTGTGGGATAACACGACGAAGCGGCAGATGTACATTACAGGAGGCATCGGCTCGACGCATCACGGTGAGGCGTTTACCTTCGACCACGACTTGCCGAACGATACCGTATATGCGGAGACGTGCGCTTCCATCGGTCTAATCTTCTTCGCCCGCCGCATGCTGCTTCTAGAGGCAAAAAGTGAGTACGCCGATGTCCTAGAGCGAGCGCTGTATAACAATGTTTTAGGCAGTATGTCGCAGGACGGTAAGCATTATTTTTATGTCAATCCACTGGAAGTGTGGCCGAAGGCTTCCTTAAATAACCCGGACCGTAGTCACGTGAAGTCAGTGCGGCAGAAGTGGTTCGGCTGCTCCTGCTGCCCACCGAATGTGGCGCGACTTCTCACCTCTTTGAACGATTATATTTATACAATTTCTGCAGAGGATAACAAAGTGTATACGCATCTCTTCATCGGCAGCGAAGCGCTGTTCGAGCTAGCTGCCGGTCAAGTGGCGCTGAAGCAGCAATCACGTCTTCCTTGGGAAGGTTATGTACGGTTTGAATTAACTGCTGTTCCGGATGCTGCATTTACGCTTGCGCTGCGCATTCCGTCATGGTGCTATGGGCAAGCTGTGATGAAAATTAACGGCATGATATCGGAATACGATGTTGAGAATGGATATGCGACCGTAAATAGGCAATGGGCACAGGGAGACATCGTGGAATGGGAGCCGGTGCTTGAGGCGCAGTTAATTACCTCACATCCGGAGATCCGGGCCAATGCGGGTAAAGCTGCTATTGAACGCGGTCCGCTTGTTTATTGTTTGGAGGAAACGGACAACGGCAGCTTGCTTTCGAATTTGTCTCTCGATTGCCAATCGGAGCTGCATTCGTATTACGACACCGAGCTGCTCGGTGGAGCGGTCGTCATTGAAGCGAAAGGTCGCGCCGATGAACGAGCTTCCTGGCAAGAGAATACGGCGTACCGTCCGCTTGCGCAGCAGCAAGTGTCTGAGCCGGTAAAACTTAAAGCCGTACCGTATTACTTGTGGGGCAACCGACAGCCGGGCGAAATGTCGGTGTGGATTCGCGTTTGAATGATCTTCGAAACGTCACGTTTCGTTATAGGTTAGGGGCTGTCCCAAAAGTCATATTTGGTATATTCAGCTCCTGCTTTGTGAATTTCAAAGCCTGAATCCCTACTTCCATTGGATTAATCCAGTGGAAGTAGGGATTTGGCGGCCTAAAAGTCAATTCCATTGGATTATTTCCAATAGAAACACGAATTTCGAGGTCTAAGAGTCAATTCCATTGGAAAAATCCAATGGAATTATAATTTCGAGCTGAGGCTGTCCTCAAGAACGAAAAGGGACGCAAACATCAAGCAAAGTGTTTGCGTCCCTTTTATGTTGTGAAAAACGTTTAGTAGATAATGCAACAAATCATTAATTATTATCACTTGTTATCTGTAAAAAGCTTCGTAATCTATTTGAATTAACGAAAAAAGACCTCTTACTTAAGCAATGTAAGAGTCACCTCTATCGTATTATCAACAAACGATCGCTCTGGACGAGATTTCATTATTACGGTTAGTCCAATTAACGATACGATTAGCGCCTGTGATAAAGCCTTCGCGTTTACACCGATTTCAAGCTCTCCTGATTGAATACCTCGTTCAATGGTTTCTTGAAATATGACCGATAGATACATTTGATGTTCCCTTGTAAGAATTTCAAATTTCTCATCATGAGGCGCAAGTTCGACCATTGTATTGATGCAAAAGCATCCTCGGCTGCGATTTTCAGTATATTCCTCAGCAACCACACCTTCAAAAAAAGCACGAAATGCTTGTTTTACAGATGGATTTTTTTGAAGTTTGGTTCGGACATGAGAAGCACGGGACATCATGTATTTGCGCAGCGCGGCTTCGAACAATTCTTTTTTGTCTCCAAAAGCCGAGTAAATACTAGGCTTCTGAATTCCCATTCTGGAAGTTAAGTCGCTTAATGAGGTAGCCTCATATCCCTTCTCCCAAAATAGTTGCATAGCTGCATCTAATACTTTTTCTTCATCAAATTCGCGGGTTCGTCCCATAATCAATACCTCTCGTTACTATTGATTTTTCCTTAAATGTTCAATAATTCCGATCACATGTAAACACCTTTATTTTAACGTACCGTACAGTATATTAAAATTATATAATTAGCCGTTTATATTGTCAAACGTAAGTTAGTTTATTCTAACTAGGGAAGATCATTTCTGAAGATATAGCTTATTAAATCTATTGTTATCATTGACAATGATCGTTTCTATGCGTTATATTTACCAGGCATTATTAATACCGATCGGTACAATAAATGATCGGTATCAAAATTTAAGGGAGGTAAGGTGTGTACAAAATGGAGGAGGTTAAAGAAAAAGCAGCAGTCAGAACCGCTATAAAGGCGAATTGTTCACTGGGAACGCTTTTCACATCTGATTCAGTTCATAGTTCTTCCATGACTCGCTATGTGACACTATTGTTTGCGATTGCCTGTGGGATGTCTGTTGCCAATATCTACTTCGCACAGCCGATACTCGATAATCTGTCGAGTGAATTCGGTATTGACCATTCAACCATTGGCATTCTCATTACCATTACTCAGATCTTTTATGCAGTAGGACTGTTAATGCTGGTGCCGCTTGGAGATTTACTGAACCAGCGCCGACTGATAATCGGTCAGATGCTATTATCCATGATAGCTTTGGTTATTGTTGGCACTGCATCATCCAGCACGGTACTATTCGCAGGTATGGCTTTAGTGGGACTGCTCTCCGTTGTGACTCAGACTCTTGTGGCGTTCGCGGCGACAATGGCTGCACCTGCCGAACGCGGACGTGTCGTTGGCATGATAACAAGCGGAATTGTGATTGGCATCCTTCTTGCTCGATCCATTTCAGGAATATTAACAGATCTTGCGGGTTGGCGTTCCGTATATCTGGTCTCCGCCGCGTTGATGCTTTTTATGGTTTGTGCGTTATTTAGGGTGTTGCCGAATGTTGAGCGTAAGGGAAAGTCGCTGTCCTATCCCCAGTTGCTTAGGTCGGTGCTTATGTTGCTCGTAAAAGAACGGATATTACGCATCCGCGCTATTTTGGCTCTGCTGATTTTTACTGCTTTCAGCATTTTGTGGACTCCATTAGTACTCCCTCTTAGCGCGCCGCCATTATCTCTTTCACACACTGCGATTGGGGCGTTTGGTCTCGTGGGAGTTGTCGGAGCGTTAGCTGCAGCAAGAGCGGGCAAGCTAGCCGATCGAGGTTACGGACAGAGAACGACGGGCATAGCTTTGATCCTATTATTGATATCATGGTTGCTGATCAGCCGTACTGAACAGTCGTTGTTCGCATTGGTCATTGGAATTGTTCTTCTAGACTTGGCAGTTCAGGCCGTGCATGTCACTAATCAAAGTATGATCTTCTCATTGCATACGGAGGCACGCAGTCGGCTAGCCGCCGGGTACATGGTTTTCTATTCCATAGGAAGTGCTGCCGGTTCCATCGCTTCGACCCATATCTATGCACACTATGGCTGGAACGGAGTATGTTTGCTCGGGGCCTCCGTTAGTGCTTTAGCTCTTCTGTTTTGGGCAATGACCAACCGCGCTACGGCTGCCGCATTAAAATAAAGCTTGCGTCCCTATGAATAATTCGAAAAAAAGATATATCGTAGTAAGATTTTGAATAGGAGAGATTGTCATGGAGATAGGTATTACTTCGTTTGTAGAAACAAAGCCGGATGTTCAGACTGGTGAAGTGATGAGTCACGCACAGCGATTGCGTGAAGTTGTCGAGGAAATTGTCCTTGCTGATCAAGTGGGACTTGATGTGTTTGGCATAGGTGAGCATCATCGGAAGGATTATGCAGCATCTTCACCAGCACTTGTGCTGTCTGCGGCTGTATCACAGACGAAACGGATTCGACTGACCAGTGCAGTGACGGTGCTTTCTTCAGCAGATCCGGTGCGCGTTTTTCAGGATTTTGCTACGCTCGATGGTATTTCCAATGGACGTGCGGAGATTATAGCGGGCCGTGGTTCCTTTATTGAATCTTTTCCACTGTTTGGCTATGACTTGAATGACTATGATGAGCTGTTTAAAGAACATTTGGAATTGCTCCTTAAAATACGGGAGTCTGAAAAAGTAACCTGGAAGGGCGGGCATCGGCCAGCAATTAACAATTTGGGCGTGTATCCACGGCCCGTTCAAAATCCTTTACCGATATGGGTTGGCAGCGGGGGCAGACAGGAGTCTGCTATCCGTGCAGGTCTGTTAGGACTGCCACTGATGCTGGCGATAATTGGCGGGAATCCGATGCAGTTTGAACCGCTCGTGCAGCTTTATAAGAAAGCGGCAGCGCACGCTGGTCATGACGAATCGCGGCTTAAGGTTGGGTCGCACTCGATAGGATTTGTTGGAGAGAATACGGAACGAGCTGCAAATACATTTTTTCCTTCTACCATGGCAGGTATGAATAAATTAGGCAAGGAGCGGGGCTGGGCGCATTATGATCGTTCTAGCTACGATGCCGCGCGCAGCTTTGAAGGAGCTCTGTATGTCGGCGATCCCGAGACTGTTGCTCAGAAGATCATTCACCTTCGTAAAAATGTAGGGGTTACACGCTTTATGCTGTATGTTCCGTTAAGCACAATGCCGCATGCTCAAGTGATGAGAGCCATTGAACTGCTAGGAACGGAGGTAGCGCCCCGTGTTCGGGAGGAAATAACCAAGTGGGAAGCCGAGACGGAAAAAGGATCACAATTCAATTGTGTTTAATTAAACCGCATTTGATTCGAAAGCACATTCAATTTAAGGAGGGATTCGCATGGATTTTGAAAGTCGGGTATTGCCGGAATTAAGGCCTATATTAGCACTATTTCCTGGTTTTCAATTGGAGGAAAATCTAGAGTTGAGCAGGAGCTTGTGTCTATTCCTCCTAGAGAGAAGTCAGAGCACGTAAGTACGACAAGTCGGATGATTCCGGGGGCAGCAGGGGAGATGCTGGTCAAAATCTATGAACCCGTCCAGCGAACCGACGCTAAGCTTCCGGCCATGCTATGGATTCACGGGGGAGGTTATGTGATGGGGCACCCCGATATGGATGACGTTTTGTGCGAGCGGTTTGTGCAGGTGGCTAAATGTGTCGTCGTATCGGTCGATTATCGTCTTGCTCCCGAGCATCCCTATCCAGCTGCTATCGATGACTGTTATGCCGGTTTGACGTGGATGTCGGACGAAGCTGAATCGCTGGGCATCGATTTGGATCGGATCGCGATTGCCGGTGCAAGCGGGGGCGGCGGTCTAACCGCAGCGCTTGCTTTAATGGCTCGCGACAAAGGCGGGCCAGCCCTCATCTTCCAAATGCCGCTGTATCCGATGATCGACGACCGCAATATTACGGCGTCGAGCCATGAAATTACGGCCGATAACGCAACCTGGAACAGGACGAACAATTTGGTGGCATGGAGCATGTACTTGGGCGAGCGTAACGACACTAGCGAGGTGTCCCCATATGCGGTGCCGTCGAAAGCGGAAAGCTTGGCGGGGCTGCCGCCGACCTATACGTGTATAGGGCAGCTTGATCTGTTCCGAGATGAGACGATCGAATATGTGACGCGCCTTGCGCAAGCGGGCCAGTAAAAGCTATGTGGACGCGATTGCGAGAGCACTTAATCCTTAAACAATTTATGGGGTTGTCTCCAAAGGTCAGAAACGACCTGGACGCTTGTTGTTTCCAAGTATTGCTGAGGGACGGAGAACGATTGTGAAGGAGCTTGCCTCGCGACAGCTCCTTTATTTGTTCATTCAAGTAACTGGCAGTAGAGCAGGTTACGATCCAGGTGGACGCGCATGGTATGCACAGCTGAATGCGCTATCTTATGGTTAGCTCCTGCCGTATGAAGAAGGAGACTGAACATTCGTATTTTTACACTACTAATCAGTTCCGCCCTTATATAGGTGTAGAATTTTTTCTTCAGGACTGTCTTCTCTTTTAATCGATTCAGAAAAAGCTATCCTTTTTTTACACCCGCTTTTTGTACACCCGCTTTTTGTACACTCTCATTGCAAAGAAATAGGCTACTAACAAAATCCCGACGCACCACGCAAGAGCGATCCATATATCATTGCCCACCGGTTGATCTGCCAGTAGCGCACGGATGGCGTTCACGATCGAGGTCACAGGCTGGTTTTCGGCAAAGGCGCGAACGATTGACGGCATCGACTCAGTCGGAACAAACGCCGAACTTATAAACGGCAGGAAGATAAGTGGATAGGAAAACGCGCTTGCACCTTCAATCGTTTTTGCGGACAGTCCGGAAATCGCCGCGACCCAAGTTAATGCCAGTGTAAACAACGCGAGTATGCCTGCTACTGCAAGCCATGGCAGTATTCCCGCGGACGAACGAAAACCCATAATCAACGCTACGAGAATGATGACGATCAGCGATATGGCGTTGGACACCAGAGAGGTCAGCACATGCCCCCAAAGTAAGGCGGAACGTGAAATCGGCATGGTGTGAAACCGCTCGAATATGCCCCGCTGCTTATCCATAAACAGGCGGTAAGCCGTATAGGCTATTCCGCTTGCGATCGCCATAAGCAGTATGCCTGGCAATAGGTAATTCACATAGTTATCCGTTCCGGTTTGAATGGCACCGCCTAACACATAGACGAACAGCAGCATCATCGCAATTGGAGTGATGCAGACCGTGATGATGGTGTCCATACTGCGGAAAATATGGCGCATAGAACGTCCAAGCATAACGCTAATATCGGTGAAGAAATGATTCTTTGCCGTCTCCATTTATTTCGCCTCCTTTTTGCCGACGATTGAGAGGAAAATCTCTTCTAATGTCGGTTGCTTTTCGATATACTCCACCTTTGCGGATGGAAACAGCTTTTTTAGATCCGAGAGCGTGCCGCTAGCGATAATCCTACCCTCATGCAAAATGGCAATTCGGTCGGCAAGCTGTTCGGCCTCCTCCAAATACTGCGTGGTTAGGAGTACCGTCGTGCCACCGTCGGCAAGCTCCTTGACAATCTTCCAAACCTCGATGCGCGCCTCGGGATCAAGTCCAGTGGTTGGCTCGTCGAGGAAAATGATCTGCGGTTTTCCCACAAGGCTCAAGGCGATGTCGAGCCTGCGGCGCATACCACCCGAATAAGTAGACGCCCTGCGGTCGGCGGCGTCTGTCAAGCCGAAGCGTTTAAGCAAGTCGTCCGCAACCTGACGCGGATTTTTGAGGTATCGCAGCTTGGCAATCATAATCAGATTTTCCCGTCCGGTCAAAATTTCGTCCACGGCGGCGAATTGCCCGGTCAGACTGATCGCCTGCCGCACATTCTCGGGTTTTGACGCAACATCGAATCCGTTTACGGTAGCAGTTCCGCTGTCTTGTTTGAGCAGCGTGGTGAGGATTTTGACAACTGTTGTCTTGCCTGCCCCGTTGGACCCGAGCAGGGCGAAAATACTGCCCTTTTCCACCTCGAAATCAACGCCCTTTAGGACTTGATGCTGCTTGTAGGACTTTTGCAGTCCAATGACTTGAATCGAATTATTTTGCATAACTTCCCCCTCCTTATCGAACAGTAACTTTGGACAAATCGGCCCCCATGCCTTTAAGCGCAGCATAGGTCAACTTATCCATGACCGCGCCGTCAAAGCAGATGGTTTTGATGCCACGGTAATACTTATTGGTCAACGAAAAGAACGCCTGAAAAGACACATTCTTGAGTGTAGCGCCCCTAAACGAAACTTCGTTTAATGCCGACTTGTCAAACTTAACGCCGACAAAGGTTTGCCCGTCAAAACGCAGCCCGCTCAGATCGGAATCTTTGAAGACCACGCCGTCAAAGATACAACCCTCAAAGATTGTTTTTCTAAGGTCGAGCTTGGTTAGCGTGACGTCGGTCAGTTTTACGCCTGTGAATTTGGCTCCGTCCAGCCCCGAAGTGCTGAAGTTGGTGCGTACAAGGATCGATTTATTAAAGCTCGCATTTGAAAGGTCTAGGGAGGTTAGGCTACAGTCAGTCAGATTCGCGCCGTCAAAATTGGCTTCACGTGCGTCGCTGGCCTTAAACGAACTGCCGGTCAAGTCTGCGCCCGCAAAGTCGGAACCGCGTAACGCGCTAGCATTAAATTGACCTTTATGCGCAGTAACACCCGCAAAGTCGCTCATTGGCAAGTTGCTCGCGCTAAAGTTTGTCACCACCTGCCGTTCCAGCGAGCGGGAGAGGTTGGCGACTTCCAGTATCGTTTGTTCGATGTCGCCGATGCTCTCAATGGTCTTATTAAACGCTGTTTCATCGTCTTTGCCCTCGGCTTTGAGTTCACGATATCGCTCCTGCAAATCGGAGTGCAGGTCCGCCTTTAATTCGGTAACGCTTTTTACCCCATCGTATGGTGTGAAAACGCCGTTCAAATAGTTCGTCAATTTCTGATTCATCATAATCAAATCTCCTTTATAATAAATTTTCTAGTACGCGCTTCGAATACTCCCAATTGCTTTTGTTGCGGGTATAAGAATCCTTGCCCTTTGCGGTAATCCTAAAATACTTGCGCCGTCCGCCCTGAGATTCGTCACCCCAATACCACTCGATATCGCCGTCTGTTTCAAGCCGCCGGACACTGGAGTACATCGTGGCTTCCTTTAATTCATATTCGCCGCCCGAGCGCTCGGCGATCAGTTTGACAATTTCGTACCCGTAGCGGTCAGCTTCGGATAAGAGCCGTAAAATCATCGTATCGGTATGTCCGCGCAGCAGGTCGGATGTAATTTTGTTCTCGCTCATTTCATCACCTCCGTGTTTTTATAATACGACATACTACTGTGTCTGTCAAGGTAGTATTTTAAATAAAATACTTTGTTTGAAAAGAAAAAAATATATTCATAACGATATAACACTTCGACCCCTCAGAAGAGCGTATGCATGAAGAGCCCGCAGACAACGTGGGGCGTTTCGCCTATACGTTTGACCAGATTGCCGGCGATCGGCGCGACAACAGATACGGTTGCGGTCCAAGGCAGCATTCTCAGACCCGCGCCCAATGGGCTATAGCCCTGTATCCAGTACGACCATGAACGATGCGATTGAGGAATGCGATTTCAATATCGGCTGTAAAAAAAATGCAGTCTGGCTTGGTCTCAGAAGGTGGGCAGCTCGGCCCGCCGCTTCAACCACATCAAAGTCCCTGTTGTTATGTTGCGCAAGCGACTGGACAGGGGCTTTTTGTGTTAGCTCTTTCTTCAAACTTTCTTCAGAATTCCTTTATTTTTTTCTTCGCTCATTCTGCAGAATGTTTCGTTACGATAGATGCATCGTAAGATAACGAGAGGAGAGTTCTTTCATGATTAGAGCTATGCAAGAGCAGCTGTTGTTTCTATATAAATTCATAAGTGCGCCGAAGCAGATCGGCAGCGTCGCGCCGAGCTCCGTGTTTCTGGCCAAAAAAATGCTTGAGCCCGTTCAATGGAACCAAGTAAGGAGCGTCGCCGAGCTCGGGGCGGGCACCGGCGCCATTACCAGACATCTGGCACAGGTTCTGCATGATGATGCAAAGGTTTTATTGTTCGAGAAAGACCAACAGCTGCGCAGTCAATTGTCTGCACGGTTTCGGGACTTCGCTTGCTATGCCGACGCTTGCAGCATGCAGCCTGCCTTACGGAGAGAAGGAATCGACGGGCTCAATTGCATCTTGAGCGGCCTTCCGTTTTTTAATTTTCCGCCGGCTTTGCGCGAGCAATTAATGCACCAGATCGAAACGACGCTGAAGCCGGGCGGCTTGTTCATCGCCTTCCAGTATTCGCAGCAGATGCGGAAGCAGCTCAGCCAGCGATTCGAAATCGAGCACGTTCATTTTGTCCCTCTCAACGTCCCGCCCGCTTTCGTATACGTCTGCCGCAAAAGGGGGGGTTCTTGATGGACGCGATAAAAACCGACGCCAACAACTACGTCAAATCGAAGCTTGCCACCTATTTTCCGCTTCTTTGGCTGCTTGCGATTCCGTTTTTGAACGTATTTTACGGTCTGCTGAATAACGGCAGCGGCGATGTTGGCAATCTGATGACCGATTTGGACAATCGGATCCCTTTCGTTCCGGTCTTTATTATTCCTTACTTGATTTGGTATCCGTTCATTTTCGGCATGTTCATCGTCTTCTTCCTGAAGGATAGAGCAGTCTACTACCGCAGCTTGATTGTCTTGTGCGCAGGGCTTATCTCCTGCTACCTTATTTATGCGGCGTATCCAACGACAGTACCCAGACCGCTCATGAATGATGACGGTTGGCTGACCGGGCTTGTAAAATTCGTTTATGCGACCGATAAGCCGTTCAACTGCTTTCCGAGCATTCATGTCCTGACCAGCTACATCGTACTGAAAGCATCGTATCGCTGCAGCTTTGAGCGAATAGCGCGAACGGCGATTTTCATAGCCGCATGGAGCATCATCATCTCCACTTTGTTCGTGAAACAGCATGCGCTTCTGGACGTTGCCGGGGCCGTTTTGCTGACCGAAGCGCTTGTTTTAGCCGTGAAGCTTATCCGTTTTGAAAACCGCAAAACATCAAAGGAAGCTCGCGCGCATGAACTATGAATGGCTTCTGTCGCTCCTTCAGCAATTCGGCTATGAGGCGCTATTTTTTGCGCTATGACTAGGCATCGTCGACTTAACGCCAGGCTACTTGCTCGGTCGGTACGTTGGAACTCCTGTTTTGATGCGGTTGATGCGCAAGAAAAAAATGAAAAATATTTTCTTTTTTCGGAGACGATTTCCCCAAAATGTGGTAGCTTTGCAATAGGCATTAGTTATTTTTTCCCTATCATCTGGCATGTCATGCCTTATGTGGTCGGAGTCCACAACGTTACGTGGGCGATTATCCGCTTTTCGCACAAGGATAAACGCTTACCGGCGTCTTAGACGCTGGCTAAACTAAATACAAACAAACCTGGGACTAGGAGTGATCCAACTTGACAATAAGCGTTCTAGTCGCCGACGACGATCCGGAAATTCGCGACGTCATTCGTATCTACTTGCAAAATGAAGGCTACCGCGTTATTGAATCGGAGGACGGCGTTCAAGCACTCGAACTGCTGCGACGTGAATCAGTCGATTTGATCATTCTGGACGTCATGATGCCGAATATGGATGGGATCAGAACTTGCTTCAAGATTAGAGAGATGACGAAAATTCCGATCATCATGCTCTCCGCCAAAAGCGAGGATATCGACAAAATAACGGGGCTTACGACCGGGGCGGACGATTACGTGGCCAAACCGTTCAATCCGCTGGAGCTGGTCGCAAGAGTCAAGGCGCAGCTGCGCAGGCAAACGTTCACCGGCGCGGCCGATCATCAGGTCAAAGCTTCCGATGACAGCGTAGTGGAGATCGACGACCTGGTCATTAACAAAAACAAGCACCTCGTGACGGTGCGCGGCCGGGAGGCGTCTCTTACGCCGATCGAGTTCTCCATTCTGGAGCTGCTTGCCGGCCATCGCGGACAGGTGTTCAATGTGGAGCAAATTTATAGGAGCGTTTGGAAGGAAGACAAGTTTTTGTCCGACAATACGGTGATGGTCCACGTGCGCAACATTCGCGAGAAGATCGAAGACAATCCGCGCGAACCGCGATTTATCAAAACGGTTTGGGGAGTGGGATATAAAGTTGAATAGAGACTTCTTTTCCCTCTTTAACTGGAAAAAGAGCATCAGGCTGCGCTTGCTCGGATCGCTTCTGTTTAGCCTTATCGTCTCTTTTTTCGGAACTTCCCTCATCAATGACATTTTGACGCAGATTATCGCACCGAAGATTGATGGCGCGGCTTTTTCCTTGGTTGGCGCCTTTTCCTTCCTCTCGTTTTTGTTTTTCTTTTTGCTCATATTTTTCTTCCTAACGCGTCATATCGTTAGGCAAGTGAGAACACTTGCCGACGGCCTCATGGCTATCGCCAAGGGGGATCTCCATTACAGGGTGCCCCTACCGGGCCAAGATGAACTGGGGGAAGTCGCGCAGAACATCAATTACATGGCCGAGCAGCTTCAAAGCATGATGAAGAGAGAACGCCAGATCGAGACATCCAAAATGGAACTGATCACACACGTATCCCATGATTTGCGCACGCCATTGACGAGCATCATCGGTTATTTGAACTTGCTCAAAAATGACGACTACCATGACCTGGACGAGCACAAACGGTACATTCATAACGCCTTTAACAAGACCCAGCAAATGAAAAAGCTGATCGACGATCTGTTCGAGTATACCCGTCTTACCAGCGGCGATGCCAATCCCACCTTCAGGAAGATCGACCTCAACAGCCTCCTGGAGCAAATCATCATCGAGTTCGAGCCGATCGCGCAAGAGCACTCCCTTACGGTCAAGAAGAATTGGGAACAACAGCCCCTATTTGCCCATGTTGATGTTGAAAAGCTGGTGCGGGCGATCGATAACCTGCTCATGAATGCGCTCAAGTTTTCCTTGAAGCCCGGCGAATTTACGGTTCGGCTTGCCGAGCACGGACATTTTATCGAGTTTGCGGTTGAAAATTGGGGAAGCCCGGTTACCAAGGAGCAGGAGAAGCTTTTGTTCGAGCGTTTTTATAAGGCGGAGCCTTCCAGGCGCGATCGAGACGTGCCTTCGGGCGCAGGACTTGGTCTATCGATTGCGAACTATATCGTCGAGCTGCACGGAGGAAGAATCGGTCTGAAGCATGCGAACGGGCATTTCACCTTTTTTATCGAGCTCCCGAAAGCGGCACAAATAACGAAGTACAATGGGAGCGATGAATTTATATGATGGTCGGACTTAGGTGATATTTTATCCCCCACTACTAAACAAATCAGACTGTACTCGTATCGGCAACCTGATTTTCTTACTTTTAGCCGACACCGCACCAATCGCCCTCAATTTTTTCTATCAAGAAGCTCATCATCAGGTCACCCAAGGAAAAATATAAATATTTGGAACTTGTGCAGGGAGGTACGATTTTATTTAGAAGACGAGTGTTAAATACGCCGATCGTAAGATCGTGGAGAAAGTTGCCGAAATTGCCGCCGCATATGATATATTAAAGAAATAAAAAGTGGGGTTTATAGGGTTATTTATTAAATTGTTGTTTGTTTGAGGGAGGCAAGTATGTTTCAGTATATGGATCAACACTACGAGGCAGTTGATTTTAGCGGGCGGGATTTAAGATACGGCGAACTCATTCGCTGCACTTTTAAACGTTGTACATTTACTAGCAGCTCGATGGAGGAAATCACGATAAACCAATGCCGGTTCATAGAATGCAATTTTCGCGGAGCTTCGTTGAATGGTTCGATTCACACGGAATCAGCTTATGAAAACTGTAATTTTGCTGAAGCTAATCTCTTCGTTTCAGAATTTAACCATTGTAAAATGACAGGCTCAGACTTTGCAGGCGCACAATTGGATGGTGTTACCTTGGTTCAAGGGGATTGGTCCTATACAAATTTGAGACAAGCCAGGTTAGCAAAACAGGCTATGCGAGGAGTCCGTTTTTATGGAGCAGATCTTTCTGATGCTAATCTGGAGAAGGCTGATCTAAGAGATTGCGACCTGACAAGTGTGATTTTTGGAAAAGCAAAATTGCAGGGTGCGGACTTGCGTGGCGCTAAAATGGATGGTATCGATTTTAAAACGCTTGTTGTCAAAGGCGCACGGATGGACAGAGAACAAGCTGTTGCTTTTTTGCGTTCACACGGTGCGAAGATTGATTGAATTTCTCGATTTTTCGCTAATGGAGAAAAATAGCTGAAGAAAACCGCCTAATCAGTAGGCGGTTTTTTAGCAGAACCCGCGTGTGCAAGTCCGACTTATCATGCTGAAACCCACAGTTTTTTTTGGAATGTCAAATTATTGCCATTGCTGCCATTAGTCTGTAGAATGTTTAGTAAATATCTGTTTATTTAAATGGCGAAAGTGTGTGATAGCATGGTAACGATAAAGGATATCGCGAATAAAGCGCAAGTTTCAAGTGCCACAGTTTCACGCGTTCTAAATAATGACATGACTTTGCAAGTTGCTGAGGAAACTAGGCAGCGAATTATTGAAGTTGCCAAGCAACTGGACTATAAAAAAACGAAATCACGTGCAAATAAGAACCTTGAAGTAGAAGCTGAAAAAAAACAAATCATCGGATTAGTTATCTGGGGCTCGGAACAGTTGGAGTCCTCAGATCCGTATTTCATGTTTATTCGTCAAGGAATCGGCAAAGAATGTGCAAAGCAAGGTATTACCGTTAACAAGGTGATGTTTATGGATGACTTTGATATGAATATCGCAGAGGAGTTGGATGGCTTAATCGTCATCGGCAAAGTGCATATAGACTTGCTGAGACAATCGACGAAGATACCGCATATTGTTTCGATAGATTATGTGTTAGATGACGAATACGACTCCGTGATGTTCGATCTGCGCAAAGCGACTAGACATGCTATGGATCACCTTTTTCAGCTTGGTCACCAAAAGATCGGCTACATTGGCGGAATCAGTTATATTCGCACGCTAGAGGGCAAAGTTCATAACATTGATGTACGTCAAAAAGAATACGAAGCGATCATGCGGGAAAAAGGATGGTTCGAACCCGCCCACCTGTTTGTGGACGACTGGCGCACAGAGCAGGGTTACCTTTTGATGAAGCAAGCATTAGAATTGGATGATCGGCCAACTGCTTTTTTGATTGGCAGTGATCCAATGGCTATAGCCGCGCTCAAAGCATTGCAGGAATCTGATATTAAAGTGCCGGATGAGATTGCCATCGTAAGCTTCGATGACATTCCCCTAGCTTCGTTCGTTTCCCCTCCTCTTACAACCGTAAGAGTGCTTACGGAAGATATGGGGGTTACGGCTGTTAAGCTGTTGGTTGACCGTTTCAACGGCCGTGATGTTCCTCTCCATGTGACCATTCCAACAAAACTTATCATACGTGAAAGTTGTGGAACAAAAATTGAATAGAAAAGAATCAAGAAGCCGTCTTCTCAGATCTGTAAAGATTTGAGGGATGGCTTTTTTAAATTGAAATTTACTGAATATCGAATAAAAAACGATTGAGAAAGTATCATTTAAATGCTAAAATCAAGTAAACATTTAGTAAATATTTTTATTTTGTGATGGAGGAACCAACATGAAAGATGAAGCTCTAAACAATTGCACGTTACAGGTAGGTCCTTACCATTTTCAATTATCGGGTTGCAACGAGCGGTTTCGCAGCTCGATGACTCGGGCGAACGTTCAGGAGGGTGTAGAACTTATTCACATCAAGTTGGAAGGGGAGAACCTACAACAACCGCCCACGATCGAATTAATTTGGCATCATCCAGGCATAGATATTCAGGCCAGTTGGTACCCTAGCGCATATCGTTCCAAGAGACTTCGTGTGGATTGGGAAGATGGAGTCGTTTCCAAATCAACGTATTCGGCGCCAGTCTTTAGCTTATTTAACATACAGGGCAGCAACCGACTCACTTTCGCTTTCTCTGATGCGCTCAATTCCGTAGCCTTGTCAGCAGGTGTCAATGAGGAGACAGCCACTTTTCGCTGCGGGGTCAAGTTATTTTTTGAACCTAGTGCACCCATGTCTGTTTACGAAGCGACTTTGCGCTTGGACACGAGAGAGATGGCGTATTATGAATGCTTGGATGATGTTCAAAAGTGGTGGGTTTCCCTTCCCGGTTATACGCCTGCTATTGTACCTGAATCAGCTAAACTTCCCATGTATTCAACGTGGTACAGCTTCCATCAGCAACTTACTTCGGAAGGGATCGAGCAAGAGTGTAGGCTAGCCAAACAATTAGGCTGCGAAGCCGTCATTGTTGACGATGGCTGGCAAACGTCCGATAACACGCGTGGTTACGCTTATTGCGGAGACTGGGAAGTATGTGAAGAGAAAATTCCTGATATGAAAGCTCATGTTGAATGTGTACATCAAATGGGTTTGAAATATCTGTTATGGTATTCGGTTCCTTTTGTCGGATTCAGGAGTAAGAATTGGGATCGCTTTAAAGACAAATTGCTAAAGACGATCGATAGCTTGCAAACAGGCGTGCTGGATCCGCGGTATCCTGATGTACGGGAATTCATTATTAACTTGTATGAAACTGCGTTGGTGGAGTGGGATCTTGATGGCTTTAAGCTTGATTTTATAGATAGCTTCGTTGGAACGGAAGAGACGATTTATAAGGAAGACAGCTCGATGGATTACATCTCAATTCCTGAGGCTGTAGACTGCTTAATGAGCAATATCATCGACAGATTAAGACTCATAAAGCCTGATATTATGATCGAATTCCGTCAAAATTACATCGGCCCTTTAATGAGAAAATACGGAAACATGTTTAGGGCAACGGATTGTCCGAATGATGCGATCGAAAATAGAATCAGAACGCTCGATGTCCGGTTAATTAGCGGAGATACAGTTGTTCATTCCGACATGGTGATGTGGCATCCACAAGAACCAGTTGAAAGTTCTGCGCTGCAGATCGTTAACACGCTATTTTCCGTACCGCAGATTTCTGTTTTGCTGGATCGCCTACCGGAAGAGCATCTTCAAATGGTGCGGTATTGGCTATCTTTTTGGAGAGAACATCGCGATGTGTTGTTAGATGGGCGTTTGAAACCCCAGCATCCAGACTTTCTCTATCCATTCGTCATCGCCGATAACGAGCATAAAAAGATTGTTTGCGCCTATGGCGATGTAACTGTCAAACCAGGCGGCAATCGTCCCGAGCTTGTTCTGTTCGTGAACGGAACGTTGAATTCGCGGATTTATGTGGAGATGGAAGAGGATTGGGGAGCCAAATGGGTGGAGGTTCGAGATTGTAAGGGTCAATTGATTTCTAAGGAACGGTTGGAACTGAAAGCTGGCATTCATCGTTTGGATATTCCCGCTTGCGGCGTAGCAGAGGTATACGAGTAGTGCCAAAAATGTATTGAGAGTATGTGATGAAGATAGCCACGATAAAAGATATCGCCAGAAGCGCTAACGTTTCTTCTGCTACGGTTTCAAGGGTGTTAAACAACGATACGACGTTCAGTGTACCTGAAGAGACAAAGCAGCGAATTATGGAGACGGCAGGTAAGTTGAACTATCGCAGAAATGAGCGGAAGCAGAAAACGGAACCAAATGAGTTGCAGCAGTTAAAGTTTGGTTTATTGATCTGGTGTTCCGAGCAAATGGAATATTCGGATCCCTTCTATTTGTCTATCCGGCAAGGCATCGAGAAGGAGTGTGTAAAGCACGGGATTAACATTAGCAGTGTGTTCCGATTTATGGAGGATTCTAACACCAACATTGATGCCCATCATTTGGACGGATTATTCGTGATTGGGAAGGTGCATATCGATATCATCAACAAATCGACTCGTAGTCCAAAAATCGTTTCTATTGATTATGTGCTTAGTGATGAGTATGATTCCGTGATGTTCGATTTGCCCAAAGCGACCAGGCAAGCTTTGGATCATTTACTTCAACTAGGTCATCGAAAGATTGGTTATATTGGCGGAATCAGCTATATCCGAGCATCGGAAGGCAAAATGTTCAATACGGATGCTCGGCAAAAAGAGTTTGAAGTCATTTTGAAAGAACTAGACTTATTCAATCCTAATTATGTGTTTGTCGGTGATTGGCGCGCTGAAGTTGGGTATGAGCTAATGAAACAAGCGCTGGAAGCGGAAGATGTGCCTACCGCCTTCGTGATTGGCAGCGACCCTATGGCGATAGCTGCGCTTAAGGCAGTGAGCGAATCCGATTATAATGTGCCTAACGATATAGCAATCGTCAGTATTGACGATATTCAACTAGCTTCGTTTGTGACTCCTCCATTAACGAGTATCAAAGTTTTTATGGAAGAAATGGGGGAAACAGCCGTTAAATTAATGGTCGACCGCATGAGGGGGCGTGAACTGGCTCTGCATGTAACCATTCCAACGAAACTTATGGTGAGAAAGAGCTGTGGTACGGACACTGCGGACGCAGGATAGAACGAATAAGGTGTGGTAAAGCGAATAGATGAGTCTGTTGCTTTACCATTTTTTCTACATATATTTTTGAATAAAACATATATTTAGTAAATGTAATCGTTTTATATGGAGTAAATTAAAAATATTTTAGTAAAAACTATTGTGTTTTTAGAATAAAATTAGTAAAATAAAAATGTAGAAAGATTCTACAATCAATTTTGCAAAGACAACTTGCATACAACAGAATGCACAGTCACAGAATTGGGATGCAGGAGGAAATCTTAAAAGGACTGTTTTGAAAGCGCAATCATTTTAAAACTAATTCAAATGAAAGAAGGGGTCGTATTTGAAAAAGACATTGCGAGTTATGTTATCTGCGGCGCTAACGATGAGTGTTGTTGCTGGATGCTCCACACAGAAGGTTGATAACAAAGCAACAGAAACACCAAAAGCTACTACGGAAACAAAAGTGGAAACAGCAAAAGCCGCAACGAACGAGTTTGGCTGGGAAGTGCCTAGTAAGCCGATTGAGTTTAGTTACTATTATGCAGATGCGATCAACCCAGACAAGACCAAAAAGAATAGCGATTTGATGCATAAATACTTATTGGAGAAGTTTAACGTCAACATTAATAAAATTACTTTTGACGCGAAGAAAGAAGATAAATTGAACTTGATGCTTGCTTCAGGCGATTATCCCGAAGTGATTGCGAATATGGATGAGGCGACAGTAGCGAAGTGGGTCGCACAAGGAAAAGTGCTTGAAATTGGTCCAACTATCGACAAGGTAGCACCGAACGTAAAGACGCAGTTAGGGGATCTTTATAAAACATACTTAACGAACGGTAAATTGTATGCCCTTCCAGGTTATTGGGGATCACTGCCAATCCCGGATTTCTCAGCACATATTCGTTATGACTACTGGAAAGAACTTGGAACTCCGAAGTTTGAAACGCCAGATCAATACTATGATGTACTGAAGAAAATTCAGGAGAAGCATCCGAAGAATGATAAAGGTGAAAAGACGTACGCGCTATCTGGTTTTGCACCGGTTACGGAAAAGATCGTTCCGACACTGGCTGGTATGTGGGGATTGAAAGACGGGAATAAAATCAGCGCTGACGGCAAGATTACGCATTGGATTAACACGCCTGAAGGTCTTGAGCTTACGCTTTTCATGAATAAGATTTATCGCGATGGCTTGCTCGATCCAGATACATTTATTAACAAGTACGAGAACATGAAAGCTAAAATGTCAACGGATCGTGTTATGGGCTTCATTGGCGCATGGTGGATTGGTTGGAACGCAGGACACGAAGTGTGGCAGAAGAGCGATCCTAACTGGAATGAAGAGAAGCGTTTTATGCAAGTGAGCGCAAAAGCTGCGACTGCTGATAAAGCTTACTTGTCAGGGAAGAATTCGCGAAGCACAGGTATGACGGTGATAACGAATAAAGCCAAAAATCCGGAAGAAATTATGAAATGGTTAAACTTCTCTGTGACAGATACCGGTACAAGATTAATCGGCTGGGGAGTTCCGAATACCGACAAATCGATATGGAACTTCAAAGACGGGAAAGCCAGTTTTGTTGAATCACAGAAACAAGCGATTATCGATTCCAAGTTTGATTACGATGCTGGTGATCTGCTCGGCATGGATTTGTATAATCTGGTTACTAGCCAAGGCATTACAAAGGATGACGGTAAGAGCGCATATTGGTTTGATCAAAACTTCAACGATAATGCGAAATGGAAAAAGATGATGAACGATAATTTGAAAGATACCATTTATGACAACACAGTTGGTGATATCAAAATACCTGCCAACGATCCGCTGGCAATAACCGATAAGCAAGTGAAAGATTTGCTTGAGTCGCAGTGGGCTAAAGCGGTTATGAGCAAGACGGAAGAAGAGAGCCGGAGCAATTACGCAGCCCTGAAAGAAAAGCTGAATTCGGCAGGCTTGGATAAGATCGAGAAATATAAAACCGATGAATACCAAAGAAGATTAAAAGAGTGGAAATAACAATAGCGAAAGGAAGGGTCACTCCTTCCTTTCCTTTGTCCGAATTGTCTCAGTAAATCAAAACAATCGGATATGGAGGTACTTATGGAGAGCACTGTGCATGAACTTAATGATTATAGAACAAGTTCTAAGGCGAAAAAGACAAAGTTTCAATTGATTAAGAGAAGATTTATTAGAGAGCGTCAAATATGGATGCTTTGCATCCCCATTCTCATCTTTATTGCTATCATGCAGTATTTACCTATGTTAGGCGTAATTACAGCCTTCATGAATTACATTCCCGGAACTTCTATTTTCAAGAGTGAGTGGGTAGGCCTACTGCATTTCAAAACGTTCTTTGCATCGCCGGATTTCCCAATGATTATGCGGAATACGCTGGCCATCGGCGGGCTGAATATTTTGTTTGGATTCCCAGCGCCGATTATTCTGGCACTACTGCTAAATGAAGTTCGCAGTAAGTCTTTTCGTAAATTTATCCAATCTACTTCATACCTGCCTTATTTTCTTTCATGGGTTGTTATTGCGAGTATTACTTTTACCTTATTTGGAAATGAAGGGATTTTCAATGAATTTTTGCTGCGTTTCGGATTCAGTGATCAACCTATAGCCTTCCTAGGTGAAGGAGGGAAATATTACTGGGGTATTATCACGGGACTCGGCGTGTGGAAAGCCGTCGGTTGGAACTCCATCATATACCTGTCCGCGATTACGAGTGTTGACCCGGAGCTGTACGATGCAGGAAAAGTAGATGGCCTCGGCAGATTCAAAAGCATATGGCACATTACACTGCCCGCTATTCGTCCCACGATTGTCGTACTGTGGATTCTGAGCTTGGGTAGTATTTTTACGGCAGGCTTAGAAGCCCCTCTCTTGATCGGGAATTCGCAAACCAGAGACTATTCGGAAGTCCTAGATACGTACGTCTTTACTTATGGACTTCAACTCGGAAACTATTCTTTTGCAACCGCCATTGAATTAGTAAAATCAATCATTGCGATTAGTTTAGTATTCGGGGCCAATCGCTTTACGAAAAAAGTGATGGATACGTCACTCTACTAGGAGGAAGCATACATGGTCACTACATTCTCAAAACAATCGCTAGGCGGCAAAATATTCGATGTCTTAAATGTAATGGTTTTATTAATTTTTGGCTTGCTTGTGGTGTATCCCTTTTTAAACTTGCTTGCACTCTCATTTAATGATGGAACCGATGCATTGAAAGGCGGCATCTATTTGTGGCCACGCAAATTATCGTTCAGCGCCTATCAGTTTCTGTTTCAGGATCAGAGACTACTTTCCAGTTTATCGATTTCCATCATGCGGGTAGTTATCGGTACGCTTACCTGTGTGCTTTCAACTGGACTATTGGCTTATATCGTTACGATCAAACATTTCTCTGGAAGAAAGATGATGAAAGTCATCTTTATTATAACGATCTATTTCACCGGCGGTTTAATTCCAACTTATCTGGTTTTTCTTGGCCTCGGATTGACGGATTCGTTCAATGTGTACTGGATTCCTGCAATGTTTAATGCGACTTGGATGCTGTATATGGCTTCATATATGGAAAGTATACCTGACTCCTTATACGAATCGGCTAGAATTGATGGTGCAAGCGAGCTTGGCATATTTGTCCGTATTGCGGTCCCGGTTTCGATTCCTGTATTTGCTTCGATCGCTATATTCAGTTCGGTAAGCCACTGGAACTATTGGCTGGATACGGTCATCTACAATTCAAGCGGGAACTGGGATACGCTGCCTATATACTTGAAACGGCTGCTTTTGGAAGTTGAAGCGTTCGAAGAGTTAAGAAATCCGTTAGCACTCAGCGAAAAGTTGAGAAATTTATCGCCAACTACACTGCGTGCGGCATTAACGATGATTGTTACATTACCGATCTTTTTCGTCTATCCGATCATGCAAAAATATTTTGTCGGTGGGCTTACGCTTGGCGCAGTTAAGGGATAATAATTGTGTTTATTAAAAAAAATGAGAGACTTTGAGCTACGCTCAAAGATCCCTATATTTAGGAGGAAACATACATGTCAAAAATTACTTTCTTAGGTGCGGGAAGCACCATTTTCGCAAAAAATGTTTTAGGAGACTGCATGCTCACGCCATCGCTTCAAGGATTTGAACTGGCGCTGTTTGATATCGACGCGGAGCGTTTGAAGGATTCGGAAAATATGCTCAATAACTTGAAACAGACAATGGGGAGCACGTGTGTCGTTAAAGCCTATTCCGATCGTAAGGAAGCGTTACGCGGAGCCGCTTATGTTGTCAATGCCATTCAGGTGGGTGGATACGATCCATGTACCATTACCGATTTTGAAATCCCAAAAAAATACGGCTTGCGGCAAACGATCGCGGACACAATCGGAATTGGTGGAATTTTCCGCAATCTGCGTACGATTCCGGTTATGCTGGATTTTGCTAAAGATATACAGGAAGTATGTCCGGATGCCTTGTTTTTGAATTATACAAATCCGATGGCTGTGTTGACCAATGTCATGAACACCTATGGCGGTGTCAAGACTGTTGGCTTATGCCACAGCGTTCAAGTATGTGTACCTCATATATTCGAGCATTTAGGAATGGATCACAGCGGCGTGCAGTGGAAAATTGCGGGCATCAATCATATGGCATGGCTTCTTGAAGTCAAGAAGGACGGCGTCGATTTATACCCTGAAATCAAACAACGTGCGCGTGAGAAACAAAAAGAGAAGCATGATGATATGGTTCGATTTGAAATGATGCTTCGTTTCGGGTATTACATTACGGAGTCATCCGAGCACAATGCTGAATACCATCCGTATTTCATCAAGCGGCAGTACCCGGAACTTGTAGACCGATTTAATATTCCTCTTGATGAATATCCTCGCCGCTG
The DNA here is from genome assembly GCF_013141715.1 of Paenibacillus phytorum. GTDB lineage: Bacteria > Bacillota > Bacilli > Paenibacillales > NBRC-103111 > Paenibacillus_E > Paenibacillus_E phytorum. The sequence continues at coordinate 85,234 of NZ_WHOA01000164.1, read as the reverse complement.
CGTAAACCAAATCGAGCGTTGGAAAACGATGCGGGAAGAGATTGTCAGCAATAAAAACTTGACACATAAGAGGACACTTGAATATGCGTCATACATCTTTGAAGCGATGGAAACGAACAATCCATTTAAAATTGGCGGAAACGTCATGAACACAGGATTGATTACCAACCTGCCGAAGGAAGCTTGCGTAGAGGTACCGTGTCTTGTTGATTCCAGTGGCGTGAATCCAACCTATGTGGGGGATCTGCCACCTCAATGCGCTGCGCTTAACAGAACGAACATTAATACACAACTGCTCACGATCGAGGCAGCTATGACTGGGAAGAAAGAACATATTTACCATGCTGCATTACTGGATCCGCACACGGCTGCTGAACTGTCTATTGACGATACCGTTGCGCTGTGCGACGAACTCATTGAAGCACATGGTAATTGGCTTCCCTCGTTCAAGTAAAAAAAGGGGGGGATTACCCCTCTTTTTTTATTTTATATCATGGAACATTATGGGTTTGATTACAAAAATGGTTAATAATTGGAGCTATCTTCGAGCGTAGGAGGGAAGTAATGAGAAAAAACAGTAGGATGATACCGCTACTTGTGGTTCTATCTTTTTTGTTTGCGACATTTCATGAATTATTTATTCCTATTTCTAAAGTACATGCAGACGCGGAGAATCTGATTAAAAACGCTGGTTTTGAATCGGGGATTGTTGACTGGTCAAAAAGTGGAAGTGCCGGCGTTGCTTCTAATAATGTTAAATCTGGAAAAAACCAAGCCTGGTTAGATCCGGGCAGCAGTAATACAATTTCCCAACAGGTGACCATCCCAGTTACAGGAAGTTATAACTTATCTGCTTGGTTTTCTACAGGGGGACCCGGAGGTAAATTAGGCGTAAAAAAAGTTGGTGGAAGCGAAATAAACAGTGTTGCAACAATAGGTAAATCCAGTTATACGCGATACGAGATACCGAATATCACTCTCAACGCAGGCGATCAAGTGGAGGTTTATGTAACCGGCGGTAACGCTCAAACGAATTGGGTTAATGTCGATGAATTCGAACTTCTTCGCGATGATACCAAAAGTGTGAACTTGGCGGTTAATCCCGGTTTTGAAAGTGGACTGGGCGATTGGGCGCATTCAGGCCAGGTAGGAATTACGACAATCGCCTATAATAATACGGTATCGAACGCTGTATACATCGAGGCTGGCAGCACCGTTTTTCAAAAAATCAAAGTCCCTTTAACAGGAAACTATAAACTTTCAGCATTGCTCAATGTTGAAGAGGCTGGAGGCAGCTTTGGCGTGAAACGAACAGACGGTACGGATCTCAAGAGTATGTCTGTGACGACAAGTGTGTACAAACAGCAAGTTGTAACAGGCATCCAGCTTCATGCAAACGATGAGGTTGTAATCTATTTATCATCAGCAAATAAAAGAATGGAGGCGGATAACTTCGATTTTCAATTTGATTTTGATAACTTTCCTAATACGGCTCCTTTAGCTTCTAATGTTTCAGTTTCAGGCAACGCATGGACCGAACAGAAGTTAGTTGGCAGCTATACCTACACAGATCCAGATGGGCATAAGGAAGGAGCTACCCGATTTAGATGGTTGGTTTCAGATACTCGGGATGGCGTATACAAGGAGATTAATGGACAAGTAAGCAAGACGTTTGTTATAGCAGTTGGACTTAATGGGAAATATGTGAGATTTGAAGTAACCCCCGTAGATTTGTTTGGTAAGGAGGGGCAATCAGCCATGAGCAATCCGATAGGACCACTAGCTGAGAATTTGATCAGAAACTCAAATTTTGATGCGGCAAAACAATATTGGCGTTATGACGGTGCATTTACATACAAGGCAGGCGATAATGTCATTGCCTACTTGGATCCTGGGGCGGCTTCTTATTTGTCCCAAACCGTAACGGTACCTGCTACAGGATATTATAAATTACAAGCCTTATTCAACATGGCTGATGAAAACGGTGCAAAGTTCGGCATCAGGTACCCTGAGGGCAGCGATATCAAAAACGGTGACGTACCTAAGAGCAGTGTACCTGTGACACAAACGCTTAATGGCATATTACTGGAAAAAGGCGCTCATGTTGAAGTGTATTTCACAGGCATTAACGCTAACGACAAATGGGTTGAAATTGACGACTCTTATCTGTTGTATGACACTGGGAATACAAACCCACTGCCTGAGCTTGCCAATATCGTCTCCTTCGCAGTTCCGGATCAGGTTGGCGTTACGAAAATAGATGGATCTGCTAAGAAGGTTACGTTTAAAGTGCCATACGGTTCGAAAGTGAATGCAATTGCCCCGCAAATTACGGTTTCAGAGGGCGCTTCTGTTACTCCATCAACAGGTAAGGTGAAAGACTTTACCAATCCGGTTACCTATACGGTTAAAGGGAAGAACGGCAAGACACAGCTGTGGACAATGGAGTGTTCAATAGCTGACAAAGAAATCACGATCGATTCCTCCAATGCGAAAATAAAAGATGCTTTCAATTGGGCGAAGCCAAAAGCAAAGTCTTATGTAAGAACGGGTAAACAAGGCCTAATTAATCGGGATGAAACATTTAGAAACTCGCCTGAAATCAAGGAATACATGCCATCCTACTGGGCGGGGTATGCACACCGATACGCCTTCTATTCCAGGGATATGGCTCATCAGATGGCGGGCGCCCATTTATTGGGACTGGATCGAGAAAATTTCTCCATGTTGAAGGCATTTGCCGGAACAGCGAACGAAACGCATAAATGGTACCCGGCATGGGCGCTCAATTTCGATGGCTCGATTTTCAAATTGGACTATCGTAACGCAAATAGTTTTGTCAGAGAAGTTCCCGCTGTGTTCGAGCTTGTTGAAAAAGCGTACGACATGTACTTGTGGACCGGCGATAAGAACTATTTGACGGATGCTACGCTTTGGACCTACTACGATAAAGCAATGACGGATTTTATTTCGCTGCATGACGGACAAAGAAAGAACGGAGTCGCTGAAGGAACAGGAAAAGGCATTTTCGATGGCGCAGCTTCTTATGATGAACGTAACGGTGAGGCTGTTGTGGAAGCAGGGGATGGAATCGCATCCCAGTATCAAGCGCTGCTCGCTTATGCCAATTTGTCCAAAGAAAAAGGCGACATGAAGAAGTACCAGGAGTTTAAAGAAAAGGCACGAGCGTTAAAAAAATACTTTAACACGGACTGGGGAGTAAAAGGAATTGAGTCCGGTTATGTGCGAGGTTATGAAGCGGGCGGCAAAGCTTACAGCAGCTTCGGAAAAGAAGCAAGTTGGTTCATGCCTATGAAGCAAATTACCGAAGCTGGTGAGCGGACAGATCAATTCCTTGGACTGATCGACAGCATGAGTGAAACGCCAGGACAGGCACCGGTAAATATAGAAGCATTCACGTACTTGCCAGATACATTTTTCCCTTATGGAAAAAATGAACTCGGTTGGAAGTGGATGAAGTATATCATCGACAGATTAAACCAACCGCATGAGATAAGCAGCCAAGGAACAAACGGCGATTATCCGGAAGTCTCTTATACATTAATCAGTCAAACGGTTGAGGGATTGATGGGGATAACTCCGAATGCACCTGATAACAAGGTGTCTACCCTATCCCGTTTGCCGCAAGACATTCAGTGGCTGGAACTCAATCATATTTCTTTGGGAGATCACGATGTCTACTTGAGACACGATGGTGCGACAAAGAGTACTTTAAGAAACAATTCCGGTACAAAAGGGATCAACTGGGAAGCACAGTTTGCGGGTTCTTACCGTTATATTCAAGTGAATGGGGCAGCTATAAAGGCAGAAACGAAAACCGTAAACGGTGTTGCTATTAGCTACGCAGAAGTCAAAGTGCCAGTAGGGCAAAGTGTAACTGCAGTGCCGTCAAATAAAAAGGGTGGGCACGATCAAAATGATCAAGATGATCAGTAAGTTCGCGGTGAATATGTAGACTATTAAGCATAAAAAGCTGCTGATATTCCGTTTATCGGCAGCTTTTTGGTATAAATGAACAGGGAGTGGTGTCGGGGGAAGAAGCCTGCAGGAATGTTTAGCTATTCAGATTGCAAGAGATCCGCATGCTCCAGTGGGAGCTTTGGACGTTGTGATGGATCATTTGCAGGACTTGGGAAAAGGGAAATGTGAAAAAGTGTCTAAGGAATTAGACATAGAGGCAGGCCAAGTGTCTAAAATATTGGAATACATGAGACAGTCGATTCATTCATCCAATCTAGTTATTCAAGGAAGTGTTAAAATCGGAACCTTTTGGCGTGTGAATTGTTGTATAAATTGCAACATGGGTAATCACTATGCCCGTAACCCTTCACAAAGGGCAGTAACGAAGTTTAGATCACCGAAAACAAACGCTGTTTCAACCGTATCCAAGTATCGAGAAGGGGAGCGTGTCGTATGCTCCACCTTGCGACGGAGAAGCGGTTGATGCTATGAGTAGGGAGGCGTGCTCATGCCGTTTTAGGCCTCAGCATACATCGTTTCTATATGCCGTCGCCCCTCCGCGACCTGGGGGGGAAATTGAATCAGCGCTCGTTCACGCACCGCCCAAACATGCTCTACGGCACGCTGCAGCTCTACATCTGTCCCACTAGCCTTGTGGAAAGCCGCAATCGAAATTCCTGCAACCGTACCTTGGGCGGCTGCTACCTTGGCGCTTTCAATTCCAGTAATATTCCCTGCTACAAACAAGCCGTTAAGCGGTGTTTGCATCTGGGCATTGTGGAGCGGGACATGTCCACCTAATTCGGGTACAAAGCGGAAGGGACATCCGGCTACAGCTGCAAGTTCAGCTAGAGGATAGAGACTGCCCGCCATGCAGACGAAATCGACGGGAACGCTTCGCGTGGAATGAGCAGCAATTTCTCCGTCTGGTGTTACATCAGCCAGTTGCACGCTCTCAACTATTTCCTCCCCTTCAATAGCGAGGGCAGCTTTACGCAGTTGGATGGGGATCCCCCAAATTTTAAAACCATGCTTTGGGTAAAGTCGAAGTCCCCATATTTGCAGCGGGGAATAACGCATCAAGCTGCTGCCAAGTCGAAGAATAGGAGACGGTGCAAGGTGCCCTAGGCGCAGCATCGACTTCATCACTTTTTGGGGATCTCCCGCATCTTTATTTATGATGTTTTTGGCGGGAAGCACCATAGCGGCAATATCGATGCCAGCTAATTGCAGTTCGCGTGCAATGGCAATGGACAGCACGTTGATTCCCACAATGATCCCGCGCATGCCCACACGGACCCTATGTACATTCGTCATCACCTGAGCAGCTCCAATGGACATGACACCCGGAAGCGTCCACCCTGGAATGGGGGCAGCGGTCTCAGCTGCACCTGTAGCAAGCAGAAGAGCAGGCACTTCCTGCACGCCGCTTGACGTATAAACGATCCAACCGTCTGCCGATTGTTTAATATCGTATACAGAAACGCCGAGTTTGATAACCACGCCAAGAGACACAGCTTTATTCTGAAGTTTGGCTGACTCTTCAATTCCATTCCACCATGTCCCGTTAGGTTCTTGATGCAACTGTCCCAGCAGTCTGCCACCTGGTTTCATGAATTCGTCGACAACCGTTACTTTTAACCCGCGCTCTGCACAGGAGATTGCGGCTGACAAACCGGCTGGACCGGCTCCGACTATGAGAACGTCTGTCATGGAAGATGAGCTCCTTTCTTCAACGGGGAGGGAAGTGTCCTGCCTGTGTGGATGTCCATTCCGTTTTTTAGTGGTGTGAGGCATGCTCTTTGTCCGTCTATCCCGTCGACCGTAACGCGGCATTCGAAGCAGTGTCCGATGTTGCAATAAAAGCCACGCGATGTACCGGTATCTTCGTGGTAACGGAGTGTGCGGATACCTTGTGCGAGCAGCGCTGCGGCGATCGTCTCACCCTCAAAGGCTAGTACGATTCCTTCTTACACATTTCTAGCAATAATCGCGCCAATCTGTTCAAAAAACGTAAAACTGGAAATATTGGCACGGTTTTTGCTAATCTAAGTACGATAGTTATGAAAACGGGAGGGTACATGTATGAGTTCCATTTATGAATTGAGATTGCACAAACTGCGTAGTTACTTGGAGAAAAAGCAAATTGATATCGCCTTGATTACGAATCCAACGAATATTTATTACTTTACCGGGTTCCATTCGAATCCGCATGAGCGATTCATGGCACTTATCGTCGACATGGGCAGCGCTCGTGAAAGCATGATTGTTCCCGGCTTGGATTTGGAAGCTGCGCAGCAGCATTCATTCGTTCGCGATTTGATCCCTTGTTCAGACAGCGAGAATCCTTACGATCTGTTGAAAGACAAAGTGGGTAGAACACGCATCGGTACGTTGGGATTGGAAAAAAAAGCGATCAGCCTTCACAGGGTGGAGCAGCTGCAGGAGTTGTATCCGGATGTGCACTTTACGGATATCGAACCATTTATTATACAAGAGCGGCTGGTTAAGTCTGAAGAAGATCTTGTCAGCATCCGCCGGGCGGTTGATATTGCCGAAAAAGTGCTTGAAAGTACCGTGCAAAAAGTTAGAGTCGGCATGATGGAACAAGAACTTGCGGCTGAATTGGAATATAAGATGAGGATGTTCGGCGGCGATAAGCCTTCTTTCGAATCAATTATTTTGACTGGAAAAAGGTCATCCTTGCCTCACGGCAAACCAGGCGCTTATTCGATCCAGGAGAATGATTTTTTGCTCTTCGATTTTGGCGTTTATGCGGGCGGGTTTTGCTCAGATATTACCCGTACGTTTTTAATTGGAGAAGGAACCAAGGAGCAAGAAACGATTTATGAAACTGTTCTGACCGCGAATTTGGCAGCCATTCAGGCGGTCAAAGTAGGCACACCATACGGAGTCATCGATCAAACGGGGAGAGGTGTCATAGCAGCAAAGGGATATGACGCTTATTTCAATAATCGGATCGGTCACGGCTTAGGTCTGGATGTGCATGAAGATCCTTCAATTAACGGCGAAAACGAGATGCTCATTGAGCCGGGACATGTATTCACGATCGAACCGGGCATATACTTGCCTTCGCTTGGCGGCGTTCGAATCGAGGACGATGTGTATGTGCAGCCAAACGGCCAGGTTGAAGTGTTGACACACTATCCAAAGCAATTACGAAGATTGTAATCATTAAAAAAACAACAGCTATTCCTCAACGTTTTGTTAAGGAAATAGCTGTTGTTTTTAGTTGTTCCTCGATTACCCTCATACCGCATGCACAGAATCGCCTTTGACCAAAGTCACATAGATTCGTTCGTGATCGATCTCTTCATCCGCAATCAGCTTTAATAGCTGTTCGGAGGCCAAAGCTCCCCACTTTCGCTTCGAGTAATCAATCGTCGCAAGACGGGGCTCCGTATACTGTGTCAACTCAATATTATCGAAACCGATAATATGAATATGCGTGCCAATCCTATACTCGGATTCCTTAACGGCATTGTATAAGCCGATAGCCATCTCATCGTTCAAACAGAAGACAGCGACAGGTTCCGTATATTCCTGAATAATTCGCTCGGCGGCTTCTTCGCCGGCTGACTTGTTAAAGTCGCCTTGAATCTGCGTATAGGCAAGCGGCTGATGGCGTTCTACGGCCTGACGGACAGCCTGAAGGCGCTGCATCGAATCAAACGAGGCTTCAGGCCCCGTTATGACATAGATCTTACGATGCCCTTTTTCAATCAGATACTCCATAGCTAATGCGGCCCCCGCCTTATTATCGAGCAGTACTTGATTCACATTCGAATGGTTCAGCTCACGGTCGAGCACAACCAGCTTATGTCCGAGCTCCGCATATTGAAGTATCTCTTCGCTTGAGAATGATGAGTCGAGCACGATGGCACCGTCAATATTCCGTTCTGGCAGCAGACGGTGGGATTGCGCGCCGCTGCATACGATTAAGTCATAACCCTTTTTATTCAGCACTTCTTTAATCCCCTGCAGCAATTCCCCGTAGAACGCTCCGTTAAAATCCGTAAGAAAAGCCCCGATAATCTTAGTTTCCCGCTTCTTCAGTGATCTGGCCGCCGCATTGGGCATGTAATTTAATTCCTTGGCCACGGCCAATATTCGGCTGCTCGTTTCCTTCGTCACTTTGGGGTTCCCGTTTAATGCATAGGATACCGTGGAGATCGAAACCCCCGCTTTTTTAGCGATATCTTTAATACTAACCACAATAACTCGCCCCTAACGATCAATGCATCATTTCCCCTTACTATACCAATATATCGTTGCTCCCGAAAGATCACCGGTTCCATTAGATGTAAATCGCAATAACATTATCTTCACCGCTTAACAAAATCTCTAATTGCTCGCACCGCACTCTTGTTCCGCCATGGCGGTAACGGTTTGACATGACTTCGGTCTCTGCTGCATGGCCATTAATCTCGATACGGCATTCCAATGACCCGCTGATATGGTATTCGAATCTGACATAGCGGTTATTCCAGGCAAAATCGAATCGAAGCCCATCCATTTCATGCGGAAGCACGGGATCAATGATCAGGTCTCCTCCGTCTTGGCGAATGCCGAGACAGTTGGAGATGAGCTGGTTCATGTAGATTCCTGGTCCGCTGGAGTAGATTCTCCAGCCGCCTTTGACCGGAACTTTTCCTTCGAACAGCTCTTGGAATCGTTCCCCAGCATCATAACGTGTATTGAATTTCCCGTCTGAGCTGCTGAAGTAGGCATTGCTTTGTCGCAATTCGGCGTTCGGAACCACTTCCCGTATGCCGATCGGGTTAATCATGGCAAGACCCTGCCAAGCCTCGTCCACCTTGCCGAGCTTCGCCATCGCCTCGACGAAGCGGATATGAGCGTGCACATACTGCAGCCCGATTTCACGGCCAAAGTTCGCCGCTTGTTCCGCACGTTTAAAGTGCGTGCTTACGCCGCCAGCATATCGTGCCGGGCGGTTCATCAAGCGGACGCCATCAGGGCAGTACAGCTCCTGCTTGATAAGCCGGTAATGCGATTCAGCCTGCTCTTCAGTCAGCAACTCGGCGATCATGCTGCGCGTCATCGGAAGCAGGCGATATTGAATACCCGTCTTCGTATCGGTCGGATGAAGCATAAGCTCCGCTTCCCCCGGTTTTTCCATGTAGACGAAGCCGGGAATGACATCCTTCTGCAGTATATATCGATTGAAGTCGGCTTGAATGCCTGATGCCAGCTTATTGAGCTCCGCTGACAGCTCTTGGTGTTCATCTGTTAAAGCGGCGGATAATTGATTCAGCACTTGATAGGTCAAGGCGACCGTCCAGCTGCTGATCATATATTGCTTGAGCTGCGCATTAGCTGGCTGGAGCGTATCGTCCCAGTCCCCGTCGCCATAAGCGGACAAGTGAGTATCGTGAAGAAAATGATTCTTCATGTACGTCAACTGCTTCTGCACATGCTCAAGCAGGGTAGGGCATTCTTCGGTGAACTCGAAGCCTTCCCGCTCCGTATAAGGAATTCGCTCCTGAAGAACGCTGTAATCGTGCGTAGCCGAGATATAATCGGCGATGACCTTAAGCGGCCATACAATGATGTCGCCATGGCTTTCTTCTTGTTGGATGCGGTAATAATGATCGAACATAAACCATTGCGGCCAGTTCCCGTCATCCTCATATTGGTGGGCATATACGGTCTTTATTATTTCGCGCACTTGATCATATTTCTGCGTTGCCATGAAGTATTCCGTAGGTCCTTGGCATACATCTCGCGTACCCCAAGCCGCTCCGCCGTATTGCTCCAGCCCGTGTGGTACGGAATAATGGACCAGCATATTATGGGTGTACCACCATGCAAGAGCATTAACCTTATTTAGCGATTCCGTCGCTTCCCCACTGTGCGATAATTGGAAGCCATTCATTACTTTTCTAAAGTAGTCGCGGTATCGTTTTATTTCTGCAGCTGTATTCGGCCTCTCGAACGGCAGCTCGCCGCCATGAATAAGTCCTTGAACTGTCAAACTCCATTCCGAACAAGCGCTTAATTCGAGCACAACGAGCGAAGATGATCCCGGATTAGCATGATCGGCTAGGGCTGTCTCGTCGGTCACGGTCACATCCGCTCCCGTAAGCTTCATACGGTAACACAGGTCTGGAAGGGTTCCTGCGTTATCCGAACCTTCACACGAACGGAATACCAGAACATCGCCTTCACGTTCCATGAGGAAAGGCACTCCGTATTCATTGTTATTCATTGACACCTGATTCGTAATCAGATATCGGTAGGGCTTTCCGCTTACGGATTGTACGGTCAAATGAACCTCCGGCGTGTCCATTACAGTGAGGTTCGTGACTACAATCGTGTCTTCAGCCATCTTATAGGTCCACCGCGCGTAGTTAAAGCCAATCTCGTACATCGATGGCATCGTGAGCATCCGGAATTCACCGTGCATTTCAATAAATATCCTTTGACCTGAAGTCTTCAGCACATTCAGCGCATTGCGGGCATTGGTCATCATCTTGTTGGTGGACGTGTTCCCTACCACGAGCTGCGAGTTAAATATGCCGTACATATAGGATGTGGTAGTAAGCACTTGTTCGTTCATGCGAGCGTTATCCCCCGTCATGAGGATATGTCCATGCGGACGCTCCACAAGCAGCTCTTTCTCCTTTAATACAACATGCTCGTGCCCCTCGGTGAAGAAAGACAACAGAACCCCGTTATCCCATTCCTCTTGATGGCGGCTAGGAAAGTCGCGCACGATCTCTTCGATTGTCATAGATTCGACCTGAAGAGGATCGCCGATTCTGGGCTGTAGGCTGACCGAATCCAGATCTTCATCCCACTTTGTATCTAGTGCCTCCGCATATGCCCATGCTTCCTGTACTTCCTGTTCGTATGCCAGGCTTACAATTGCATCCGGATGGTGGGGCTTGAACAGTCCGTAAAAAACAAATCGCGCCATGCCATCGACGATCACGCGCTGCGATTGCATAGCTGTATAGGCAAATTCATATTGATAGATCTCGCTGGCGAGCTTGACCTTAGTCAACGCCTCGGGTTTGTTCGTTGCCTTATAGGATAAACCGAAGAATTGGAAGCCGTCCGTTGCGTATTCCGCTGCATTTGTTAATGAGCCCTGCTGTAAATACGGGAATTGTCCCTGCTGCGGCATATTTTGACGAGAACAGACAACCCAGCCTTTGACAGGGTCATTAAAGACAGAATGATCTATGTATTGAGACAGATAGGCTTCATTTGATCTGACAGCACCTTGATCCGCAATGCCCACATCTTGCCCATAGACAAGATCGATGTCCGCTCCATGACCATGGACCCGCACGTCCCAGAACCAGATCAATTGAGGAGTGAGTGTAAATATGACCTCATATTCGAGCTCCTCGGCATGACCCTTCCAAGAAATCTGGCAGTCACTGCGACTGATCCGGCTTGAAGAACGGATGCCGAGCAGCGGCACAAAGGATAGCGATGATTCACGGTGGATACGCAGATAAATATTGTTCATCGAACCGTCAATTGGGTTAGCTATCAGCTGATTGATCATCGTCTGATTGTATGTGATCTTTCTAATATCCCCGCTGTTCATAAAAGTGAACGCCAACTCTCCAGATCGGATACAGATGTCTGTGTCATTAGGTCTTGTCATGTTCTCACTCTCTTTCTTGTTCGGATAATGTATTTGGTGTTGAATCGAAACGTTTCGATTGCTATGAAATCATTATAAATAGCATTAGTTTTGGAGTCAATAAACAATTAATTAACGGTAAAATTATTTATATAATCACCCTCATTCATAAAAATACTGTTTTTAAACGCGGTTTCATCAAATTCACAATTTGAATCGAAACGTTTCTATTGCGCCAAAGCGTAAACAAAAAAAGCCAAAGCCCATGGTCGAACATTTGCCTGAAATATGGATACTTGGAGTAAAGTGAGCTCTCTCTGGTCTTTTTTGTAACCATCAATGAGTAAGAAGGGGGATATGTGAAATAGTTGGGGGTGTGGGAAATGAGGTCTGAGTAAATGAGTGAATGAATAATCCACATTCTCAGTCGAATGATGTTGCAGAAAGTGCAACAATTCTGCCTTAGATCCCACCTCTATCTCTTCGATGTTGCATAATGTACAACAATTTAGCCCGATACAGGCCATTTCACGACAAATGGGCTAGAAATGTTGCACAACCTACAACTTTAGCTTGCAAAACAGCTGTTTGGCATGTGAATTGTTGTAGAAACTACAACATTGGCAATCACGATAGCCCATCGAAGCTGCTGAACCGACAATAAAATCGAATTAAGAGTTATGCCTACCAGGTTTGAAGCGGCACAATGAATACACAGTTTTTATCATCCTGCATAGCTAACAGTGGTTAAAGCTTACTCTGAGCGCTTTGACCTCATTATTTCGAATTAGTACTCGTCATCAATGGACGATAAAAAAAGATGACTCCCTGCGAATACCGAATACAGGAGCCATCTTTATCAATTAGATCAATTTATTCGGCAAAACCCAGCTTGTTCATCTTGTTATACAGCGTTGCGTGGGACAGGCCAAGCCGTTTGGCAGCCGCCAGTTTGTTACCTTTCTCCAGTTCCAAAGCTTTGATAATGATCTGTTTCTCGTGAACCTCCAACTCCTCCTGCAAGGTTTGGATCACATTCGGAATTTCCTCTTGGAGAGGAGAGTCATCCTTATGTTTACTGGTTTTACTGGCATAGATCGACATCGGCAGATCATCTCTTTTCACCGATCCGTCTGCAGCAAAAACGACCAAACGTTCAATCGTGTTCCGTAGCTCTCGTATATTGCCGGGCCAACTGTAATGAAGCAGATCCAATAAGACATCCTGCGGGATATGTTGAATGAACCTGTTATAGCTAATTGAAAATTCGTTCAAGAAACAATGCGTCAGTTCGATTACATCCTCTTTTCTCTCACGAAGCGGGGGGATATCAATCGTAACCACATTCAAGCGGTAGTAAAGGTCTTCACGGAACAACCCCTGTTTGACTTGGGCATTCAAATCACGATTGGTAGCGGCAATGACCCGAAAATCGGCTTTCAACTGCTTGGTTCCGCCTACGGCGAAATAGGTTCTCTCCTGCAGCACACGCAGTAGCTTGACCTGCATATCGAGCGGCATTTCACCAATTTCATCCAAGAATAGGGTACCGCCCGTCGCAAGTTGTATTTTCCCCTTTTTGCCATTGTTGTCAGCTCCAGAAAAGGCGCCTTTTTCATATCCGAACAATTCACTTTCGAATAAAGAAGGAGAAATGGCACCGCAGTTAATCGCGATAAAAGGAGCGTCCGATTTTTCTCGCACGTCATGGATGGCTTTGGCGAAAAGCTCCTTGCCGACACCGGTTTCACCGAGAATGAGTACCGTTGCTTTGGTCGTACCAACTTTTTTACCCATGTCTATCGTCCGCCTAATGGCGCTGCTCGTCCCTTTGATTGGGCTGAATGGATCAGTCGATGGTTGAAGCTGGGCCATTTGCTGCTGTAGTTGATGGACCTTGGAAGTGGCGTTGAATAGCTCCTGATTCAACCTGACCTCACTGGTGATGTCCGTTTCTGCAACGACGGAACCGATGATTTGCCCTTTAAGCCGAATAGGGTTCGAGTTAATCAGGACATATAAATCGGGTCGCGGCTGGTGCAGCTTACGAAACACAGAATCACCGGTTTGATGGGTTTGTAAGATTTGCAGCATATCAGCAGGGAAGAAATCGGACATTGGCTTGTTAAGGATGTCTTCGGCTTTTATAGAAAAGATTCGCTCGGCTCCTTTGGTCCACACGACTGTCCGTTCTTGATCATCAATCATGGAAATGGAGGCATCCATCGTGTCGATCATCGACTCGAAATAAGCTTCCAAGATTTGGTGTGCTTGATGAATGGCAGTAAGCATATCAGCAGCGGTCACATAACCGATCGGCTGGTCGGCAGTATTTTTCACAAGGATGTAATCGGTTTTGTGAAAAAGCGGGATGACAGCGTCCATCGGCGTCTTTTGGGAGACGGATACGGCGGTTTGCCAAGGCATATTCATCAAGCTAAGCCCGTTAGACGGGAGCTTACCATCGCAACGAGATGACGTGCCGCTCGCCAATTCCCCTTTCTCTAGCACGGTTACGTCCAACCCTTGTTTACTCAAAAAATAAGCAATGGCTGAACCGACGATTCCACCTCCAATAATGATAACTTCCGCATGATTTACACCCATAGACATATTCCCTTTCCAAAATTCAAATTCATTACTCACACATTAATAAGCAATTTTCATGCCAAATCACCCAGCCACAAGTGTCTAAAAAATTTTACACATACTCACGTGAAGCGTATAATTTTAAATAAATCGGTTTCGTTTCTGAACGTTCCTTCCTTCGTTTTCGCACAAGACGTACAAGTAGAGGTTCTAGGAAAGTCTTTCACGGTAGACATCGCTTTTATCGGCGCCTTCTATGCGATTGTCCAAGCAGAGGAGCTTGGCATCTCGGTTGACATTGCTGAGTTGACTGAACTCCAAGAGTGGGGCTCTGCGATTAAAGCCTACATCGAGAGCCATATGACAGTTAGCCATCCTTTAGAGCCGCAGCTGCAGGGCATTTATGGCGTGATCTTTTCGGATTCTCCGCGTAAGGAAGGCTCGCATTTGCGAAATGTGACGATATTCGCCGATGCGCAAATTGACCGTTCGCCTTGCGGAACGGGAACTTGCGCGCGTATGGCGGTATTGCATGCCCGTGGCGAGTTAGATCGGTCAAAACTTTGTGCATGAAAGTATTGTAGACAGTCAATTTACGGGACGCGTCATGGAAACTGTGAAAGTGGCTGAATATGAAGCTATCGTCCCTCTTATCCAAGGGCGAGCTTTCATTACCGGGACACACCAGTTTATTGTTGACCCGTCTGACCCGCTCGGGGATGGCTTCCTTCTGGGTTAATGGAAGCAGGAGGATTAAGGAGGAGGAAGCGTACATGTATTCATACAGCGTAACCCAATGGATCTACGGAAATGAAGATTTGGAAACTAGTCTCGTTCGATTGAAAAAGTACGGTTATGACGGTGTGGAGCTTGCCGGTGAACCTGATAAGATGGACCTAGGGGCTGTTCAATCGCTGTTAAGCAAGTACGGTCTGGCATGCACTTCCATATGTGGAATCTATACATTGGATCGCGATCTCTCTAGTCCTAATGCGGAAATACGGAGCCATGCCGTTCAATATGTGAAGGCATGCATCGACATGGCTGTGCAATTGGGGGCTTCTGTTGTCATCGTCGTTCCTTCGCCAGTCGGGAAAAGTGGCCCGGACTCGACCTATCAGGAAGAATGGAAGCTTGCAGTCTCCAGTCTTCAAGAAGCAGGAGCCTATGCGGAGTCGAAAAACATCGTTCTGGCGATTGAAGCGTTAAATCGATTTGAAACTTATTTGGTCAATACGTTAAGCGCGGCTAAACAGCTAGCCAAAGAGGTGGATCAAAGCAGCGTACGAATCATGGCAGATTTGTTTCATATGAATATTGAGGAAAGAAGCCACAGATCCGCGCTTCAGAACATAGCTCCCTATTTGGCTCATGTCCATATCGCTGACAACACGAGAGAAGCGGCCGGCTTAGGCCAAACCAACTTTGAGGATGTATTTAGAACTTTGCAGGAGCTCGGATACCAAGGATGCATTACCATGGAATTTATGCCGCCGGTATCTAATCCATACATGACGGCTCAACAAAGCGAATCGGGCGCACTTCATGATCGATATACGCAACAATCCATCTATCATATCAAGGGCATCGTCAGAGCATTGAAATAAACATTTAACAGAACTGCTGAGATTCAATGACTATGCTCTTCACTCCTGATCTTTGCAATAATTGTCTGGTTTCTTCCAGATTCCTTAGCTTTATACAAGGCCTGGTCGGCCATATGAATCAGCCCTTCAGCCGAATCTGAGTGCAAAGAATAGTGTGCGATGCCCTGGGAGACAGTAATAGGCTTTCCAACAGGATTTGCATTATTTTCTAGTGTATTGCGAATTCGTTCGGCAACAAGATAAGCCTCCTCAGCAGCAACTTGAGGAATAAGTGCAATGAATTCTTCACCTCCGAAACGACAACACACATCACTTGGTCGAACAGCTGAAATGATAATTTTTGCGAAATGCTTCAAGACTTCGTCCCCAGCTTGATGACCATAAGTGTCATTAATAGATTTGAATCTATCAATATCCATAATAATAATAGAAAACGAAGTTTGCTCCTCAATCCATTTATGCATGATTGCTTCGAGTGTTCTTCGGTTTGTTAACCCGGTCAATGGATCTGTCATTGCATCATGCGTCAATTGATCGGTCTGTTTTTTTATAGCTGTTAATGCATATCTAACTGCTTTTGATAACAAATCGACTTCTCTATTCCAATGCTGTTTTCCTTCAGGGAGTTCGACTTTTTCTCTACCGATTTTGCTCACCAGGTCGGCCAAGGATACAAAAGGTTTCGCCAATCTGCGCGCAAGCCCTATGACGATTAGCATTAATAACGAAAATGGAAGTATCGCATACAACAGAATGGCTGTTATATGACGACGCAATTGTTCATAAACGACACTTATTGGCGATTGCACAACTACACCCCAACCATTTTCTGGAACCTTTACGTATCCTGCTAGTAAAACCTCTCCCTTCAAATTGACCATCTGTTCATATCCGCTTTGACCTTGAATAAGCTTTCGAACGACTTGATTGGCGCTGTTATCCTCGCCTAACCGAGTTGTGTCGCGATGGAACAGCACCTGACCGTCGGATTCCACTATGTAAAAATATGAACCTACTTTATCTGTCGGGTTGCTCCCGAAGATCATATTCAATATGTTGTATTCTTCAAGGTAAAGAGTTCCTCCGATAAAGCCCCGGTATATACCTTCCTTATCGAATATGGGTTCGCTCATAAATACGAGGAGACGCTTGGAATTTACAGAAATGTAAGGTTTGGAGAGGTAGGGCTTTTGCGATACTAATGCTGCCTTAGCCGCTTCCGTTGTAATATATTTTCCGGCTGTGCCGACGGATTCTGGAGACACATTTCGAACAAGTCCCGTTTCATCCACCACAGAAATGGAATTAAAGTAGTTGCTGCTATGACGCATTAACTCTAGATTAGAATATACTTCATCTGCATTCATGGCGTTTATATTTGAAAAGATGCCTGCAGAATAGTACAAGCTGCTACGCATGGATTTAAACAAAGAGTCTATAGTCTGGCTCATTTTTCCAGCACTTGAAAAATTCAAAGTGAGTGTTGTGTCGATCAGTGATTTTTTTTTCGATTGATAGGAAGCAACGAGCAGAATGGTTAAAGTCAGAAGAACGGATATGGAGACCAGCCCTACTAAAAGTGTGGCCAAGCTAATCTTATTTCTTTGGTTTGCTTTTATTTCGTTTAGCATAGGCACTGGACGCCACCTTTGTGCTGAATTCGACATATTTCGCTATATTGAGCCTTAATTATAAAACAAAATACCTATAAATGCAGTAAGGAAATTCCATATACCATGTCTAAAGGCATGTACTAGCGGAATTATTAGGCTATAAAACAGTTTGATCCAATAAAGGTATGAACTGCTTGGCAGCAGGTGAGAAATGTTTATTGCGATGATAAACATAACTGATTCCTCTAAGGAATTTGATTCCTTGGATAGGGACCTTAACTAGCAAACCATGATTAATTTCCTGTTGAATAGCAAAGTTAGAAACGATAGAGACTCCGAGGTTATGGATGACGCCTTGTTTGATGCCTTCCAAATTACTAATTTCCATATATTTGGGAGGGGTGAACCCGTGCTCTTTAAATTGATCTTCTAAGTAAATTCGTGTAGCAGATTTATCTGGTTTTAAAATTAATGTTTCGTTAACCAAATCCTCTAGCGAACAATCCTGCTTCTGTGCCAGTTTGTGTGATGGATTAACGATAAGAACTAGTTCATCCTGATAAAATGTTGTCCGTTGATAACGAGTTTCATCAATCCGTACACGATCAGAAAGAATCAAGAAATCAACTTTATTGGAATCCAACATGTGAATTAGGTGGTTGGAAGATGTAATATTCATATTTATTTTAATATTTGGGAATTTAATGGAATATTCTCGCAGCATTCTTGGGAGTAGGTAAACGCCAACGAAATTACTTGCTCCTATGGATAAGGTTCCAAAGGATAAATCCTCGAGCTGCCTAATATGATCCTTAGCCGAGTAAAGTAAATTAATAATTTGTTCGGCATATGGTTTGAAATGTTCACCTTGCTTCGTTAAATATAGCTTTTTTCCGATCCTATCAAAAAGGGGAACCCCTAATTCTTCTTCCATACTTTGGATTTGCATACTTACAGACGGTTGGGAGCAATAGAGCTGTTCAGCTGCTTCAGTAAAATTAAGGCATTCCGAAAGTGTAATAAAGGTCTGCAGTTTGTTTACGTTCATCTTTTACCCACCATCCAAGTTTCGATTTACTATAACATTATCTTATTATTATCTAAATGTAATCAAATTGTATAATAATACTACTGTGAATATAATGAAAGTGCAATCAGTTGAAATAAGGAGGATGTCAATTTTTTTTAGACAGGAGTGATTACAACGATAGATCTTGAGAGGAAAAAAGCGATGTTTACTAATTGGAAATTAGCCACTAAATTGCTTGCTTTGTATGTCGTCAGTTTCATGGCTTTAACCTTGTCAACGGGATTGTCTTCAAACTCTTGGCATGGTACGACAATGAATGGGGATATGTTAGTAGAGTTTTGGATTTAATAAGTATGGTTCTTAACAAAAAGCGGGGAGTGTTTATTTAATTATGACGGATAACAAGGGGTCATCACTAGAATTAGGAGTTATAGTGAAAGCGATTACAACACACTA
The DNA here is from genome assembly GCF_013141715.1 of Paenibacillus phytorum. Taxonomy (GTDB): domain Bacteria; phylum Bacillota; class Bacilli; order Paenibacillales; family NBRC-103111; genus Paenibacillus_E; species Paenibacillus_E phytorum. The sequence goes on along the minus strand of NZ_WHOA01000164.1, from coordinate 66,316 downwards.
CATTGAGGAGAATGAAAGATGACAAATGCCCTGACAACCGCCGAAAAGGATGGTAAGGAGCCGCCTCTCCAAAAGAAAAGTAAAGTGGAAGAAATTATGAAAAAGTGGGGAATTCCCCTTGCGGTTATAGTTGCACTACTTCTATTCTTTATGCCTACACCGGAAGGGATGAGTGTACAAGCTCAAAAATCAATTGCTATTTTTACGGGATCGCTAATTCTATGGATAACTACCCCCATTCCCATTTATTTAACATCCATCATTGCCATATTGCTGCTTCCTTTAGTTGGAGCTGTTAAAGATCAAGAAGTAGCATTCGGAACGTTAGGTTTTGACGTAATTTGGTTAATGGTTGCTGCATTTATCCTCACTTCAGCTATGATGAAGTCAAATTTGGGTAGAAGATTTGCATTATGGATGGTCACGAGTTTTGGGAAAACACCCAAAAGGACGCTGCTCGTACTTATCATTATTAACTTTGTCCTTGCTTTTTTCGTACCTTCGACAACGGCAAGAGCTACGCTAATGGTGCCTATTTGCTTGATTTTGTTAGAAGTTTATAAAGCTATACCAGGTAAAAGCAACCTTGGAAAAGTCATGATGCTGCAAGGCGTTCAAGCCGACGCTATTGCTACATCTGGCGTTATGACTGCCACTTCGGGCAACATCATTGCCGTTGGTTTTATCAATGAACAAGCGGGTGGCCACATTGGTTATATCGATTGGTTGTTAGCTTCTATGCCTACGGCTATCATCACAATGCTTCTGACATTCTTCATTGGGTTTAAACTCTTCTCATTAAAGGGCGAATCCAATTTCCAAAATGCTATGGATACTTTGAAGGATGAATTGAAGAAATTAGGTTCCTTTTCACTAAATGAAAAGAAGGCTTTAGTTATCTTTGTTTGTACGGTTATTCTTTGGGCCACAGGTGATTATCAAAAAGGTTGGTTTGGTTTTGAAATCAGCACAGAACAGACTGCGGTTCTTGCTGCGCTCTTTTGCCTACTTCCTAGAGTAAGGGTTCTTACATGGAAAGAAGCAAACATTAAATGGGAACTCATGATATTCGCTGCTGGAGCTTATGCTGTTGGTAATGCGCTCGATAAATCGAAAGGCGCGGAATGGATTATCAAGAATGTAGTTAGCTTTTTGGGACTGGAGCATATGAGTCATGCCTTGGTTTACGTGGTGGTTGTATTCCTAAGTATGTACAGTCATCTCATATTTACGAGTAAAACCGTACGTGTGACGATTTTAATCCCAGCATTTATTGCTTTGGCCAAATCATTGGGTATGGATCCTGTACCTCTGGCATTAGCTGCTGCTATGACGATGACGTATACAATAACGCTTCCTCCTCATTCCAAGGTGAATACCATCTATTTTGGAACTGGTTATTTTTCCGTGTTGGATCAAGTGAAGTATGCGATTGTTACTTGCTTTATTGGAGCTAGCGTTATCAGTTTATCAATATTCACCTGGTTTAAACTGCTGGGAATATAAACATATACGGAGGAAACCATGCTTAGAAGAAAAGTTATTTTGGCTATTGCTGACGGAATAGGGGACCGTCCCCATCCTTTACTAGATCATAAAACACCATTGGAATACGCAAAAACGCCAAATCTAGACCTACTGGCCACAAAAGGTACGACAGGAATGATGGATTTAATTGCTTCCGGAATTCCGGTTGGCACGGATATGGGCCATCTGATTTTATTTGGCTACCAGCCTCATCACTACCCAGGACGTGGCCCGATTGAAGCTTTAGGAATTGGCATGGACATTAAGCAGGGCGATGTTGTCCTTCGCTGTAATTTTGCTACCGTAAATGATAACGGGATCGTCGTTGATCGTCGTGCTGGCCGGATACGAGAGGGGGCCGATGAATTAGCGGCGGCTATTAACGGTATGGAGATCGATGGCATTGAAGTTTACTATAGAGCGGCTACCGAACATCGAGCTGTTCTGATTCTGCGGGGAGATGGTTTGAGTGATAAGATCAGCGATTCTGATCCCAAAGCTCCAAATGATGGAGTGCCCTATCATGAGGTAGAGCCACTGGACAAATCTGAGGAATCCAAGAGAACAGCTGTCATTATAAATCTCTTCCTTAAGAAGGCACACGAAATATTAAGAAATCATCCAGTTAATGCCGAACGTCTTGAGCAGGGGAAGATGCCTGCAAATTTTATTCTGACCAGGGGTGCTGGGCAAATAGCAGATCTTGAACCCATTGTAGATCAGCTTCATATTATGGGGAGCTGTATTGCTGGAGAAAGCACGGTATTAGGTGTTGCTCAATTAGCCGGTTTTAAGACGATCACAGATAGCAGTATGACAGGTAATATAGATACGAATATCGAATTGAAAGCCAGATTGGCAATTGAAGAAATAGCCGAGAATGACATCGTATATGTGCATATGAAAGCACCAGATGTTAAAGGTCATGACAACTTACCGTTTGAAAAAGCAAAGGCTATCGAGCTGTTTGATCGGATGGTAGGGTGTATTTTAAACAAGTTACCTGATGATACCTATCTCGCCCTAGCTGCCGATCATTCTACACCTTGCGAAGTCGGTGAACACACGGGTGATCCGGTTCCAATTCTCATTTACGGGCCAAGTATCCGTAGAGATCGAACCATGGCGTACAATGAATTGGATTGTGCTTATGGGGGATTAGGGCATTTATCTGGAAACGATTTTGTTAGAACCTTACACGGGTTAATGGGAATTGTGAAAAAACAGGGTAACTAGATAGGTGGAGAAATGGATGAGGCTCCTATGCTCTACATTGGTGAAGAGGTTGGCAGCTTGAACGGACCCGAAGTAGATGTGGCTGTAGATCCGTTAGAAGGAACTGACCTTGTTGCAAAGGGATTGAATAATGCGATGTCAGTGATAGCTGTAGCAAACGAAGGGAATTTGCTTCATGCACCGGACATGTATATGGAGAAACTGGCGGTTGGCCCGGCATTAGTTGGCGTTCTGAGTATTAGCGATCCACTAGAAATTACTCTGATAAAAGCAGCAGAAAAGTTAAATAAAAAGGTTTCGGATTTAACCGTGATGATATTGGACCGAGCCCGACATGAAGAAAAGATTCAAACTCTGCGAAAGATTGGCGTAAGGATTAAGTTTCTTTCAGACGGAGATGTAGCGGGGGCCATGGCGCCGGCATTTCCGGGAGCGGGGATAGATCTGTATGTGGGTTCGGGAGGGGCTCCCGAGGGTGTACTGGCGGCAGCTGCCCTTAAATGCTTGGGTGGGGAGCTGCAAAGTAGATTGATACCAGCTGACGGTATTGAGTATGATCGATGTCTCCAAATGGGGATCGAAAATCCCTATAAGGTCTTATCGATGGAAGATATGATTGGTAAGGAAGATGTAATTTTTGCGGCTACAGGAATAACGCCTGGCGAGTTCTTGGGCGGTGTGAAATATTACCCAGATGAGCGAGCGGAGACTCATTCAATCGTTATGCGAGCGAAAACTAAAACCATAAGATTCATTCGTACATTGCATTATTTACCTAATAAGCCGTTAATACATAAGTGAAATGGATGATTAGAATGGCAAGTTGTACTGGGTACAATAATTTTCCTTGATTTCTTTTGAACAATCAGGAGAAGTCAAAACAGTGCCCAGTTTTTTGATTTATAAACGTTGACTCATCCTATGCTGCTGCCTAAATTCATTCGGCGAAAAACCCGTAAACCTTTTGAACATTCGGGATAAATAAGGCGTTTGCATGCCTAGTTGTTCGGCTATTTCGGCGATGGTCATATCCGAATGGAGGAGCAGTGAGTTAGCCTTTTGCATTCTCTTTTTATTGATGTAGACGATAGGTGAGACGCCAAGCATCGATTTGAAATAATGTAAAAAATACTTCGGGTGAAAGTGGACGAGTTGGGATAACATGTCTACTGTCATTTGCTCGGTCAGGTGCTTTTCGATATATTGCAGTACGATATACAGTTTATGGACGGATGGAATCGATGCCGTTTGCAGCGGATCTACCGTTGATCGTTCAATGAATCGTGACATCATATGAAATAATAACGATTTGACAATAAAAGGCGCAGCTAGTCCATCGCTTTCATGCTGGGTAATCAGCTCTTGAAACTGGTTTTTTATCGTTTCGTCATTTCTCATGGCGATGCAATGAGGTGTGATCAACAAATCAAACAAATTATTTTCCCCGACGGTTGCAGTAAAGTGACACCAATATGTTAAAAAAGGATGGCTCTCATCGGTTGAACAAGATATTCGCGTGCCGGCTGGCACAAGAAACAGCTCCCCTGGAACAGGGTAGTATTCGATATTATTGATTTTCAGCCAACCTTCTCCTTCCAGAAAAAAATAGAGGACGTTTTCTCCTTGAATGATGTTGGTACCACCCCAATCAGGTCTCACTCTCGTAAGAGCACCTGTCGACATGTGGATCTGTGTATTCGATAAATAGGTACGAGCCAAATCCATCCTGTTACTCACCTTTTTCATGAAGATAGCTTACTATTGTGCAAAAATCTCCTATTATTATATATTCATTTCCCACTTTCCGCATCTTACAATTAATATTAATCACATTGTTTGAAAGGGGATTAATATAATGAATCACACTATACTAGCCAAGCCATCGGAGCAGCAGCTTAAGTGGCAGGATTTGGAATTTGGGATGTTTTGTCATTTCGGTATCAATACGTTTTGCGATCAGGAGTGGGGGGAAGGTACGGATTCTCCGGAATTGTTTAACCCGACGCAGTTTGATGCTCTGCAGTGGGTTCGCTCAGCCAAACTAGCGGGAGCCGCTTATTTTGTTTTAACGGCCAAGCACCATGATGGCTTCTGTCTATGGCCGACGGAAACGACCGATTATTCCGTTAAATCGAGCCCTTGGAGAAATGGACAAGGCGATGTTGTTCGTGAGGTTGCGGATGCGTGTAAGCAGGAGGGTATCCGTTTTGGTCTCTATTTGTCGCCGTGGGATCGGCATGAACCATGTTATCCGGACAAGGAGGCTTATGACGATTTTTATGCCAATCAGCTTACGGAATTGCTAACGCAATACGGGCCGCTTGTCGAGCTTTGGTTCGACGGGGCCGGCTCTCATGGCAGGGAATACGACTGGAGACGCATCATGGGATTAGTGAAGCAGTATCAACCCGATGCGATGGTTTTCAACATGGGGGCGCCCACGATCCGATGGGTAGGCAATGAGGATGGCGTTGCGCCTTATCCGTGCTGGAACACGGCTGAATCCGCTAAGCTAAGCATGTATACGCAAGATATGGCGGCATGGCTGCCGGAAACCCCGGCTTGGGTGCCCGCCGAGTGCGATGTGCCGATCCGCAAGGATCGCTGGTTCTGGCATCCGAACGACGAGCACACGCTTCGCTCGCTGGACAACTTACTCGATATTTACTATCGCTCAGTTGGACATGGCTGCACGCTTTTGCTAAATTTGGCCCCCGATAATCGGGGACTCTTGCCTGAGTTGGACGTTAATCGACTGATTGAATTCACAGACGAAATCAAGAGAAGATTCTCTAACCCCATTGCCGCGACGGATGGAGAGGGAGATTCTGTACTATTGTCGTTTGTGGCGGAAACCGATGTCAATCACGTGATTTTAATGGAGGATATTGCCCACGGCGAACGCATTCGCTCTTACGTGCTCGAGGCAGAGCAGCAAGGGCAATGGATAGAATTGGTCAAAGGAAGTGCCGTCGGTCACAAAAAAATCGACCGGTTTGAAACGGTCCGTACCAAGCAGATGCGGGTTCGAGTTACGGCTAGCGTAGACAAAGCTCTGATACGGAGCTTTGCAGCTTATAATTGCTGATCATGTGAATTGATTTGCAAATCACTTTAAGGAGAAGGCTAACTCTATTGTAGAACATTCTACATTTGAGATAGCCTTCTCTATATGTTAAGGAACTTTCGGAGTTAACTGTGCTACCCAGCACTACCATTACACTCGCGGAACGTAGATACCTTATTTTGCTCGAAACCACTTATTTCCGATTTTCGCGGAACGAGGAGCCGCTATTTCCTGTTTTCGCGGTGTGAAAACCGTAAAAACACCAAAATAGCGCTCCTACGTTCCGCCTATCTGCCCAGTATCGGCGTAATCGCCGAAATAGCGTATCCTCGTTCCCCGCCTCCCCGCCAGCCTAGATTAGCAGTTTATATGTCCGAATTCGCTCCTGACCACTTATGACAACCAGCATCTGCTTGTCTACTAGATTACGAAGGAGAGTTCTCGCATGTCTCGTTGTGACATTAAGGTGATCCGCCAACTCAGCTGGGGTAAGGGGGCGAAGCAGCCTTCGAGCAAACCGTAAAGCTTCGCTTTCTAGCCACGACAAGTCCTTCGGCACGCCTGTTGATACGAATTTTCCGATTAAGGAAAGCACTAGCTGCTGGCATTGTTTCGGTGTATCGGTTATCGATGAATAGGCGATCGGTATAACTACCCATCCGTCTAATGCGAGGTGACTATGCCTCATGCATAGGTCCTTGAATCGCCATGCTTCGATATCGCGAGCATGAGAGCCGAAGCCTTGCACTTCAATGACACCTTTAGCATCACCGGGCATGTAGGCAAGATCTAAATATCGATACCCATTGGAGAAGTCGCGCACCTCCCATTCGGGGTAAAGATGATGAAAGTTCCCGACGACGGGGTACCAAATCGTGCGCAGAAATTCCGTCTCCGCGTGGCCTAGTCCCTTTTCCGGACGTTCCCGTCTTCTCCCGTTCGCTTCTTCTTCCACCTGCTGCTGCATAAAATGCTCAAATGCTTGTTCAAATTTCAAACCATATCATCCTCCATCGTACCGGCCGTAAATAAAAACGCCACCCCAATCCACGAACGCAAAGTAACTAATCTACTTGGCGCTGCATGAGATTAAGAGCGGCGTGTGCTTCACGACCATTTTACAACCAGTATATAGCAAATAATTGTCCTCCCCTAGGGGAGCAAGCGAATGGTCATTCAAAAATAAATGAACTCGCCATCTTGGGGGATAAACACCGAATCTAACGCATTTTGTTTATCTAGATAAGAAAGAAGATCTTTTCTTGTTAACGTGCAGTGACTAATTGCATCCATATGCACGGCTACAATTTTAGACGAGGGAGATACCTTTAAGACTTTAATGATATCTTGAGGGGTCATAGTGATAATAGAACCCAACAGCAGCTGAGCTCTTGGCGTATTTAAGATACAAACCCGAGGCTGGTACTGTTTAAAAACTTGGTTGATTTGATCGGTAAAAATGCAATCTCCTACTATATATAAGGAGTTCTCATCTGAAGTACTCAGAATATAACCGGATACTGGACCAAGCAGTTTAGATACGATTCCCTTGGCATGCTGGCCACTAATTCTCCTAAAATCAATTCCGCACCATGGATGGGTATCATCTATTGGATAAACGTTATAGAAACCACAGGATTTAATATATTTTTGATCAGCAGGTTGGCAAAAGACGGGGACCTTCTTGTTTAGAACGGTCTTTGCTGTTTTATCGAAGTGATCAAAGTGTAAATGAGTTAGTAGGATAGCATCGATTTTATCAAAAGTATCTAACGTTACGGGGAGAGGTACGGATGGGTTTCTACGTAAAGTCCTTGTAAAAGGAACTGGAGGGAGCTGTCCCACTTCACTTAACATAGGGTCGACAAGAATTCTTTTGCCATTCATTGTAACAAGTGAGGTTGCATTACGGATATGTTGAATAGAAAAAGACATGGCTATCATCTCCTAATTATAGAAATAGCGTGTTTCAAATAAAGTACCGACCGGTCTGTTTTAAAATAACACAGCGATAGGTATTCTGCAAGAAATTTTTTCCACACTTTGTTTTGCGAATCTTATGTAATTTTGATTGTTTTTCAAAAAGTAGTATGCTATTTTAAGACCAAACGGTACTTTTTTGATAGGAGGTTGTACCATGCGTAAGGGCCAAATAACGAAAGAACATATCATTCGTGAGTCTGCTGGTTTGTTTAATACAAAGGGATATACAGGTGCTTCCCTATCTGAAATTATAGAGCGTTGCGGTATACGCAAAGGCGGGATTTATAATCATTTTGAAAACAAGGATGAAATTGCTCTTGCGGCCTTTGATTATTCTTTTTCGCAAATTCTAGGGCACCTATTCAAAGCACTAGAGAATGCATCCAACTCAAAAGAGAGACTGTTGGCCATATGCAAGGTTTATATCGATCTCATTGAAACCAACTCTTTGGAAGGAGGATGTCCGATATTAAATACAGCGATTGAAAGTGACGACGGACACCCTCATCTCAAAGAACGGGCTCAACAAGCGATGGGAATTTTTATCGAGAAGCTAACCTTGATCATTAACAATGGCATTGAGAATAAAGAATTTAGAAAAGAGATAGATCCTGAAGAGGTTTGCAGCTATATTATTGCTGTGGTAGAAGGCGGCGTTATGCTGAGTAAATTATTTGATGATAGCAAGTACATTCGACATTGCGCGAGTAATGTTAGGCAATATATCGATGATCGGATGCTGATCAAAGAATAATAAAATGACTAATGGATTCAAACACTATTGTACCCAACCAAAACAGGGCCTGCCGCAGCAGGTCCTTATTTTTTGTTCATTTATGCAAGGTTTTGTTAGAGGTACGAAAGTCATTTACACAGATTCTGTTTCATATATCTTTTAGAATGAGTATGCAAAGAACGCGGACTATGAGAGGAATCAATGAAATGGAAATTCCGAGACGGAATCAAGGTACGTACGGAAATGTGCCACAGCCCATCCGAAGTGATGGCGCGGGCGGGATGGATACCGGTCCCCGGGATGTTATGAGAGATATTGAAAATCCTGATATGCTGGTTCCACCTGTAACGGATTCTGGCTTACTCCCTAACATGAAATTTTCATTCTCTGACACTTCTATGAAGTTAAATCATGGAGGATGGTCACGGGAAATCACCGTCAGAGAGCTGCCCATTGCGACCACGCTCGCAGGTGTAAATATGAGCTTGACACCCGGTGGTGTCCGGGAATTGCATTGGCATCAACAAGCAGAATGGTCCTATATGATTTTGGGGCGGGCAAGAATTACGTCAATCGACTCAGAAGGACGAAGCTTCATTGCCGATGTCGGCCCAGGCGACCTGTGGTACTTTCCCCCGGGACTGCCGCATTCCATTCAGGGGTTGGAGCACTGCGAATTCTTGCTCGTCTTCGATGACGGTAACTTTTCTGACCTTAGCACATTATCGATCTCCGATTGGTTTGCACATACGCCCAAAGATGTACTGTCGGCCAATTTCGGCGTACCCATGAGTGCCTTTAACAACATTCCTTCCGGGCAGGTTTATATCTATCAAGACAAGATTCCTGGTCCTCTGGAAAACGAGAAGGTACAGTCCCCATACGGAACTACACCCCTGAGCTTCAAGCATCAGCTGCTAGCACAAACACCGATTAAAACACCAGGAGGAAGCGTACGAATCGTTGACTCTTCTAATTTCCCAATATCAAAAACTATCGCAGCAGCGCTTGTGGAGATTGAACCAGGTGCTATGAGAGAACTGCATTGGCATCCGAATAACGACGAGTGGCAGTATTACCTTACCGGACAAGGGCGCATGACGGTATTTGCTGGTAATGGGATAGCCCGAACATTTGATTATAGAGCGGGTGATGTCGGCTATGTACCATTTGCTACGGGTCACTATATTCAAAATACCGGTAATCAACCGTTATGGTTTCTGGAAATGTTCAAGAGTGACCGATTTGCTGACGTGTCATTGAATCAATGGATGGCGCTTACCCCTCGCGACCTGGTTAGAAACAATTTGCATGTTGGACCCGAATTATTGGATGCGCTGCGTAAAGAGGAATGGCCGGTCGTCAAGTATCCGGGTTTTTTACTCAAGTCTCAGTCATAACGCCGCCGTTTACGTGCAGCACCTGTCCGGTTACAAAAGAGGAATCATCCGATGCCAAGTAAATGTATGTCGGAGCAAGCTCAAATGGCTGACCGGCACGCTTCATCGGTGTCTCTGTACCGAATGTTTTTACGTATTCAGCGGAGTAGCTGGAGACGATTAACGGGGTCCAGATTGGACCCGGAGCTACCGCATTCACGCGGATTCCTTGTTTCACTAGTTGAAGCGAAAGCGAACGGGTGAAAGATACGATTGCGCCTTTGGTCGATGAGTAATCTACAAGCAAAGGCGCCCCCGCGTATGCCGTAACAGATGCTGTGCTGATGATCGAGCTTCCTGACTGCAAATAGGGAAGTGCGGCTTTGGTCATAAAGAAATGCGGAAAAATATTCGTGCGGAATGTATCCTCGAGCTGCTGGGTACTGATATTCAGGATACTCACTTGGGGGAACTGAACACCTTGATTCAACACCAGAACATCGATTCTCCCGAAAAATTCCAACGTCTTTTGCACGATTTCATTGGAGAATGCCTCGTCTCTTAAGTCCCCGGCAATCGGAAGGCAGCGCCGGCCATAGTGCGATACCATTTCTGCCGTTGCTTTGGCGTCTTCATGCTCGTAAAGATAAGGAATGACCACATCCGCGCCCTCTTTGGCAAAGCCGATAGCCACAGCTCTTCCGATTCCGCTGTCTCCCCCCGTAATAATAGCGACCTTGCCTTGTAATTTCCCACTCCCAACATATTGCGGATTGTCTGATATTGGCGTTGGAACCATTAAGTACTCCAAACCAGGTTGTCTGTCCTGATGCTGCGGCGGAAAGGTAACCGGTTTATTTTCGCACTTTGTTTCATAGCTGTAATAAGGATATTTCGGGTACATAGCCATCCTCCATTCGTTTTTACAACAGCATGATATTCACCCAGGTCATGTATGGTTCTAAATGCTGTAATTCTAGTAGGAGTTTTTGAAAATGATGTCGAAATATATCTAACATACAGGTTGGGGGGTAAATAGATGAATCGCAAAAAAACGCTTTGGACATTGATCGTGTCACAAATCGTGTATGTTTTGTTTGTAATTGTATGGCTTTTTGTCGCCGGAATGTCGGTCATGATGTTCGACCATCCTGATGCGGTAAATGATGTAACGACTTGGCTTATTTTTTCTTATATTGTCATTTACCCGTTAGGACTTCTGGCAGCACTAATTGCGGGATGGATTCTTTTTTCCCGGCGGAGGTATAAGGCTTCCCTGATCTGGAATTGTATCCCGCTGCTCTGGATCGTGCCCTTGCTCGGGTTTTTAGCTTATGCGAATTTATGAACCATTAAATGTGGGGCTTTAGCGAAAATTAGCGAATAGAAATATAGTCAAAAAGACACCTTACAGGTGTCTTTTTGTATACCAGTACTCTTCCGGCAGAAGGTGAGCAAGGCGATGGTGAAGCATTTGGTTCCGTCAAACATGACCAGGTGTAAGCTTGAGCCGCTTGGCCAATCCGGTTAAAAAGTATAAAAGTACGTGCATGCTAATCCGCGTCGTCCGGTCTCGCGTATCCCGGTTCGGGTCCACGCAAACCATGTCCATAGCGATGACTCGGTCCCACGCCCCGAGCACCTCCGCGCAATAAAACAAGTCAAGTGGGGAAAGTCCGCCCGGTCCGATCGCCGGTACCCCAGGCACATCCGACTGATCGAGCACATCGATGTCGAACGTGGCGTATACCACATCGACGTTCATCTTAAGCCTGGCGATCGCTTCTTCTAGAATCGTCTGAATGCCGCGTTCCCTAACCTGCTTCGCCGTATATAACGTGACACCCTGCTGTTCGGCGTAGGTGCGGTACTGCTTGGAGTTGGCGAAGCTGCGGAGGCCGATGTTCACGACGTCCTCGCCACGCAAGACTCCGGTTTCCATAAGGCTGCGAACAGGAGTCCCGTTCGATCTTCCCCCGGAAGCTGTGTCCCGCACATCGAGATGGGCATCGAATTGGATCAGTCCGATCCGTTCTCCGCGGACGCGTTGTAGACCGGTTAGTGCTGGATACGTGATCGAATGGTCGCCGCCGATTAAACACGGAACGACGGTCGGGAGCCGTTTCGCCACTTCCTCAAAGGCATGTTCAATATTATGGTGGCATTGCGGAATATCGGTCGTATGCATGACGATGTCGCCGAGGTCACGGACGCGCAGCGGCAGCAAATCCAGATCGTCTTCGAAGTTATAAGTCGTGAACGCGCTGAATAACTGGCGGAATACGGTCGGATGCATATGGGCGCCGGAGAAGCTGATCGAGCTCTTCGAAAGCGGTGCACCGATAAGTGCCGCCTGAAATAGTTCGTTGCCGTCCCACTCGGTTATCCAATCGCTGAGCCGGGTCACGTTAGGATCTCCTTGACCGGGCGTGTAAACTAGGCTCGGCCGCTGTAAATAAGGGATTTGGTTCATCATGAATGCCTCCTATCTGGAAATGAAGCCGCAACGGCTTCGGATCAATTGTTTTGCAGCACCTGGCTCAAAAATGTTTGCGTACGCGGATGCGACGGGTTCGTAAAAATGGTCGAAGGCGCTCCTTCTTCTAGAATAACACCGCCATCCATGACTACAACCTTATCGGCCACGTCGCGGGCGAATCCCATCTCGTGCGTCACGATGATCATCGTCATCCCTTCCTGCGCCAGATTGCGCATCACCTGAAGCACTTCTCCTACCGTTTCCGGATCGAGAGCGGATGTAGGTTCGTCGAACAGCATCACTTTCGGCATCATCGCCAAGGCGCGGGCAATCGCGACGCGTTGCTTTTGGCCGCCGGACAGACTCGATGGACGGGCATTCGCCTTTTCCTCCAAACCGACCTTGCGGAGCAGTTCGAGCGCCTGTTGTTCCGCTTCCTCTTTTTTCATGCCGCGTAATGAAATTGGGGCCAGCGTGATGTTCTGCAGCACTGTCATGTGCGGGTAAAGGTTGAATGATTGAAAAACCATTCCTACTTCCTGCCTCATCGCATTCAGTTCGTTTTGCGGCATTTCCCGGGAATGTCCGCCGGCCGTTATACGGCCGATTGCTTTTCCTTCGATGAACACGTTTCCTTGTTCGAACGTCTCCAAATAATTGATGCAGCGCAGCAGCGTGCTTTTTCCCGAACCGGACGGTCCAAGGATGACCACGACTTCCCCGCGATTCACCTGAAGATCCACACCCCGCAGCACGCGGTTGCTGCCGAACATTTTGTGTAAGCCGTTAATTCGTATCATCGCATGTCATCTCCTGTGCTCAGACGTTTCTCTAGCTTCATCCCGATGAGTCCGATAATGTTGTTGACCACATAATAAAGAATGGCGACAGCAATCAAAAATTCCAGCGTCTTGTACGTATCGGCGATCAGGATGTTCGCCTGACGGAACAGCTCCACCACCGTGATCGTGGAAAGCAGCGACGAGTTTTTGGTCAAAGAAATCAGCTCGTTGGTCATCGGAGCCAGCATTCGGATAACCGCTTGCGGAATGATGATCTTCCGCATCGTTTGCGCGTAGGAGAAGCCGATCGATCGTCCGGCTTCCATCTGTCCCCGGTCGATCGATTGGATTGTGCTGCGGATGATTTGCGACGAGTAGGCGCCGCCGTACATCGCCAAGGCGATGATGCCAGACACCCAAGGGACCGTATCGATACCGAACAGGATCGGCAAGCCGTAGTATAAGAGGAAAAGCTGGACGAGCAGCGGCGTTCCCCGGAACCAAGAGAGATAGGCTAGGGACAAGAACCTTATCGGTCTGTTTTTGGCCATCTGCCCAAACGAAATGATCGTTCCGACCACGATGCTAAGCGTAAACCCCGCTAGCGTGTAAGCAACCGTATACCATAACGACTTTAGAAGGAGACGAATGTTTTGCCATTCCGCAAGGATGCTAAAATCAAGATGCTGCATGGTCAACCCTCATTTCTTGTTATTCGAACCATTTTTTGAAGATTTCGTTGTATTTGCCGTTCGCTTTTATTTTCACGAGCGCTTCGTTAACGGCTTTCTGGAATTCCGGATTATCTTTACGGATACCGTACCCATAAAATTCTTGCGTCAGTCCTTTAGGCAGCACCTTCACTGTGCCTTTTTCTTTCGCGTACGTCATGGCAGCAGGTCCACCAGTTACGACAGCTTCGACTTTGCCAGTTTCGAGCTCTAGGAACATCTCGGTGTTCTTCTCGACCTTCACCAGGGGAATGTCCTTGTGGCTCTCTTCTAAAAATTTGACGGATTTGGTGCCGATTTGCACAGCTACTTTCTTGCCTTTCAAATCTTCGATGCCTTTGATCTTGTCATTGTCCTTTTTGATCATGATCGTTAGACCGCCCGGGAAGTATGTGTCGGAGAAATCGATTGTCTGTTTGCGCTCGTCGGTAATGTACATGGCGGAAACGATCAAGTCGAATTTCTTAGCCTGCAAGCCTGGAATCAGCCCCTTGAACTCCGTATCGACGAATTCCACTTTATCCGCACCCATTTCTTTGGCAACCGCTTGAATGAGCTCGATGTCAAAACCATCGTATTTGTCACCCGATTTGTATTCGAACGGTTTGAAAGTCGCATCCGTTCCGACTGTAAGTGTTTTGTTCTTTGCGATTTTTTGCAGCACTTCGTCCGTGCTGACTTTCGCCGATGCACTCGTCGTTTTGGCCTGTTCGCTCGGAGCGGGATTCGCTTTCCCGCCACCGCAAGCGGTTGCAAGAATCGTAAGTACGCACAAGATCGCGAGAGGCATTACTTTTTTCATTTGGTGAGTCATTGTTTTTTTCCCCCATTGTGATTTAATTGTTACTGCAATTCTATATATATAGCAAGTTTCATGCCAACCGTTTGATAGAGAGAAAAACATGAGTATTTGTAAGGGTTTTCAAATAAACCTGGAGATAAATAGAGGAATAGTTAGGAGAGACAAAAGCGGCAGTTTTTGCCGCTGCGGTGGATTTCGCCGCCCCTTTGATAGCCAAAGGCAAACTTTAGTTTTAATAGCAAAGGTGCTGTCCCAAAAGTAGTAAATCTCTACCTGAGGACAGCCCCTTTTTTGGCATAGTAAACTTCTTCATTCGTTCGCTTTGCTTAAGTGTTTTGCTTTTGATGGGAATTTAATGTTACCTGCCGTTAGAACAATACTAAGAAGAACGAGTATCGCACCTATATATCCTCTAAGTCCAAGGATTTCTTGTGCAAACCAGAACCCACAAATAGCTGCAAAAACAGGTTCTAGTGAAAAAATTAACCCCGTTCGAGCTGGCGAAGTATATTTTTGGGCAATAATCTGTAATACAAACCCTAAACTGCAAAAGATACTAAGCATGAGAATTGCAAACCATCCAGTAGATGTTTTTGGTAGCGAAGGTGTTTCGAAAATGATGGAAAAGATGAAACCAAACAATCCAGTAAATCCTAGCTGTAGAATACCTAGACTAAGAGTATCAAATCTTCGTGCAGCGAAGCTTGCCACAATAATGTGAACGGCATATAAGAATGCAGCCGCAATACACAAAAGATCACCAATACTCATAGTAAGAGGAAATTGTAAAGTCAGAAATGCAATTCCCGTTATTGCTATTATGATGCTGAGTATAGTTTTTGTTGGGACTTTGTTTTTGAAGATGAAAGTGCTAATTAAAGGAACGAAAACAACGGTTAAGCTTATTAAAAACCCTGCGTTGGAAGTTGTCGTTGTCTTCAAGCCAAATGTAATCAAGGTGAATATAGCAAATAAGATAAAGCCTAGGATGAAGGAATAAAGTAAGATCTTTAAGTTAATCTTCTGCCGCAGGTGTCGGGAAAAGTTGATAGATGCAAGAATAAAGGCCAATCCAAACCTAAGAGCAATTAAATTAAACTCCTGTATCGAATCTAGGCCCATTTTCATAAATAGGTAAGAAGATCCCCAGCATATGGTGACAAATAACATGATAAGATCAGCTTTCAGCGGTTTCAATTTGCTAGTTTCCAAGATGAATTCCTCCTAGTTGTCTCGATTATTATACAATAGAGCAAGGTAGGAGCACAGGGCGGGACGAGCTTAACCTGTTTACTGACTTCAACCATCTGCAAACCGTTGGACATCAGAGACCGGGCAATAGTGGAGCTAATCGTGAAATTTCTCGAATTGAGATATAATACTGACTATCCATGATAGAGAGGGGATGAAAGGATAATGCGCAGAGATGGTCTTGTTACTGGCATTCCACTTCTCTGTATAGCGTTTGCTATGTTTGCGGCGACTTTCTTCTTCCCGTTTTCCGCAGCGGCCGCTGATGATACGCCATCCGAGCTGCGGCAAGTGATTCGCGTTGCCGGCGATAACTGGTTTCCACCGTTCGAATTCGAGGTCAACGGTACATTTCAAGGTTTTAACGTCGATATGATGAACGCACTTTCCATCGAAACCGGGATTACGTTTGAGTTCTATCCGATGCCGTGGAGCGAAGCGCTGAAGGCGCTGGAATCGGGTCGTGTAGACGCCATCCAAGGGATGAAATACAGTAAGGAGCGTGCGTCGTTATACGCTTATTCCGAACCGTATTTTACAAGTACGCAGGCGATTTTCGTATTGAAGGACAATTATTCCGTGTTCTCGCTGGGCGACTTGCAGCACCGTAAAATAGCCGTTCAGGAAGGCGATATTAGCGGGGAAGCGTTGCAACGGCTTCCTAATGCTGTTGTACTTGCTGGGGAAAATCAGGAAGAGGCAATCCAGATGCTGCTGGAGCACAAAGTGGACGCTTTTATCGGCAATCAAATTACAGGTCAATATTTGCTGCAATCGGATGGTCAACAGGACAAGGTGAAGCTCGTCGGAGATCCGATTTCACCAACCAACTATGGCATGGTCGTCCTGAAGCGGAACGAACAGCTGCTTGAGCCGATCAACGCAGGACTGCGGAAAATCAAAACAAACGGTACATACCCGAAAATCGAACGCAAATGGTTCGGCGAATACATTTATCCGTCGACTCGCAATATCCGCGGCATGCTAACTTATTTTATCATCGGCCTGGTCGCCATAACCTGTGTGCTGCTTATCATTTTGTGGTGGAATTTTACGCTGAAGAGAGAATTGAAGAAGCGCGTCGACACTTACAAAAAAACGCTGGGCGAGCTTGCGCGTAAAGATAGGATGCAATCGTTAGGCCAATTAGTCGCAGGGATTGCCCACGAAATCCGCAATCCGATTACGTCCATTTTATCCTATGCCCAGCTTCTGCCTACCAAATACGAAAACAAGGAATACCGCGAGTTTTTTGCACAGCACGTAACTGGGGAAGTGATGCGGTTGAACCGGATCGTCGGTGAACTGCTGGACTTCGCGCGTGACAAGCCGCCAGAGAAAACGACTTTTGCTATCAGCGAAACCGTTCAAGCCGTCGTGCTGCTGTTCCATCAGCTGTTCGAAAATCAACGTATCGTCGTCCGGCTTGAAGTGCCGGAGTCTTTCGTTGTTTGGGCGGATGCCCAGCAAATCAAGCAGGTGCTGATCAATTTGTTCAAAAACGCGATCGATGCGATGGAGGACGGCGGGCATTTGCAGATAACGGCTTATAGTGATGGTCCCCATGTCATGATGACGATTGAAGATACTGGCGAAGGCATCGATCCCCGGGACTTGGCGAACATTTATGAACCTTTTTTTACGCGAAAAGCTGGAGGGGTCGGACTTGGGCTGTCGATTTGCTACCGGCTGATGGCCGAGAACAACGGGGGGATCGAAGTGGAAAGCAAGAAGGGAACCGGAACCAAGGTGACGCTGAAATTACCGGGCGAGCAGGGGGAGAGCGAACATGCATAAACCGAATTTGCTTATTATTGATGACGAAATCTCGATCTGCAAATCATTGTCGTTTATTTTGGAAGACGATTATCAAGTGTATACGTCCGTTGATCCCGACGAGGCGGTCGCTTTGTTCGCGCATCTTTCGTTTGAGATCGTGCTCTTGGATCTGCGAATTGGCATGAGGGACGGCATCGAGGTGCTGCGGACGGTCAAGCAAATGTCACCTAAGACAGTCGTCATCATGATGACCGCGTACGGCAGCATCGCTTCCGCCGTTGAGGCGATGAAGCTCGGCGCTTTCTATTATGTGCAGAAACCGATCGATATGGAGGAGCTCAAGGTGCTGTGCGGCAGAGCGCAGGAGCAGTATCACCTTCAATCAAGAGTGGAATGGTTGGACGGAGAAATCCGCAAAGCCTACGACGTGCACGGTCTGATCGGCGAAAGCGATCGGATGAAGCACGTATTTGCGCTTATCGATAAAGTAAAGAACATCGATTCTGGCATTCTGATCCTCGGGGAGAGCGGGACGGGAAAAGAACTGGTCGCCCGTGCCGTTCATTTTGCAGGGGAGCGACGGGAGCAGGTGTTTTCCACGATTAATTGCGCCGCCATCCCCGCCAATTTGATGGAATCCGAGCTGTTCGGCTATGAAAAAGGCGCGTTTACAGGCGCGAATGTACGCAAAGCTGGCATTTTCGAGACAGCAGACGGTGGCACCTTGTTTCTCGACGAAATCGGTGAGCTCGATATCGGGTTGCAAAGCAAGCTGCTGCGGGTGCTGCAGGAGAAGACGGTGACGCCAATCGGAGGGCATAAGGAGAAGCGGATCGATGTTCGGATTATTGCCGCAACGAACCGGGATTTGAAGAAAGAAGTGCAGCAGGGCAAGTTCAGGGAAGATTTGTATTATCGGTTGAACGTCATTCCGATCCAGGTTCCGCCGCTCCGCGAGCGCAAGGAAGATATCCCGCTGCTAATCCGGCATTTTATGGACAAAATCGGCGGAAAAATGTCCAAGCAAATAAAGGGCATTTCGCAGGAAGCGCTCAATCTGCTGAATGATTATCCTTTTCCCGGCAACGTGCGGGAGCTCCAAAACATTATCGAGCGTTCTATCGCACTCGCGGACGGCGAACATTTGACGATCCGAGATATGCCGATGGACCTTCAGCCACAGCGCGGGCAAATCGCAGACGGTCGGCTCGTTCCCGTTTATGTGGGCGATACCGCCCTAGAGGCGGAGAGAAAGCTCATATTGGCAACGCTTCGGGAGCTTGGCGGAAACCGCCGCAAAACAGCCGATATGCTGGATATCGGCGAACGCACGCTGCGAGACAAGATGTCTAAATATAAGGAGGAAGGATCATTCCCATAGCTTGCGGGATTGTCCTTTTTCCACAAGATTCATGCTCATGATCTGATGAATCAAAAAGCCGTCCCAAGGTTCATGAACCTAGGAACGGCTTTTTTCACAAACTTAATAAAAAGGGTATCGCCATATCCGCAATGCGTTGATGCCCTGCCTCATTCGGATGCAAGCCATCTGAAGTAAAGCTGGGCAGCGTTAGCTTATTAAGCCCACTTTGTTCATACAGATTAAGGACAGGGAGCGCATACAGATGACCAATATGCTTAATGGCTTCGACATAATCGGATAAACGGTGTCCGGCTGCATTGATGTAGAAGATGTCATAGCCATCTTTATCCCGCTGCAGCGGTGTCCACAAACTAAGGCGGCAGCGTGGATTTTTCGCCAAAATATCTTCGATAAGGGTCGTATAGGCTCCGTAAAACGTATAAATATCGTTCGTGCCGATGTCGCCTATCGGTTTATCCAAACGAAAATCATTCACTCCCGCGAAGATGGTGACGCAATCCAAGGAAGCATCTATCGTTTTGCCCACATGCGTCGTGGCTCCGTAGTCGCGGTCTCCTCCGGCAGTCATCGGACAGCCGCTTTTCCCATAATTGATCACGCTCGAAAAGCCTAGAGCAGACTGAATGAGAGGCTGATATCCTCCGGCCTCCGTAATGCTGTCGCCGAGTGTCCCCCAGGTTTTTCCTACCCACTTACTTTGCATTTCATGAACACTCCCTACACTAACATTCTTCATCAAATGTAACGGCACCTACGGCAACGGGTTGATCCGCATCAGCTTTACCCGGGCGTTCACCAAGCCATGCACCCTGCGCTATCAGCTTGTTCTGCAGTTCTAAGATCGGAACCTCGCGGAAACCTAGGCCGGCGAAGCTTGCCATAGCTGCCGCGACACCTGCGGCCTCTCCCATCGCAAAGCAGTTAGGCATGACGCGAAGCGAGCCTTGCACAGGACGATCGGACGAGACGGAACGTCCGGCTACGATTAAATTCGATTTGCCTTTTGGAAGCATGCAGCGATAAGGTACGCCATGGGATTTGCCTTTTGGCAGATGCTTGATCGTCATCGTGCTGTTGGCGTTTGCCAAATGGATATCGATAAAGTACGAATTGCGTGCGATATCGTCTTCGAATGTCCGCATCGATAAGAAGTCCTCGACTACGAGGGTATAGTCTCCCTGGATTCGGCGAGTTTCGCGGATGCCAATCTGGTCGCCAGAATGAACGAGGAAGATATGCTCAAAACCGGGCACATATTTGCGTAAAAACCGGATCTGAATGTCGATTAGCTTCCGGCCCTCGATCGCGGCACGGGTCAAATCCTCCGTTTTTGTGCCGTCAATGTTGAAGATATGACCGAAATTAAAGCCGACGATTGAATCGGTAATCCAGGCCATACCTGATATCCGCTTGCGTCCCTCCGGGAGGTCGCCGTTTCGCTGCGCTTCAATGACGATGTTCTCCAGTTGACTATGCGCTCCTGTCTCCTGAAGGAACTGCTCATAGCGTGCCTTGTCCGCACCGGTAACCACATAGCACATGGTACCGGGTTGAAGCTCCCCTTGCTCTCCTCCAATTTGAAAAGGAACACCTGCCAGCGCAGCGAGATCCGCATCGCCCGAAGCATCGATGTACAGTTTGGCTTGGACGACGGACCGTCCGGATTTATTGCTTATGACTAGCCCGGTTATCCGATCGCCATCCAGCAGTACCTGATCCGCTACTGTATGGAACAGTACCTTCGCTCCGCTTGACAGTACTTCTGCGTCATATACGCGCTTAAGCGTTTCCACATCGATGGGAACCCAGTCCAACTGTTCCTTGTAACGTCGCATAAAGTCATCACCTGCAGCGTGTTTCATCTTCTCGAGCAGATCAAGCCCGATGCCGCGAATGACCGGCTTCTCCCCATCGGTATAAGGGCAGAAGGCAGGAACTAGAGCAGCTGTCCCCATCCCGCCCAAGTAGCCTCTTTGCTCAATTAATAACGTGTTAGCGCCATTGCGGGCTGCGGCAATAGCTGCTGCAATGCCGGATGCGCCGCCTCCAACGACAACTACGTCCGGGGTGTAGCTAACCGGAAGGTTCTGCGATGGGATCGTAACAGTTTGAATGTTCAACTTCGTCATGTTGATGTTCCTCCTAAGAGTTTTGCTTTAACAAAACTGGATTTGTAGTCATTTGCATTTGTAATCATTTGGATTTGTAGTCATTCGCTAAAGCTTAATTTGATTGTCATTGCCTTCATTATAGGTCCCTGACATGGAGGAACTAGTTTAATTTTAGTTTAATCAAAAAAGAGGACGTGATATGATAACTAAACGAATAACAAATCCGGACTACTATGAGGTGCAGCCCTATATGCCTACCCGAAAGGAAGTTACGTTAAAAACGATTGCCAAGGAGCTTGGGTTGACTGTACAGACCGTGTCTAAAGCGCTAAAAGGAAAACCCGGCATGTCGGAAGCTACCAGACAGCTTATTGTCCATACGGCCGAGAAGCTGGGCTATTATACAATGGATCAGATTCGCAGCCTTAGGCTCGATCGCATTGCTCCTTATCCCAATGAGCGGAAGCGCTTCCTTTTGGTACAGACCGCAGAATCCGTGGCTTACAATCGTCTGTTGCTTCAAGGGCTTCAAGATCGTTTCTTTTCCTTCGGCCATCAAATCGAGCTGCTCATGTTACCGCAAAAGATCAAGAAGGAACATATAAACGATTGGATCGAAGAAAGCGGAATGGCCTATGCGGATGGCATTTTCATCGCTCCAAGCATTGTGCCTAAAGCGTGGGAGCCCGCTCTGTTTGGGCTGCAGCTGCCACGAATATTGCTCAGCTTTCCTCCTCCAGGAGTGAAAATAGACAGCGTGATTTGGGATGTTTATGAAGCTGCGTTTCAAGCGGTAACCTATCTGCGAAGCCTTGGGCATGAGCGAATTATGTATGTGGGAGATATCCATTTGCAGCGTGGCTTTATTTTGCGCTGGCAAGCCTTCTGTCACGCGATGAATATGCTCGGTGTCGAAATCGACCCTTCTATGCATTCCATCGGTGAACGGACCAACCAAGCGCAGTGGCGTGAAGAGCTGCTGCAACGAATGGAACATTCTACGCCAAGTGCCATCATCTGCGGAATTGACCATGAAGTTCCGGTCGTATATGAGTTATGCAACGAGCTACAGTGGCGAGTGCCTGAGGATGTGTCCTTGGTTGGATTCCTGAATGAGCAATCCGAGTCTCTGCCATCGTTCACAAGGCCGCTTCTTTCGATCCGAGAGACCGGTTACCGTGCTGCCGACCGGATGCTGTGGCGAATTGCCAATCCGACACTGCCATTTGAACACATTCGCATTCAAGGTGATTTTTTTGTTGGGAGTACAACAACAGCGCCTTCAAACGGCCGTGTTTTTTCTGAATTCAGGTAAATATAGAACCAGAAATCATAATATTCTCATATGTCCTTGGCTTTTTTGCACGATATAATAAGTAGATCTGCAGCTAAAGGGAGGCCGACACGAGATGTATAAACTAGTCATTGTGGACGACGAGCCGACAGTTCGTTTTGGGTTAAGGACTTATTTTGACTGGAATGCTTATGGGATTGAAGTGGTGGGTGATGCAGATGACGGTGACGTTGCGTTAGAGGTTATAGAACGATTAAAGCCGGATTTAGTGTTAACGGATGTGCGCATGCCCAATATGGATGGCATTCAGATGTCGAATAGACTCAGCGAACGATTTCCTCATATCAAAATTGTTTTTGTGAGCGGCCATGATGATGTCGAATATTTGAAATCTGCGCTTCAAGTCAAAGCGGTCGATTATATGTTCAAGCCCGTCAATTTAGGGGAGCTTAGCGTGGTGGTTGAACGATTGGTTCGTACCTTGCAGACGGAAAAACAGGAACGAAAACTGATTGAGGACATGCAGGTCAAGCTCATTCAGAGCATGCCCTTGCTGCGGGAAAAATTCCTTATGTCATTAATTAGGGAAGGGGTTACTTTTCCTACACGTATACAGGATCGCACCCTATTCCTCGGGCTTGAGCTTCCGCTTGAGGCGACATACTGGGTGATTGCGATTCGCATGGATAATGCTTCTGAGGTTGCACAGACTCGTTCGGAAAGGGATCAGCAGTTGTTATCCTACTCTGTACTTAATATCGTGCAAGAGCTTATTGAGAAAGAGATTGGTGGATACGTCTTTGAAAATCAAATAGGCGAGTTCGTAGGCATTCTTCGGATGGTGGAGCAGGAAGATCAGGAAAGTCTTTTGTTTACATTAGCCGAGGAAGTTCGCGAAAGTCTCTATAACTATTTGAAAATTAGTGTGACCATCGGCGTGGGCGAGCGAATATCGAGGTTAGCCAGCTTACCGCAGTCGTATTCGCAAGCAAGAGAAGCTGCCGATCAAAGATGGTTTCTCGGAAAAAACCAGATCATTTCTATGGATAATTTGGAACAACGTGAGGAAAGCATGTATCGCTTTGAACCAGCGCAGAATGAGAGATTGATCTCTTCTCTGAAAGCTGCGGAAGCTGGCAAGGTGCAGGAGGAGCTTCACGTTATTTATAACGCTCTTTCCCGCAATCGTGCAGAAGGCATGCAGTATGGGCGCAACTTGAGCTTGCAGCTGCTGCTGCTTGCAAGCCGAATTTTGCTAGAGCTAAATGTTCACAGGCAGGGGCTGGAGGAGAAAGAGAACGAGCTTCTGGCTGAGGTTTTCCAGCAAGAAACGTTAGATGATTTAAGGCGGCTTGTGGAATCCCATCTCATCGAGGTGTGTGAGCGAATCGGTGAGAAACGCAGCGGCAAAGCCAAAAATGTCATTGAACGTATTCGCTCCCTAATCGATAAACGATTCGCGGAAAACCTTCAAGTTGGGGATATTGCGAAGGAAGTATTTTTATCAACGACTTATCTGTGTCTGCTGTTCAAACAAGAGACAGGTGAAACCATCAACGAATATATGACGAAAGTTCGGGTAGACAAAGCGAAGGAGCTCTTGAAAGACCCAAGCAATAAGTTTTATGAGGTTTGCTATGCCGTTGGCTACTCGGATCCTAGCTATTTCAGCAAAATATTTAAGAAATACACCGGACATACGCCGAGCTCATTTCGCGATCAAGTCTTGTAAAGGCGGTGGAGGGAAATGAAGCAACTCATGACTAGAGGATTGAATTACGTATCGATGATCTTCAAGGGCGTTGTTGCCGCAAGGCTATGGCTGGTCGCATACATCGTATTGATCCTGATTCCGGCTTCCGTATTACTGTATGCTTACTCGCAGAGGTACTCCCGCATTTTGGAAGAAGAAGTAACGCGAACGATGCTTCAGACGCTGAAGCAGGCTGAAATCAATTTGAATCACCAATTGGATTCCGCACGTGATATTTCGAATACGATTCTAATGAATCCTAAGCTGCATCAGTATTTAAGCAACTCGACATCGGATAGCGATCAACTCGATGCTATGAAGGAACTGCGTATTTTAGTTGATAATGCCCAAACGAATCCGATTGTATTTCGCGTTCGATTGTATGTCGACGACTCCAAGCTTTTTTCCCATGAGAGAGTGAATTTCTTTCCGTGGGAAAGTATCAAAAACCGTCCTTGGTACACAGATGTAGTGAACTCCAGGGGCAATCTCGTGTGGACGGGAGCTTACTTGGAAAACTTTCTAGATGATACACAGAGCGCCCGCTATATTTTCTCGGGTATAAGAGTACTACGGGATCCGGATGATTACGATCATATGTCAGGTGTTTTATCTATTGAAGTCTCTGCTAAGACCATAGAAAATATCCTATCCAATATCGAGTTGAACAAAGAGCAAAATGTATTCATGGTCGCACCGGATGGCACCGTCGTCTTGCACAACGACAAATCCTTGCTAGGGACGAAGCTAAAATCAAGTAGCGTGCTTAGCGCGATAGAACAAAAGAATGAAGGCGTATCTCCGATCATTGAAGACAACACGCAACAATATGTCGTCTATACGACGATTGGCTCCACAGGTTGGAAGCTGGTTGCGGAAGTGCCTAAGAATGGTATTAGCTCGCGTGCCGCTTCATTGAATCAATTTGCCAGTGTCGCTACCTTGTCGGGAATTACGATTCTGTTCCTCATTCTAGTTTTTTTACTCCTTGCATTTATCATGCGGGGGATGAATCGCAGAGTGCAGACGGTGATAAGAGTTATTAAACGAGAAGGCATGGAGGGGCTCGATGAACGGAGCGGAGCATCTGAAGGAGACTTCTATTTACTCGAAAAAAGCGTCGACCATCTGATTCATAGGGTCCGAGATTTAATGGAAGAAACTTATAAATCGAAGGTGCAGGAGCGGGAAGCGCAACTTCGGGCTTTGCAAGCGCAGATTAATCCTCATTTCTTGTACAATACCTTGGATACGATCAACTGGATTGCTATTGGACATAACGCTCACGATATTAGCCAGATGATCGATGGTTTGGCCAAATATTTCAGGCTAAGCTTAAACAAGGGCAGAGATTTGGTCAGTGTGACCGATGAGCTTAATTTAGCCAAGGTTTACTTGGAGATTCAGCAAAACCGATTTCCGAAGAGCTTTAAGGTTCATTTTGACATCGAAGAAGGCATGGATGATATTGAAATGCCTAAGCTGACACTGCAGCCAATTGTGGAAAATGCCCTTTTGCATGGGATAAGAAAATCTAAGGGCAAGACAGGGTCTATTTTGATAAAGGCCAGACAAGAAGAGGGGCTTCTGATCTTATCCGTCACTGACGATGGCATCGGCATGGAGCCAGAGCTTGTGCAAAGTCTGCTAACAGAGCCGCGTCCCAATATGAAATCAGACGTTTCCGGAAGCTCGTATGGTTTGTACAATGTTAATGAAAGGATCAAGTTGTTCGCAGGAGACGCCTATGGACTGGAGCTTCACTCCACGCTCGGAGAAGGGACAATAGTTACGGTTCGAATGACATATAAACATTCATCTGATAAGCCGCCTCTATAAGAAAGAGGTCGGCTTTTTGTTTGCGTAAATACCATAAGATTGCACCAGAAACAGAAATATTACCATCTACAAGTCGTTTCAGGGCACCTATATAATTAACCTATAAGAACACGGAGGTGAGCCATTCATGAGTGTTTCGCTAACAGAGCTTGAACAAAAAAAAGCTCACGCCAAGCCCAAAACAAAAGGTAGTGGCCGTTGGAAGCTAATTCTAACCAATTATGATTTATACCTATTATTAGTGCCGGGATTAGTAGTTCTGTTTTTATTCAAATATGCGCCTATGTACGGGATTATTATCGCTTTTCAAGACTTCAACATTTTTGATGGTTTTGCTGGAAGTAAATGGGTAGGTCTGGATCAATTTGAGAAGCTCATACATTCCGAAGAGTTTTATCAGGTTTTCATGAATACCTTGTTGATCAGCGTTTACAAGCTTGTGCTTCTTTTTCCGATACCGATCATCATCGCGCTTTTCTTGAATGAGGTTCGGAAGGCCTTTTTCAAGAAGACGATTCAAACCATTATATTTCTCCCGCATTTTCTATCATGGGTGATCATTTCTGGATTGTTTATTAATATTCTGTCCCCATCAGGCGGTCTAGTGAACAATATGATTCAGTGGTTCGGAGGGACGCCGATATCCTTCTTTCTGGACAACCAGTACTTCCGAAGTGTAGTTGTATTTACAGCAGGTTGGAAGGAATCAGGCTGGAATGCCATTATATTTATCGCAGCCATTGCAGGCATCGAGCAGGAACAATATGAAGCAGCTTCCATTGACGGTGCAGGACGCATTAGACAAATGCTCCACATTACATTGCCAGGTATTATGCCAACGATCATTCTCATCTTAATTTTACGCATGGGATACTTGCTTGAAGCAGGCACGGAGCAGATTCTGACCATGTACAACTCTGTCGTGTATCAATCGGGTGATGTGATCGGTACTTTCGTTTATCGGCAGGGGCTCGGTCAACAGGATTATAGCTTTAGTACAGCAGTCGGGTTGTTCAACTCTGTCGTTGGGTTCATCCTAATTATTGCTGGTAATGAACTCAGCAAAAAGCTGATCAAGCGAAGCATATGGTAGGGGGCTGGAAACATGCATAAAAAAACGCTTAGTGATTGGTCCTTAGACATCTGTATTTATCTTGTTTTACTACTTTCCGGCTTAGCTACTTTGCTGCCACTAGCCAATATTTTATCCAAAGCCATTAGTGATGAATCGGCAGTGATATCCGGTAAAGTAGGGATTTTTCCGGTCGGCTTCCAGCTAGAAACGATGAAATATGTGGTATCCTCCAGCCAGTTTCTCCACTCAATAGGGGTTTCTCTACTGATAACGGTTGTAGGTACAGTGCTTGCGATTCTGGTGACAGCAATAACGGCTTACCCATTGTCCAAAAGGCATCTTCCAGGCATTTCGATGATTATGCTGCTGTTTGTTTTCACGATGATGTTTAATGGCGGTATTATTCCCAATTACTTGCTAATGAAACAGCTCCACTTAATTAATAGCTTATGGTCGCTGATGCTGCCAGCTCTCATTAGTGTGTTCAATATGCTGGTGATCAAAAGCTACTATGAATCTTTGCCTGAGGCTCTTGAAGAATCCGCCAAAATGGATGGCGCTCGTAACTTTACGATTCTTTTTCGCATCATTCTTCCTTTAAGCGTACCTGTAATCGCAACGATTGCTCTTTTCTATGCGGTCTACTTCTGGAATGACTATTTTCACCCTATGCTCTACATTAATGACGCAAGCCTTAAGCCATTGCAGTTGTACTTGCGTGATATTGTCCTGGATGCAGATAGCTCAAGTGCCGTAACCAAAAGTGCTGACGATATGATGAACGCATCACCGGAAGGTATTCGAGCTGCAACCGTCATCGCTTCGATCATACCGATGCTGCTCGTGTATCCCTATTTGCAAAAGCATTTTGTCAAAGGTGTGCTCATTGGTTCTGTAAAAGGGTGAATTTGCATTAAACACCCTTGATGTTAGCATCAAGGGTTTAATGATATATTAAACACAATTACCAGGGAGGTTCGCACATGTTAAAAAAACAAAGAAAAATGATGCTGCTAACGCTCGCAGCAAGCTTATCTGTAACTTCTCTTGTCGCTTGCTCTTCGAAAAGTACAGACTCAGGAAGCAGCGCAGCTCCAAGCACCGCCTCAGCAGCTCCAGCATCAGCTGGACCAAAACCGGAGTTAAAATCGCTTCAAGTCTGGCAGCAGGAAGATTACAACACATATCCCGTAGCTAAATTCCTTGAAGAAAAGACCGGCTACAAAGTGAAATACGATATGATGCCACAGGACAAGCCTACAGACAAGCTGAACATCTTGATTGCTTCCGGAGAACCTTATGATGCTATTACTACAAACGGAACCGCAGACTTCAAAGCGCTATATGCAGATTATGCGAAAAAAGGAGCTTTAACGGACTTAGGGCCGTTGATCGACAAATATGGACCGAATATTAAAGCGGCAATTGATCCTAACGCCCTGGAAGCTGCAAAAGTAGATGGTAAACTATATGCAATCCCAACCAAAACGCTTCCCTCTGCAGGCGAAAGCTTGTACATCAGGCAAGATTGGCTTGATAAAGTAGGTATGAAAGCGCCTACAACATTGGATGAGCTCGTTGCCGTTCTGAAGGCCTTCAAAGAGAAAGATCCTGGCGGAAACGGAGACAAGAATATTCCGTTAACGATAAGAGGCGAAGCGATGTTCATTAATAACATCGTCGGTGCTTTTGGCATATCGACCTTCTGGAATGATGTGAATGGCAAGCTAACACCGCGAGTTCTAGACCCTGCCTACAAAGATTATGTGACCTTTGCCGCTGATCTCTTTAAACAAGGCTTGCTCGACAAAGAGTTTGCCGCTAATAAAGATGCTACCGCTAAAGAGAAATTCACAAGCGGAAGAGCAGGCATGATTATGCTTCACTGGGCTGACGTACCTGTCATTGCTGATGCATTGGCTAAAAATATCCCTACTGCGAAAGCTAACTTTATTCCAGCGCTAAAAGGTAAAGATGGAAAATCCGGGTTAACCGCACCATCAGGCTTTGACCGTATCACTTTTATACCTAAAGCTTCCAAGCATCCTGAAGATGCGATTAAGTGGATGAACGCTAAGCTTGAAAAAGAAACCTTCAAGACCATGGCGATTGGCGAAGAAAATAAGCATTATACGTTCAAGGATGGCGCATATACGCCGATTCAACCGATCTTCACTGATGAGCGCAATAGAGCGAACAACTTCTTGATGGGTACGGACGACACAAACTATCCGACTTACTGGCAGGCACGTGTTCGTAAGGATATGCGTTTGTTCGATGCTTGGAACTTCATGAACACGATTCAACCGGCGAATACCAGAATCAAAGATCCACTAGGCTTCGCTCCTTACTTGCCTGAGTTCTCTAAAAACTTCCAACAGTTGAACACAATGGTGGGAGACTATACGACGAAGCTGATTTTCGGAGCTGAACCATTAAGCGGTTTGGACGCATTCATAGCTAAATTTAAATCATCTGGCGGAGATGTAAGCTTCAAAGAAGTCAACGATTGGTATGCAACTGTAAAGAAATAAGTATCTTGGAAAACCAAAAAATCATTTAACTTAATCAGTTTGATTAGCAAATAGACCGCTACTGCGGTTTATTTGCTTTTGTCTGTTATTAAATGATCTTCGATGGAGGTATAAAAGCTAAAGGGAATTTGGAAAAAAGGAGATGTAGACCCCGTAAAGAAGTAGTGCTAAGTTTAAAACAACGCCAACTCAACTATTGTCACTTACGTGAGGAGATAACTTCCATGAATACAGCGATCCGCCGCATGCAATCCTTGTTTTTCTACCCAAAAAGAAATCTCCGCGCGAAGCTGTTTCTATTTTTTCTAATTGTCGCCATTATTCCGCTCAACATTCTCGGTTACTTGTCGTACGCCAAATCGTCGCAGATCGTACAAGCACAAATCGGTCAGTACGGGCAATCCGCCGTCAATCAGCTGCAAGCACAGCTCGACACGTACGCCAGCCAAATGCAAATGACCTCGCGCTATATTTATTCCTATTTGCTCGACCCGCTCAACAATACACTCCATGAAGAGGAGCCGAGCAGCTACGCGAGCTTTCTCGATCAAAAAAACTTCGAGCGGTTTCTCGATGCACATAAGACGATGGACTCAACGGGCATCTATCTCATCACGCAGTCGGGCTATTACTACGGCTCTCCGCAAATTAATGTCGATCGGCTTCGTCAGTCAGACTGGTGGAAAGCGATTCCTAGCGGGCTGCACGGCGAATATTGGACGGGCTTCCACGCGCCGGATTATTATATCGCCCGTAATTTGAATTTGCCGGATCAGGTAATGGGATTCGTCTTTCCGCTAAGCAGTCAGTATGGGACGTTCACGAACGGATTTATTTTCATCGAGGTAGATGCAACGAAAGTGCTCGATTCGTTTCGGATGCTGGAAGGAGAGCTGCATTCGTTCGTATCCATCCGTGATGCGTCCGGAAGAGCGATCTACGATACTCCGAAAGCGGCAATGTCCAAAGACGATGATCTTGTCTGGACGAAAACGCTCGAATCGAATAAATGGACGGTGGAAGTCCGAACGCCCTATGAACAGGTGTATCGCTCCGTTAATGTTATTCAGCCGCTGACGGCCTTTGTTATAGCGGGAACACTTTTACTAGCGCTTATCGTATCGTTTCTGTTTTCCTCGCAAATTACGAAGCGGATCAAGCGGCTCAAAAACAAAATGGAGCTCGTCGGCATCGGTAAGCTGCATTCGCGAATCGATCTAGGATCCGAAGATGAGCTCGGACGATTAGGTAATAGTTTCAACAGCATGGTCGAGCAAATTCAGACGCTTATTCAAGAGGTAACGAAGAAAGAACAGCTGAAGAAGGAAGCCGAGCTGCGAGCATTTCATTACCAAATCAATCCCCATCTGCTTTTAAACACGTTGAACTCGATCCAATGGCAGGCAAAGCTCAAAGGGGACGATGAAATCAGACAAACGATTTATCATCTGACGAAGGTGCTGGAAGGCAGTCTCATTACGACTCAGGAGTTAGTTCCTTTGCATAAGGAACTGCGCACCGTCGAGCATTATTTGAAAATACAAGAAGTGCGCTACGGAGGCGCGTTCGAATTTCAATCGAGCGTCGAGGAGGAACTGAACCATTATCTGATACCGCGCATGACACTGCAGCCCTTGCTCGAAAACTGTTTTTTTCATGGATTTGAGGATGGGGAAGGTACCATCAAGTTAACGGTCGCCAAACATAAAGGCGAGCTGATGCTCGTTCTTGCCGATAATGGCGAAGGGATACCGGAACAACGATTGGCAACGCTGCTTGACGAACAGATGCCGAGGTCGGGTCGGGGAGGACTAGGCTGTTTCAACGTGGATCAGAAGTTTAAGCTGCATTTTGGCGAGCAATATGGCATGAAGATCGAGTCGCAGGAAGGAAATGGGACGACGATTACGATTCGTTGGCCAATGAAGGAAGAAATTCGGGAACCCCATAACCCACTTTCAAACAAATTGCCAGATGGTTCGGACAAAATGGCACATAGCCCTGAAAAGTTCGAATAAGTTGACACTACATTCCGAACAAACCGCCATTTTGAAACGCTTACAATCCTCGTATAATGAGAGCACAGGCAAGGGACATAAACAGGGGGAATGTAAAGTGAAGAGAAATAAACAACTCACGCTAGCAGCGCTCTGCATGGTTGTTGGGCTGACGACTGTGCTTTCTGGCTGTACCAACTCGAAGCAGCAAGATGAAGTCGGCGGTTCTGGTGAGAAGACGAAAGTTGTCGTCTGGATTTGGGAAGATGCCAAGAACGTGATCGATTTGAACATGCCTGCCTTCAAGCTTAAGTACCCGAATATCGATGTCGATCTGCATGTGCTGGCTCAGGCGGACGTTTATCAGAACTTCTTGATCGCAGCGAGCTCCGGCGACGCCGTTCCGGACGTTGTGAATTTGGAAACGCTGCGTTTGTCCCAAATGGTGCAAACGGGCGGCCTGCTCGATATCAGCAGCAAAGTAGCGCCTTATAAGGATAAAATGAACGCCTACAAGTGGGCGGATGCGACGAAAGACGATAAAGTTTACGCGATGCCGTGGGATAGCGGACCGGTTGTCATGTTCTATCGCAACGATATGTTCAAGAAGGCGGGACTGCCGTCCGATCCGAAGGAAGTCGCGTCGCAATTGCAGACGTGGGACGACTACATGCGGTTTGCCAAACAGCTGAAGGAAAAAACGGGCTATGCGATGATGGCCGATTCCAAGACGAAGACCGACGCCACGTTCTTTGGCCAAATGCTGTGGCAGCACGGACTCTGGTATTTCGGACAAGACGGTTCGGTACAGCTCGACAATCCGGAAGTCATCAAGATGGGGCAATACTTCGTCGATATGGTTATACAAGGGTATGTGTATGAAGCGAAACCGTGGAGCGATGCTTGGTACAACTCGTTTAAGGAAAACAAATTCGCCACGGTCGTAGGCGCTTCCTGGTACGATGCTCTGCTTCCGACGCAGATCGATCCGGAGGGCAAAGGCAATTGGTCGGTCGCTCCGATGCCGAAATGGTCGAAGGACGACAAATACGCAAGCGCCATCGATGGCGGCTCGAACTTAGCCATCAACAAAAACTCCAAGCACCCGGAAGAAGCTTGGAAGTTTATCGAATTTATGCTCGGGAGTTCGGACTCTCAGCTGAAAATGATGAAGGAAGGCGGACTGTTCCCTTCGCTTGAAACAACGTACAGCGATCCTATTTTCCAGGAAAAAGTACCGTATTTCAACAATCAGCCGGTCCGTCAGCTTTATGTAGACGCGGTGAAAAAGGTTGCGCCGATCGTATACACAAAAGATTATCCGCTAGCCAATGAAATGGTCATCAACGCCTTTGCTGAAATATTCCTCGACAACAAATCGGTGGAAAGCGTCTTCCAAAAAACGGCCACGCAGCTTAGGCAAAAAACAGGCCGCAAGTAATTCCAAGGCAGCATATAAGCATATCGCAAAAAAATGTATAAGCAGCAGCCTTCGCTCCGTGGAAGACATCATGACATACGACAAATAAACGGAAATGAAGGCTCTTTGCTGTACAAAGAAAACGCTTTCAATTAAATGCTTGCGAAGTCATTTTTGCACTGCGCAACGCAAAACGCTTAGGAGGAGGCACGATGCAGAGTCCGTATTGGAAATGGCAATTGAAAACCGCGCCATACGCGTTCGTCGCTCCGTTCGTGGTCAGTTTTTTGCTATTTACACTATCGCCGTTTGTTTATTCGATTTACTTGAGCTTTACGAAATGGCACGGCCAAGCAGAGAAGGAGTTCGTCGGATGGACGAATTATATCAACGTGCTGCAAAGCGGCGATTTTTGGTATTCCGTGTTCAACAGCGTGATCATTTTCATGCTTTACGTTCCGATCATGCTGCTGCTTGCGCTCGTCTTTGCCGTATGTCTCAGCAGCGGCTTGATGAAAGCGAAAGGTTTTTTTCGCACTGTCTTTTTCATTCCGAATATTACTTCTGTCGTCGCCATATCGTTTGTCTTCCTGCTTATTTTTAACACGAGCAATGGTGTGCTTAACCAGCTACTGCTATCGGCTGGACTGATCCATTCACCGGTTCCATTTCTGGAGACGCCGGGGTGGGCGCGGATTTCGGTCGCTTTGCTCGTTATTTACCGCTGGACGGGGTACAACATGATTCTACTGCTTGGCGGCTTGCAAAATATCCCGAAATCACTCTATGAATCGGCGAAGGTGGATGGAGCGAATGCGCTGCAATCGTTCATCTACTTGACAGTGCCAATGATGAGAAAGCTGCTCGCCTTCTGTACCGTTCTTTCAACGCTTGGGACGTTCTCACTGTTTACGGAGCCGTTCATCTTAACGAACGGAGGACCGGCTAAAGCGACAACGACACCCGTCGTGTTGATTTACAAGGAAAGCTTCCAAAATTTGAATTTTGGATACGCATCTACATTAGCGATGTTTTTCTTTATTCTAATGTTAATTATTTCAGTGGTTCAGCTGCGGCTGTTCCGCGATAACGATTAAGAGGGGAGGGTGCATGATATGAACAAAAGGCAAACGGCCCTCTCTGGTCTCTTGTTTGTGCTGTTTTTAGCGATAGCGGCTCTGTTTCTATTTCCGTTTGTATGGATGCTCAGCTCGTCGCTCAAGGCGAGGAGCGATATTTTCGTGACACCCCCGGTGTGGATTCCTAGTGTCCTGCACTGGGAAAACTACACGCAACTTTTTACGGAGAAACATTTTGGAAATGTCATCCTGAACAGCTTGTTTACAGCAACTACAGGAACGGCGGGCGCGCTCTTGTTTTGTTCGCTAGCGGGATTCGCCTTTGCCAAATACAAGTTTCGTGGTAAAGGTCTTTTGTTCGGCCTGGTTCTAGCTTCGCTGATGGTGCCAATGGAGTCGGCGATGATTCCCCTGTTTATGATTTACCGTAAGCTGGGACTAATCGACAGCCTTTGGGGCGTTCTTTTGCCCAGACTGACGAGTGCATTCGGTATTTTTTACATGCGGCAGTACTGTGCTTCTATCGAAAACGAGCTGTTGGAAGCAGGCAGAATCGACGGTTGCTCCGAGGTGCGGATGTACTTCCGCCTCATCGTTCCAATCCTTCTGCCTGCGTTCGCGTCGCTTGGCATCATTTTTTTCGTGGAAGAGTGGAACAATTTTCTGTGGCCGACGGTTTTACTGCGCTCGCCTGAGCATTTGACGATCGCCGTTGCGATCCGCTCTTTGGAGGCGGGTGTACGCACCCCGTACAACCTAATCATGGCAGGCTCGGTCATCAGTATTTTGCCAATGCTTGCGATTATATTCATTTTCCAGAAGCAGCTTATATCAGGGCTTATGGACGGCTCCGTGAAAGGTTAAAATAGTGTTAGCAATCCGTTTGGACTGTATAGGAGGCGACACTGTTGGCAGATAAATCGATCAAGGTGCTTATTGTAGACGACGAACTTATTGTTCGCAAGGGGCTTCGCGCAACAATCCCTTGGGAACGTTTCGATATGGAAGTGGTGGCGGATGCAGCTAACGGCCTGAAAGGTTGGGAGGCGTTCGTGGCGTACAAGCCAGATGTCGTCATTACGGATATCGTGATGCCGAAGCTGAATGGGTTGGAGTTGGCGCTGAAGGTGAAGGAAGTCGCTCCGGAGACGAGTGTGCTGCTGCTCAGTTGCCACGAGGACTTTGCTTACGCGAAGCAGGGACTCAAGCTCGGAGCATCTGGTTATGTGCTGAAGACGGACATGGACGAAGAGGAAATGGAGTCATACCTGAGGCAGTTTCAGGAGCTGTTCCACAAGAGACAGCGGCTGCAGGGTGAACACTCCGAAGATGCCGCCCTGGATGCGAAAGACCAGATCGCCTATATTGGTGCGTGGCTTGGCGGTTTTTATTCTGCCGAGGAGATGGAGAAGCAGCTGCGAAAGTGGCTTGATAGCGACTGGGCCTGGATGAAAACAGGCTGCGAGGTTTATGGGGTTGTCGGCGAATTAGAACGGATGCAGGACGATGAATGGGAACCAGCGCCGGGACAAAGACACATCCGCATCCCATGCGGCTCGGAAAAGCAGTTGTTCGTTTGCAAGGAAGATACGCCCGGCGCACTAGAACTGAAATGGAAGGAAGCGAAAAGTCGGATCGGATCACTTAGCTGGACGCGAAGTGGTCCGGTTACCGATTCGCACAGTTGGATGAAGGCTGTAAGCGAGACGTATGCGGATATGCAGTCAAATTCGCTATACGATCAAGCGGCAGGGAGCTGGCCCGAGCCGATCTCCAAGGCGGTACAGCTTCTTACGTCCGGGGAATCCGTAACCTGGTCGGTTGCCGAGCTGGCCTACCGGGTCGGGCTTAGTCGGAGTCATTTTAGCACGCTTTTCAAAAAGTCGGTAGGTGAAAATTTCATCGACTTTCAAGCCAAATACAAGCTGCAGAAGGCAGATGAGCTGTTACTTAACACCGGGCTTACGGTGAACGATATTTCCGATCAGCTCGGAATGATCGACGCGAATTATTTTAGCAAATGGTTCAAACGGTGTACAGGTATGACGCCGAGCCAATACCGAGCGAACAAAAAGACGAATTTGACCGGACAAAAAGGCACCTGAAGGGCGAGAACAAGCTCTTGTGAACGACAATTTGGCATAAAAATGGCGTTAGAATTCCGTTCTTTTGCAAGCCGATTCCCTTTATACTAACAGCAATTCTAAGCGCAATCATTAATAAAATACTATCATGACGGGGGGCGAGGACGTTGAAAACCGGAATTCGGGCGTTAACGAACGATTGGGAGAACTTGCAGGTGCTGCAGCGAAACAGGATGAAGCCGCGCAGCTACTTTCAATCTTATACGACAAGAGAAAGCGCTCTCACCTATGAGAGAGGGAATTCTCCCTGGTATCGTTTGTTGAACGGGACGTGGAAATTTGCGTACGCGGAAAGCCCGGCGAGCGCGCCGGAGTACTTTCATACGGAGGACTACGAGGATGACGGCTGGGACCGGGTGGAAGTGCCGGGCATGTGGCAGCTGCAAGGCTATGGAAAACCGCATTACACGGATTTGCACTATCCGTTCCCCGTAGACCCGCCGTATGTGCCTTCGGATAATCCGACCGGCTGTTATCGCAAGTCTTTTCATGTTCCGCAGATGTGGGACGGCAGGCAAATCGTGCTCCGATTTGAAGGCGTGGACAGCGCGTTTCATCTTTGGGTGAACGGGCAGGAGGTCGGCTACAGTCAAGGAAGCCGTTTACCGTCGGAATTCGATATTACCCCTTTTGTACATTCCGGCTCGAATACACTTGCGGTGCGGGTCGTTCAATGGTCGGACGGCAGTTATATGGAAGATCAAGATATGTGGTGGCTAAGCGGAATTTTTCGTGATGTTAGTTTGTTTGCAAGACCGCAAGTGCAGATTCGGGATTTTACGATTCGGACGGATTTGACGGAAGAGTATACGCACGGTTTGTTAGCCATCAAGGCAAGTATCGCAAATTTGCTTGAAGATGAGATGGCTGGATACATGCTGAGTGCGCAGCTATTGGACGCTTCGGGCACTGCCCTGATTGGCGCCATACAGTCGAACAATGTGACATTGCCCAGCGGGGCAGAGCAAGTCGTGGAGCTTCAACTGGACGTGGCGAATCCGCAGCTGTGGTCGGCAGAGGATCCGCAGCTTTACAATCTGCTGCTCACGCTGACCAATGCGGAGGGACAGGACTTAGAAATCGTTCCGCAGCGCATCGGTTTCCGCCAGGTTGAGCTGAAGGACGGCAACTTTTATGTGAACGGTGTTGTCATCATGCTTAATGGGGTGAATCGACACGACCATCACCCGGAGCTCGGACGCATCACGCCTTTCGAGACGATGCTGCAGGACGTGCTTCTGATGAAGCAGCATAACATCAATGCGGTACGGACAGCGCATTATCCGAACGATCCGCGCTTTTACGATTTGTGCGATGAGTACGGCTTGTACGTGATGGATGAGGCGGATCTGGAGACGCATGGCTTCGAACCGCTCGGCAACATTAGCCGCATTAGCGACGATCCCGCGTGGAAGGAAGCATACGTGGATCGAGTACAGCGGATGGTGGAGCGGGATAAGAATCATGCCTGCATCATCTTCTGGTCGCTCGGCAACGAATCCGGCTTCGGCTGCAATTTCATGGCGATGGCCGATTGGTGCAGGGCGAACGATCCGACGAGGCTGATTCATTATGAAGAAGATCGAGAGCTGAAAGCTGTTGATGTCAGCAGTACGATGTATTCATCGGTCGAAAAGCTGACCGCACTTGCCGAGGAAGAAGGCTATGCGCTGCCGCATATCATTTGCGAATATGCGCATGCGATGGGCAACGGTCCAGGGGGACTAACGGAGTATCAAGAAACGTTCCGTAAGCATAAGCGGCTGCAGGGCGGCTTCGTGTGGGAATGGATCGATCATGGACTAAAGCAGACTACGGAAGACGGCAAGACATATTATGCGTATGGCGGAAATTTCGGCGATGTGCCGAACAATGCGAACTTTTGCTTGGATGGACTTATTTTCCCTGATCGCACGCCTTCGCCAGGCCTGCTCGAATACAAGAAAGTCATTGAACCGGTACAAGTGAAAGAGGTCGATTTGAGCCTCGGTTTGCTGGAAATTACGAACTTATACGATTTTATATCTCTAAATGGGCTTGAACTGTTCTGGTCGGTGTATGGGGATGGCAAGCTGCTGGATAGCGGTTCCCGGGAATTGCCGCACATTCCGGCACAAGGGAATGCAACGATTGAACTGCCGATTGCGAATGGATCGCGAATTTCAGAGGTGCACTTGGATTGCCAGCTTACATTGAGTTTTTGCTTGAACAAGGATGTTCTCTGGGCGAAAAGGGGTCATGAAGTGGCGACGGCGCAATTTCAACTGACGGCACTGACGGCAGGGATGCAAACAAACGATCAGCGGGATGCGTTAGACAGAACTGAGCCTAGGGTGGATAATGCCGAGCCGTTAATGTGTACGACATCCGGGCACTTGCTGGCGATTACGGGGCCGCAGTTCGAGCTCGTATTCGACCAGCTGAAAGGGACGATTCAGAGGTGGAGGTACGAAGGTACGGACGTTATTGCGACGGGAAAAGGTCCTGTACTAAGCTTCTGGCGGGCGCCGATCGACAACGATATGTACATCGTGGAGGAATGGCGCAAAGCGCATCTCGACAGACTGCAGCATCGCGTAGAGCGGGTGGAATGGGAGCAAACAGGAGCTTCGACGGCCATCGTTAGAACGTACGTTCGAATTGCTCCGCCAGTTCATGATTATGGGTTCCGCTGCACGTATTGTTATACGGTTTCCAGCAGCGGTGAAGTCCGTATTGAGGTTGAAGGCGAGCCTGATGGACCTGGGAAGCTGCCGAGCATGCTGCCGAGAATCGGCCTCCGGATGGAGCTGCCGGGTAATCTCAACTGCGTGAACTGGTACGGCAGGGGACCTGGCGAATGCTATAGCGACAGTAAGCGGGCCAATTTGATTGGACTCTACCAAGCTTCCGTCGATGAACTGTATACACCGTACGTATTTCCACAGGACAACGGCAATCGAACGGATGTTGCTTGGGTGTCGCTTACTAACGTCCGCGGCATTGGGCTGCTTGCAGTCGGAGAGCCGCAGCTTGAGTTTTCCGCTCATCGTTATAGGGCCGAAGACTTTGAGAAGGCCAAGCACAGTACGGAGTTAGCGCCGAGAGATACGATTACGCTGAACCTTGACTACCGGCAAAATGGGCTCGGCAGCAATAGCTGTGGTCCTGCCCAGCTTCCTGCTTATGCATTGAAGGCTGAAAAGTTCCGATTCGAACTCGCGATCACACATTATCATAAAGAAATGATTTCACCAACCGCATTAGCGAAAAAAGGAGCGACGACAAAATGAACAAAACATGGGACGCACTCAATTTGACAGGGAAAGTAGCGGTAGTGACGGGAGGCGCTTCGGGAATCGGATTGGCGACAGCCACCATGCTCGCTGAGTTCGGTGCGAATGTCATGCTTCTGGACATTAATGAGTCCCAAGGACAGGCCGCTGCGGCAAGTATCGTGGAAGGCGGCGGGAAAGCTGCGTTCTATTCATGTAACGTGACCTCTGGGGAAGACTGCAAGCGAACAGCCGAAGCCATTATGCGCGACCACGGCCATATCGATATATTGTTCAACAATGCGGGTGTCATTCGCCGCAAAACGGTTGTTGAGTTAGAGGAAAAGGATTGGGATCTTGTGATTGATGTCTCACTCAAGGGAGTGTATCTGCTCTCTAAATATATGATTCCGTTCATGGCGCAAAGCGGCGGCGGAAGTATCATTAACACCGGCTCCGGCTGGGGGCTCAAAGGCGGAGATAAGGCGGCCGCCTATTGTGCGGCAAAAGCTGGCGTCGTCAATCTGACGAAGGCGATGGCAATCGACCATGGCCAAGACAACATTCGTGTGAATTGCGTCTGCCCAGGAGACACAGATACGCCTCTATTACGGGACGAAGCGAAGCAGCTCGGACAAGAGGAAGGCTCGTTTCTCGTATCGTCAGCGTCGGGACGCCCGCTTGAACGGCTCGGAACACCGCGCGATATCGCAAGTGCCGTGCTTTTCTTAGCTAGCGACTTATCCACATGGGTAACGGGGAGCGTGCTTGTTGTTGATGGCGGCGGTTTGGCATAATACAAACTCATAAGGAGGCAGCTATAGATGAATACGAACGATAGAAAGAAAGTACATCCTTATATCCCTAATACAGTGCCCGACGTACAGCGGCAAATGTTGGACGAAATAGGCGTACAGCGTATCGAAGATTTATACGAGATCATACCAGATTCGCTGAAATTGAACCGAATGATGGACCTGCCCCCGGCTCTAGGGGAATATGAGCTGCAGCGCTATGTGGAAGGATTATTGGCTAAAAATAAAAGCATCAAAGACGTCGTCAGCTTTCTTGGCGCTGGCTGCTGGCCGCATTTTATCCCAGCTGTTTGCGATGAGATCAATCAGCGCTCCGAATTTGTGACGGCCTATGCGGGTGAACCGTACGAAGATCACGGCCGTTTTCAGGCGCTGTTTGAATACCAAAGCTTGGTTGCGGAGCTAGTTGATATGGACGTCGTTAACGTTCCAACGTTCGACTGGCCGCAAGCGGCTTCGACTTCCTTGCGGATGGCTGGCCGAATTACGGGTAGGAAGCACGTTTTGATGCCGCGTAATATTGATTCTGAGAAGCTGATGGTGATTGCGAATTACATTCATCCTGATTTGTCCTATAGCTTCGTCGATTACGTTGGCGAGACAGGCGAGCTGGATATGGCAGACCTGCAAAACAAACTGAACGAAGACGTAGCGGCTGTTTACTTTGAAAATCCAACCTTCCTCGGCGTTATTGAGTCACAAGGGCAGCAGATTGCAGACCTGGCGCATAGCGCAGGCGCGTTGTGTGTCGTCGGCGTTGATCCGAGCTCGCTCGGCGTGCTAAAGCCGCCAAGTGGGTACGGCGCGGACATCGTCTGCGGCGAATTGCAGCCGCTCGGAATGCATATGAACTATGGCGGTGGTCAAGCCGGGTTCATCGCGACACGGGATGAAGAAATATTCGTTATGGAATATCCATCCCGCTTGTTCGGGATCGCTCCGACGATCGTTGAAGGTGAATATGGCTTCGGGGACGTAGCTTACGACCGTACTTCTTTTGCCTTGCGCGAAAAAGGAAAAGAATCGGTCGGTACACAAACTGCGTTATGGGGCATTACGGCAGGCGTCTATCTCGCACTGCTCGGACCTCACGGCATGCAGGAGCTTGGCCAGACGATTATGCAAAAGTCACAGTATGCGGCAAAGCTGCTCTCGGAGATCGATGGAGTTGCAGTGCGTTTTGGGTCGCCGTTCTTTAAAGAATTCGTCGTTGATTTTACGGAAACGGGCAAGAAGGTTGAAGATATTCATCGCGCCCTGCTAGCACTAGGTATACAAGGCGGCAAAGACTTATCGGGCGATTTTCCCGCTCTTGGCCAGTGTGCCCTTTACTGTGTGACCGAAGTGCATGCGCAGGAAGAGATCGAACAATTAGTTCGCGCGATTTCTGCTTGTGTAGTATGTTCAGCAGAAGGAGTGATGTCCGTATGAAACGTATACGCAGAGAAAGCAAGGTAAGAAACTTTCATCAGGCTAAAT
The DNA here is from genome assembly GCF_013141715.1 of Paenibacillus phytorum. Classification (GTDB taxonomy): domain Bacteria; phylum Bacillota; class Bacilli; order Paenibacillales; family NBRC-103111; genus Paenibacillus_E; species Paenibacillus_E phytorum. The sequence continues at coordinate 24,386 of NZ_WHOA01000164.1, read as the reverse complement.
GGGATGAACCCGTTATTTTCGAGCTCCATAAAGAAGGCGAGCGCGGGGTACAAGTGCCGCAAATCGAAGCGGCGATCGCCTCGGCGGTAGGTGACGGAGTCTCGGCTATCCCTGCGTCGATGCGCAGGACAGAGCTGCCGAAGCTGCCTGAAATCGGTCAAGCGAAGGTGCTTCGCCACTATTTGCGACTTTCGCAGGAAACGATGGGCTCCGACTTTAACGTAGAAATCGGTCAGGGCACATGCACGATGAAATACATCCCGCGCATCAACGAGATGATGATCCGCACGCCGAAGTTGGCGGAGCTTCATCCGCTGCAGGATGTTAGTAACGTTCAGGGTATTCTGGAAGTGTTCTACAAGCTGGATCTCGCCATGCGCGAAATTTCCGGCATGGACAAATTTTCGTTCCAGCCGAGCAGCGGCACGCAGGCACTGCTAGCGATGGCTTCCATCGTCCGTAATTATCATGAATCACGCGGGGAGGGGGATCAGCGTGACGAAATCATTACGACGATCTTCTCTCACCCGTCGCAGGCGGCTACCGCTGCAGTCAAGGGCTACAAAATCATTACATTGTACCCGGACGCGGACGGATTCCCAGATATCGAGGCGCTCAAGAAGGTCGTTTCCGACCGTACGGCGGGCTTTGTCGTTGCCAATCCGGAGGACACCGGAATTTTCAACCCGAGAATCAGAGAGTTTACGGATATCGTTCATGCCGCAGGAGGCATTTGCTATTACGACCAAGCGAATGCAAACGGGCTGCTCGGCGTGACACGGGCGAAGGAAGCGGGTTTCGACATGTGCTTCTTCAACCTGCACAAAACGTTTGCGGCACCGCATATGTGCGGAGGTCCGGCGACGGGAGCGCTTGGCGTCGTGAGCGAGTTGATTCCTTTTATGCCAGGTCCTATTGTAGAGCACGAGAATGGCGCATATGTGTTGAACCGGACGGGCGACAACAGCATCGGCAAAGTGCGTATTTTTCATGGCGTCTCACAGACTGTGCTAAGAGCCTATGCATGGATTCGCGCTCTCGGACCGGAAGGATTGCTGAACGTGGCGCAGACGGCTGTCCTTAACAACAACTATTTGTATCATAAAATATTGCAAATTCGCGGTGCATCCGCTCCGTACGTAAAGGGCAACCGCTTGGAGCAGGTGCGTTACAGCTGGGAGCAGATGGCACAGGAAACGGGCGTTACGACGGAGGATGTGACGCACAGAATGTGCGATTTCGGTCTGCACTATTGGACCAGTCATCATCCGTACGTCGTCCCGCAGCCGTTTACTTTGGAGCCGACGGAGTCTTACTCCAAGGAAGACCTCGACGAATATATCAACGCGTTGGCGCAAATTTCGAAGGAAGCCTACGAAAGTCCGGAAATCGTCAAAAATGCGCCAACACGCAGCACCGTGCACCGCATTGACCATTCCAGCTTCGACGATCCGAAGGAATGGTGTATTACCTGGCGGGCTTATCTGAAGAAAACACAAGCGGACTAACCTTATGTTCTCCCCACAATAGATAGGTAGCTTTATGATGAAAAAGAGCCTTCAGATCCACTTTCGCGGTGGTTTTGAAGGTTCTTTTTGCTCATATTTTGGGAGCATCTTAAGGGCCTTAGCTTGGCAAGCTAAGAAATTTGGGTTTCTGTTAGTGATGAGGGCTAATGTTGTACAGAGTTTTCTTCTCTCGAAGCTGTTGTTGTTGTATAAAGTGCAACAATTTAGCCTAATTTCATGCCAATAAGCTATTTTCGGGAGAAAATGTTGTATTCCGTGCAACAATCGCGGGGAAAACGCGGATTTTCCAGCCAAATGTTGTAGAAAATACAACTTGCTTTGAGTATGCACGCTTGAGCAACCCTCAAAAAACACCATAAAATAACCCAACTAGGCAAAAAGATTTTACATGGTTAGATGAAAGTCAACATAGTAGAATCAAACTAAGATCAAGGAAGGGGGTAAATATGTTAAGTAAACTCAAAGAGCCTGTTCAAGCGAAATATCAGATTAGAATGCGACAGGGAAGATGGACCAACATTCGGAAAAATTGGGCAGTGTACGCCTTATCCATACCGGGAATCTTTTTTTTCCTCCTATTCAAATATATCCCTTTGTTTGGGTCGGTGATTGCTTTTCAAAACTACAATATTTTCCATGGGATTACCGGCAGTGCATGGGTAGGTCTCGAGCATTTCAAAAAAATGTTTGCCTATGTTGATTTTCTCATTATTTTAAAAAATACGATCATTATTGGCTTGTATGATCTCCTATTCGCTTTCCCGGTACCGATCATTTTGGCTTTACTCCTGAATGAATTACGTATTGCTGCTTTCAAACGATTGGTACAAACTCTCGTGTATATGCCGCACTTTTTGTCCTGGGTCATTGTTGGTGGTATTGTGGTAGGATTGCTTTCACCCACGACAGGCTTTGTGAACCATGTTATTGGCATATTCGGAATAGAGCCCATCTATTTCTTAGGTGAGAACGAATATATTCGGTCGATTTTGATAGGATCAGGGATATGGAAAGACAGTGGATGGGGAACGATTATTTATTTGGCCGCTATTGCTGGCATCAATCCCGATTTATACGAGGCTGCTGTGATTGACGGGGCAGGTCGGCTGCGGCAAACCTTCTCGATTACGATACCGACTATTTTACCTACGATTATGATTTTGTTTTTGCTGCACATCGGGAATTTCTTGGATTTTGGTTTTGAAAGGGTATTCATTTTCTTGAATCCGCTGAATAACGAGTATGGTGAAATCATCGATACGTATGTTTATCGCGCAGGGCTCGTAGATCGTCAATACAGTTATACGACCGCGATCGGACTATTTAAATCAGTTGTTGGCCTGATGATGATCGTCATAGGGAACACGCTAACCAAAAAAACAACCGGTGACGGGCTATATTGATCTACTGTAACAGGAAAGTTGGTGGACGCTTGGATGATTATAAGTAAAGGGCAGCAAACGTTTAACTGGTTAAATGTAGTTTTTCTGTCCATAATTGGACTCAGTACGATGCTTCCGATTCTACATGTCATTGCACAATCCTTTAGTGGCAACGCCGCCATTAACAGCGGGCAAGTTTCCTTCTGGCCTGTCGGATTCACAACTGGAAACTATCGTATCATTTTATCGGACCCGTCGCTTTGGAGGTCGTTCCTCAACAGCGTAATCATCGCCGGATTCGGTACGCTCATCAACTTGGCAGCTACGGCTACGCTTGCTTACGCGTTATCGAGACCTGAGTATGCCGAGCGGAAATATGTCCTGATCCTGATCTTAGTTACGCTTGTTTTCAGCGCCCCGCTTATTCCTAACTATTTGCTTATCAAGGAATTGGGCTTGATTAATTCGCTGTGGGCACTGATGCTTCCCAATGCAATAAGCGCTTATAATATGTTCGTCATGCGCTCCTTTTTTCTCAATCTGCCGAATGAATTGATCGACTCTGCGAGAATGGACGGTTGCGGCGAGTTTCGTCTCGTCTGGAACATTATCCTTCCGCTGTCCAAGCCCGTCATGGCGACGATGGGAATCATTTACGCCGTTGGTCACTGGAATACGTACTCAGCTGCCATTTACTTTATTAACGACAGGTCTTTGGTACCTCTTCAAGTGAGACTTAGAGAAATTGTTTTCACGGACAATTATGGACAATCCGATCTCTCTTCTGAATGGGTTACGCAGTTGTCGCCCGAAGGTATCAAGATGGCGGTTATCGTTTTCGCTACGTTACCTATTATGATGATTTACCCTTTCCTGCAGAAACATTTCATCAAAGGAATGCTGCTGGGTTCAGTTAAATCATAGGAATAATCCAAAAAATAAAGGGAGGCTTCATATGAAAAAGAAGTTTGTAATGTTGTCTTTGGTTGCTGTCTTGGCAACGACTTCTGTTGTCGGTTGTTCCAACGGAAATCAGACTAAAGATGTTCCCTCTGCAAGTAGCAAGTCATCCGCAGCACCCAAAGGGCCAACGAAATTCTCAATTTCTTATCCAACAACGGTCAGTACCGGCTACCACACGCAAGTTGATCTTAACAAAGACAAATGGACTTTGAAGCTGGAGCAATTGACAAACACGGACCTTGATGTCAAAGTTTTAGAAGATTCTAAAATGAGCGTCATGTTTGCCGGCGGCGATATTCCTGATGTTGTTGGCAGTGTTGGCACTCCAACCAGCAAATCGATGTCAGGATCTGTGGAAGCAGGCGTGTTTATGCCTCTTGATGACTTATTGAAGCAGTATGCGCCGAATATGATGAAAGCGGTACCCAAATCGGCATGGGATGCCGTAAAGTATAAAGGCAAAATCTATGGCATACCCGAATTTCTAAACAATCCGTCTAGACGAGGCACTTTCATTCGTATGGATTTGCTTGAGAAAACGGGGCTCCCGGCTCCCAAAACGGTAGACGACTTCTTGAACGTTCTAAGGGCATTCAAAAAGTTGGGTGTTGAAAACCCGTATCAAATGAGGGACAGCTTTAAATACTCCGATATTCTTTTTGGCGCATATGACGTACTTCCCTACAAGGATCAATTCGAGGTCGTAAACGGACAAGTCGTGCCGAAATTTTTCGATGTAGAGAATATGCAGAAAGCACTTCAGGGCTATAAAACAATGCTGGATGAGGGATTAATACCCAAAGATTTCGCCTCTATTTCCTCAACCGATTATTCCAAAAATATCAACGGTGCCAAATCGGGCAGTTGGTCGGCTAATGTGACCGGGCTGCCAGGGTATCGCACCAATATTAAGCAGCTCGTACCTGATGGGAAAGTAGAGATTATAGCTTCTCCGAAAGGGCCGGAAGGCAAAGGCGGATATTTCTACTACTCACCAATCGTCCGTGCGTTCTATGTGAACAATAAAGTGAAGATGGAAACGGCTATTGAGATCATTAAGTTTTTCGATTGGATGCTTACCCCGGAAGCCGCTAAGTTCTTCACCTTCGGTATCGAAGGAGACACCTATACGGTGGATAGCAGCGGAAAAATCAATTACAAGTTTCCGACAACCAAAGAGGCAAATGATGAGGAAGGATATCGCAGCGGCACACTATGGGGCGTTCACGATTCTACTATCAACAAAATGAGAATGGAGTTAGACCCGTCCGGCAAAGATACGGTGACTGCGCTTGAAAACGTAGTGGCGAACGAAGGACTTCCAGGCATCGGATTTTATCCGGATTTGGCAGCGTTCACGAAATTCCCTGATCTGGTGGCACAAGGTGATATTGGGCCTAAACTCATTGTCGATCATATGGTCAAAATGATTTACGGTAAAGAGCCGATTACGGATTGGCCGAAAGTCATTGAAGAATACAAGCAAAAAGGTGGAAATGAAGTTATTAAGGAAGCCACTGATCGTTATAACAATAAAGACGGCGTCATTATTATGGCGAAATAAAACGATCGATGCAGCCGCATCGCTCAATATGCGGGTTGCTCCTAGATGGAGCAGCCCCTTTGCGATAAGCGCGACAACAAAGATTGATGACATCAATCCATCCGGCAAAGGAGAGGATACCTATTCATTTGCTTATTGTAGACGACGAACCTATTATCCGCCTCGGTCTGGAGAAGATGGCAGAAGCCTATTTTCCATCTTTTACGAACATTCGAACTGCTGAAAACGGGTTAGATGCTCTAGAGGAAATAGATGCTTTTGAACCCAATATTGTAATTTCTGATATACGTATGCCGAAAATGGACGGATTGGCGCTTTGCCAAACCATTCATGATAAACATGCCCACATCCAGATGCTCGTCGTTTCCGGATATAACGATTTTGAATATGCCCAGAAATGTATGTCTTATGGCGTTAAGCATTACTTACTCAAACCTGTGACAGAGGCGAGTCTATATGAGGTCTTCGATACGATGATCAAGAGGGAGGCTCCGGGATACATCCCCGTCACGCGTTATGTGGAATGGATCGATCGCATGGAGCAGTGCATTTGGTCCTTACAAACAGATGAGTTAAACGGGTTAATGGATCAATGGAAGGCCTATTGTCTCAAAGCGAGCCTCTCCTTCTATCAGTTGAGAGAATTACTGAATGAATGCACGGACATGCTGCTAAAAAGATTTCAGGCACGCCATTTTGTGCCAACGATAACGCTGCAGGGCATTCAGGAGGGAAACGTAAAGTCCGCCCTCGATGCTTTTGATGATCATCTACGACAAATTGCGGCCGGATTGCTGAAATCTCGTAAGGGCAACTACAAAGATCCTATGCAAGAAGCCAAAGCCTACATTGATTGCCGATTGTCTCAAGAATTATCTCTGGATGAGGTGGCAAGTATGGTGGGGCTAGCTCCTACGTATTTCAGCCTTCTATTTAAAAAGATGACGAACGAAACCTTTGTGCAGTACCGCATTAACAAAAGGATGTGTAAGGCCAAGGAGCTGCTAGGGGTACCCCATCTCAAAATAATAGACATTGCGGATGAAGTAGGTTACGACGATTATTCCCATTTCACCAAAACGTTTAAAAAAATAGTCGGTACTTCTCCTTCTGAATTCCGCACCTCATTGGGGATTAAGTGATGGGTGGAACCTTATATCGGAAGCTATTTATTTATTTTTTGGTCGTCATCGTATTGTCGCTCGTGAGTGTCAGTTTGTTTTCGTATCGCAAATCATCCAATGAGCTCGATGCGATGGTGCAGCACCAAATGTCACAAATGATTAACAATGCAGCTTATCAAACAGATCTTTATCTGAAAATATATGAACGAGCGTTTGTTGCTATCTTGCAGAATGATGATATTAGACAACTGCTAGAATTACCTAGTGATGCTGATGCTTATGAATTTTATCAGTATAGGAAGAACATCAAGCAAGAGAGCATAAACCCAATCTTCATTCGTAATCCAGAAATTGCAGCAGTATATGCGATTAGCCAGAACGGCCATGCAACTTACTACTACAATGAAGTGGTTGGGAAGCCATTCAACACGGAAGCTATTCAGAATCAAGCGGCTTATTTTTTAGCCAATACGACTTCCGATGGGAAATTAAGTATCTTAAACCGCAGCATATTGGACAATACAAGTGATCAGTTGTTCACCTTGGTTCGTCAAGTACGCGGATATAGATCTCCTGTCACAATGGGTATTCTAGCCATTGAAATCCGTGCAGCTGAATTATCGGCCTTGTGGAAAGGGATGGAATTGGGTAATAATGGCTATTTTTTCATCGTCGATGCGCAAGGACGTTTTATCTATCATCCAGACAAGAAAAAGCTCGGGACCCCAGTGCAAAAAGAATTGGTGCAGAAAATTAATCATGCAAACCTCTCTTCTTTTGAAGAAAAAGATGGCGATGTCCTGCGCATGTATTCCGTCAAGAAATCCGATTATTCTGGTTGGAGTCTTATCGTATCGATGCCGGTTGAAGATCTGCGGAAGCCGATTTCCAACATAAGAACGACTACGCTCATCGTTGGGTTGTTCACGTTTATCATTGCTTTATTTCTGGCCTATCGATTCGGTAAATCCATTACGGACCCAATCAGAGTGCTCAAGGAGGGGATGCGGGAGACAGGGAAAGGGCAGTGGGTAATCATTCCGATTCCCGAGCGAAAAGATGAAATCGTCGAACTTATGATTCGTTATAACGTCATGGTCAATCGGCTCTCGGAATTGGTAGATAAAGTCTATCAGGTCGAGCATAACAATCAGGAAATAGAATTGGAAAGACATAAAGCCGTCATTCAATCCTTGAAGCTGCAAATCAATCCGCATTTCTTATACAACACGCTGGAAACGATCGTTTGCTACGCTTTTATTCAGAATTCCAAAGAAATCTCGGAGATTGTGGATGCTTTAGCTCACATGCTGAGATATTCGGTCGGAACCAATCTGGAGGAAACGAAAGTAGCGAATGAACTCAAGCATTTGATGCATTATTTGGTCATCTTGCGCCATCGGGTTAATCCTGAATTTGAAATTGATGTTGCGATCGAACCGGAATATTTACTGCGTGACATGGCATGTCTCACGTTACAGCCTTTGGTGGAAAATATTTTTCAACATGCTTTTGCGGACGGGGTGGAGGATTATCATTTCATTCGGATCGATGCCGGAGAAGAGAATGACTATTTCTGGGTAAGTGTAGAAGACAATGGTACTGGAATGACGGCTGATAAGCTCGCGGAGCTTCATGAGAAACTGAGTGCCAACCGATTAGGCGACGAGAGCGACGGTAAAAAAGACGGAATTGGTATTCTAAATGTACACCGCAGAATTCAAATGGTGTTCGGAGAAGAATATGGTCTACGAATTGATAGCGAGTTGGAAAGAGGGACGAAGATCAGGCTGATTTTTCCTGTGTCCATTTAGAACAAATTTGAATCAAGGGGAGGAAATGATGGAAATCGTTAGAACGGGGTTAGAACATCCAACACTCGTAAGGGAGATCGGTCAACCGGCCATACTTCAGCCAGGTGACTTATTTCCGATCGTACGCGTTCATACGGACGCAGCAGCGATGACGATTCGCGCCATAGTAGAACCGGAGAAAGGAGAAGCTATTCTCCTTCCGCTACGAACCCTCCAAGTCGGGGATGAGGCAAATATCGCGATCCCAGGTACGGTTGAACAGTTGGGGATGCATATCTTGCGGCTAACATTCTCGCGTCCTGGTTATCCGGATCTGCACGATGCCTTCTACTTTTATGTAAAGGACCCGTCGGCCATTCGGAACGACCTATCGGACATTGCTCATATGGGGACGGGCGGTAAGCTTGTTTACATATCAGATTACAAAGGAAACCGGATCGCAGATTTTTCCCATGCGGGTTACATGGGCGGCGGCGTACAGCTTCCAGATGTACAAACTCAAATAACCATCGAGCCTGGAGAAGGGGATGCTACAGCACGCATTCAGGAAGCCATTGATGCTGTGTCCCTGCTGCCGCCCACGTCAGAAGGATTACGCGGTGCTGTCTTGCTGAGACGTGGAACGTACCATTTGGCTGGAACGCTGAAAATAGCAGCTAGCGGGGTTGTCCTTCGCGGAGAAGGACAGGGAGAAGACGGCACACTCTTGTATGCGACAGGTGCTATGAAGAAAAACGTATTAGAAATTGGCGGTGCAAGCGGAATCAAGTTGTTGGAAGACACAAGTACGACGGTTACCGATCTATATGTTCCTTCAGGATCGAATTCTTTCCATGTGGCAGATGCACGTCATCTCCAAGTCGGGGATTCAGTCATTGTGCGCCGATATGGGAACGACGCTTGGATTCATGAAATCGGGATGGATGCCATAGCCCAACGGCCGTTTACCGGCGGAACCAAGATGTGGAGCCCATTCGAACTTGATTTTGACCGTATCATCGTTCATATGGAAGGCAACAAGATAACCGTAGATGCACCGTTAACTAATTCAGTTGAATTGCGGTGGGGCGGGGCGCAGGTGCTCAAATATGAAGATCCAGATCGAATCGAGCATGTTGGTGTAGAGAATATGCGTATTGACGTCGAATTCGATCCTTCTGTGACGGATACTCAAATTGATGATCGGAAGGGGGCTCTTGATCCGTATTATGCTGACGAAAATCACACTATCAACTTTGCCGTTCTGAATCATGTGAAGAATGCTTGGGTACGTGACATTACAGGGTATCATCTCGATCATAGTCTTGTTCTTGCCGACTACGGGAGTAAGTGGGTGACGATTCAAGATTGTATGGTTTTGGATATGGTCAGCATCATAACCGGTGGTCGTCGCTACAGCTTCCATGTTTGCGGACAAATGATTTTAGTGCAGCGGGCTTACACGGAAACAGCGAGGCATGCATTCGTTGTCGACAAGTGGGTAACGGGGCCGAATGTATTTCTTGACTGCAAGTCCACCACCGATTACAACACAAGTGAGCCGCATCATCGGTGGTCGGTAGGCGGTTTGTACGACAATGTGAAGGCGCCAATCGCCATCCAAGATCGCATTTGGCTAGGCAGCGGACACGGTTGGGCAGGAGCGAATTATGTCACCTGGAACACCGAGGGAGATTTGACGCTGCAGCAGCCGCCGACTGCGCAGAATTATGCGATTGGTCATGTTGGTGAGATCAAGAAAGGACGCGCACCGAATGACTATGATCCTCGCCCGAGAAGCGATGGATATTTGAATGCACGGGGCAAGCATGTTTTACCGCGCAGCTTGTATATGCAGCAGTTGGAGGATCGACGTAACACTTGATTTCACTTCCCTGGTTGCTTTTTTTTAGTAAGCAAAGTAGTGTTGAGTTGTACTAAATTCTGCCAAAAACGATATCCCTCATTCAATTTGAAAAAAAGGTGAGTGTCATGGAGAAAACAAGATTACTCCGTAAACTGGGAAGCACGAATTTAGAGCTCTCTCCACTCGGACTTGGCTGCTGGCAATTTAGCAATGGGCAAGGGGTGGTAGGCAAGTTTTGGCCTGTGCTGGGTGCCGATGATGTGCTGAAGATCGTTAAAATAAGCCTTGAAGGCGGCATCAATTGGTTTGATACAGCGGAAGTGTACGGCAAAGGTCAGTCGGAGCAGATGCTCTCGAAAGCTCTCCGAGATTCAGGGGCTCTGGCGAATGACGCTCGAATTGCTACGAAATGGTGGCCGATATTTCGCACAGCTGGAAGCATTGTAAGTACAATCGATGAGCGTATTCGATACTTAGATAATCGCACCATTCATCTGCATCAAGTACATCAGCCCTACTCATTCTCTTCTGTAGCAAGTGAAATGAAAGCCATGGCTCAATTGGTCAAAGTCGGTAAAATTCAAAACGTAGGTGTAAGTAATTATTCGGCAAAGCAAATGCGGGAAGCCCACCGAGTACTGAAGGAGCATGGCTTACCTTTAGCATCCAATCAAGTGAAGTACAGCTTGTTAGATCGGCGTATTGAGCAGAATGGGATTATGGAAACAGCTAAAGAGCTAGGGATTGCAATTATTGCTTACTCTCCATTGGAGCAAGGGATTCTGAGCGGCAAATTCCATAAGAATCCTGCTCTTGTGAAGGGGATAACAGGTCCTAGGAAATGGACGTCTTCTTTTAAAGAATCGGGACTTCGGAAATCAAAGCCACTCATCGATCATTTGGAAGAGCTAGCTGTTCAGTACGATGCTTCTCCAACACAGATCGCCTTGAATTGGATGATTAACGCTCACGGAGAAACGGTATTTGCTATTCCCGGTGCTTCCAAAATTCATCATGCTCAAGAAAATGTAAAAGCAATGCAATTTAAACTTACTAATACTGAAATCCATACAATTAGTGAAATATCCAACAACGTAATACGATAATAAATTTTGCAGCAAGAAACTGAACCCATTATTCATGGAGCTCAGTTTTTTTGTTTATATATTCGCTTATTATTTTTTCAATAATAAATACATAAAATACGGCGCTCCAATTAAAGCGACCATAATGCCGGCGGGAATACCATCAGGTTCAATCACATTACGTCCAACGGTATCTGCCATTAATAAAAGCCAACCACCAATCAGAATGGCGACTGGAATAAACAATTGATTTCTGGGTCCTACCAAAGCCTTGGCCATGTGCGGAGCCATGAGTCCAATGAAGGCAATTCCTCCAGTGACAGAAACGGCCGAAGCGGCCAGGGCAACTGCTGTTAAAAGTAAGACAATACGTTCCTTTTCAACGGATACACCTACGCCAATCGCTACAGGTTCGCCTAGTCCCAGCAGATTCAAACGATTTGCTTTGTATAAGGTAAATGGAATGAGCAGGGCTAACCAAGGAACAATTGCCCAAATAAAAGGCCAGTCAGAGCCCCAAATACTCCCGGCTAACCATTTTGCGATAAAATCGACTTTGGCCCGTTCAGCAGATGAAATAATGACAATCATGACCCCGGATAGCGCCATTGAAAAACCGACTCCAACTAGCACCAATCTGACAGGTTGAAGGCCAGCGGTGCGGTTATACGAAAGTAGATAGATCAAGCATGCCGTAATTAAAGCACCTATAAAAGCGACAAGTGGAAGAAGGTAAACAAACGATCCTGCCTTGATAGGAAAAAATAAAAAGAATACGGCAATAGCAACACCAGCCCCAGAATTAATACCAATAATGCCCGGATCAGCTAAATCATTTCGTGTAATCCCTTGTAAAATAGCACCCGATAAGGCGAGTGCCATGCCTGCTAGCAATGTAATGACCATCCGAGGTAATCGAATCGAAAATAAAACAAACTCTTCTTTGAATGTGCCTTGACCGAGAAGGGTGGGAATCAGCCTGTCATAGGATATAGAGGAGTATCCCATTCCCAGCCCGAGAACAATCGTCATCGTAATAAGTGCAAGTGAACCATATAATAGCAGCCGTTGTTTTTTTATTAAAGCGGGAGGATGAATCATGAGAATTCCTTTCCTCCTTTACGTATGATGAACAAGAAGAAGGGCAAACCCATCATCGCCACAATCGCCGCCACTGGTGTTTCATAGGGAGAATTGATCGTACGTCCAAGGGTATCCGCAAAAAGCATAAATACGGCTCCTATAATTGCCGACATTGGCACAATAAAACGATAATCGGTTCCAACAATGGCGCGAACAATATGAGGAATCATCAAACCAATGAACGCCATATTCCCAACAAGTGCAACAGAGGCACCCGCGAGTAAGATGATGATGATAAAAAGCACAGTTTTGATTTGTGTTGTCTTCTGTCCTAACCCAACAGCGACTTCTTCACTTAAACTTAGAATGGTAAGCTGCCTGGAGAGGAGTAGGGAAATCAGTGTACCGATCGTAATAAATGGCGCAATGACTTGGAGTTGGCCCCATGAAGTGCCGATCAACCCTCCTGCCGTCCACATGGATACATCCTTTGAAATTTTAAAATAAATACCGATACCTTCTGAGATCGCATATAGGAATGCAGATACAGCAGCTCCGGCTAATACAATGCGAAGAGGAGAGAAGCCGCCTTTTTTCGCTGCGCCAATACCGAAGACGATGCTTGCACCTACAGCAGCTCCAATAAAACAAGCAATCGTAATCCCGAAGTAATTGGCTGAAGGAATAAAAGCAATCGTAAACGCCAGAGCCGCGTTTGCTCCAGCGGTCAAGCCAAGTAAACCAGGATCAGCAAGCGGGTTTCTGGTCATAACTTGCATGATAGCTCCGGAAACGGCTAGCGCGGCTCCAACAAAAATCCCCGCAATTTCCCGAGGTAATCGAATTTCGCGAATGATCGATATTTTATCACTTGCAGCATGAGAAGTGAGGGCCAGCCAGACATCTTTGACGGTAACATCTGCGGCTCCAAATGCCATGGAAACAATAAACATACCCACAAAGACTACTATTCCAGCAATCAGTTTATATACGAATGGGATGAACCGTTGATGTTCCGTAATCATTTACTACCTAAGCTTTTAACAAAGAAATCGAGTTGATATTCTAAGGTTAGTGGATCATTGAAATAGAACTCTTTCGCATTGACTTCAAATAGTTGTTTGTTTTTAACCGCTGGAATGTTTTTGTAGGTATCCGTTTGTTGGAATGAATTATCTGTGTCTGGGTTCTTGCTGAAGATAACGTAGTCACCTGCGTACTCCGGAAGTACTTCCAAAGACAAGGCGTAGTAGCCAGATTTTAAAGCCATTTCTTTGACTTTTTTAGGCATTTCTAGCTTCATTTCTTGGTAAAGAATTTCGGTGCCACGACCCCAGTTATTTCCGAAGACATAAAGCTGTTTGTCGAAATTTTCAACAACAGAAATCGTTTTGTCCGCACCAATTTTTGTTTTAATGTCTTCTCCGGCTTTCTGCGCCCGGTTTTTAAAGTCAGTAATCCAAGCTTGCGCTTCTTTTTCTTTATTTAAAAGTTTGCCGATTTCTAAGTGTTGGGTTAAATAATCTACCTTTCCGTATGTATACGTTACTGTAGGGGCAATTTGCTTCAATTTATCCACGTTTTTAACACTGGATAGACCAATGATTAAATCCGGTTTTAATTCAATCAGTTTTTCTAGACTTTCATCGGAAACTTCTTGCGCAGCTTTCAATGTTGTTTCGAAGCGCGGGTTCATTTTAGACCATGAATCGACACCAACGAGATTAACCTTTAGAGCCATTACATTTCCTGCAAAAGAAGAAAGGACAACGACGCGTTGCGGATTGGCTGGAACTTCGACAGGTCCATTTTCAGATTGGTAGGTAATGGTTGTTGGTTTGTTTTCAGCTTTCGCTGCGTTCTTCTCTGTTTGGGTTGTTTGGCTGCTGCAAGCACTAAGAGCTAATGAGATGAAGAGCAGGAACGGAATGAGTCGTTTGTTCATTTTGGTTATCTCCCTTTAATAAATTGTAGGTAACGCACATAGGTTTATTTGTTCGAGGATCTCGTCCGATTTCAGCGTCAATGTGGAAAACTTTCTTGAGTACGTCATGATTTATCACTTCTTCGCAAGTGCCAGCTTTCACGATTTCACCATCTTTAAGAGCGATGATATAGTCAGCAAAACGAGCCGCTTGATTTAAATCATGGAGGATCATGACAATCGTGCGTTCCTGTTCCCTATTAAGTTTTTGCAGAAGCTCTAGAACCTCTAATTGATGCGCCAAATCTAAATAGGTGGTAGGTTCGTCAAGGAAGATAATCTCCGTTTCTTGCGCAAGCGCCATGGCAATCCAAACGCGTTGGCGTTGTCCTCCGGACAGTGCATCTACAGGACGGAACTTAAAGTCAATGGTACCTGTAACTTCAAGCGCCCAGTCAATCACTTCATAGTCCTTTTTCGATAAGCGCCCAAAGCCCGTTTGATAAGGAAAGCGACCATAGGATACTAACTCACCGACGGTTAAACCACTTGCACTCTCGGGTGCTTGTGGAAGGATCGCCATTTTTCGAGCGAGTATCTTTGTATGTTCTTTGGCAATATGTTCGCCATCCAGAACGATTGAACCAGATTGATGAGAAATAATCCGCGTGGCTGCTTTCAATAGGGTAGACTTTCCACAGCCATTCGCTCCGATAATAGTGGTGATTTTCTTGTCTGGAATCTCTACACTGAGATTTTTCACAATTAAGCGTTCACCATAACCAATGTTTAGCTGATCTGTATACAGGCGAACCATGAGATGACCTCCATTTATTTCAAAATAGACACTACCTATTAACTGATAATGATTATCAATTTCACTACATTACAAACAATAAAGCGAACAATTTTATTTGTCAATAACTTTTTTTGTTGTCAAATGAGAAGAATAGACGTATATTTAATTGAGAATGATAATCATTTACGTTTCGTAGCCGAGGAGTGATCGGGAAATGGAAGAACAGGAATTGTATGATGTGACTGTCATTGGAGGAGGACCAGCAGGGCTTTACTCCGCTTTTTATAGTGGACTTAGAGAAATGAAGACCAAGCTTATTGAGTATCAAACCCAACTAGGTGGAAAAATACATATCTATCCGGAGAAAATGATTTGGGATGTGGGAGGACACACGCCAATTCCAGGAGCGAAGCTTATTGAAAATCTTGTAGAGCAAGGACTAACGTTTCATCCAGAAGTTGTGTTGAACGAAAAGGTAGAGTCGATCACACGTAATGAAGAGGGTATTTTTGTCTTACAAGCTGCTTCTGGTCAAAAGCATTACACGAAAACAGTTATCGTTGCTGTTGGAGGGGGAATATTGAATCCGCAAAGGCTGGAGATCGAAGGCGCAGAGAGATATGAAGTGTCGAATTTGAACTATACCGTGAAGTCTTTGCAGCATTTTAGAAACAAAACGGTGATCATTTCTGGCGGGGGTAATTCTGCAATTGATTGGGCAAATGAACTAGAGCCTATCGCCAAGAACGTTTATTTAACCTATCGAAAAGAGGCTTTAACAGGTCACGAGGCACAAGTAAAGCAGCTCATGGAGAGCTCCGTTGTTTGTTTCTTCCATACGTCCATAACCAAACTAGTTGCTAGCAGTAATCATGAAGTCATTGAACGTGTCGAACTTACCAACCATGAAACAGGTGAGGTATCGTATTTGCCCATTGATGAAGTGATTATTAATCATGGTTATGAACGTGATACAACACTGCTTAAAAATAGTGAAGTAAAGATTGCGATCGCAGATAACTATTACATTGCTGGTAATGCGGCTAGCGAATCTTCGATAGATGGAATTTATGCGGCTGGAGATATTTTACACCACGATGGGAAGCTGCATTTAATAGCCGGTGCATTTCAAGATGCAGCAAACGCAGTAAATAAAGCAAAGCAATATATCCAACCGGATGCTAATAAGGTTGCCATGGTGTCTTCACATAATGAAGTATTTAAAAAGCGCAATCGAGAATTAGTCAAACGAATGATGACCTAGAAATAAAAACCCCTCCTGTATGAAAAATCATACAAAGAGGGGTTTATGACGCTTGCTATTATTTCTTGTTCAGCATGTTAATAATGACCGTTACAGCTTCAGCTCTTGTTGTAGAGCCACTCGGTAAGTATTGATTGTTTTCGTTACCGCTAACTACACCTGCCTGCTTAAGTGCAATGACGGCGCCTTTACCCCATGAAGGAATCTCCTGATCATCGGCAAATCCTGTAGCTGCAGAAGGATCAGCTTTCAGATTCATCGCACCTGCAATCATGGACGCCATTTCCGTGCGGGTAATCGGTTCATTCGGTCGGAATGTACCATCGTCGTAGCCTTGGATGAAGCCTGCTTTGACAGCTTGCGCAACGGCATTCTTAGCCCAAGTACCAATCTCATTCTCATCGGCAAAAGCTAGCTTCGCTCCTTCGCCAATCGGCTTCAGACCATTCATCAGCATGACTGCAAATTCCGCGCGAGTAACATTCTTGTTCGGTTTAAACGAAGTGTCAGGGTAGCCCGAGACGATGCCGTCCTTGATTGCTTTCCCGATGGTTACCTCTGCCCAATGCTTCCCGATATCGGACGGATCCACGCCAATACTCTGTGTACCGTATGTCGCAAACCAGCCTTTTATCGTGTTGTTATCACTCGAGAATGCTAGTGAAAGAAGAAGCATAAGGCGGGCATGCTGTGCATTCAGGCTGTCACCGGCAAAGATGCCATCCGTCGTTCCCGGATACATCGTGCCTGAGCCCGTTCTTGTCGTCGTCACAAACACAACGCCTTGTTTAATCGCTTCGCTGCGGGCTGCGCTCATTTGGGCAGAAATACCGCCTGCACCTGTACCCGCAGTAACAATCCCTTTCGCACCGTCTGCGATGAAACCGCGAATGGCTCCGCTGCTAGCTTCTTGGTAGCTAGAGACGATCTCAACGATCGGTAGCTTATCCTTGGTGATGGTCTTTAAGTCGAATGGGGTTGCCCAGTCGGCTTTACCAGCTTTCATGGCGCGTCCATTCAATCGATAGATACGAATATTGCTTTCGTCGATATACCCAAGTGCACCAAGTATTGGAGTCGCAAATGTATCCAATCGGTGTGCGTTCGATTTGGTAACTTCTCTGGCCGCTTGGATGACGTCATTCAGCATGATCACAGTGCCATACCACTTCGTCTTGCCGCTTCCGGCCAGCTTAATAGCGTTGTACAGGTTGGCAGGAGCGTCGGTTCCGATGACGTCCCAAGGCCGCATGGCGCCAGTTACAACCACTGGTTTAGGACTTCTCACGGTCAGATCGAGGAAATAGGCGATTTCCTCCATAGTGTCCGTACCTGTCGTAACTACGGCGCTATCGTAAACCTCAAGCGCTTGATCGACAGCTAGCGAAAGATCGTATAGATCAGCGATGGTGTAGCCGCCAGAGCCTTTGTTACCGAATTGATAGGTCGTCACATCGGCGATTTTTTGCTTGCCTGGCAATTGGTTGACGAGGTCTTCAATCAAATACGTGCCTGCTTTATAGTTTTGAAAGCTCGTGCTATCCTCAGCTTTGCCGGCTAAGGTACCGCCAGTCCCGATAACAATCACGTTCGAAAGTGATGATTGTTTAAACGTATCGGAAAGGGCTGGTATCGGGAAGCTGACAGGTATAGGAGCAGCTTCTTCCGCGAAGGCGGTTGTTGCCGCTCCTCCCAATGCCAACATGGTGCCTAACAAAGACACGATAAGGGGAAGAGCGATCAGTTTTTGAATACGGCTATTTTTGCTAAGTTGGGTCCATGTCATTAATGGTTTACCTCCTTGTTATGTGGATGGCCGATATTGGTTTCTTTTCTGTGGTCTCGGAGGATTTAAGGAGTGGTAGGAAGCTGCGCATCGATTTTGACATCCTGTGTACCATAATTTGCGAACCAGCCTTTGATCTTGGCTTGATCGTTAGAGAATGCTAGTGAAAGAAGAAGCATAAGACGAGCATGCTGCGCATTGAGGTTGTCACCTGCAATAATGCCATCCGCAGTTCCGGGATACATCGTACCAGAACCTGTTCTCGTCGTAGTAACGAAGAGTACGCCTTGTTTAATTGCCTCCGTACGGGCTGCGGTCATTTTGGCAGAAATACCGCCTGCACCGGTGCCAGCTGTTACAATCCCTTTGGCGCCATCTGCAACCAGGCCTTTAATAGCTCCTCCGCCTGCTTCTTGATAGCTATAGACGATTTCTACGGCTGGCAGTTTGTCTTTCGTGATCGTCTTCAAATCGAAAGGTGTAGCCCAATCCGTTGTACCAGCTTTCACTGCTCGGGCAGGAGCACGGTAAATGCGGATACTATCGTCAATGTACCCCAGTGCGCCAAGCATTGGCGTTTCGAAGGTGTCCATACGCTGTGCGTTGGTTTTCGTCACTTCTCTAGCTGCGTGAACAACATCGTTCAACATAAGGACTGTGCCAAACCATTTGGTCTTGCCGCTGCCTGCCAACTTGATCGCATTGTACAGGTTGGCCGGAGCATCGGTACCGATAACGTCCCATGGCCGCATAGCGCCGGTTACGACGACTGGCTTTTCACTACGAACAGTTAGATCAAGGAAATAAGCGATCTCTTCCATGGTATCGGTTCCAGTTGTAACTACGGCACTGTCATAAACCTGAAGCGCTTGATCCACAGTAAGAGAAAGATCGTTCAAATCAGCGATGGTATAGCCGCCTGATCCTTTGTTACCGAATTGGTAGGTTGTCACATCCGCGATTTTCTGTTTACCCGGCAGTTGTTTCACCAAGTCTTCAATTAGATATGTACCTGCTCTATAGTTCTGAAAGCTTGTGCTATCTTCTGCTTTGCCGGCTAGGGTGCCGCCAGTTCCGATGACGATCACATTGGAGAGTGGCGATTGCTTAAATGAGTCCGAAAGAGCAGGAATCGGAAAGCTAGCCGGTTGAGCTGGAGCATCCGCTGCGAAAGCTAGTGAAGAGCTGCTCCCCAACATGGTGATAGTAAGTAAAGAGAAAAGGACACGCTTGAATACTTTTTTGCTTCGTTCCAATGTCATGTAATATTACCTCCCGTGGATGATGTTGGTATGTAAGACAAGATAATCTTATATCGTGTTAGATAAACTGACAAACTCATCAAACTCCTAGGAAGCGATAACAATTGTATATTTCATTCGATAATCTATCTTATACTCTATTATTCTATGTTTTTTAGAGTTAATTTTTATTTCCAATGATCTGCCAAAGCAATGTAATAATAGGGGATTCATATATTTATGTTAGAAAATATAACATTTAAAAGTCTGTGGCTTTTATTTTTAGTGCCTGTGGCATGTGGTTGCTTCCCAATAGAAATAAAACAAAATACAGAATAACGATATTGTCATTTTGTTTTTGATACTTACTGTGATATCATGGAACTACTAATAGAGAGGGGGAGCAACATGTCCAATGATCTTCCACTAACGAAAGAAGCCATACTAGACGCGGCGGAACAGGTGCTTCGGCGTTATGGACCTGACAAAACTTCCGTTGTCGATGTGGCCCGGGCACTTCAAGTTAGCCATGGCACTCTTTATCGACACTTTGCAAGTAAAGCCTCATTAAGAGAGGCGGTAACTGAGCGATGGCTGCACAAAATCATCTTAGATCCCTTAGAAGCTATCGCCGTCCAGTCTGGCGGTAGTGCCACAGAGCGTTTGCGCACGTGGTTTGAAACCTTGATCCGTACGAAGAAGGCCTATGCAATCAATGATTCCGAAATGTTTGCCATGTACGCGGGTGTTACATTAGATGCAGTCGAAATGATAAATACGCATGTCAATCAATTAATCGATCAGATTGCCCGCATTATCGAAGAAGGAATGAAGTCCCAGGAGTTCAAATCCGTTGAACCAAACGTTACTGCGAGAGCTATTTTTATCGCTACCTCGCGTTTTCATCATCCTGCACATGCGAAGGAATGGTCATCAGACACGATTGAACAGGAATTTGCTTCGGTTTGGGATCTGCTTCTTTACGGAATCTCCTAGCAGATGAATGTATAAATAAAGCCCTTCTGATGAAAGTAATCAGAAGGGCTTTTGCTTTTAAATAGGTATTTGATTGCCTTCGGGGAGCGAAGGAACTCCGTTTCACACAAGCATCCGCTTGATCTCATCCGCAATAAGTCGTACGCCGGCTTCGATCCGCTCCTCTGATACTTGCGTTACGCTAAGACTTAACAAATGCTCAGGATTAAACGCAGATAAGTAATATGGTTGGAGGTCCTGCAGAATAACACGCTTCTTACGCAATCTATCCAACAGGGTTGGGATGTGCAGATGTGCTGGGACGATGATATGGGTGTACACACCTGAAATCACTTCAGATGGAGGTAGGTATGCAGTGTCACTGTTTGCAAGTAAGGATTTATTCAGATGCATCAGTCTACGCGAATAAGAATCTCTGATTTTGCGCTTGCGCCGTTCAAACATACCACTCTGAATATAAATTTCTAATGCGGCTTGCGAGAGCATAGAACTGTCGATGTCCGATAATTTCTTGTAGTTGCTGAACGTGAGCGTGAGGTCTGTAGGGAGGATGGCTGCGCCCACTCGTAATCCTGGAAACAAGATCTTGGAGTAACTTTTTAAATAAACAACATGGGTTGAAGAATAAGCGAAGATGGGGTCAGATTTCGTATCGTTCTCCAAGTCAGCTAGATAATCATCTTCAACGATGTAGACGTCATAGCGTTTGGCTAGTTGGGCAATTGCTTTCTTCGTTTGTTCTGAATAAGAACTGCCGAGAGGATTATGGAAGCGGGGCATGGTATAGAAGAACTTAATATCTTCTGTACGGAACAAGCGCTCTAATTCATCCAGATCGATGCCGCTGACTGTTCTTGTGATGCCAAAAGTAGGGATTTGATAAAGTTCCAAAAGGCGTATAAACAAATAATAACTAGGTTGTTCAAGCAACACCCCTCGTCTTCCATTCGGAAAAGGCATCAAAGCCAAGACGGATAAGGCTTGCTGCACGCCTGATGTAACGTGAATATTGCTTGGATTCGTGAAAACCTGATAGTTGGCCAAATGCTTGGTTAACACCTTTAATAAAGATGGCAGTCCTTGCGGAGTTCCGTACACGAACAATTCGTTCTTATAGGTATCAATCGCTTTATTAATACAATGTTTAAAATCCAGATAAGGAAACAGCTCAGGGTCCGGTGCACCCGAAGAGAAATCATAAGCTGATTGTTCCGTAGGATGGATGCTATCTGTTCTCTTCTGTACCGCATAATACCCGCTTTGGGGGATAGAGTAAATGAGATGGCGATTCTCAAGCTCGGTATAAGCACGAATGACCGTGCTCTTATTGCAAGAATAGGTGATGGACAGCTCCCTTATTGACGGCAGCTTTTGTCCGGATCGTATTTGTCCATTCTCAATTCGCCGTTCGATGTCATTGAAAATAAGCGAATATTTATGCATATATATATCCCCCCGCTCTTTAATTGTACCGGTACAGTTGGTCCGTAAATAGATTGTAGTGCGACAGTATTCGTTCTATGCTTGTAACCAACAGCCGGCCGGCACCATTACCAATAAAGTACCATAATTCGTTAGGAAGCGGGGGGAAATTATGAATAACCGAAAAGGAATCAAACTTGCCTATATATTTGCCATACTAAATGCGGTGATCATTGGATTTTCTTTCTTGTTTGCCAAAATAGCTCTTGATCATGCAAACCCACTCGATACGCTCACCTACCGCTTTGCCGTTTCGTTCGCAGTCTTCTCCATTCCGGTTGCACTAGGTTTGGTTAAGCTGAATTACCGTGGCAAACCGCTAATCAAAGCACTATTGCTGGCAACGACATATCCACTAGGATTCTTCACGCTTCAAGCATATGGGCTGCAGCATACCTCTTCGGCAGAGGGAGGCATCCTGTACGCATTCACGCCGATCGTAACGATGGTGTTGGCTTCATTGTTTTTGAAGGAAACCACAAACATCTTCCAGAAACTGTCGATTTTCCTCTCTGTATTTGGTGTACTATTTATTTTCATCATGAAGGGGAGCACGGTAGATTTGTCAAACATGACAGGGATCATCCTGTTGGTTCTTACTTGTGTGGCCTTTGCTGGATACAGTGTTCTGGCTCGCTCGCTTTCGAAGCAGTTTAGCCCAGTGGAGATTAGTTATTTTATGCTCGGTATCGGATTTGCCACCTTCCTTGTTGTTTCGCTTTCGAGTCATGCTAGTGCGGGGACATTTGAGGCCTTTCTTTCACCACTGTCTAACCCTTCATTTATTGTGGCCATTCTCTTCCTAGGTTTATTCTCCTCACTGGTGACGGCTTTGACAGGTAACTATGTCTTGTCTAAGATAGAAGCCTCCAAAATGAGCGTGTTCACTAATTTATCAACTATTGTCTCCATGGCTGCGGGAGCCCTTTTTCTTGGGGAAAAAGTGACGATATATCACTTGATCGGCTCTGTGATGATTCTAGCGGGGGTGATCGGGACGCAATATTTGGGTCGATATAAAGTGGCTTTGCCAAAGGTTAAAGCTGATCGTGTAAGAGGGTGAGGAGTAACCCTTTCCTAACTATGAAGAGATTCTGGAGAAGCTTCTATGTATTAGTTAAGTAGTTGCTTCCCGTTATGACGCCACTAGGCGTCTTTTTTCGTTTTATCTTAAAAGTAAAAGAGATTGGTTTTTATAATTAGATCGTTACATACAATTAGGTAAAGTAATAGAGGGAAAGGGGCAAGAGTTGATGGAACAAACATTGTTTGAGCATCGATTTTGGCTGCAAATTTTAGGGGATCATGCGAGGTTTATTTATAATGCCCTTGCTCCTGTGGAGCTCAAAGATATTGCTATCGCCCATTCCTACATAAACCAATATAATCAACTCCTTGGTCAAGTGCGAATGAAGGAAGCTGCCAATTTGGCTCAATTAAACAAACAGGCTTACGATTTAACGGCAAATTTACGCGAGTATAAACTGAATCTTTTAGATCGTCTCTTACTCGGGCAAATAAAGCTTGGATTAACACCGACATTTCTCAATCATATGGTGAATGAGCTTGAGGAGTACTTCAAAATACTCATCGTGCTTCTGGAGGGTAAGTCAGTCCCGAAGTATGCATCTTTACATCATCATTGCTTTGGCTGACTGATGCTGCTGGTCATGCGGCAGTTATTACGATGGACTTGGATGTGGTAGAGAAGAGATTAATCAAGAAAAGCAAGCAGTTTGAGAAGAGTTTCAATGAGTTTTATTTAAAAGCGATTGAACTTACAGGTTATTTACGTACGTTGCGAGCTAGTTACCCTTCAATTAACAAATTCCATGCTGATGTTAATATAGAAATGTCTATATTCATGGCTTTCTTGAAAGAAGTCGAGGAGCTTGGGCTAAGTGCAGAGCTGTTATCGCGGATTAACCCTCTCATGCCGGATCATATGTATCGCGAAGAGTGCTACTATTAAGTTGTCTCAAAGTGGAGTTGTTCCCCCGCCGAATTGTGATCCTACAAAACCTAGAGTCATGTAGTTGTTAAAAGAATCTCCATTAAGAAGACGATAAAAAGACGACAAAAAAGGGCAATTCCTAATTGGAATCTGCCTTTTTTGTTTATCTTTAAAAAAACATTTAAATTGGAAAAATAAAACATTGCTATGTGTTTGTAATCCATGGTATATTATCACTCCGGCCGCAAGACAGGCTGGTGAAAGTAACTAGAAAAAAACTAGTTGCAAAATAAAAATCAGTATGGTATATTACTTCTCGCTGCTTCGGTAACACGGCAGTGAACGAAAGAAATTGATCTTTGAAAACTGAACAACGAGTGAGTAAGCGCGAACGAGAAATCGTTCAAAAAGAGATTGCAAAATCTCGCTAGCAAGTCAATGAGCATTTCAGCTTTCAGATATAGGACAAGCAATTGTCTGAACCCTTATGGGGCCCCCGGAAAGTAATCGGAATTCTCTTCGGAGGTTCGCTTCACTTTTTGGGGAGATC
>NZ_WHOA01000163.1 GCF_013141715.1 Paenibacillus phytorum | reverse complement strand
GGAACGGGTCTATGCCCTAAAGCGGAAAAATCTCGGTACTCGGTGCTTTCTTTGTGAGATCCTGCGAATGAGCCAATCCACGTGTCAGGGTTACGATTTACTTTTTTATGCTGCTAACGGTAACTGGGCCTTATCCATGGAGAATGTTTGTCCTTCTCTTGCCATGGCTACAAGCATCCGTGCGAGTTTCCCAATCAGCTTCATCATGGACTGCATTTTCGTCATTCGTTTCACTTCGGTATTGTGCGCATGCATGGCTTGAAACGCTCCATTGAAAGATAACAGGTGAAACACAGTGAAGTAGAGATGCTTGCGCAGTAGTGAGTTGCCTCGCTTGGTGAGCTTAATTTGCCCCTTATATTTGCCAGAACTTCGTTCTGCTAAGTTTAATCCTGCCTTGCGTAGTAATTGATTTCCGTGAGACAGCTTACGTAAGTCCCCGCCAAATGCCAATATGGCAGCCGTTGCTGGAACGGAAGCACCGGCAGATCGAACGAGATCAGAACAAGGAATTTCAGGCAGTATCTTCTCAATCATCTCGTCCGCTTCTTCAATAATTCGGCAGATCCTTTCATACTCTTCGATGAGGTGCCTTAGCTCCCATTTGTCTTCTTCAAGGGCAGTAGTGTCTCCCACGCTATGTCTAGCGAGTGATTGAAGTTCCAACGCCTTGTTCTTACCTCGCACCCCGCCAGGTCTGGCCATATACTCACCCCAGATCTGAACCATTTGCTCCGGAGTTAGCTGCAATAGGTCAGAAGGGGCTGGGAACCGGCGCAAAGAGGCCAACGAACGATCGCTAAAAATATCATCAAATGCTTGTCTGTATTCTGGAAACCGGATATC
>NZ_WHOA01000162.1 GCF_013141715.1 Paenibacillus phytorum | reverse complement strand
ATATGTAACCATGACGTTCCTACGGAGCGTCTTTTTTTGTCTATGTGGCATTGTAATACATGCGCCCTGTTCAAGCAGTTTCAATTCGAGGATAATGAAGGAACAAGAAGAAACCAGCTTGGGAGGTAAGCAATGTGGACGCAAATCATGACATACTTAAACGAAACGTTTCCGGGGAAATTAAAAAGCTAACAAAATATGCTTCTGAGAATGTTGAAGAAATGGTTAACTTTGGAACACACATCTTCTCGTGGCTAATGGAATTGGATGTAGACGTTGCGGATCCATCGATCAATTTGCTTTTCCGAAATTACTTAGATGTAATTGATTCTATATCTATTCTACTTAAAGCAGGTTCTACTGATTCTGCGATTATCTTATTACGCTCTGCATTTGAAATAGCGATGAGTATATTATTCATTTTACAAGATAAAACGGTGGAGCGGGGACTTGCCTATCAGCTTGCTCACTATAAACATATTCAAAAACAGAATAAGAAACTTGATAAGGAATCACCCCAGTATGCAAGTTTGCTGGATATATTAAAGAAAGATAGGAATGCAAAACATATCATTGATCAGATGGAGATTAAGAATCGTAAACAAGTTATTGAGGCATATGAACAAGTTTTTAATCAATCTAAGTACACGAAAATTAATGAAGAGTGGGTCCGATTAGAGCATCAAAAGAAAAAAACTGAATGGTACAGTTTGTTTGACGGGCCTAGAAACCTAAAGGCATTGTGCGAATTATTGGAACATCATGCCTTGTATGAAATACTGTACGCATCATGGTCTTTAAACGCTCACGGGAAATCATCTATGAACGCCCTTATTTTAGGTGGAGAAATCAAGAAGCTACGTTCACCTCTTGATATAAAAATGATTTTAACGTGGACAATGAATATAACGATAGATTTGTATTATAAAGTAGTCAAAAGCAGGATTCCTAATAAATCAGAGAAGTTCGGTTTATGGTATATCAATTCAGTTCAGTCCAATTATACGTCCATTACGGATAAAGATTTTAAGATGATCAATCTTATTCCAAGTGAATTATAGGAGAGGAGACAACGACATGATAAGTCGTTTCGATCCGATTTCGCTAAGATATGTTAAAGAAAAGTTAGACGACATATTGGCTAAAATCGATGCATATGGAATTTCGATAAATGTACAAAGCAGATTCAATAGATTTAAGATTGCTGTGGAAAAAGGACTTATTCAACAAATGGATAATCCTATTGAGGTATTAGGTGAAGACTCATTTTCTAAATCAATCGATTTTGTTTCATTTTTAAGACGCATGACCACTCTTGGTCAGGGACTTAGAGACTTTTATGAATTATGGAGTATCACATCATCTCAGGTGGTTATGAAAGATAACGTGCGGGAGCTCGCATTAATTTTCGGTGGGAATGTAAACCCGAGAGACGACAAACTTACGAATACCAGGCCAAGGGATATTCAATACCAGTTGTTTCTAACATCAGTATTTGAATTGAGTGGATTCCATGTATTAAATGCTGAACCAGATTTTATATTTGTTCATGGAGAAGAAGAAATTGCTGTAGCCTGTAAAAGGATAAATAGTAGAAAACAAGCGTTCTCACGAGTTAAAGATGCAGCTAAACAAATTACAGAAAGTGGTCGAAGAGGATTCATTGCTCTCTCTTTGGACAATTTAGTTGAAATCAATTTTTATCAACATACGACTGATTCCCAGAGGTTAAATCAGTTTGCAACTGAATTGTTGAAGGATTATTTCAGTAGTACCTTTGAGGGGGGCTCTCTTCAGTTTGATAAAAATATACTTGGTCTCATAATTAACATGGGGGCTATTGGTGGAGATATATTAACTGAACGACTTAACTATTCATGCGCTTGTGAAATGTTAATAATTAATCACGGTGACAGCAAAATGAACGAAAGTTTAATGGGACTTGGCAGAAAAATTATTTTGGATGCAACTAAGTTAATTTGAACCATTTGAATTAAAACAAGTTACCGCATCTAAATGTAGTGATTACATGTGAAGTATTTCAATATACATATTGAATCATTCACTACCTTCAAAAGAAGGGTTGAAGCTCCTCCCTAAATAGAGGTCAGATAAGTAAACTAACGAGAAACGAGAGTTGAAATTGCGGTTGCATCGGAAACAGTTTTTGTTTTGCTCAGTTAACGGGGTTAGTGTAAAGAAATTACATATGAAATGATATACTGAATTCAATTGGCTACAGGGGAGGCGAGTATGATGAAAATTGAAATTGAGATTCCTGAATATACTCCCGAAAAAGGATTGAAGATTTATTGGAAAGATAATTTTCAAATTAAAGCGACGAGCCTAGGAAGTGATTTTGTTATTGAGGCAAATAAAGAGGGATTAATTTCAATAGCAACTCAATTACTTGCTATGGCTTACAATAATGTGCCATCTGGTTTTCATATTCATTATGAAGATGGTACATGTCTCGAAGATGGTTCAGCGAGATTTGTTATCGAGGTAATGTGATGTCATTGCGCTAACGGATAACTATAGTTGAATTAAATCTAAGTAGGCAGTCGGCAATATGATCGACTGCCTTTTCTCAATCAAAGGGCAATTAAGCGTACTAAATATGTAATAGAATTTACGAATTATGGTAACATGGGTAAAGGTCTGTATTTCGTAAATCAACTTAAATAACACTTGTTTAATAAAGTTTGCAAATAATGTGTTAGGTGGAATTAATGCAATAATTAATTAAAGGAGGGGTGCATTGTGGGTTGGAGTTGGGAAGAAAACAGTGTTTTAAATAATTATTCACCTGATACACCATGCCAAAATATATTTCAAGCTGTTTGTGATGAGATAGGAAGTTATTATTCTTCAAAAGGGTTTCAATATGCTAGATCACGTCCCAAGATAACTTATAAAGATCAAGAAATTAAGCTGGAAATTTCGTTTTGGTCAAGTGCTCGTAATATACCTGGAGATTACATACTTCTTGAGATCATACCCTCATTTTATTCTATTCAATTAATTAGAAATGAAAAAGTAAAGAAACAAAAAAGTAAGAGTAATGGTTATATATTAGGTCATCCTGCAATATTTGTTCATGCATTGTCAGATCGAAATTCTGGAACAGTAAAAATAAAACAAATTTTTGGAGAAGAGCTAGAACGTTTTGAGAGGTCGGATTTAGACGCAGTATTAAAGCTAAATAACGCCTGTAACGTCTATGGTTTAACAATTGAACAATTTGAAAAAATACTTGATTTTATAGACACGCAAATTATCTCTTATTTAGATGTTCTAAAAAATTATGATAAATTAATACAGTTTATAGAGAATTCTAACAAGGAAAGATGCTACTATCTTAATAATTCAAATATCCAAGAATATATTGAAATAACATTTCCCACTATGAAAGATCAAATAATTGAGTTATTGAATAAGCAATTTATTTAACATCTGTAGGAATTTTCTGATGGAACAGCCTTCGCATAACACCATATCTACTCTGTGGCTCCACTGCGTAACAGACACTTGCCCAATTACTCGCTAAACCCGTTGACCGTTGGTACAGGCGGTTGAGATTGTGAGATAAACATTTAAATAACGCAGAACGATAGTTCAATGAGTTAGGAGAGAAATAATGTTTGAATTTCATGGATGGATTGTGTTGAGATACCATACTCATGACACAAGTGAAGACTTGCAAGATAAGGCTTACACTAAGTTTGTTAACTATTTGAAAGTTGTAGATAGTGAAGGACTTTCGAATATTAAACGAAGGAATGGGTTAGATTCTTGGGTCATCTCTGGCTTACATAATCATTGCACGAGTTATGTACTGGAGATATATAAGTGGGTGTCTGAGAACCTCCCAGGCTCATATGGACTTTTATATATACACAACGATGAAGATATCGAAGATAACAATAAATTTATTGTATGGAAGCTCGCTCGTGGGATTATTACTCGTGAGACGGACAGTCTCCTATCGCCGTATATCCCAGTGGTTGAGGATGAATATGATCCAAACAGAAGAGATTAAATAATGGTTTGTTGGTTACGCTAACGGGCAGTTATGCGTGGTGGCAGCTAGCAGTTTGTTGTGAAGGGATTAGCCTTTTAATATTGAATTTCATTTAGTAAGCAGAAAGTAACGGATGAGAAATATGTTGACGTTTAGGAGGGACAATAGTGGAAAATAATGAACTGATAGCAAGATTGAAAAATGTTTGTATGGAATTGATACTTCAACTAAGAGGTAATAACGGCGAAAATGGAAATGCACTGATTGATAGTAAATTGATTAGTGCTTTGCACTCATACATTGATTTGTATAAACAGTCAATAAGTAATGATAGTATGGTTTCTAAAGAGATTGTTGGTATTCTACTTTATACTTGTAGTAGATTTTACATTCAGAGCAAATACTCAAAGAACTCGGATGATTTATTGAAAGAATTCGATAGGTTAAACGGTAAATTATTGGGGATATTTGTACCAAAGGACATGTAATTTTCTTTTAAGCTAACGGGTAACGATAGCACAATAAACAGGGAGCAGATTGCCGCGGCAGCTGCTCCCTGATTTCATTAAAGTAACGGGCAGGATAATTGAATAAATAGAGGAAACTTATTCCATTATGACGCGTCTAATAAGTGCAGCATAATAACTTAATTTTTTAGCGTGAGTAATACGTTTATCTTTTATAAGCAGGGAAATCAGATCTCGAATGTTTCTTAAAAGAAGGAAGTGACTGAAATGAAAAATAAAATCATGATATCGGCATGTGTCAGTTTAGTTATTATTATTGGAGGATCACTTAGTTATAGTGCTTATGCAGATAATCTGCCAAATGCAGTAAAACTATCTCAACTTAAAAATGATTTTGAAAAAGAAAAGGCAATCTTTGAGTCAATGCCAGAGAGTAAAACAGATGAAGATCATGCTAAAGTGGAGAAGCAAGGCCGTAAGGTAAAAGAACTCGGCAGGGAAGCTGGATTGTTAGAAGCAGATTTAAATCCACCTGATCCAAAAAAAGAGTTAGAGAATAACATTCGTGGATTAAAGGGAGTTTTGGCTGAAACCGAATATTTTAAAACAAGAGTCGATGATGCTGCATATGGAGAGATGTATAAAGAAGGAATTAAAATTGTTGAACAGAAGAAAAGAGACCTTGCTGAAATTGAAAAAGAATTAAAAGATAATAAAGCACCTATTGAAGAACTTGTAAAAAGGTTTGAAAAAGTTAGAGATACAAAAGTGCTAGAATAAGGCAATGGGCATTAAGCTAACGGGTAACGATAGTGAAGGAGCTGCTCGCGGCAGCTCCTATTTTTGTTCATTCAAGTAACTGGCAGTTTAGTAGAGATGTAAGACGCTGGAGTAATAATTGAAGTAATAAAGATTGACTAATAATTATATAGAGGAGTTGAAGAAATTCATGAAAGATCTCACATACCCTATCATTCGATTTTCATTATCAAGCTTGAAGGATTGGAGAAACGAAGCCTTCATAACAGAGCTACTCCAGTCGATAAACAAGTTTGGCAGAGATTTCATTCCTCAAAACTACGATCGGTTTCAACCTCTTAAGAGAAAATATAATCCGGAAGATATAAGTGAAGTGGTTGATCTATTCATGAACCGGGAGACTCTTGCTTGCATCCAGGACTCTTCAATTCCTTCTATAGATGGCTCTCTTCTTATGGAGAAAAGAAGAGGACATAAAATCAGTTATAATATCTCTTTGAGAAAAAGCAATATAGTAGGTTTCAATTCCTTTAGTATGAGAATTGATATTAACTTCCTACTAAAAAGCCAAACCAATTTTCGCACTGCTTTAGAGCTATTCAAAGAAATCATAAGTATTACGGAGCCCATTCGAGGTATTATTGTGAATGAAAACATTCCAGGCGCGTTCGGCGAAGCAGAGAATCTGCGCGTGATACACCCTGAGCTTCACTGGATCAACTTGTTTGGCAAGCCTTATATTGAGTTATTCGGGCGAGACAAGCTTTTAAGCGCCCCTTGTTATCATGTAGAGGAATTAAATAAAGACGTAATCGCTCTTCAGCTAACTGAGAACCCTTTCGAACCTATACCTGAAGAGGATAGGCGGTTGGTTAAACAGCATTTGGGGGAAGAAGCATTTGTCTCGGACGGTTTTACTTATCGCTATTACGAGATCGAGAAAAAGAAAACAAAGGTTCCGGATTTTGATTTCTCCGAAGTCATGTTTGATTCAAATCTTCCTATTGAACAACTAAAAATTACAAATATGTATAACAAATAATTAATCTTTTATGGGGCCAGTATTTATGTTATTGAACTAACGGCGAAGTACGACAAGTTCTGCTATAAGCACCAAACAGTGTGAAAAGCAGGAGATTACAGCGGTAATTTTAACTTTACAACCGAGGATGGGAATGACGGAACCATGTATCCCGAAACCATCCCGCCAACACTCCTGCACGCGTCATGTTTAACAGAACATGAGGTGTGGAGTTCAGGTAGATTCGACAGAACGAAGGCTGAAGCCATTAAGTAGAAACAGGTATGCCAACGGATATGTCGCGCGGCTGAAAAACTGAATATGGTGAGAATGTCGCACTGAAGCGAACTGACGAACTTCCGAATGTACAGGTCTAAAGTTAGAGCATGCGGAAACGTATGTACCATCAAACGATGGGGTGAGTGGCGTAAAGTAAAACTTTCACCTATGAAATACGCTATGCCGAACAATGGCGGCATTGGTCTCACAGGCTTAGAGGAAGCACCTAAGTTCAGAAAAGATAGCTAGGTTGTAAGGAACTTGGAAAACAAGGGACGTTGCAGGAAGGGCTGTTACCCGAAACGGTTGCAATAAGGCACTCGCCGAAATGAATTTATCCTTGTGAGGGCAGGGGCGCGACTGATGAAGCCTCTGTAATCGAGGTGGAGGAACAGCCCCAAGTCTAATTGAAAAGAACGATCATTTTCCATACGTGAATTGCACCGATCAGGTAGGAATGTGGGGACACCGCTTCATTTTAGGAGGGGTGCCACAGTGCAAGCTTTACGAAATTGGGAGTATTACGGCATGACAGAATCTTTTACGGACTTGTACGCAAAAGCGGAAAATAAGGAAACTTTTTCACATCTCTACGAGATCGTCACATCCAGAGAAAATATTTTGCTTGCTTACCGTACGATGAAGTCCAATAAAGGATCAAAGACACCAGGAACAGATGGGCTAACCATCAAAGACATCGAACAACGACCCGAATACGAATTAGTGAGTGAAATCCAAAACAGACTGCAAAACTATCGCCCCAAGAATGTCAGACGGAAGCTTATCGAAAAAGATAACGGCAAAATGAGACCGCTTGGCATCCCATGCATCCTCGACCGCATCATTCAACAGTGCTTCAAGCAAGTACTTGAGCCCATAGCTGAAGCCCAATTTTACAATCATAGCTATGGTTTCAGACCCCTTCGATCGACACACCATGCCATGGCAAGAGTTCAATTTCTCATCAATCAGGCGTCGATGCATTATGTAGTCGACATCGACATATTTGGGTTTTTCGACAACGTCAACCATACGTTGCTCGTAAAGCAACTTTGGAACATGGGCATTCAAGATAGAAAGGTTCTAGCATGCATCTCAAAAATGCTAAAAGCCGAAATCGAGGGGGAAGGAATACCTTCAAAAGGGGTACCACAAGGGGGTTTACTTTCCACACTGCTCTCGAATATTGTACTGAATGACCTCGATCACTGGGTGGCTGGTCAATGGGAACTCTTTCCGCTGACACGACCTTTCAAATCAAGAACTGGCGAAAGAGCTGCGAAAATGCGGTCTAGTCTGAAAGAAGGCTATCTGGTGCGTTACGCCGATGACTTCAAAATCATTTGTCGCGATTGGAAAGTCCGCTCAGAGGTGGTACCATGCGGTTGTTCTTTACCTCAAAGACCGTCTGAAACTCGATGTCTCTCCAGAGAAATCGCAAATCATCAATTTGCGAAAAAGAGAGTCAGAATTCCTTGGGTTTACAATCCGAGCGAACAAAAAGGGTCAAAAACGAGTAGCGCATACGGGCATTAAAGCGAGCAAAAGGCAGAAAATTAAAAGTGAAGCCAAGAAACATATTCTCAAAATGAGGACTTCGCCAACGGCTCTAAACGCTGCACGGTTCAACAGTTTTGTTTTAGGAATTCACAACTATTTCAATCGAGCAACACATGTAAGTGTTGCGTTCTCACGTCTTGCCTACGATCTGCGAGCTTTCATGTACAATCGTCTCAAACAAATCGGGAAATACGAGCATCCTGCAAACCCACCGCCAACGTACAGTAAATTTTACAGCTTGGGTTACAGGACGTTTAAAATAGCAGATGTTTATTTATATCCTCTAGCCAATGTGAAAACAAAGAATACGATGGGCTTTAGTACAGGTCTTTCGCTCTTCACCACAGCAGGCAGAGAACAAATACACAAAAAGCTTCGACCAGATTTACGTCAGGAAATTTACTTACTTACGAAATCTAGCATCCCGAATCAAAGTGTTGAATATATGGATAATCGGATTAGTCGGTATAGCATGAAGATGGGAAAATGCGAAATTACAGAGATGCACCTCTTCGCATCCGATGTTCACTGCCACCACTACATCCCGTTGCACCTAGGTGGAAACGACAAGTTCAACAACTTGCGCATCCTCCATAAAGATGTCGGGCAACTGATCCTTCAAACACATAAAGAGACGATTGACGTACTCAAGAACAGACTGGGTCTAACGGAATTGATGATGAACAAGATCAACAAATACCGTGAAAAATATGCTTTAGAACCAGTTTAACATATCCAAAATCAATGAGTAACGAGGAACTTATGATCAAGTACATTTAGTTAGATGGAACGCGGAGTGCTTGGAAACTGGCACGCTCCGTGTGGAGCAGGGGAAAAGCTGGAGATCACATCAAATGCTTACCTATTGCAAACCGATAGTTCAATAAAGAGAAGTTTCATCTAAGGCACAATCAAGCGACTAACTAAGCATCATCAAACGATGATGCTTTTCTTATGCTCTGAGAACGTGTAGGAAGCATGGTATAGTTTCGGGATCGAGAGAAAGTCGTCAATAAAATAGGAAAGATATTCCTTTGAAGTTTCTCTTTTTTTTATTCATATTTTTCATGTAACATTAAGTTATGGAGAGAGAACCGTAAGAGTTGTTCAAAACGAATATTAAAAGGAGGACTGAAAAATTACACTTCCTCTACAGGAATATTTATCCAATAAATTAACGTATAATAACCTATGCCTGTACAAAAAAACAATAGGGGATAAATCATGCTACAATCAACCTTAGGTATTTCTACACTTTCCTTTTTTATGGTCGCACTTTTATGTCCTATTCTTATTTGGGGGTTACGGACGTTAAAACTTACCCAACCAATTAGAGCGGAATTACCTCCAGACCATCAAGCCAAACGTGGAACTCCGTTAATGGCGGGTCTTGTACTTTTAACAGGCATATTAGTAACCACTCTGACGAGACCAGACCCATTAACATTATTCCTTAACACCACCTTCATCTTATTCAGCATAATAGGTTTTATTGATGATTTTAAAAAGGCTTATTTTCAAGACCCTTCTGGTGTTTCAGGAAAAACAAAGCTAATCCTTCAGTTTACATTTACTGGTGTACTCCTGTGGTATCTGATTAGTACATATTCCCTTAGTCCGAACATAACAATATTTGGTGATTATTCATTAAAACTTCCCCTTCTATTTTACTTAATAATTATGATGCTCTTTATTGTCGGTTCAGCAAATGCGATTAATTTTACCGATGGATTAGATGGTTTACTTATTTCTGTAGCTATTCCAACATATTTTTTCTTTTTTATTATTTCTGACAAAATTGGTGTTCAAACATTTTCATTGGTAATGATTGGTTGTTTATTAGGATTGTTTTTCTATAATATATATCCTGCTAGAGCGTTTATGGGTGACACTGGTTCTTTGGCTATTGGTGGTTCTTTAGCTTTTATGGCTATAATTGAAAAAGTTGAGATATTAATTCCCATCTTATTTTTTATATATTTATCAGAACAACTATCAGTTATATTACAGGTTTGGTACTATAAAAAAACCAAACTTCGTATTTTTCGCATGGCACCTATTCACTATCATTTTAGCCTGAAATATGGTTGGAGTGAAAACAAAATTGTTATGATATTTGGCTTCATTTCATGGGTATCTACTTTGATATGTCTGTTGTTATGGAAATTTATGTTTTTAGAATATTAAATGTAAAAGCATCATCATTCGATGGTGCTTTTCTTTTGAACATCAGACTCGCCACAGCTACAGGGCTTGTGAGGGCAGTAGAGGACTAAGTGTCATTTAAAGTCTAAGTGGTCACAATTCAACGGATATGATTCTCCCCGAAGCGAACTAATATCATGGGCGGATAGGACAAGTATCTTCTATGAAAAAAGTATTAAACAAATAATGGAAGTCGAAATTCAAGAGAAAGTTGATGCGTATAATCTTTTTTTAAATGAACAACTC